>CBHTVR010000040.1:0-19994 GCA_966096795.1 uncultured Gammaproteobacteria bacterium
GCGCGCCGGCATAGGCCTGGGCCAGGAAATGGTCCTGCGACAGGCCGCCGCCGCCGTGCATCTGCATGGCGCGGTCAATCACCGCGCAGGCCATGCGCGGGGCGACGATCTTGATCATGCCGATCAGATCCTTGGCGCCCTTGTTGCCCACGGCATCCAGCGCCGAAGCCGCTTGCAGCGTAAGCAGTCGCGCCTGGTCAATCTCGCAACGCGACAGCGCGATGGCTTCCTGCGCCATGCCGTGCTGCCCCAGCGGCACGCCGAAGGCGGTGCGGCCGCGCGCGCGCTCGATCATCATTTCCAGCGCGCGCTCGGCCAGGCCGATCAGGCGCATGCAATGGTGGATGCGGCCGGGGCCCAGGCGCGCCTGCGCGATTTCGAATCCGCTGCCCTCGGTGTGCAACAGGTTGCCGACCGGCACGCGCACCTGGTTGAACTCGATCTCGACATGACCGTGCGGCGCATCGTCGTAGCCGAACACGCGCAAGGGCCGAACGACGCGAACGCCGGGCGTGTCCATCGGCACCAGCACCATGGACTGGCGGCGGTAGGCGTTCGCCTCGGGGCTGGTCACGCCCATCACGATCAGGATCTTGCAGCGCGGGTCGGCGGCGCCGGTGGTCCACCACTTGCGGCCGTGAATCAGGAATTCATTGCCCTCGCGCAAGATCGGCAAGGCGATATTGGTGGCGTCCGAAGAAGCGACTTCCGGTTCGGTCATCGCGAAACCCGAACGGATCTCGCCATTGAGCAGCGGCGGCAGCCAGCGCGCCTTCTGCTCGGCATTGCCGAACAAGTGCAGCACTTCCATATTGCCGGTGTCGGGCGCCGCGCAGTTGAAGATTTCCGAGGCGATCAGCGAACGGCCCATGCGCTCGGCGAGGCGCGCGTATTCGAGGTTGCTCAGGCCGGCACCGTGGTGCGGATCGGGCAGGAAAAGATTCCACAGGCCTTCAGCGCGGGCCTTCGCCTTAAGCGTTTCAAGGATCGGCGGTACCTGCCAGCGGCGCTGCGCGTCTTCGTCCCAGGCGGCGAATTCGGCCTCCGCCGGATACACGTGCGCAGCCATGAAGGCGGCGAGGCGATCGTCCAGGGCCTTGGCGCGTTCCGACATCGGGAAGAGGGTGCTCATGCTTCGGCCTTGGCTGGATGGCAATGGGATGGTGCGCGTTTCAGTAGTGGGTCCACAACTCGCGGCGGTCATGCAGGTGCGGCAGGGCATTCCAGCTGCCCAGGGCCAGGCCGTAGGGCCGCGCGTGGAACTCGCAGATGCCGCTGTTGCGCAGCGCCAGGTTCAAGTCCACGGCGGCACGGGTGGAGGCGCCCAGGGTGTTCTGCGCCAGGCGCGAGATCACGCCGCCGGAGGTCAGCACCAAGACCTGGCCGCGGCGCTGGGCCAAACGCTGCCCTGCTTCGGACACGCGCGCGCCGAACTCGCTCCAGCGCTCAGGCACGCCGGGAATCGCGTCGTCCGACCAGGCGCTGAGCGCGGCATGGATCATCGCGCCGAGCGCCTGCAGCCCGCCGTCGCGGCTGGCAGCGATGCTGGGGTGCTGCGGATGCGCCGAGGCGAAGCCATCGAAAACCGCGTGGTGGTCGAATTCATCCAGGCCGCGATCCACTTCCGCTTCGGGCAGGGAAATTCCGGCGCTGGCATAGGCAGCCTGGACTTGTTCGAGGCTTTGTTGGTGCCGGCGCATGCCGCCCACCACTACCGCGTCGAAGCGCTGGCCGCCGGCGACCAACCACTCACCGAGGCGCAGGCATTGTTCGCGGCCGCGCTCGGACAGGCGGTCGTAGTCGTCGGTGCCGGCACTGGCCTGGCCGTGGCGGACCAGCAACAGGCTCATGCCGGCGGCGCGTCGTTGGCGGCGGACAGGCTGCGCCCGCGTTCGGTGGCGGCGGCGATGGCCTTCGCGACGAGTTCGCGAAATCCACCGGCTTCGAAGCTTTCCAGCGCCGCATGCGTGGTGCCGCCGGGCGAGGTCACGCGCTGGCGCAAGACGTCCGCCGCTTCGCCGGATTCGACCAGCATGCGCGCGGCGCCGTAGATGGTTTGCAAGGCAAGCGCGCGCGCGGTGTCGGCATCCAGGCCCTGCGCCTGGCCGGCCGTTTGCATCGCTTCGGCCAGCAGGAAGACATAGGCCGGGCCACTGCCGGACAGGGCCGTCACCGCGTCCATGCCGGCTTCTTCATCAATCCAGGCGGTGATGCCGGTGGCCGCGAGCAGGCGTTCGGCGCGCTCGCGCTGCGCGCCACTGACGCGCGCATTGGCAAACAACCCGGTGGCGCCCGCGCCGAGCAGGGCGGGCGTGTTGGGCATGCTGCGCACCACGGCAAGCTCGCCGCCCAGCCAGCGCTCGAGTTGCGCGCTGGTGATGCCCGCAGCGATGGAAATGATCAGCGGCCGCTGCGCCTGCGCCAGGGGCGCGAGGGCTTGCGCGACCTCGCGCAGCATCTGCGGCTTCACCGCGAAGACCCAGGTGGCGCCGGCCGCCGCCGCTTCGGCGTTGTCGCTGCAGGTGTGCACGGAAAAATCGCGGCCCAGGGCGCTGCGCAAGGGTTCGAAGGGTTCGGACACATGCACCTGTCCCGGATCCAGCCCGCGCGCGACCAAGCCGCCGATCAGGCTGCGCGCCATATTGCCGCCGCCGATGAAACTGATGCCGCCGTCCTGGCCCGCTGACTCGCCCATCGCCGCCTTCACCCGAAATGTTCCCGAAGCAAGAATACCAGCGCCGCGCTCAGCCCCTGGCCCCGAACAGCGCGGTACCAATTCTTACCATCGTCGAACCCTGTGCCACCGCCAGCGCGAAATCCTCGCTCATGCCCATGGACAGCGTGTCCACCTGCGGGTACTTCGCCTGCAGGGCCTCGAACCAGCCACGCAGGCGCGCGAAGGTGGCGCGCCGCTGTTCGAAGTCGGGCGTGGGTTCGGGAATGGCCATCAGGCCGCGCAGGCGCAGGTTCGGCGCGCGAGTGATGGCTTCGGCGAGGGCATCGATCTGCTGCGGCGCGCAACCGGACTTACCGGCTTCGCCATCGGGGTTGACCTGGATGAGCACCTGCAGGGGCGTCGAGTGGCCGGCACGGAAGCGATCCAGCGGCGCGACCAGGCTGGCGCGGTCGAGCGATTGCAGCCAGTCGAAATGCTCCGCGACCTCGCGGCATTTGTTGCTCTGCAGGTGGCCGATCAGGTGCCATTCCAACGCCAGCTCGGCAAGGGACTGGATCTTGGCAATGGCTTCCTGGACGTAGTTTTCGCCGAAGGCGCGTTGGCCTTCGGCGGCGAGCGCCCGCACCGCCTCCGGCGGCTTGGTCTTGGACACCGCCAGCAGGCGCGGCATTGGCCGCTGGGCCGCTTCGGCAGCGTTCTTAAGGGTCAGCAATACCTGCTGCAGGGCCGGGCTCGGGGGTTGCATGGTCGCCATTGTCGCCCACAAGGGGAGCGCTATACTGCCCCGAGAGGCGGCTCGGGCCCAACCGTTTCCCGCGCCCCACAGGAGAAGACGATGGACATCGCGGAACTGCTGGCATTCTCGGTCAAGAACAAGGCCTCGGACTTGCACCTGTCGGCCGGCCTGCCGCCGATGATCCGGGTGGACGGCGATGTCCGCCGCATCAACATCCCGGCCCTGGACCACAAGCAGGTGCACTCGCTGGTCTACGACATCATGTCGGACAAGCAGCGCCGCGACTACGAAGAGTTCCTCGAGGTCGACTTCTCGTTCGAGATTCCCGGCCTGGCGCGCTTCCGCGTCAACGCCTTCAACCAGAACCGCGGCGCCGGCGCCGTGTTCCGTACCATTCCCTCGCAGATCCTCTCGCTGGAAGAACTCGGCTGCCCGCGTGTGTTCGCCGAACTCATCGGCCAGCCGCAGGGACTGATCCTGGTGACCGGTCCGACCGGCTCGGGCAAGTCCACCACCCTGGCGGCGATGATCGACCACATCAACAAGAGCGAGTTCGGCCACATCCTCTCGGTCGAAGACCCGATCGAGTTCGTGCACACCTCGCAGAAGTGCCTGATCAACCAGCGCGAAGTGCACCGCGACACCCACGGCTTCAACGAGGCCCTGCGCTCGGCCCTGCGTGAAGATCCTGACTACATCCTGGTCGGCGAGTTGCGCGATCTTGAAACCATCCGCCTGGCCCTGACCGCCGCGGAAACCGGCCACCTCGTGTTCGCCACGGTCCACACCTCGTCCGCCGCCAAGACCATTGACCGCATCATCGACGTGTTCCCCGCCGGCGAGAAGCCGATGGTGCGCTCGATGCTGTCCGAGTCGCTGCGCGCGGTGATCTCGCAGTCGCTGCTCAAGAAGGTCGGCGGTGGCCGCATCGCCGCGCACGAGATCATGGTCGGCATCCCGGCCATCCGTAACCTGATCCGCGAGGACAAGGTGGCGCAGATGTACTCGTCCATCCAGACCGGCCAGAACGTCGGCATGCAGACGCTCGACCAGTGCCTGCAGGACCTGGTCAAGCGCGGCCTGGTGACCAAGCCGCAGGCGCGTGACTACGCCAAGGACAAGCGCCTGTTCGACTAATTCACCAAGCCCTATCCCCAGAGGCATCCCCCCATGAGCAGCATCGATTTCACCAGTTTCCTCAAGTTGATGGCGCACAAGAAGGCGTCGGACTTGTTCATCACGGCCGGCGTGCCGCCTTCAATGAAGGTCAATGGCAAGCTGGCGCCGATCACCCAGAGCCCGCTGACCTCGCAGCAGAGCCGCGACCTGGTGCTGAACGTGATGAATCCCTCGCAGCGCGAGGAGTTTGAAAAGACCCACGAGTGCAACTTCGCCATCGGCGTGTCCGGTGTCGGCCGCTTCCGCGTGAGCTGCTTCTACCAGCGCAACCAGGTCGGCATGGTGCTGCGTCGCATCGAAACGCGCATCCCGACCATCGAAGAGCTGAACCTGCCGCCCATCGTCAAGACCCTGGCGATGACCAAGCGCGGCATCATCCTGTTCGTCGGCGCCACCGGTACCGGCAAGTCGACCTCGCTGGCGGCCATGATCGGCTACCGCAACATGAATTCCTCGGGCCACATCATCACCATCGAAGACCCGATCGAGTTCGTGCACAAGCACGAGGGTTGCATCATCACCCAGCGCGAAATCGGCATTGACACCGACAGCTGGGAAACCGCCCTGCGCAACACCCTGCGCCAGGCACCGGACGTGATCATGATCGGCGAAATCCGTACCCGCGAGGGCATGGACCACGCCATCGCCTTCGCTGAAACCGGTCACCTCGTGCTCTGCACGCTGCATGCCAACAACGCCAACCAGGCGATGGACCGCATGATCAACTTCTTCCCGGAAGAGCGCCGCAACCAGCTGCTGATGGACTTGTCGCTGAACCTGAAGGGCGTGGTGGCGCAGCAGCTGATCCCCACCCCGGACGGCAAGGGCCGGCGCGTGGCCATGGAAATCCTGCTGGGCACGCCGCTGATGTCCGACTACATCCGCGATGGCGAGATCCACAAGCTCAAGGACCTGATGAAGGAGTCCACCGAGCTGGGCATGAAGACCTTCGACCAGGCCCTGTTCGAGCTCTACCAGGACGGCGAGATCAGCTACGAGGACGCGCTGCGTTACGCCGACTCGCAGAACGAAGTGCGCCTGAAGATCAAGCTGGCCCAGGGCGGCGATGCCCGCAGCCTGTCGCAGGGCCTGGATGGCGTGGAGATTTCCGAAGTCCGCTGATGCGCTCAGGTCGCTTCGGCGATCCTACTTTGCTGCGCCCCCGACACCGGCGTAAGCGCAGCCCTTGAACCGTTGTGCGCCGGGGGAAACCTCGGCGCTCCAGCCGAACTGCCCATCGCTCATGCCATCGTTGCAGGCGCCGGGCGAGAAGCTCGCGAGCAGCTTGCCTTCGCCGGTGTCGGCTTCGAACTTGCGGGCGCCATCGCTGCCGCCCAAGTCTTTCGCCGTGCCCGCCAGCGCGCCTTGTCCCGGGCGCGAAAGCTGCAACTGTCCGTTCGCCACGTCCAGGCCCCAGAAGGGTTCGGTGCCGTGGGCGCGCAAGTCGAAACCATCGAGCTTTTCATCGCAGCCAGGGCCTTCGGTATACAGGCGTTCGACCGAAGACAGGCGCAGGTGGCCGTTGTCTTCGGGCAGGCCCCAGGCATCGACCTGGAATTCGTGGGCGCCGCCCTTGGCGAAGTAGGACTCAAATGCGGCCTTCGCCGGCGCGTCCAGGTCGAGGATGCGCTGGCTGGTTTCGCCGCACAGCGTCAGGCCGTAACCGTCCTTGCCCATGATGCCCGCACCGCGCAGGCGCTGCGGGCCGCTGCCAACGATCGCCGCGACCGCGGGCATGGCACTGCTTCCCGAAGACGAAGGCGCGGAGGCGAGTGCGGCACCGGCCTGCGCGTCATCGGCCGATTTTTCCGGCGCGCAGCCGGCCAGAAGCGCCAGCGCGCAGGCCAGGGCGAGCGGACGCTGCATCACGGCGCACCCGCCGTGGCGGGCGCGGCGGCATCGGCTTCCAGGCCGAGCACTTTCAGGCCCTGCTCGAAGGTCACGTCCACCGGAATCTTCGCCGTCTCGAGCTTCTTCAGGTCCTGCGCCAGCTGCGGGCTGATCACGCCCATGGTTTCGGTCATTTCCTTGGCGGCGGCGTAGTCGCCATCACCCTGGATGGTGAGCAGGCGCTCGGACAGCGCGTTCATCGCCGCCTTCATCTTGTCGAACTCCACGCGATAGCGGCCGGTGGCCGGGTCGCGGCTGAAGGCGCCCTGCTGTTCGAAGAAGTGGAAGCGCACCATGTTCGCCTTGCCATGCGAGTCACCTGCGCCGAAGCGCACCGAGCGCAGGATGCCGGCCAGGAAGGTGACGTAACCGTCCATCAGCTTGGCCTTGTCGAGCTCGCCCTTTTCGCTGAGCGCGGTGATCAGGTACAGGCCCAGCACATCGGCCTTGCCTTCCTCGAAGCTGCTGGCGTATTCCTTCAGCGCCTGCGTAACCGTCTGCTTGCCATCGAGCGTGTTCTTGATGCCCAGGCCGTGCGCCACTTCATGGAACATGGTGTCTTCGAAGAAGGCGTCGAAGGTGACGTTCTTCAACTGGTCTTCGGCGATCAGCTGCTGCGCGATCGGCAGCAGGATCTTGTCGAACTTGGCGTGGATGACGTTTTCCAGCTGCAGGCGGCGCGTGCCTTTCTTGAGCTGCACTTGTTCATCGTTCGGCAGGTTGATGGCGATGGTCTTGGCGCCGGAATTGGCATCGCCGGCGTAATAGATGGCGTTGTAGGCATTGAGGTCGGCGGCGGAGCCGGGGCGCTCGGCCTTGTACTTGTCCGGCACCGGCAGGCCGCGCTGCAGTTCCGGCAAATACTTCGCGAAGCGGGCCAGGCGCTCGCTCCACTCGCGGTCCTTGATCAGCACCATGCCCTCATAACTGGCCTTGTAGCCGAACAACTGGTCTTCGTAGGTTTCGATCGGGCCGATGACGATGTCCACCGGATTGGTCTTCATGTCCATCCAGGCCAGGTCGCTGGGCTGGAAGTCGTCCGACAGCAAGGCATCGGCACGCATGCGCAGGTAATTGCCGAAGGCCTTGTCGTGGCTGAGCGGCGCGGCTTCGCGCAACAAGGCGGCAGCTTTCGCCAGATCGTCCTGGTAGGCAACGTGGTAGGGCACGGTGATCAGCTTGGTGTTCGCGTCGAAGCGCAGCAGGGTGTACCAGCTCTTCTTGTCGGCCAGGGTGGAGGCTTCGAATTCTTCCTTGGTCATTTCCACCGGATAGAAGGTGCTACCCGGCGGGCGGGCGCCCACGCCTTCGACGAAGGGCGTGTCGTTGTTCATGCGGTCCCAGGGACCGTAGTTGAGCTCGATCAGGCGGCGCGTGTCGGCATCGGGGGCCTTGGCCAGCAGGCCTTCGCGATCGGGCCAGGCCTGTTGCCAGTACAGCGAATCCATCACCTGTGCGGCCTGGACAAGAAGCGCGATCATGCGCCGCTCCTGCGCGTCGAACGCCGACAGGTCCGCGCTCAGCGGCACGCTGACGAAGTCGCCAACGTGCTGGCTGGCATACGAGGCCTGCGGCGCCGGCGCAGCGGCGACGGGCGCGCTGGCGGCGGGTGTTTCGCGCTTGCAGGCGGACAGGCCGGCGAGGCCGGTGAGCAGCGCGGCTGCGAGAAGGGAACGGGGAATCGTGCTCAGGCTCATGTCGGGCTCCGTAGGCGAACGGGCCCGATGTTAACCCGCGCGGCGCGTCCTGCCCTCAGGCACCCGTGCCGTGTTCAGCTTCGGCCAGGCGCTTGCGCGCGTCTTCCAGGCCCTTGGCATTGGCGTGGCCCTTGGCGAGGGCCTCGTAGCCGGCCACTTCGGCCCGCAGCGTCTGCAGCTGGCCCTTGTGGTCGCCCATGCGCCCCTGCACCTCGGACTTCTGGCGCATGTACAGCAGTTGGCGCGGGCCGTAGGACTTGGCGATGGCGCGGTCGAAGGCCACCACTGACTCAGGCAGGCGGTCCATCTTCGACAGAGCCACGGCCAGGCGCGCGATCGGCTCGTAGGAATTGGGCATTTCTTTCTCCCGCGCCTCGAGCATGGCCACCGCTTCGTCTCCGCGGCCGAGCGCCACATAGGCCTGGGCGCGGGCGTAATCGTAGGTCTGGGCGATGATCGGGTCCTTGATGCCGGCAGCGGCCGCTTCAAGCACCGCCAGGCGGCCTTCCTGCGCCTTGCGCGCGCCGTCCTTGTCGCCGTCATCGTCCAGCGCGGCGCTGAGGATGTTGAAGGCGTCGGCGCGATCGTCGGCGCTGGCATCGGCCGGCGGATGGCTGGTCAGGTCGCGCAAGCGCGCGATGACTTCGGCACGTGCGGCCTTGCCTTCGGTGCCGGCGGCTTCGTCTTCGCTGCAGCCCAGCAGGATGGAGGCGTAGTCGGCGGGCACCGCGGCGCCTTGGACTTCCGGCAAATGCGCGCGGCCGACCTGCAGGCAGTCCTGCGTCTTGCCGGCACGGTCCAGCGAAGACAGCCAGCCCATCAAGGCTTCGTTGCGGCGCGGCCAGGTCTTGTCGTTCTCCGCCACCAGGCTGGCGTAAGCGGCGGCAGCCTTGTCGTAGTCGCGCGCAGCCTGCGCGGCTTGCGCGGCCATCATGCGGCGCAGCGGCGAGTTCGGATCGGCCTGGGCCGAGCCCTTGGCCTCGATGCCGGCCAGGCCGTCTTCGACAAATCCGCGGAACTCGCGCACCGAAGCCGCGCCCGGCCAGGACGAAGCGACTTCGCCATTGGCCGGATCGATCACATAGAAGGTCGGCCAGACATTGACCGAATACTTCTCCAGGAAGAAGGCGTTCTCGGGCTTGTCGGTGTCCAGTTCCACCAGCACCACGCGATCAGCCAGCGGGGCCAGGGAGGGATCGTTCATCACGTAGTTCTGCATGCTCAGGCAGGTATGGCACCAGGGTGCCCAGGCGTCCACCAGCACCGCCTTGCCCTCGGCCTTGGCCTTGGCGACGCCGGCGTTGAAGTCTTCCACGGCGACCATGGTGGCGGGCTTGGCGGCCGGCGCGGCAACGGCGGCCGGAGCAGGCGCGGCCGCGGGTTCGCTGCGTTGGCAGCCGGCCAGCGCAAGCAGGCCCAGGGTCGTGGCGGCAAGCAGGGAAACGCGGGTCGGGTTTTGGTTCATGGGGCTCTCCTGAGGACGGCCATGTTAGCGCGCCGGCGTGGCTGCGGACGTTACAATATGCGCATGCAGGCCCCGCAATTCCTGACCGACCATTTCCTGATCGCGATGCCGTCACTGGCCGACCCGCATTTTGCCCGCGGCGTCACCCTGGTCTGCCAGCACGATGAACAGGGCGCGATGGGTTTGGTGATCAACCACCTGTCGGATTTCACCCTGGGCGAAGTGTTCCGGCAGATGGACATTGCAGGCGCTTCGCCTGCGCTCGAGCGGCAAGCGGTGCTGATCGGCGGGCCGGTGCAGCCCGATCGCGGCTTCGTGCTGCACGACGACCCGCGCGATTTCGGCGCGACCCTGCGTTTCGGCAAGGGCTTGGCGGTTAGCACTTCGCGCGACATCCTCGAACAGCTCGCCAAGGGCGAAGGCCCGGCGCAGTTCCTGATGACGCTCGGCTATGCCGGCTGGAGCCCGGGCCAACTCGAAGACGAGATCGCGCAGAACGCCTGGCTGACCGTGCCGGCCGATTCGGCGATTTTCTTCAACACGCCGCTGGAGCGCCGCTGGCAGGCCGCCGCGCTTGCGATCGGCGTGGATATTTCCGGCATGTCTGACCTGGTCGGCCACGCCTGATGGACGCCGAGTCGCCGCCTTCGGCTGACCCGGTGCAAACCCTGTTGGCCTTTGATGTCGGCGCGCGCCGAATCGGCGTGGCGGTGGGCAACACCGTGTCCATGAGCGCGCGCGAAGTCGGCATCCTGGACATGCGCGATGGCAAGCCTGATCTTGCGCAGCTTGATCGCTGGATGCGTGAGTGGCGGCCGACGCGCCTGGTGGTGGGCGACCCCGCCACCCTCGACGGCGGCGACCAGCCGATCCGGCGCATGGCCCGCAACTTCGCCCGCGAACTCGCCGCGCGCTACCAGTTGCCGGTGGAGCAGGTGGACGAACGCACCAGTTCCATCGAAGCCGCGCAGCGTTTCGCTGCCGGTCGCGCCAGCGGCCAGCGCAAGCGCCACCAGGCCTCGCAACTCGATGCCCTGGCCGCCGCCATCATCCTCGAGCGCTGGCTGGCCGAACCGCATTCCCGAATCCCCCTGAGCACGGACCCGCCATGACCAGCGCCCACGTTCCCCAGCTTCGCCCTGACGGCCGATTGCGACACCTGCTGAGCCTGGACGGCCTGCCGGCACAGGTGATCACGCGCCTGCTCGACTCCGCCGAAGGCATGCGCGCGCATTCGCAAGGGGGTAGTGCCTTGCGCGAACGCCTGGCGGGGCGCAGCGTCTGCACCTTGTTCTTCGAACCGTCCACGCGCACCCGCGGTTCTTTCCAACTGGCGGCCAATCGCCTGGGCGCCGATGTGCTGGGCTTTGACGTGCACACCTCGTCTGCGCGCAAGGGCGAGTCGGCGCTCGACACCATGCGCACGCTCGAAGCGATGGGCGTGGATTGCTTCGTCGTGCGCCATGCCCACAACGGCATGGTCGCCAGCCTGGCCGCAGGCGCGCGCCGCGACACCTGTTTCATCAACGCCGGTGACGGCCAAAGCGCGCACCCCACCCAGGGCCTGCTCGACATGCTGACCCTGCGCCAGCGCAAGGGTGAGGATTTCTCGCGCCTGAAAGTGGCCATCGTCGGCGACGTGCGCCACTCGCGGGTCGCGCGCTCGGACATCCATGCCCTGCGCGCGCTCGGCGCGGCCGAGATCCGCGTCTGCGCGCCGGCCAGCCTGCTGCCTTCGCAGGAAGTCACCAAGGGCTGCCACATCATCGAGCGCATGGACGAAGCCGTCGCCGGCGTGGACGCGGTGATGATGCTGCGCCTGCAGCGCGAGCGCATGGAGGAAGGCCTGGTGCCTTCCATGGAAGAATATTTCCGCGACTACGGCCTGGACGGGCGACGCCTGGCCCTGGCCGCGCCCGATGCGGTGGTGATGCATCCGGGCCCGATGAATCGCGGCGTGGAAATCACCGATGAAGTGGCCGACGGCCCGCAGTCGGCCATTCTGGAACAGGTGGCCAATGGCGTGGCCGTGCGCATGGCGGTCTTGCAGGCGCTGCTGGGCTGAGTCCTTCACGCCCGCTCAGCGGGTGTCGACGTTGCCGTTCTTGTAGTCCCAGGTGCGGGTGATGTCGAGGATGTCGATGTCCTCGCTGGTCTTGGGCAGGGGCGCGAAGGGGCTGGCCAGCTGCACGGCTTGTACCGCCGCCTCGTCGAGCAGCTTCTTGCCGCTGCTCTGGTTCACGACGACTGATTTCACTTCGCCATTGCGCCCGACCGACACGGTCAGGATCAGGCGCCCGCTCAGGCCCTGGCGCTGGGCTTCGCGCGGATAGTTCAGGTTGCCGACGCGCTCGACCCGCGCCACCCAGGCGCGCATGTAGGTCGCGTATTCGTATTCCTGGGTGCTGGCGGTGATGAACTTGCGCTTGGGCCGTTTGGCGTAAAGCTGGCTGTTCATTTCAATTTCGGCCGCCAGGCGCGCCATCTCGGCGCTTTGTTCCATCAGCTCGCGGCCGGTAGGCAGGGGCCGCGGCTGGCTGTCGGGCTGGTCTTCGGGTGCGCTGACCCGGCGCGGGCTGGGCGTGACGGTGGTGAGCAGGCGTTCGCGCGGCTCCGGGGCGGGCGGCGGCACCTGGGCTTCCAGCGGCTGCGCGGCCACGCCGGGGCGATCCTTGGGCACCTGCGCGATCTGGTCGTCGCGCGGGCGCTGGGCGCGGTCGGAGTTGCCGCCGCCCTGGTTGTTGGACTGGGCCAGGAAGTCGGCCTGCTTGGGCGGCTGCGGGGTGGAGGTCTGGGTCAGGATGACATCCAGGGTCGGCACCACCGGCGCCGCATCGTCCTGGCTGAAGCCCACGCCCAGGATCAGCACGCCGAAGGCGATCAGGGACAGTGCCAGAGTGGCGCTGAGCCGCTCCGAAGGCCCGATCCGCGGCCCCGGCACGACCGCCTGGGGAGTGGACGGCGGATTCGGGTCTGGCGCGTTCATCTCAGTTCCGGGCCGGGCACCGGGCCTCGATGGCGTCGAACAGCAGGCCGGCGATGTTCAGGCCGAACTGCAGGTCCAACTCGCGGATGCAGGTCGGGCTGGTGACGTTGACCTCGGTCAGGTAATCGCCAATGACGTCAAGGCCGACGAAGATCATGCCGCGGCGCTTGAGCTCGGGGCCGACCCGCTCGGCAATCCAGCGATCGCGCGCGCTCAGGGGCCGGCCTTCGCCGCGGCCGCCGGCGGCCAGGTTGCCGCGAAACTCCGTGCCCTGCGGGATCCGCGCCAGGCCATAGGGCACCGGCACGCCGTCCACCAGCAGGATGCGCTTGTCGCCGTCCTTGATCTCGGGCAGGTAGCGCTGGGCCATGGCCAGGTCGCGGCCGCCCTGGGTCAGGGTTTCCAGGATGACGTTGAGGTTGGGCTCGCCGTCGCGCACCTGGAAGATCGAGCGCCCGCCCATGCCGTCCAGGGGCTTGAGCACGCACAGGCCGTGGGTGGCGATGAAGGCCTTGAGCACTTCGGCATCGCGGCTGACCACGCAGGGCGGGCAGCAGTCGGGAAAGAGCAGGGCGCCCAGCTTCTCGTTCAGGTCGCGCAGGCCGCGCGGGTCGTTCACCACCAGCACGCCTTGCTCGCGGGCCAGGTCCAGCAGGATGGAGTCGTGCAGGTAGGCGCTGTCCACCGGCGGATCGGTGCGCATCAGCACCACGTCCATGTCGGTAAGCGGCTTCAATTCGGGCTTGGTCAGTTTGTACCAGTCCGAAGGGTCGTCTTGTACTGTGAGCGAGGCCAGGCGCGCCACCGGGCGGCCATCCTCGGCGCCCAGGCTGCCCGGAACGACGTAATGCAGGTGATGTCCGCGCCTTTGCGCCTCCAACAGCATCGCAAAGGTCGAATCCTTGGCGATCTTGATCTTGGCGATCGGGTCCATGACCACGGCGACGTGCAAGGGCATGATGCTTTTCCGCGCTGAATCTTCCTGCGCGCTAGCCTAGCAGGGCCGCCGCCGCAACGTGCAGGGGGTCACGAAAAGCAGCGCAAAGCCGCGCCGCGCTTGACACTTCTGCGCTACGCTGGGATATAAGCAAGCTGCCAAGCGCCATAAATAGGCGTGCAAGGCGCGCATCGGGGACCCAGATGGAACTAAACAATCTCAGCGGATTGAGGGTGATGGTCATCGACGATTCGAAGACCATCCGCAGGACGGCGGAAACCCTGCTCAAGAAGGAAGGCTGCGAAGTCGTGACCGCGACCGACGGTTTCGAGGCGCTTGCCAAGATCGCCGACCACCAGCCGCAAATCATCTTCGTGGACATCATGATGCCGCGCCTGGATGGCTACCAGACTTGCGCGCTCATCAAGAACAACCAGATGTTCAAGGGCACGCCGGTCATCATGCTCTCGTCCAAGGACGGTCTGTTCGACAAGGCGCGTGGCCGCATCGTCGGTTCCGACCAGTACCTGACCAAGCCCTTCACCCGCGACGAACTGCTCGCCGCCATCCGCACCTTCGTGCAGGCGGCCTGAGGCAACCATGGCCAAGAACGCCGCGCGTGCATCGTCCTTCGACACCCTGCTCGATTACGAGACGCGCTCGCTCGCGCATGTCGCTGGCCGTCCGGAGTCGATCGAGGCCGCTGGCCACTGGCGCGGCGTCGGTTTCCGCCTGGGCAGTCGGCGCCTGGTCTCGTCCTTCGACGAGGTGATGGAAATCCTGCCGATGCCGGCGGTGACTCCTGTGCCGGGTGCGCAACCGTGGATGCTCGGCGTGGCCAATGTCCGCGGCACCTTGCTGCCGGTGGTGGACCTCAAGCAATTCCTGGAAGGCGAGCGCACCGTGGTGCACGACGGCCAGCGCATGCTGGTGGTACGCCAGAGCGGCGGCAATGTCGCCGTGCTGATCGACGAACTGTTCGGCCAGCGCACCTTCAACGACACGCATCGGGCCGACATGGCCGGTGAGAACGACGGCCGTTATGGCCACTTCGTCAGCCAGGTGTACCGGCTGGCCGATACCAACTGGGCGGTGTTCAGCATGCAAACGCTGACGCGCACGCCTGAATTCCGGCAGGCCACCGTTTAGGCGGTCTTTGTTTTTCTTCGAGGGTGGGACAAGTCATGAGCGTGAATGCCAGTTCGATCACGGGTCGCTTCTCCAACATGGGCTTCAGGGCCGCAGGCATCCTGCTCATTGCCTCCCTGATCCTGTTCGCAGCGAACTTCCTCTACGCCAATCACCTCCAGACCCAGGAAAACGCCGCGCGTGCGCTTACCGCGGAACTGCAGGTGCTTTCGCAGCAGCTTGCGAAGTACTCGCGAGAGGCGGTGGAAGGCGGCAACGCCGATGCCTTCGACCAGTTCAAGGCCACCAAGGACCGCAGCGCCGAGATCGTGAACGCGCTGCGCAAGGGCGGCCAGGGCGTGCCCGGCTACGAGGGCGACATCAACCAGAAGGGCGTGGACATCGCGCTCAAAAAGGTGAACACGATCTGGACCAAGATGGCCACCGATGCCGACCGCATCAACCAGAGCCAGGAACGCATCGTCAACCTCAGCGACACCGCCGCCAGCTTCAACGCCCGCATCCCGCAGATTTCCGCCCGCCTCGACGAAGTGGTGCGCGCCATGTCGGACGCCGGCGCGCCCTCCGCGCAGATTTACCTGGCCAACCGACAGATCGTGCTGGCCAACAAGATGTCCCGTAGCGTTACCGAAATCCTGGCCGGTGGTGACCGCGCCGTCAGCGCCGCCGACGCCCTGTCCCGCGACTCCGCGGTGTTCGGCCAGGTGTTGGCCGGCCTGAAGGAAGGCAATGCCGAAATGGGCGTGGCCCGCGTCACCAGCACCGCCGCCCTGGACGCGGTGAATGCGGTGGACAAGCTGTACGCCGACTCGCTGAAGGAAATGGACTCGATCCTGCAGGCCTCCACCGACTTGTTCGAGGTGCAGCAGGCTTCGGCCTCGATCTCGTCCGACTCCAACGTCTTGCTCGAAGACAGCCAGGCGCTGTTCAAGACCTTCGGTTCCAGCCTGAGCCGCCTGTTCCCGAACAACCTCTGGGCCATCGGCTCCGGCATCGGCGCGGCCATCGCCCTGATCGGCCTGTACTGGGCCCAGCGCCGCCGCGACTTCCAGACGCTCAACAGCACCCGCGAACTGAACCAGCGAAACCAGGAAGCCATTCTGCGGCTGCTCGATGAAATGGGCAGCCTCGCCGAAGGCGACTTGACCGTGAAGGCGACGGTGACCGAGGAAATCACCGGCGCCATCGCAGACTCGATCAACTTCGCCATCGAGGCGCTGCGATCCCTGGTATCGACGATTAATGAAACGGCCGTGCAGGTGGCCGCCGCGGCCCAGGAAACCCAGGCAACCGCGATGCACCTGGCCGAGGCCGCCGAACACCAGGCGCAGCAGATCACCTCTGCCTCCGCCCAGATTAAAGACGTGGCATCGAGCATTGACCAGGTCTCGCGCAACTCCGCCGAGTCCGCCGATGTGGCCCATCGCTCCGTGCAAATCGCCGCCAAGGGCGCCGAAGTCGTGCGCCAGACGATTCAAGGCATGGACAACATCCGTGACCAGATCCAGGAGACCTCGAAGCGAATCAAGCGCCTCGGTGAAAGCTCCCAGGAAATCGGCTCGATCGTGGAACTGATTAACGACATCGCCGAACAAACGAACATCCTCGCGCTTAACGCCGCTATTCAGGCGGCATCCGCCGGTGAAGCGGGCCGAGGCTTCGCGGTGGTGGCCGACGAAGTGCAGCGACTCGCAGAACGCGCTTCGAACGCCACGAAGCGAATTGAAACCCTGGTGCAGACGATTCAGAGCGATACCAACGAAGCGGTGTCCTCGATGGAACAGACCACCGCCGAAGTGGTGGCCGGTGCCCGACTCGCCGAGGACGCAGGCCTGGCCCTGGGCGAAATCGAAAAGGTGTCGAACGACTTGGCGAACCTGATTCAGAACATCTCCACGGCGGCCCGACAGCAGTCGGTGGCGGCGACCAACATCACCGCGACCATGTCGGTCATTCAGGAGATCACCACGCAGACCTCGCAGGGTGCCAACCAGACCGCCGAGAGCATCGGCAACCTGGCGCAGCTCGCTGCCGACCTGCGTCGTTCAGTGGCCGACTTCAAGCTGCCGGCGATCTGATTGGCGTCACCGTAACCACACCAAGGCAACAGCTGGGCACGGTCCCCCGATCGAACGCTTGCGCAACGACAGGCACAAGGCATGAGGCTGCAAGACAACTCCATCGACTTCACCACGCTGACTTGGGTCAAGCCCGAGCTCGACGAAACGCTCAAGCAGGCGCGCAACGCCCTGCAAAGCTACGTCGAGGAAGGCGAAAGCCCCGGCGAGTTGCGTACCTGTTCGGACCTGTTGCACCAGGTCCAGGGCACGCTGCGCATGGTCGAGTTGTACGGCGCCGCCATGGTCGCCGAGGAAATGGAACACCTGGGCCGCGCCCTGATCGACAAGAAGGTCGAGGATCGCGACAACGCTTATGCGGTGCTGATGCAGGGCATCGTGCAGTTGCCCGACTACCTGGAGCGCCTGCAGGGCGGCCACCGCGACATCCCGATCGTGTTGCTGCCGCTGCTGAACCAGCTGCGCGCTTCGCGTGGCGAGAAAGACCTCAATGAAAGCGTGCTGTTCTCGCCCGACCTGTCGCGGCCGCTGCCGGTGTCGGCACAGGGACCGCGGGTTCCGCTCGATCACGGCGAACTCACCCGCCGCGCCGAGGCGTTGCGTGGCCTGTTCCAGGGCGCGCTGCTGCGTTGGCTGAAGGACGACAACAGCGCCGCGACCATCCGCGACCTGACCGATGTCTGCGAGCAGTTGGTGCCGATTACTTCGGCCGAACCTGCGCGCCGCTTGTTCTGGGTCGCGGCCGGCACGCTCGATGCGCTCGGCCGCAACGCCTTTCCGATCAGCAATCCGCTCAAGCAGGCCCTGGCCAAGATCGAGCGCGAGATCAAGCGCCTGGCCGAGGGTGGCGATGCCGCGTTCCGCAGCGATCCGCCGATCGAACTGACCAAGCAACTGTTGTATTTCGTCGCCCACGAAGGCAGCGACACTGGCCGTATCGGCGAAATTCGCCAGGTGTTCGGCCTCAGTGGCAACGAGCCCAGCGAAGCCGAGCTCGCGCACGCGCGCGGCAGCCTGTCGGGCAACAACCGCGCCCTGCTTGAAACCGTCGCGGTCGCCATCAAGGACGATTTGCTGCGGGTGAAGGACGCACTCGACCTGCACCTTCGCACCCCCGGCGCGCGCGCGGCCGACCTTGCCACGCAAGTGGATGCACTCGACCGCGTGGCCGACACTTTGGGCATGCTGGGCCTCGGCGTGCCCCGGCGCGTCGTGCAAGACCAGCGTTCGGCGATCAGCGACGTCGTTTCCGGTCTGCGCCGCGACGATGAAGCCACCTTGCTCGATATTGCCGGCGCGCTCCTGTATGTCGAAGCCGCGCTCGACGACCAGGTCGAACGCCTGGGCAAGGAAGGCACCGAATCGCCCGAAGCCAATGCCGCCGCCAGCAACGAATCGCGGCGCTTGCTCGAAGTACTGGTCAAGGAAGCAATCGTCAATTTCTCGCAGGCGCGGCAGAGTTTTGTCGGCTTCGTCGAGACTCATTGGGACCACCAGCAGCTGGCCGAAGTGCCGCGCTTGCTCAATGAAGTGTCCGGCGCGCTGCGCATCCTCAACATCCCGACGCCAGCGGATTATCTGGTGGGCATCCGTCAGTTCACCGAGAACGAACTGCTGCAGCGCAAGCAGGTCCCCAACGGCCAGCAGATGGATCGCCTGGCGGACGCCTTGGCGAGCCTGGAATATTTCCTCGAAGCCTTGCGCGACCGTCGCCCGAACCGCGACCAGATTCTGGAAGTTGCCCGCCAGAGCCTGACCGCCCTGGGTTACTGGCCGCTGACCGCCGCCATGCGCGCCGCCCCGACCCGTGTCTCCGCGCCCGCCGCCAAGCACGAGCCCGCAGCGCCGGTGGAAGTGGCCCATGTTGAGCCGGCTGAAACCGCGCAAGAGGCGGAAGCCGCGATGCTTGCCCCGGCCGCGCCAGCTGCCGCGGTGCCCAGCGCGGCACCCGTGGCGGCTGCAGCGGGCTTCGCCGGCATGGTCGGCGAACAGGTTCCAGGCTTCGACGGCGCCAGCAGCGAAGAGATCGACGACGAAATTCGCGAAGTCTTCCTCGAAGAGTTCGAAGAAGAAATCGACAACCTGGCGCAGCTTCTGCCGCCTTGGCAGGAAGACCCGGCCAATGCCGAGTTGCTGCGTCCGATTCGCCGCGTCTTCCACACCCTGAAGGGCAGTGGCCGCCTGGTGGGTGCCAAGACCCTCGGCGAGTTCAGCTGGAAGATCGAGGGCATGCTCAACCGCGTGCTCGATGGCAGCCGCCCGGCCAGTCCGGAAGTGCTGGCGATCGTGCAGTTGGCCTTGCAACACTTGCCGCTGCTGCGCGCCGCGCTGCAGGGCCAGCAGGTATTTGCCGACCTGGAGGGCATCCAGGCCATCGCCGACCGGGTCGCCGCGGGCGAAGACATCACGTACCGTCCGCCGGCGCTTGCCGGCGAGGCCGAGCCGGTGGCCGAGGCCGAGATTGAAGAGGCCGAGGTTGCGGTGGAAGCCGCGTCCGAGCCGGTGCAGGAAGACGAAGCCGAGGTTGCAGAGGGCGATGCCAGCGGGTTCTCGATTGACCCGGTGCTGTTGGAAATCCTCAAGCCCGAGGTCGCCGGTCATCTGGAATCCGTGGATGCCTGGCTTGCGACCTGCGCCGCGCGCGGTCCGCAGCCGGTCACCGACCCGCTGCTGCGCTCGATCCACACCATGAATGGCGCCTTCGCGATGACCGAGGTGACCACCATCACCGACGTCACCGCGCCGCTGGAAGCCTTCGTCAAGCGCTCGCTCGCACACAACCTCAATCCCGGCGATGCCGGCGTGGCCCTGGTGGCGGATGCCGCCAAGGCCATCCGCAGCACCATTCGCGCGATCGAAAAGCCGCATCCGATGCTGCCGCACTTCGAGGAGCTGGCCGCGCGCGCGGTGTCGCTGCGCGACACGCTGCCCGACTCGATGTTGCCCAGTGTGCCCGTGCACGCCGAGGATGACACCGGTCCCATGCCGCAGGTGGTGGTGATGGAAGCCGCCGATACCTCGGCCATTCCAGAATTCTCAGCGGAGCCCGAGCCCGCGTTCGAGATGGAGTTCGCGGCCGAACCCGAATCGTTGGCCGATGTGGAAGCCGCTGCCGAAGCAGAAGCCGCCGCCGCAGCAGAAGCCGCCGCCGCAGCAGAAGCCGCCGCCGCAGCAGAAGCCGCCGCCGCAGCAGAAGCCGC
>CBHTVR010000041.1:0-19115 GCA_966096795.1 uncultured Gammaproteobacteria bacterium
GCCTGGTGTTTTCCATCGTCACCAGCGTGCAGCCGGAAATCCTGCTGATGGACGAGTGGATGGCGGTGGGCGATGCCGAGTTCACCGAGATGGCCGAGCAACGCCTGCGTGAGATGGTCGATTCGGCGGCGATCCTGGTGCTCGCCTCGCATAGCGAGATCGTCCTGAAAAAGCACTGCAATCTGCTGGTCACGCTGGAGCACGGCCGAGTGGTCGGCATGGACCGGGTCGCCGCATGAATCCCGGAGTAGGCCAGGCGAGGGATGGGGCTGGTGCGCAGCGATCCTGAATTTCGCCACGGCATCCGGCCGATCTTCATCATCGGTGCGCCGCGCTCGGGAACGTCCATCATGGCCTGGGCCTTGGGCCGGCACCCCAACATCCAGACCATGGAAGAAACCAACTGGATTGCCACCACTGCGATCGGCGGTGCCCTGTCCTGGGCGCTCGGCAGCAGTCGTGGCTTGCGCACCCACCTGTCCAATTCCGAGTATCCGCAAGCGCCGTACATGCGCCGGCTCGGTGAATTCGCCGACCGGGTCGTGCGCGATTGCTTTGAGGAGCGCTGCCGCAAGTTCTACGGGGATTTCCGCGCCAGCACTACCCTGCAGATGCTGGAAGGCTTCAATCCAGACCTGCCGCTGTTGTCCTCGCCGTCCGATCCCAAGCAACGCTGGGTCGATGGCACGCCGCTGAATACGCATTTTCTCTGGGCGCTGGACCAGATGTTTCCCGAGGCGGTGTTCATTCATCAACTCAGGCGCCCCGGTGACGTGGCGAACTCGCTGGAGTCCTTCGATCTCGTCGGCGCGACTCCGATGGAGTTGGCCGAGGGGCTGCGCCAGTGGACCCGGCATACGGAGGCCGCGGCCCTGGCCGAGCGCGCCTTCGGCGCCGAGCGCGTGTTCCGCTTGCGCTTCGAGCGCATCGCCGCCGAACCTGAAGCGCTGTTCCGGGACCTGTTCGACTTCCTCGGGGAGGAGTACTGTCCGGATTGCGCCGCCACACTCGGAATGAGGCTGAACTCCTCGGAGGCGGCTGCGCGCAAGGAAGCGAACCAACACGCCATGCTCGACATGCCCGAATACTTGCAGGCCAGCAGCCTGTACTGGCAGTTGCAGGACCACTGGCCCGGGGAAGCCACCGATGCCGGGGCCCTGGAGTCCATGCGCCTGGGCTTCGTGGACTACTGCAGCAGCCGGAGCCTGCTCTGATGGCGCGCGCCCCGCGCAAGCCCGCAGCCGCGCCCGGGCGCCGCGCCTTGTTGGTGATGGGCATGCATCGCAGTGGCACCAGTGCACTGGCGCGCGTGTTGTCGCTGCGCGGGGCCGAGCTACCCGCGCACCTGATGTCGGCCAACCGCGGGAACACATCCGGATACTGGGAGCCGGCGCCGATCGTCGCGTTCAATGATGAGGTGCTCGGGTATTTCGGCAGCGCCTGGGACGATCCCTTTGCCGCATTCCAGCTGCCCGAGCCTTCGCTGTTCCCGCGCAAATTCCAGACCCGCGCACAGGCGCTCATTGACCAGGAATACGCTGATTCGGGCCTGTTCATCCTCAAGGACCCGCGCCTTTGCCTGCTGGGCAAGTTCTGGGCCTCGATGTTGGCTGCACGCGACGTGCAGGTTTGCCCGGTGCTGCTGGCGCGGCCTTTCGGTGAAGTCGCCGCTTCTCTGCAGACGCGCGACCAGAGCCTCCAGGAGGCCTCGGTGCTGCTGCACGTGGCCTATGCCGTGGAGTCCGCCCTGGCCTGGGGCGGCGAGGGTGCCAGCGTGTTGCGTTACGACCAGTTGCTCGCCGACTGGCGCGGCAGCAGCGACCGAATCGCCCTCGAACAACAGCTGCAATGGCCGCGCGCGGGCGCCTTTCTTGATGCCGAGGTGGCGCAGTTCCTGGCGCCGGGCATCAGCCGCGCACGCAGCCTGCAACTCTCGCCGCGGGTGCAGGCGTGGACCGAGGCGGTCTGGGCCTGGTATGCAGCGCGTACCGAAGGCAAGCCCGCCAAGCTGGCGCCCCTGCAGGCCGTGCGCGTTGAATTGGCCGAGGCCGCAGCGACCTGGTCGCCGCTGCTGTCTGCGCGGCGAGAGAAAATCCAGCAAAGCGAAAGCGCGTTGATCGAAGCGCAGGACCAGGTCGAGCAATCGCGTTCGCTGCTCGAGCAGACGCAGGCCGCGCGTGCCGAGGACCGGGTGGCGCATGATCAGCTCCAGGCCGCGCACGAGCGAACCGCGCGCGAACGCGACGAGCTGATGGCCCAGCGCGATCGCCTGCAGGTTCTGCTCGACCGGCAGCGCGGCGAGGGCAGTGAACGCAGCCAGGCCTATGCCGAGCTCCTGATCGAGCGCGACGCCCTGCTGGCCAAGTACCAGGCCAGTCGCCGTGAGGGCGAACTGGCCCGATCCCAAGCCGACACCTCGCTCGCGGAGCGGGATCGCTTGCTCGAGCTTTACCGGCAAACCCAATCCGAACTCGAGCATGCCCAGTCGGCATTCAGCGATGCCAAGCGCGAAGCCGACGGACTTCGCGCTAGCGTGCTGCAGTTTGCCGAGGACCTGGCCAGCCTGCAGGTCGAACGCGACCGCGCGCTGTCGGCCTATGAAGGCGCCAATTCCGCCTTGCATTCCACGGAGCTGGCCTTCCAGCGCCTGGCAGCCGAGGCCGACAGCCTGCGCTCGCAGCGCGCGGCCCAGGCCGAGTCCATCGCCAACTTGCACACTCGGCTCGAGAGCCAGCTTGCCGAGGTGATGGCCACCCGCGACCTGGTCGACATCGCCAACGACAAGGTCAAGTCCGTCGAGGACGAGCGCGAGGGGCTGCGCGCACTCGCGGCGCAGCGCGAGCTTGAGCTCGTGCGCCTGCGCGAATTGGCGGCCAAGCTCGAGTCCCAGCAGTTGCGGCAGGCGAATGAAGCGCAGGCCCTTCAGCGCGAGATCCAGGTCACTCGCAGCGAATTGCGCCGTGCCCAGGACGGGCTCGAGCAGATCCGCGCCAGTCGCAGCTGGCGCATCACCGCGCCCTTGCGCAGTGTGGCCAATGCCGGTCGCAATATCCTGCAGGTTTCGCGCAATGGCTTGCACCGACCGCGTCGCCTGCTCGCCTTGGAAGCGCCGAAGATGCGCGAAATCGGCGAAGGCCCGGCCACCGAGGCGGGCCAGGACCGCAACGGCGAACCGGCCTGGACCCGCCGCAAGCATCCGGGCCTGCGCGCCTTCCTGCAAGCCGAGTTCGGCGAGGCAGACGCGGCAGACTTCCTGCAGCGCATCGACCGCTACCGATTGCCGGTTGCCACCGAAGCCGTGCACTCGGCCGCATCGGTACCCTGCAGCAACGAGGACGCCCAAGCCTGGGCCGCGGCCCTGGCCCGCCGCGCCGCGCAGTTGCCGGATGCCGGCGATGCTGCGCCGGATGTGTCCATCGTCGTGACGGCCTTCAACCAGTTGCCCTTCACCCTGGCCTGCGTTGACGCGTTGTTGGCACAGCGCAGCCGATACCGCTTCGAGATACTGATCGGCGACGATGCGTCCACCGATGCCACTTCGACGGCCTTCGCCGAACCGATCGCCCATCTGCTGTACCTGCGCCACCCGCGCAACCTGGGCTTCCTGCGCAACTGCAATGCCACCGCGGCCCTTGCCCGCGGCCGCCACCTGGTGATGCTCAACAACGACGCCCTGGTCTTGCCGGGCTGGCTTGACGAACTGGTGGACGTGCTTGAACACAATCCCAGCGTTGGCCTGGTCGGTTCAAAGCTGGTTTACCCGGACGGGCGCCTGCAGGAATGCGGCGGCATTGTCTGGCGCGACGGCTCGGCCTGGAATTTCGGGCGCCTGGAGGACCCGCGCAAGCCCGAGCACAACTATCTGCGCGGCGCCGATTTCGTTTCCGGCGCATCGATCGCGCTGCCTACGGCGTTGTGGCGGCGCCTGGGCGGATTCGACGAACACTTTGCTCCGGCCTATGCCGAGGACGCCGACCTGGCCTTCCGCGTTCGCGCTGCCGGCTATTACACCCTGGTGCAACCGCTGTCGCAGGCCATCCACTTTGAAGGCGTCACCGCCGGCACCGATCTTGCGCAGGGCATGAAGGCGCACCAGGTGGTGAACCTGCGCAAATTGCACGAGCGTTGGGAATCGGTGCTGGCCGGGCATCGCGAGAACGCCCAGGCGCCCGAACTGGAAAAAGAGCGCGATGTCTTCAAGCGCCTGTTGTTCGTCGACCATTGCACGCTGACGCCGAACGAAGATGCCGGCTCGCAGGTGGCATTCGAGATCATGAAGGGCCTGCGCCGCTTTGGCTACAAGGTCACCTTCATCCCCGAGGACAATTTCGCCCACATGGGCGAGGACACCCGCGTCCTGCAGCGGCTTGGCGTGGAGACGATCTACCACCCGGCCTATTCGCGCATGGAACAGTTCCTGGCTGCGCGCGACGACTCGTTCGATGCCATCCTGATCCATCGCTTCACCGTCGGCGACCGCCACTTGCCGGCGCTGCGGGCGCGTTATCCGGGCGCAAAATTACTGTTCCTGGTCTGCGACCTGCATTACCTGCGCGAGTTGCGCGAAGCCGAACTCAACGGCGATCCGGCGGCCATTGCACGCGCCCAGAAGACCCGCCAGCGCGAGCTGGCCGTCGCCGCCGCCTGCGATGCGGTCATGGTGTATTCCGATGCCGAGCGCGCGATGCTCGCAACGGACTTGCCGAACGCCAATCTCGTCCTGTTTCCGCTTGTGCAGGATCCCGTTCCCCGGCCCGCGCCGCTGCAGGAGCGCGATGGCGTCTGCTTTGTCGGCGGCTACCGGCATCCACCGAATGCCGATGCCGTGCTGTGGTTCGCCGACCAGGTCTGGCCGTTGGTGCATGCGCGCTGCCCCCAGGCCACGCTGTATGTCGCCGGCAGCCACATGACCGAGGCGGTGAAAGTGTTGGGCCGTCGCCCCGGCATCGAGATCACCGGTTTCGTGCCCGACATGGAAGGCTTCCTGTCGCGGCGGCGGGTCAACGTCGCGCCGCTGCGCTTCGGCGCCGGCGTGAAAGGCAAGGTCGCGGCCAGCCTTGCCAATGGCCTGCCCACCGTCGGCACCAGCATCGCCGCCGAAGGCATGCTGCTCACCCCGGGCCGCGACGTGCTGGTGGCCGACAATCCCGCGGAGTTCGCCGACAAGGTCGTGGAGTTGCTGACCCAGGATGCGCGCTGGCGCGAAGTGTCCGAAGCCGGCTTGCACTACGCCAGCACCGTCACCTCGCGGGCAAGCGCAAGCGAGCGCCTGGCCGCCATGCTCTCGGGCCTGGGCTTGCCCAGCCAGGCATGAATGCCGCCGCGCTGTCGCCGATCAAGCGCGCCGACCGGGCCTCCCGGCGCTGGCTTTTGGTCTACAACTGCCTGCACGTGGGACTGGGCAACTGCCTGAGCCTGCTCGGCCGCGATTTGCACGTGGACGTGCTCGACTTCGCCAGCTTCGAGCGCCGCTTCGAGGAGTTCCGCGACAAGCTCGATGGCTATGAGCGCATCGTCACGGCGCCGCACTTCGTCGCCAATGCCTGCGTGGATTTCGCCACCGTGGCGCCGGTGAGCCAGGTGCCGCTGACTGCCTTCGAGGCCTACCACCCGGACCTTTGCTACATCTTCGTCGACGGCCAGGTGCTGCGTGGGCCGATGTTCGACTACCACTCGAAGATCATCACCGCCGCCTACCGGCGCGGCCTGCCCGAGTCGGCGGTGAAAGCGCTGTTCACCGGCGGCCACTACGAGCGCTTCGGATTCCTGGGCATCTGGAATGCCTGCAAGGCGCAGTACCTGGACAGCTATTCCGCCCTGGGCCTGGACCTGTCGGCGCGCTTCCCGCGCTGGAGCCGCGAAGGCGTGTTCATGCATTCGGTCAACCACCCGGCTATCCGCGTCGTGGCGGACATTGCCCGCGCCTTGCTGGCGCAGGACGGCATCGAGGCGGTCGCGAGCGACTTCCTGCCGCACGACAACCTCAAGAACGCGCCGGTCTGGCCGGTGTACGCCGAAATCGCCGAGGCCCTGGGCGTGCCCGGCTCGATGCTGTTCAAGGTGCACAACGAGTATCGCTTTCTCGACCTGGACGAATTCATCGCCGGCAGCTATGCGCTGCTCGGACAATACCCGGTGGACAAGATCCAGGTCTTCCCGATGTACCAGCGGGCGATGCAGCGCATCGAGGATTGCTTGTGAGCGGGCAGGGCCGCCATCCCTACGCCGACTTGCCGGCCGAGCGTTTCTGGCGACGTTCGGTCGCCGGCGTCGACCGCCATGCCTTCGACCCGGTCGTGCAGGCGCGCTTCCGCATCGGCGCGCAGGCGCCGGTGGCGACCGCCGGCAGCTGTTTTGCCCAGCACATTTCGCGCAAGCTGCAGGCGCTGGGCTACAACTACCTGCAGTGCGAAGCGGGCACGGGCCTGGACGAGGCAACGCGCAAGGCCGGCCAGTACGGCCTGTTCTCGGCGCGCTACGGCAACCTGTACACGGCGCGGCAACTGCTGCAGTTGTTCCAGCGCGCCTACGGACGTTTTTCGCCGGCCGAGCCGGCCTGGCAGCGCGCGGACGGCCGGTGGGCCGACCCGTTCCGGCCCAGCATCGAGGGCCAGGGTTTCGACTCGCCCGAAGCCATGCTCGCCGATCGCCAGTTGCACCTGGCCGCCGTGCGCGAAGTCTTCGAGGGCTGCGAGCTGTTCGTGTTCACGCTCGGCCTGACCGAAGGCTGGCGCTCGCGCGAGGACGGCGCGATGTTTCCGCTCGCGCCGGGCGTCATCGCCGGCAGCCACGATGCCAGCCGGTACGAGTTCGTCAATTTCGGTGTGCACGAGAACGAGCAGGACCTGGCCGAGTTCCTGGTCCTGCTCAAGTCCGTGAACCCGGGCGTGAAGGTGCTGCTGACGGTGTCTCCCGTGCCGCTGGCCGCTACCTACGAGCCCCGGCACGTGCTGGTGGCCAGCAGCTACAGCAAGGCGGTGCTGCGGGTGGTTGCGGAGAATGTGTTCCGGCGCTTTGACTGGGTGGACTACTTCCCCAGCTACGAGATCATCACCGGCAGCTTCAACGACGGCGCCTATTTCGAAGCCGACCACCGCGAGGTCAATGCCATTGGCGTGGCCCATGCCATGCGATGTTTCGTGGCGCATTACCTCGACGGCAAGCAGCCCGGGGCCGCAGACGCGGCGGTGCTGCCTTCGGTGCCGGGCTCGGGCGGCGACCTGGTCTGTGATGAGGAAGCGCTCGACCAGGTCCGGGACTGATCCGGTGTCCGGCGTACCCGAGGGGCAGGCCAGCTTTGTCTGCAATATCTGCGACCACGCCTGCCTGGTGGCGATGACAACGCTCACGCGCGAAGCACCGAGCTGTGGCCACTGCGGGTCGAGCGTGCGCATTCGCTCCATCATCCACCTGCTATCCACGGCTCTGTTCGGGCGCAGCCTGGGTTTGCGCGATTTCCCGCACAACCGGGAGATCAGCGGCCTCGGACTGAGCGACCTCGCCACCTATGCCAGTCTCCTGTCGGCGCGGCTGGACTACCGAAACACCTTCTTCCATGCCGAACCGAGGCTGGACATCACCGAGCTTCCCGCAGGCCAGGAAGGACGCTACGACTTCCTTATCGCCGCTGATGTCTTTCAACATGTTCGCGCGCCCGTGCAGCGCTGCTTTGACAATGCCCGTCGCCTTCTCAAGCCGGGTGGCGTGCTGGTGATGACGGTGCCCTACGACCCGCACGCGACGACGAAGGAACATTTCCCGGGCCTGGAGCAGGCGCAATTGCGCGCGGCGGGTGGGCGGCGCAGGTTGTACAACCTGCGCGCCGATGGCAGCATCGAAGTGTTCGATGACCTGGTGTTCCATGGTGGCCCGGGATTCACCCTGGAGCTGCGGCAATTCGGGTTGAAAGACCTGCTCGGGCACCTCCAGCGCGCGGGATTCGCCGAAGCTGGGGAGCAGGGTGGCGCCGTCCCCGAACGTGGGATCGCCTGGAAGCATCCCTGGTCCTTACCCATCCTTGCGAGGGCGTGAAGCTGTGATGATCTCGCGGACGCAAGACCAGGAAACCGCGGGCGGGAGCGTTTCGCGAGTTCGGTGGTGGCCGCAGGCCGCCATGCTGGTCATGCTGGCGCTGGCGTCCCACTTTCTGGTGCTCGCCAATCCCGGCTACTTCAGTCACGACGAATGGCAGAAGGCCGACTTCGTCCGCGATCACGGCATCAAGGCGTTCGCGCAGGCCTATGGCCAAGTCGTTGCCGGTCCGGATTTCGGCTACCCCGTGCGGCCGGTCGGTTTCCTCCAGCAAGGCCTCAGCGGCGCATGGATGACCCGAGCGCCCGTGGTTGCGCATCTTCTCGACGTGTTGTTGCACGCGGCGATCGTGCTGCTGTTCTGGCGCTTCCTGCTTGCCGCCGGAGTGCGCGCGCGGCAGGCCGTAGTGGCAGCGGCGGTGCTGTGCATTTCGCCGCTGGGCACCCTGTCCACCGGCTGGGTGGCCGCTTCCTTCGACCGCTGGTACGTGTTGTTTGCCCTGGTCGCCGCCTGGGGTTGGCTGCGTGCCGGCCGCGGCCAGGATGCCGGGCTGGCCTGGCTTGGCGTGATTGCACTCGGCAGCGCGGGCGCAATCCTGTCGAAGGAAACGGCGGTCGTGCTGCCGCTCGCCCTGCTCGTTCTTTCCTGGGCCCTGTCACGGGCGAAGCAGGCCCGACCGAGCCCGCGCGCCCTGCTGTGGATGCTGGTCAGTGCCAGCCTGCCGATTGCAGCCTATCTGCTGGTCCGCTGGCCCGCCTTGCTGGCCACCCTCGCCAGCGAGGCCGGTCCGTACTCACTGGCACCGGCGAAGCTTCCGGGAAATGCACTGCTTTACTTCGCCTATCCATTCTTTCCTTCGGCCGTTGAGTCGGGCGTCGTCAGCCTGCTCCCGCGCTGGCAGATGGTGCTGGCGCTGGTGATGCATGCCGGCTTGCTGGTCCTGCTGTGGCGGCGGCTGGGCATGGCGTGGTGCCTGGCCTATGTGGCGGGATATTTCGTGTTCCTGCTGCCGGTGCTGATGCTGCCGGCAACCGGTGCGCATTACTTGTACGGTGCCGGTCCGGCCTTCGCCCTGGCCGCGGCTTTTGCACTGACACCTGCCGAGCCCACGTCCGGGCAAGTCGCCGGCTGGCGTCCCGGATGGGTCCTGGCGCTTGGCCTGGTTTTCCTGTTCGGCCGCTCGGTCTATATCCAGCAGTCGATGTACAGCGAAGGCAAATGCCAGTCGGAATTCCTGGCCTCCTATGAGCCGATGGCCGAGGCGGAAGTGTCGGCTGGCGCCCACCGGCTGGTGCTCGCCGCGGCGCCGGGAACGCGCGACTACGTCGCCACCAAGGTGCTCTTCGGTCGGTCGCAATTCTCTGCCGACGGCCGATGGCCAACCGTGCGTGCGCCGACACCGGCCTTGCCGGGCGACGCCCTGCTCACAATGCAACCCGACTGTCGGGTCAGCCGGCGCTGAAAGCCGGCATCGGGATCACTCGACGACAATCTTGCCGGCGGGCACCGGCTTGCTGTCGGCGGGAATGCGCAACTCCATCGAGTAGGTTCCCGGAGCGCTCAGGTAGTCGACAGGAATGGTGGCGGCGGCGAACTTGCCGTTGACCACTGGACCGATAAGCGGCTTGCCGTCGAAGCTACCCACGATCGAGGTGCCGGCCGGTACCGGAGAATCCAGTTCGAACCAGATGCCGGAGTTGCCGTCGGCCTGGACATTGAAGACCTTGCCGTGCGGAACCTTTTCCGGCCCCCACTTGATGATCTTGACCGCGGCTGGTTCAGTCGGCTCGGTCATTCTTGAGGGCGGGGGCACCTGCGGGCTGGCGGCCTGACCCGGAGCGGGCGTGGGCTGGCTGTCGCAGGCAGCGAGCAAGAGGGTTAGCAGCAGGCTTGCGCGCTTGAGGCACATGAATCGCCATCCTTCAGAGTCGGTGGAAAGGCACCTATGCTAGCAAACTTGCCGTGCAGGCTCAGTGCGCCAACTTGCATACCGTTGCCGGTGCGAACCGGTCCAGCGGGCACAGCACCGGAGAGCCCAGCGCGCTGGGATAATTCCAGCAGTGCGCGCTGCGTCGAAGGCCAAAATAGCGCTGTAGCAGGGCATCGTCGTCCTTGAGCGAAGCGGGCGAGGGGCTCAGCAGCCACAGATCGCCCGGATGCCCGGCAATGGCGCGTTGCGCCTGTTGCTGCAGGCCTGTGCATTCCTTGGGAAACTGGATGTTGTTGCGCACGCCCACCACTTGCACGGAATCAGGAAGCCCAAGCGCCACGTAGGCGAGCGGCTCGCCGCGTGCAATCACCACCATGGCGCCGGCGGGAACGGGTGCTGCCTGAATTCCGAAACCTGGCGCGGTAATGTGCGTATGGCCCCAATTGGGACGAACAGTGAACACACTCACCAGCACCAGGGCGAGGAGCAAGGCTAAGAATCTGCCTCGGCGCAATCGCTGCAGGAGCAGGACCAGTGCCAGGACGCCGATCAGCTCCAGCAGGATGGCGTAGCGGTAGATGCCGTACTGGACAGCCCAGCACACCAAGGATGACCAGAAGAACAACATCAGGATGCGCGGGCGCCCCGTCGTCGAGGCATGGGTTGATGCGCGGCGCGCAAGCCAGAAAAGCAACAGGGTTCCGACCGCCCCGAACAGCAGGCGCGGATCGCGCAGGAAGAGTTCGGAGTGCTCGTTGGTTCGCTGCAAGAGCTTGAACGGCACGAGCAGCGAATCCAGCAGTCCGTCTCCCCGGAAACGCGCGTCGGCATAGGTGAAAGGTGGCAGCAGCGGCGAACGAAAGACATTGTTGTAGTAAGGGAAGAATGGATTGGCGAACAGGCCCCACATCTTCCAGCCCCACCAGCCGTAGCTGGCGAGAAAACCAAGTAGTCCGCCCAGACCCAGGCTTGCCAAGCGCCGCAGCCGCAGTCGCCATGCGCCATCCGCGCCGATGGCAGTGATGGCCAGCGCCAGGCAATAGGCACTGGCGGTGAGTTTCAGTCCAGCCATCGCGCCGGCCACCAGGCCCGCGAGTAACCAATGCCGGGCACTGGATACATCCGGCTTCAGCACAAGCCACAGTGCGGCCAGCAGGGCTGCGGCGACGAAGCCATCGTTCATGCTGTTGCCAATCGTCGACCAGGTGGCAGCACCGCTGAGCGCGAGCAAAGCGAGCACCACCTGCGATCCGCGGCTGGGTGGCGTTGGCGACAGCAGGGCCTGCAGTTTCAACAGCAGGTAGATCGCCGCCGCGAACGGCAGGGTCAGCCACAGGCTGGTCCAGCGCATGTCCAGGCCCGAGGTCGCCAGGAGGTACAGGGGCAGGTCGAGCAAGGGGTTGTGCCAGGTCTGCAATTGCGCCGGCGCGATGTCGGTCAGCAGGCGGCCCGTCAGCCAGGCATGCGGGTTGTACAGGTGGTAGTTGCGCAGGTCCCAGTTGCTGTCGACACCGCGCAGCAGCACCAGCACCAGGCCCGGCAGCAAGGCCAGCGCCAGGCGCCAGAGTCGCTCGCGGTGCGCGACCGCCATCGCATTTTCAGGGCGCATCAGCTGTCTCCGTGGTCGCGGCAGTGTAGCAATTCATGGCATGCTTCCTTGCGCATGTCAGGGGAATGGCAGGGATGCAGAAGCTTCCGTTGGTGATCGTCACGCCGGTTTACGAAGACCGCGAGGCGGCCGGTCAGTTGTTCATGGAGCTGGCACGCGAATTCGGTGCGTCGGCCTTCGTGGTGGTGGTGGACGACGGTTCGGTGCGCGAGCCGATCGGTTCGCTGGCGCTCAAGCGCGCCGGCCTGTCGGGCCTGATCATCCGCCTGCGCCGCAATGTCGGGCACCAGCGCGCCATCGCCATCGGCCTGGGTTTCGTCGCCGATGAATTGCCCAATGCCGAGCGCGTGGTGGTGATGGACTCGGACGGCGAAGACCGCCCGGCCACCGTGCATGCCCTGCTCGAAGCCCTGGACCAGGACGGCGTGGATGTGGCGGTGGCGCAGCGCCGCAGCCGGGTCGAGACCTTGCGCTTTCGCGCCTTCTACCTCGTCTACAAACTCATCTTCGGCTTGATGACCGGGCGTCGCATCAGCTTCGGCAATTTCATGGCGCTCAAGCCCGCCGGCGTGAAGCGCCTGTCGGCCATGCACGAAACCTGGACCCATGTGGCCGGCGCGGTGCTGAGTTCGAAGCTGCGGTTGGCGCAGTGCCCGATTGATCGCGGCGCCCGTTATGCCGGGCGCAGCAAGATGAATTTCGTCGGCCTGGCCTTGCACGGCTTCAAGGCGCTGATGGTGTTTGCCGAAGACGTGCTGGTGCGCGTGGGCCTGGCCTGCGTGCTGATCTCGTTCCTGGCGGTGCTGGGCGCAATCGCCGCGATCGTGCTCAAGCTGGTCGGTTTCGCCACGCCGGGTTGGTTCTCGGTGGCCCTGGGCGTGCTGTTCCTGGTGTTCCTGCAAACCGCCGCGCTCACCCTGATGACCCTGATGCTGAGCGGCGTGACCAAGGGCGGCGCGGTGCTGGCCGATGCCTACCGCGACTTCGTGGACCAGGTGGTCCCGGTCAACGCTTTCGACGGAACCTGATGGACAAGTTCATCAAATCGGCGCTGGCCAGCCTGCTGTTCGTGGCCTGCCTGCTGCTGTTCTATTGGGCCTGGATGCGCTGGGGTCGGGTAAACGTGGTGTTCTACAGCGCCATCGGCTGCGCGGTGGTCGCCGTTGTCGTCGCGGCCATTCCGGTGTTGCGCGCGCGTGCCTTCGCCGGATTCAGCGCCCTGGAAAAAACCCAATTGCTGCTGATCTGGCTGCTGGCCGGCTACGCCTTCGCCATCTCCGTGCCGACGGTGATTGATCGCTCGCTGAGCTTCTACCTGCTGGAGAAATTGCAGCAGCGCGGGGGCGGCATTCGCGAGGACGCCTTCGCCGACGTGTTCACCAAGGAATACCTGGTCGAGCACCGGCTGGTGGACGTGCGCCTGACCGAGCAGCTCGAGTCGGGCACGATCACGATCCACAAGGGCTGCGTGGTGCTGACCGAACGCGGCCAGCGCCTGGCGCATTTCAGCCGCTGGTTCCGCGCCCATATGCTGCCGCGGCAACGGCTGCTGATGGGCCAGTACACGGCCGACTTGACCAATCCCTTCCGCGCCAGCGCCGCGCCGCCGAGCGACTACACCTGCAAGTGAATCAGGCGCCGGCCTTGCGGCCGAGCGAGAGCAGGCTTTCGAAGTATTCGATCGTGCGGCCCAGGCCTTCTTCCAACTGCACCTTCGGTTCCCAACCCAGCTTGCTGCGCGCCAGCGAAATATCCGGCTGGCGTTGCATCGGGTCGTCGGTAGGCAGGGGCTTGAACACCAGCTTCGAACCCGCGCCGGTCAGGCGGATCACCGCTTCGGCGAGTTGGCGAATGGTGAACTCGCCGGGGTTGCCCAGGTTCACCGGGCCAGTGAAGCCCGCCTCGGTCGCCATCAGGCGGCAGAAGCCTTCGATCAAATCGTCCACGTAGCAGAACGAGCGCGTCTGCTGGCCTTCGCCATAGATGGTGATGTCCTCGCCGCGCAGGGCCTGCACGATGAAGTTCGACACCACGCGGCCGTCGTTGGGATGCATGCGCGGGCCGTAGGTGTTGAAGATGCGCGCCACCTTGATGTCGAGCTGGTGCTGGCGGTGGTAGTCGAAGAACAGGGTCTCGGCGCAGCGCTTGCCTTCGTCGTAGCAGGAACGCGGGCCGATCGGGTTGACGTTGCCCCAGTATTCCTCGCGCTGCGGATGCATGCTCGGGTCGCCATACACCTCGCTGGTGGAAGCCTGGAAGATCGGGCAGCCCAGGCGCTTGGCCAGGCCGAGCATGTTGATGGCGCCGTGCACCGAGGTCTTGGTGGTCTGCACCGGGTCGTGGCTGTAGTGGATCGGCGAGGCCGGGCAGGCCAGGTTCCAGATCTCGTCCACTTCCACGTACAGCGGGAAGGTCACGTCGTGGCGCATGAACTCGAAGCGCGGGTTCGAATGCAGGTGCTCGATATTTCGCTTGCTGCCGGTGAACAGGTTGTCGGCGCAGACCACTTCATGGCCCTCGCCCAGAAGGCGTTCGATCAGGTGCGAACCCAGGAAGCCCGCGCCGCCGGTGACCAGGACCCGCTTGCGGGTGTCGTAATTCCTCAAGCTGGCATCCTCCGGGAGGCGCGCTCTTGCGCCGTGCAGGCCCGATTCTAGCAACAGGGCCGCGGGCTGCGGCCCGGGCACCGGCCACTGTCCGAAAGTACGGGTTCCCGACCGGGGGCCAGCGGCTACAATGCGCTTCCCGTTTTCCACGAGACCGGCGCCATGACCGATCCCAGCTCCCCGGCCCGTCGCCGAATGGACAAGCTCTTCGCTTCGGCCGATGAAGCCCTGCGCGGCATCGTCGCTGACGGCCAGACCCTGGCGGTGGGCGGCTTCGGCCTGTGCGGTATTCCCGAAGCCCTGATCGCCGCGCTGCGCGATTCAGGCGTGAAGGGACTCACCGCGATCTCCAACAACGCCGGCGTCGATGGTTTCGGCCTCGGCCAGCTGCTGGCCACGCGCCAGATCAAGAAAATGATTTCGTCCTACGTGGGCGAGAACAAGGAATTCGAACGCCAGTACCTGGCCGGCGAACTCGAGCTCGAGTTCAATCCGCAGGGCACCCTGGCCGAGCGCCTGCGCGCGGGCGGCGCCGGCATTCCGGCCTTCTTCACCCGCACCGGTTACGGCACCATCGTCGCCGACGGCAAGGAAACCCGAGAGTTCGACGGCCACATGTACGTGATGGAAACGGCGCTGCACGCGGACGTGTCGCTGGTGAAAGCCTGGAAGGCCGACAAGGCCGGCAACCTGGTGTTTCGCAAGACCTCGCGCAACTTCAACCCGGCCTGCGCCATGGCCGGCAAAGTCTGCGTGGTGGAAGTGGAAGAGGTGGTCGAGATCGGCGCGATTGATCCGGACCAGGTGCACCTGCCCGGCATCTACGTGGATCGCATCGTGCACAACCCGAATCCCGAGAAACGCATCGAACAGCGCACTGTTCGCGCAGGAGGCAAGTGATGGCCTGGAACCGCGACGAGATGGCGCAGCGCGCCGCGCAGGAACTCAGCGACGGCGCCTACGTGAACCTGGGCATCGGCCTGCCGACCCTGGTGGCCAACCATATTCCCGAGGGCATGGACGTCTGGCTGCAGAGCGAGAACGGCCTGCTTGGTATTGGTCCGTTTCCCACCGAAGACGAAGTGGACGCCGACCTGATCAATGCCGGCAAGCAAACCGTCACCGCGCGTGCCGGCGCCAGCTATTTCGGCTCGCACGATTCCTTCGCGATGATCCGCGGCGGCCATATTGACCTGGCCATCCTGGGCGCGATGGAAGTGACCGACAGCGGCGATCTCGCCAACTGGATGGTGCCGGGCAAGATGGTGAAAGGCATGGGCGGCGCGATGGACCTTGTCGCTGGCGTGAAACGCGTGGTCGTTCTGATGGAACACACCACCAAATCGGGCGAGCCCAAGATCCTGCCCAAGTGCACCCTGCCCCTGACCGGTGTGGGCGTGGTGAATCGCATCATCACCGAGCTGGCGGTGTTCGATATCAGCGACAAGGGCCTGGTGCTGGTGGAAGCGGCGCCGGGCGTCGAGCAGGCAGAGCTCGCGGCCAAAACCGGGTGTCCCTTCCGCGTCGAGTGATTGCTCCACGCGTTCGCGCGACGGTGGCGCTCTGCGCGCTGCCGCGTTGCGCTAAGGTGGGGTGATGGACCTGCAGCCGGAATTCTTTGCCTTCGTCGTCATCGGCCTGCTCGCGCAGTTGGTGGATGGCGCGCTGGGCATGGCTTATGGCCTGATTGCGTCGAGCTTGCTGCAGACCCTGGGCGTGCCGCCACCGCTGGCCAGCGCCAGCGTGCATGCGGCGGAACTGGCGACCACCGCCGCCTCCGGCGCCAGCCACGGCATCGCCGGCAACGTGGATTGGTCGCTGGTGCGGCGGCTCGCGATTCCCGGAATGATCGGCGGCGCCCTCGGTGCCCTCCTGCTCGGTGAAGTGAACTGGCCCTGGTTGCGCGTGCTGGTTGCAGCCTGGCTGTTGGCCATGGGCGCGATGCTTTTCGCGCGTGCGCTGCACTGGCGCAAGGAGCCTGCGCGCACCGACAAGGTCACCGTGCTGGGCCTGTTTGCCGGCGCGCTGGATGCCATCGGCGGCGGTGGCTGGGGCGCGCTGACCACCACCCGCCTGATGGCGCGCAATCTTGAGCCGCGAATTGCCGTAGGTACCGCCAACGCCGCCGAGTTCTTCGTGACCTGCGCGATCTCGGCGGTATTCTTCGGCACCATCGGCATTACCCATTGGCAGATGGTGGCGGGCCTGCTGGTGGGCGGCGTGGTCGCGGCGCCGTTGGCCGCGGGCTTTGCGCACAGACTGCCGGCGCGCGCGCTGCTGGGCACGGTGGGCGTGGTGGTGATGGGCCTGAGTGCCTACAACCTGGTGCGCGCGCTCAGCTGAGCACGGCGTTACTCGGGCAGCAGCGACTCGCGCGAGGTCAGCGTGGCGCGCTCGCCGCGCGACCAGCGACCGGTGTGGCGTGAGAAATACGCGCCCAGGTAACGCTCGCCATCGGCATCGTCGGCAAAGCCCAGCGGCAAGGAAGGGAAGGGCGCACTGCAGGCGATATCGCCGACTTCGCCGACCAGGGCCTGGCCTTCGCCATCGAGCACTTCGACCTTCATGCCCAGGGCGCGGCAGGGAATCTCGCCGCGATACACCGGCAGCACGGGCGCGCCCAGCGCGAGGCAGGCCAGCGTATCGCCGCCGATCGCCACCGGCGCAAGCAACAGTCGTTCCTTCACGCGCTGGTAGGCGAAGTCGTAGGCTTCCGGCGCCAGCGCGGTGCCGGCACTGAGCACGGTCTTCAGCGATAGCAGGCGATGGCTGTCCATCGGCTTGAGCTCGCTCGCAGCTGCGGCGGCAAGCCAGGCGCCATGCAGTCCGAGCACGCTGATGCCGGCTTCATCCACCATGTCCCACAGCGTGGTGTCGGTGGGCGCGGGATCGCGGCCGGCATTGAGCACCAGCGTGCAACCCGTCGCCAGCGCGGAAGCCAGCCAGTACCAGGCCAGGCTGTCGGTGCCGGCAAGCAGGAACAGGCGGTCCTCGCGGCGCAGGTCCACATGCAGCACCAGTTCCTTCAGGTGCTGGATAAGCGTGCCGCCGGCGCCATGCACCAGCAGTTCCGGCGCATCGCTGCTGCCGGCCACCGTCAGGTACAAGGGATGTTCGAAGGGCAGGGTGGCGAAGTCGTGCGTGCTGCCTTCGAAGGGCGCGATCAGCGCGTCGAAATCTTCATCGGCAGCGAAGATGCGCTTGGGTTTTACGCGCGCAAGCAGTTCGGCATCCAGGCTTTCGCTGGCCCAAGCCGGGCAAGCGAACCAGATGGCGCCAACACTGGCGCAGGCCAGCATCGCCACCAGGGCATCAGGGGCATTGGGCAGGCGCGAGGCGATGCGGTCGCCGGGTTCCACGCCCTCGGCGCGCAGCGCTGCCGCGAGCGCGGCAACGCGACGCTGCAATTGGGCGTAGCTGAGGTTCTCGCGCTCTTCGCTGGCGCCGAACCAGCGAATCGCCACGCGCTCGTCGTCGAAGCGCAGCAGGTTCTGGGCGAAGTTCAGGCTGACGCCGGGGAACCAGCGCGCCTCGGCCATGTGCGCGCCTTCTTCCAGCACCGGCGTGCGCTCGCCGCTGCCGCGGATGCCCACGAAGTCCCAGAACAGGGTCCAGAACTTCGCCGGCTGTTCCACCGAAAAACGGTACAGCACCGAATAGGTGTTCAGGTCCGCGTTGCCGATTTCCTCGCGCACGAAGCGCATGAACCGGCTGATGTTCGCGCGGTCCAGCCGATCCTGGCTGGGACTCCAGAGGGCTTTGTCCATGCGGCGCTTAGAGCGCCTTCTCCAGTTCGGGAATGATCTGGAACAGATCCCCGACCAGGCCGTAGTCCGCCACTTCGAAGATCGGCGCGTCGCCGTCCTTGTTGATGGCCACGATGGTGCCCGCGTCCTTGATGCCGGTCAGGTGCTGGATGGCGCCGGAAATACCGATGGCCACATACAGTTCCGGCGCGATGATCTTGCCGGTCTGGCCGACCTGCAATTCGTTCGGCACGTAGCCCGCGTCCACCGCGGCGCGCGACGCGCCCACCGCCGCGCCCATCTTGTCGGCGAGCGAGTAGATGATGGAAAACGCATCGGCCGAACCGAGCGCGCGACCGCCAGACACAACCTTGCGCGCGCTCTGCAAGTCCGGGCGATCGCTCTTGCCCTGCTGCAGTTCGACGAAGCGCGTGTGCGAAGGCAGCGCAGCGTCCACGCTGATCGCTTCCACGCCGGCGCTGCCGCCATTGGCCGCCGCCGGCCACGAAGCGGTACGCACCGTCGCCACGATCACCTGCCCGGCCGGGGCCTGCACGGTGACGATGGCATTGCCCGCATAAATCGGGCGCTTGAAGGTATGGGCATCCACCACGGCCATCAGGTCGCTGACCTGCGCGGTACCGAGCAGGGCTGCGACGCAAGGCATCAAATCCTTGCCGAAGGTGGTCGACGGGCCGAGCACGTGCGTGTAACCGGCCGCAGCCTTCGCGACTTGCGGCGCCAGCACCTGTGCCAGCGCATGCGCGTTTGCGGCATTCGCCACGGTCAGCACTTTGGCCACGCCGGCGATCTGCGCGGCTTCAGCGGCCACGGCCTCGGGCGCGTCGGACAATACCAGCACATGGATCTCGCCGCCGATGGCGGTGGCAGCGCTGACGCAGCGCGCGGTGGCGGAATTGAGTTTGCCGTTCAGGTGCTCGGCGACGATGAGGATCTTGCTCATGGTTTCGTTCTCCGGCCCGGCTTACGCCAGTCCCTTGGATTTCAGCGCGGCCACCAGTTCGGCCACGTCCTTGACCATCACGCCCTTGCTGCGCTTGGCCGGCGGCGCGTAATGCGTGCTCGCCAGGCCCGCGCCTTCGGCCACGCCCAGGTCGGCGAAGGCGATGGTTTCCAGCGGCTTGCTCTTGGCCTTCATGATGTCGGGCAGCTTGATGAAGCGCGGCTCGTTC
>CBHTVR010000042.1:0-18667 GCA_966096795.1 uncultured Gammaproteobacteria bacterium
CGGCCAGGAAGCACAGGGCCTGCAACTCCTCGTTCATCTCGGCGCGGCCGGCCGAGAGACGCACAACCGAACATGGCATCAGCAGGCGCGCCACGGCAATCGTGCGCACGAATTCAAACGGGTCGAGCAGCGCGGTGCCGTGCAGCGGCGTGCCTGCAACTTGCACCAGGCGATTGATCGGCACCGAGCCCGGGTGTTCGGGAAGATTGGCCAAAGTCTGCAGCAAGCCGGCGCGTTGCTCGCGGCTTTCGCCCATGCCGACGATGCCGCCGCAGCAGGTCTTCAGGCCGGCTTCGCGCACTTGTTCCAGCGTGTCCAGGCGATCCTGGAACTCGCGCGTCTTGATCACGTCGCCATAAAAATCCGGCGCGCTGTCGATATTGTGATTGTAGTAGTCCAGGCCCGCCTGCTTGAGCGTGCGCGCCTGTTCGCCATTGAGCATGCCCAGGGTCGCGCAGGCTTCCAGGCCCAGGGCCTTCACCGCGCTGACCATCTCGGCCACTTGCGCCACGTCCTTGTCCTTGGGCGAACGCCAGGCCGCGCCCATGCAAAAGCGCGAAGCGCCGGCGGCTTTGGCCTGGCGCGCCTTCTCAACGACATCGTCCAGCGCCATCAGCTTCTGCGCTTTCAGGCCGGTGTCGTAGCGCGCGCTCTGCGGGCAGTAGGCACAGTCTTCGGGGCATCCGCCGGTCTTGATCGACAGCAGGGTGGACACCTGCACTTCGGAGGGGTCGAAATTCTCGCGATGCACGCTGGCGGCGCGGTGCATCAGCTCGGGGAAGGGCAGCTTGAACAGCGCCAGCACCTGGTCGCGTGACCAATCGTGGCGGATGACAGAAGGCATGGTGGAAATCCTACGGCGCCGGGGGCGGCAGACCGGCAGTCTGGGAAGACCCACCCGCCCTGTCAATGAATCAAATGCCCTTTGCCATGACGCAGCGCAACCATACGTCCCTGCCGGATGCCCGGTTCGTGATAGGCCGCACCCATTTGCTTCGCCGGCGTGCGCTTACCGCCCTTGGCCCGGGCCACGCTGGCCGCCGCCGGGGCCGAGGCCTTTGCGATGTACTCGCATGACCCTGGCCGCTCGAGCCTGGAGGAAGCAGGTCGGGCACTGGCTGCTGCCCACGCGCTGCCTGCTCTGCGATGCGCCGGGTTGCGAGGGGCTGGATCTGTGCGAAGCGTGCCGGGGCGAGCTGCCTTGGAACGCGGCCGCTTGCCCACGCTGCGGCCTGCCGCAGAAGGCCGATGACGGCGAGACCTGCGGTGCTTGCCGCTTGTCACCACCGCCGTTTGCCCACGTGCAGTCGGCCTTCCGCTACGCCTATCCAGTGGATCGCCTGTTGCCGCGTTTCAAGTTTCACGGCGACCTGGCGGCGGGCGAGCTGCTGGCCACGCTGATGGCCTGGTCGCTGGACCCGGCTCAGTGTCCGCAAGCCCTGGTGCCCGTGCCCTTGCATCGCAGCCGCTTGCGCGCGCGCGGCTACGACCAGGCGTTGGAACTGGCGCGTGCGCTGGCCCGCAACAGCACGCTGCCAGTGATCACCGATGCGCTGCGGCGGATACGCCCGACCTGCGCCCAAAGCCAACTGGGCGCGAAGGCGCGCCAAGGCAATGTGCGCGAAGCCTTCCGCCTGCGCCCGGGCGCAGCACTGCCCGGGCATGTCGCCTTGGTGGACGATGTCATGACCACGGGCGCCACCGTTGCCGAGTGCGCGCGCGTCCTGCGGGCCGGTGGCGTGCAGCGGGTGGACGTATGGACGATCGCGCGTGCCTGAGCGAACGGCCGCGCCGGTTCAACTACGCAGCGCGAGTTCCAGCGCGATGCCGGCGAACACTGCCAGCCCGACCCATTGGTTGGCCAGGAAAGCGCGGAAGCAATGCTCCGGCCGGCGGTCGCGGCCCAAGGCGAACAACCACAGCGTGAAGCCCACGGCCACCGCCAGTCCGGCCCAGTAATTCACGCCCAGGCCCATGCGCTGGCCGAGCAGCCACAGGGCGATGAAGAAGCCGCCATACAGGATGCCCAGCGCCACCAGGTCGGCATCGCCGAACAGGATGGCGGTGGATTTCGAGCCCGCGCGGATATCGTCGTCGCGATCGACCATCGCGTACCAGGTGTCGTAGCCGGTGGTCCACAGCAGGTTGGCCAGGAACAGCAGCCAGGCCTGGCTCGGTACTTCACCCTGCACCGCCGCGAAGGCCATCGGAATGCCCCAGCCGAAGGCGAGCCCCAGCCACGCCTGCGGAAGATAGGTGTAGCGCTTCAGGAACGGGTAGGTCGCCGCCAATGCCAGCGCGGCCACGCTCAGCAATATCGTCAGCGTGTTGGTCAGCAACACCAGCAGGAAAGCCGCGAACATCATGGCCACGAACAGCCACAAAGCCTCGCGCGCGCTCACCGCGCCGGTGGCCAGCGGCCGCGCGCGCGTGCGCGCCACCTGCCCGTCCAGCCAGCGGTCGGCGTAGTCGTTGATCACGCAGCCGGCCGAACGCGTCAGCCAGACGCCGCACAGAAAGACGAACAACAACTTCAGCGGCGGCACGCCACCGGCCGCAAGCCACAGCGCCCAAGCGGTGGGCCACAGCAGCAAGAGCGTACCCACGGGCCGGTCGCCGCGGACCAGCCGCCAGTAGTGGGGCAGTCGCTCGCGCCAATCCCAGGCGGATGCCGCGCGGCCATCGGAAGATTCCATGCCGGCAGTTTATCAGCGCCGCTGCGCGCCCGATTCACCCCGCGCGGGCGCGCACCCAGGCCTCCATCTCCTTCGGCGGCAGCGGATGGGTCAGCAGGAAGCCCTGGGCTTCGTCGCAGCCCTGGTTGCGCAAGGCGCGCAGGGTGATCTCGGTTTCCACGCCTTCGGCGACCACGCGCAGGCCCATGGCATGGCCCAGGCTGATGATCGCCTGGGTCAGCACGCCGACCTGGAGGTCCTCGAGCATCTGGCTGATGAAGCTGCGGTCGATCTTCAGCTGCCGCACCGGGAAGCGGTGCAGGTAGAGCAGGTTGGAAAAGCCGGTGCCGAAATCGTCCACCGACAACTGCACGCGGTTGGCTTCGAACACGGCGAAGGTACGCCGCAAGGATTCGCTGTCGTGCATCAGCGCCGACTCGGTCAGCTCCAGCACCAGCCGCCAGGGCGGCCACTGCGTACGCGCGCAGATGTCGAGCACGCGCTGCGCGAACTGCGGGTCGCGCAGCTGCACCGCCGACACGTTCACCGCCATGCTGGAAAAAACCAGGCCCGCATCATCCCAGGCGCGGGCCTGGCGGCAGGCCTGTTCCAGCACCCACAAACCGATAGACAGGATCTCGCCGGTTTCCTCGGCGATCGGGATGAACTCCATGGGCGAGCGCAATTCGCCGTCCGGCGCGCGCCAACGCAACAAGGCCTCGAAGCCGACCACGTCGCCGCCCCCCGACAGCGACACGGTCGGCTGGTACACCAGGAACAATTCCTCCTTCGTGATCGCCTGGCGCAGTTCGGTCTCGAGCTGGCCGCGCCGGCGCATGCGCTCGAAGAAACTGTCGTTGTAGAACTGGTAGGTGTTGCGGCCGGCATCCTTGGCCGCATACATCGCGGTGTCGGAGGCGCGCATCAGCGACTCCAGGTCGGCATTGGCATCGTTGAGCAGGGCAATGCCCACGCTGCAACCGACCTGCACCTCGCCCTCGCCGATCGAGAACGGCGCGCGCACGGCGGCGATGATCTTCTCCGCCACCAGCGCGGCGTCCTCGGGCTTGCGCAATTCGCACAGCATCACCATGAATTCGTCGCCGCCCTGGCGTCCGATCAGGTCGCTGCCGCGCAGGCAGGCCTTCAGGCGCCCCGACACTTCCTGCAGCAGGGCATCGCCGGCGGCGTGGCCGAGGTTGTCGTTGACGTACTTGAAGCGGTCCAGGTCAATGAACAGCAGGCCGAGCGAAGAGCGCGTGCGCCGCGCCAGGCGGATCGCTTCCTCGGCGCGCTGGTGGAACAGGAAACGGTTGGGCAACCCGGTCAGCACGTCATAGTGGGCGAGTTGTTCGATGCGCTCGCCGGCTTCGCGTTCCTCGGTGATGTCGCGGGTCAGGCCGGTCAGGCGCCGGCGCCCGCCGGGCGCGCCGTCCACGTTCGCCATCAGTTGCAGCACCAGACGGCGGCCGTCGGGGGCGTCGTACACGGCTTCGATCGTCTCTTCGCGACTCTCGCCGCTTTCGAGCCGACGCAAGGCCGCCAGCGAGCGCTCGCGCGAGGGCTCGTCATAGCGCTCGAGTATCTGGTCCATCTGCAGCGGCGTCCCGGGCGGCAAGCCGTGGATGCGATAGTTTTCCTCGGTCCATTGCACCGCGCCGGTCTGCATGTCCAGGTCGAAGCCGCCGATGCGTCCGACCGAGGCGATGCGGTTGAGCAGCTTGTTGCGCCAGCGCGCCGATTCGGTGGCCTGGCGTTGTTCGGTGACATCGCGCACCGCGCCGATCAGGCGCGCAACCTCGCCGGAGCCATCGCGCACGACCTCGCAGGCCACTTCGACAATGCGGCGTTCGCCATCGGGCCGCAGCATCTCGATCTCGATTTCATAGCCCTGCCCGCTGGCGATGGAGCCGGCGACGGCTGCCTGCACGCGCGCCAGAGAGTCGGGCGTGAACAGCGATTGCTGCTGGTCGAAGTCGGGCGGATCCTGCCCGAAGGGCCAGCCGGAAATGCGGTAGAGCTCGGCCGACCACCAGACCTTGCCGCTGGCCACGTCCAGCGACCAGCTGCCGACGCGGCCGATGCGCTGCGCTTCGTCGAGCAGGGTTTCGCGCTCGAGCAGGCGCTGCTCCATGTCCTTGTAGGCGCTGATGTCGGTGTGCGTGCCAACCACGCGCAGGGCCTGGCCGTCGCTGCCACGGCGGATGATCTTCCCGCGGTCGAGGATCCAGCGCCAGCTGCCGTCGGCGCAGCGCAGCCGGTATTCGACCTTGTAGGTGCTGGCGCCGGCGATGTGCTGGCGGATGGCTTCGGCCTGGCGCTCGCGGTCGTCCGGGTGCACCAGTTCGCGCCAGTCCTCAACCGTCTCGCCGATGCTGCCCGGCGTGTAGCCGAGCATGGTCAGGCAACGTGCCGATCGGAATACGGTGGCGCTGTCGGAGCTCCAGTCCCAGATGCCGTCTTCGGCATTGTCGAGCGCGTAGCGCCAGCGGTCCAGCTCGCGTTTGCTTGCCTCGTCCATCGGTAGGAAGTCTTGTCGGGAGTCCATGGCCAAGCACTCCAGCCGCCTTGGTATCCGGCTTCACTGTGCGCCGGCGCGGCGCGGCAGTACGTGGACTGGCTCACTGTCTGCGAATCGCGGCGCCTTTCGGGGGAGGGTAATTGCCGCAAAAACTGCCTGTTTCAAGGGCTTTGCCGGCGCTGCCGGCAGGCGGGATGGCCGGCCCCGGGCGGCCATGCGAGAATGCCCGCAGGCGCCCGTAGCTCAGCTGGATAGAGTATTGCCCTCCGAAGGCAAGGGTCACAGGTTCGAATCCTGTCGGGCGCGCCACTTCGTAGCGAGACACGGGGCATCCTGCCCCGGTCTCGCGCAAGGTTCGAAAAACGTGGTTTTCGAACCTTGCCGCTACGCCGCCTTCGGCGGCTGCGCGTTGGCACATCCGTGTGCCAGGTTCTTTGGCGGGTATCCGAATCGCCGGGTTCAGGGGGTCGCGACTTCGATGGTTTTCTCGACGGCGCCGTCGAGGCCGCTGCCTTGGGCGCCGTGGTCCTGGCCGAGCTTGCGCAGGTTGGCGGCCATGGTGATGCGCGCTTCGTCGCTGACCGGTTCGCCCGACATTGCTTCGCAGGCAGATTCGTGCGCCATGTCCGGGCACAGCACGCGCATGTAGTCGGCGTCGAAGTTCAGGCGCTCGACCAGGAAATCCACGAAGGCGCGCACCTTCGGCGAAGGCACCGCGCCGCGGGTGAACACCGCGTTGAAGTCCAGCTCCGGGCCGGACCAGCCGGCCAGCACGCGACGCACATGGCCCAGTTCAGCGAACGCGCGCAGCGTCACGTCCACGGTGAGCATCAGGCCTTCGCCGGTGAGCAGCGCACCGCGCAAGGCGGCCGGATCATTGGCGATCATCACCGGGTCGATCACGAAGTCGGCCGTCCGCGTGCCATCGCTCAGCGGCCAGACCCAACCGCCGAACTTGGTTTCGGCCTTGCGCATCGCCAGCGCGCGATGGTGCTGCAGGTCTTCCGGATGCAGCGGTTCGCCGTAACGCTCGAGATAACTCGGGCTGGCGTAGACCTGGGTGCGAAACACCGCCAGGCGGCGCGCCGACAGGCCCGAGTTGGGCAGGTTGCCGATGCGCAGCGCGACATCAATTTCCTTGGAGATGATGTCGAGCGATTCATTGCTGAGCACCAACTCGACGCGCACTTCCGGGTAGCGCGCATGGAACTCGCCCATCAGCGGCGCGATCCAGGTGATGCCGATCGAATACGGCGCGGTCACGCGCAGCCAGCCGCGCGGGCCGCCCTGCAACTGGCCGACGGCGCTCTCGGCTTCGTCCAGTTCGCGGGCGATGCGTTGGCAGTGTTCGAAATACAGCTTGCCGGCTTCGGTCAGGCCCAGCTTGCGGGTCGTGCGCTGCAGCAGCTGGGCGCCCAGGCGGGTCTCCAGGTCCTGCACCTTGCGGCTGACCGTGGTCTTGGGCAGGCGCAGGGCCTTGGCGGCGGCGATAAAGCTGCCGTGCTCGACCACCTTCACGAAGACCAGGGTGTCGTTCAAATCGCGGGCCATGGGATGCCTCCAGAGGGCTCGGTCCGGCATTGGACCGATAGCGGGACAATTATTCCCTGAATCGGGGACTAATCAAGTGCCTTGAGTCGGAATAGATTGCCCGACCTGAGATCCAGGAGCTTGATATGTCGCACAAACCCTACACCCGGCTCCAGGCCCTGAACCGCCTGCTGGCGCACAGGCGCTTCCACCGCTTTCTCGGGATAATCCCAAGAGTGGGAGTGAATATCCCATGAGCGGGACAGTGAAGGGCGCCGTCCTGGTCCTGGACGCCAGCGGCTGCATCGGCCGCGCCGTGGTCGGGGCCGCCCTGGGCCAGGGCCGGGCGGTCATCGCCGTGGCCCCCGACCGGGCCGGCCTGCGCGCCTTGAAGGCCCTGCACCCCGAGGCCGAGCTGAGCTTGCTGGAAGGTTCCGCCAGTGACGAAGCGCAGGCCGCCACCTTGGTCCGGGCCCTGCGCGAACTCGACCGACCCCTGGCCGGCGTCGTCCACGGCGGCGGTTGCCGCGAACCCGTGCGCGGCCGCGTGCTCGAGCAGGGCGGCAGCGAACTGCGCCGCCGCTTCGAAGACGAAGTACTGCCGCAGTTGGCCGCGGCCCAGGCCCTGGTGCCGCTGCTGGCCGACGCCGGCCGCAATGGCAGCTATGTGGTGGTGGGTGGCCCCGGTAGTGAACAGCCCTGGGCCGGCTACGGCCACCGCTCGATCTGCGCCGCCAGCAATCGCATGTTGCTGCGCGTGCTGCACGACGAAGCCCGCAGCCTGGCGGTGCGCGTGCACCTGCTGGCGGTGGAAACGCCGGCGCGCACCGAAGAAAACGACGAGCGCGCCTGCGCGCAATGGCCCAGTGCGCACGACATCGCCCTGCGCGCGCTGGAACTGCTCGACCCGGCCGAACAGCAGGCGCCGATCGAAGCCGTGGTGCGCTACGCCTGGCCGCAGGCCACGGCGACCGCCGCCGCGGCCGTGACGCGCCGAGCGCGCACTGTCGATCGCCGCGCCAGCCGCTTGTCCACCCAGGCGCCGGCCATCAATCGCAACGAAGCCGTCGCGGCCCCGGCGACAGCACCGCACGACCCTTCACCGATTCCGAGCCTCGATGACACCTGGGCCATGCTCAAGCCCTTGCTCGCCACCCATTCCACGAAAGGAAGCAAACCATGAAAGCCCTGACTCCCTCCTCCCTGATCCGCCGCAACGGCGCCGCGCTCGTGCTGACCGCCAGCATCCTGGTGGCGCTCGCCGCCGCCGGTTGCAGCAATGGCGCGGCACAGCCCAGCGCAGGCGGCCCGCCGCCGGCCGAAGTCAGCGTGGCCGCGGTGCTGCAGCGCCAGGTCAGCCAGTGGGACGAATTCACCGGCCGCATCAGCGCGGTGGAATCGGTCGAGCTGCGCCCGCGCGTGAGCGGCTACATCGAACGCGTGGCCTACAAGGAAGGCCAGGAAGTGAAGAAGGGCGACCTGCTCTTCGTCATTGACCAACGCCCCTATCGCGCGGCGCTGGCGCAGGCCGAAGCGAACCTCGAGCGCGCGCGCAGCGAAGCGCGACTGACCCGAGCCCAGGACGCACGCGCGCAGACCCTGATCGAAGCGCAGGTGATCTCGCGCGAAGAGTTCGAAGCCCGTGGCGCCGCCAGCTCGCAGAGCCAGGCCGGCGTGCGCGGCGCCGAAGCCGCGCTCGCCAACGCCCGGCTCAACCTGCAGTTCACCGAGGTGCGCGCGCCGGTCTCCGGTCGCGCCGGTCGCGCCCTGATCACCGAAGGCAATCTCGCGCAGGCCGACACCAGTCTGCTGACCACCCTGGTTTCGCTCGACCCGATGCACGTGTACTTCGACAGCGACGAGCAGACCTACCTGCGCTATTCGGCGCTGGCCCGCAACGGCGAGCGCGCCGCTTCGGCCAATCCCGTCCGCGTGGGCCTGGCCGGTGAAACCGGCTACCCGCACGAAGGCGCGGTGGACTTCGTCGACAACCAGGTGGACTCGCGCACCGGCACCATCCGTGCCCGCGCGGTGTTGCCCAACCACGATCGCGTGCTCACGCCTGGCCAGTTCGCGCGCGTGCAGGTCGAGGGCAGCGGCAAGTTCCCCGCGTTGCTGATCGATGGCAAGGCGGTGATGACCGACCAGGACCGCAAGTTCGTCTGGGTGGTCGGCGCCGACCACACCGCGCAGCGTCGCGACCTTACCCTCGGCGCGCAGATCGACGGCCTGTATGTCGTCAAGTCGGGCCTCAAGCCCGGCGAGCGCGTGGTCGTGGAAGGCGTGCAGAAAGTGTTCTTCCCCGGCATGCCGGTCAAGGCGAGTGATGTCGCCATGGACCGCGATGTCACCCCGGCCACCAAAGCCGCTGCCGAGGCGGTCGCCGCCGCGGCGACGGCTGACGCCGCCCTTGCCAAGGCCAATTGATCCATGGACTTTTCCCGTTTCTTCATTGACCGGCCGATCTTCGCGGCCGTGCTGTCGATCCTGATCTTCGCCGCCGGCCTGATCGCGATCCCGCAGCTGCCCATCAGCGAGTACCCGGAAGTGGTGCCGCCCTCGGTGGTCGTGCGCACGGTGTACCCGGGCGCCAACCCCAAGGTGATCGCCGAAACCGTGGCCACGCCGCTCGAAGAGGCCATCAACGGCGTGCAGGACATGATGTACATCAAGTCCGTCGCCGGTTCCGATGGCGTGCTGCAGATCACCGTCACCTTCAAGCCGGGCGTGGATGCTGATGATGCCGCCGTGCGCGTGCAGAATCGCGTCAGCCAGGCCCTGGCCCGCCTGCCCGAGGACGTGCGCCGGCAAGGCGTGACCACGCAAAAGCAATCGCCGGTCTTCCTGATGGTGGTGCACCTGGTCTCGCCCAGCGGCAAGTACGACACCCTGTACCTGCGCAACTACATGCGCCTGCACGTGAAGGACGAACTCGCGCGCCTGCCCGGTGTGGGCGATGCCCAGGCTTTCGGCGGCGGCGATTACGCGATGCGCATCTGGCTCGATCCGGACAAGGTCGCCGCGCGCGGCCTGACCGCCAGCGATGTGCTCGGCGCGATCCGCGAGCAGAACGTGCAAGTCTCCGCCGGCCAGCTCGGCGCCGAGCCGATGGCCAATGGCAGCGACTTCCTCACCCTGATCAATGCCAAGGGCCGTTTGCAGGGCGTGGACGAGTTCGGCGCAGTGGTGCTCAAGTCCGGCAGCGACGGCGAGATCGTGCGCCTGCGCGATGTCGCCCGCATTGAACTGGCCGCCGGCAACTACACGCTGCGCTCGCGCCTGGACGGCATGAACGCGGCCGCCGTTGGCGTGTTCCAGGCGCCCGGCGCCAACGCCCTGACCATCCGCGACAGCGTGGTCTCGACCATGGACCGCCTGGCCAAGTCTTTCCCGCCCGGCGTGGAATACCGCACGGTGTATGACACCACCATCTTTGTGCGCGACTCGATCAAGGCCGTAGTGACGACCCTGCTCGAAGCCACGCTGCTGGTCGTGCTGGTGGTTATCCTGTTCCTGCAGACTTGGCGTGCTTCGATCATTCCCCTGATCGCGGTGCCGGTGTCGGTGGTAGGCACGTTCGCGGCGTTGTACCTGCTCGGCTTCTCGATCAACACGTTGACGTTGTTCGGCCTGGTGCTGGCCATCGGCATCGTGGTGGACGACGCCATCGTGGTGGTGGAAAACGTCGAGCGCAATATCGAAGAAGGCCTCACGCCGCTGGCCGCGGCGCACCAGGCCATGCGCGAAGTGTCCGGCCCGATCATCGCCATCGCCCTGGTGCTGTGCGCGGTGTTCGTGCCCATGGCCTTCCTGGACGGCGTGACGGGGCAGTTCTACAAGCAGTTCGCGGTGACCATCGCCATCTCGACGGTGATCTCGGCGATCAATTCACTCACCTTGTCTCCGGCCCTGGCCGCCAAGCTGCTCAAGCCGCATGGCGCCGAGAAAGACGCGCCCGGTCGCCTGATCGATCGCCTGTTCGGCTGGATCTTTGCGCCCTTCAACCGCTTCTTCAAGCGCAACGCTGTGCGCTACGAAGGTCGGGTCGCGCGTTCGCTGGCCGGTCGTGGTCGCGTGCTGGGCGTGTACGCAGTGTTGCTGCTGGCCACGGGTTTCGTATTCAGCTGGGTGCCGCGCGGCTTCATTCCGATCCAGGACAAGCTCTACCTGATCGCCGGCGTGAAGATGCCCGAAGGCGCGTCCATCGAGCGCACCGATGCCGCGCTCAAGAAGATCGCGACCGCTGCCATGTCGATTGAAGGCGTGGACCACGAGGTTGCCTTCCCGGGCCTGAACCCGCTGCAGTTCACCAATACGCCGAACAATGGCGTGGTGTTCTTCCCGCTCAAGCCCTTCAACCAGCGCCACAACAGCGCCAAGGAAATCAACGAGCAACTCAACGCCAAGATCGCCGGTATCAAGGAAGGCTTCGCTTTCTCGCTGCTGCCGCCGCCGATCCTGGGCCTGGGCAATGGTTCGGGTTACTCGCTGTTCGTCGAAGACCGCAGCAACCTCGGTTACGGCGCCCTGCAGAACGCGGTCGGCGCCTTCCAGGGCATGGCCTCGCAGACGCCGGGCATGGGCTTCCCGATTTCCAGCTACCAGGCCAATGTGCCGCAGCTGGACGCCGAGGTGGACCGTGAAAAGGCCAAGGCCCAGGGCGTGCCGCTGACCGAGTTGTTCGACACGCTGCAGACCTACCTGGGTTCGGCGTACGTGAACGACTTCAACATGTTCGGTCGCACCTGGCAGGTCATCGCCCAGGCCGATGGCCAGTTCCGCGACAACGTCGAGGACATTGGCCAGCTGCGCACGCGCAATGCCAATGGCGAGATGGTGCCGATCGGTTCCATGGTCACCATCAAGCAGACCTACGGCCCCGACCCGGTGATCCGCTTCAATGGCTATCCCGCGGCGGACTTGCTGGGTGAAGCCGACCCGCGCATGTTGTCTTCGGCGCAGGCCATGGCCAAGGTCACCGACATTGCCGGCAAGGCCATGCCCAACGGCATGGGCTTTGACTGGAGCGACCTGAGCTATCAGGAAGCGACCCAGGGCAAGGCCGCGCTGGTGGTCTTCCCGCTGGCGGTGTTGCTGGCCTTCCTGGTGCTGGCCGCGTTGTACGAGAGCTGGACGCTGCCGCTGGCGGTGATCCTGATCGTGCCGATGACGATGCTGTCGGCCTTGGTCGGCGTGAAGCTGACCGGCGGCGACAACAATGTCTTCGTGCAAGTGGGACTGGTGGTGTTGATGGGCCTGGCCTGCAAGAACGCCATCCTGATCGTGGAGTTCGCGCGCGAGCTCGAGCTGCAGGGCAAGGGCATTGTCGAGTCGGCGCTGGAAGCCTGCCGCCTGCGCCTGCGCCCGATCGTGATGACCTCCATCGCCTTTATCGCCGGCACCATTCCGCTGGTGTTCTCGCACGGCGCCGGCGCGGAAGTGCGCTCGGTCACCGGCATCACCGTGTTCGCCGGCATGCTCGGCGTGACCCTGTTCGGCCTGTTCCTGACCCCGGTGTTCTACGTCAGCCTGCGCAAGTGGATGAACAAGCCCCTGGTCTCGCACGGCCCCGTTCCCGCCAAGGAGATTGCTCATGGCTAATCATTTCCGCCGCGCGCCGTTGGCCCTGGCCCTGCTGCTGGCGCTTGCCAGCGGCTCGGCCGTCGCCACCGATTCCGGCATCGCCGTACCCGATCGCTTCGCCAATGCAGCGGTCGGCGATGAAGCCGCGCCCCAGGCCAATGTCGAATTCTGGCAGCGCTTCAACGACACGCAGTTGAGCGCCTTGGTGGAGCAAAGCCTGCGCGCCAATCACGACCTGCGCATTGCACTGGGGCATCTGGATGCCGCGAATGCCTTGCTGCGTGGCGCCAAACTCGAGCAACTGCCCAGCCTGCGTGGCGAAGCCAATGCCAGCGATGCCCGGCTGAGCGCGGACCAGGCGCCGGGCGTGGCGCGCGAGGACCGCGATGGCCGCAGTTATTCCGCCGGCGCGCGCCTGAGTTGGGAGATCGATCTGTTCGGCCGCGTGCGCAAGCAGGTCGCTTCGCAACGTGGCCAGGCACAAGCCTTGGCGTCTGACCTGCGCGCGCTACAGGTAAGCATCGTCTCGGAAGTGGCCCAGGAATATTTCTCGCTGCGTGGCGCGCAAGCGCGGCTGCAGGTCGCGCAGGACAATGCCAAGGCCCAGGAAGAAACCCTGTCCCTGGTCGATCGTGGCGTCGCTGCAGGCCGCGGCACCGCCTTCGACGCGGCCCGCACCCGCGCGCAATGGGAAAACACCTCGGCGCGCATCCCGGCGATCCGCTCCGAGATCGCGCTGTCGGAGCATCGCTTGTCGGTGCTGACCGGCCAGGTGCCCGATGCGCTGGTGGCAGAGCTGGAAGCCAGTGCGAATCTGCCTGCGCTTCCGGACGCTCCGGCCGCCGGCACGCCGGGCGAGTTACTGCGTCGTCGCCCGGATATCGCTGCCGCCGAATCGCGCCTGGCCTCGGCCACTGCGCGCGTTGGCGTGGCCAAGGCCGATTACTTCCCGCGCTTTACGCTCGGCGGCTTGATCGGCAGCCAGTCCATCGCGCGCGGCGACCTGTTCGCGCGTGACAGCGAAACCCGCCTGGTCGCGCTGGGCATCGACTGGTCCTTCCTGGACGTGGGCCGCGTACGCGCGCGCGTCGCGGCGGCCGGCGCCGATGCCGAAGTCGAGCTCGCGCGTTACCAGCAGACCGTGCTGCAAGCCCTGCAGGAAACCGAAGACGCGCTGGTGCGCAGCGAGCAGTCGCGCATCGAAGAAGGCCATCTGCAACGCGCCGCCGAACAGAGCACGCGCGCGGGCGAGTTGGCCCGCGTGCGCTATCAGGCGGGCGTGGGCACCTTGCTGGACGTGCTCGATGCCGAGCGCGGTCGCCTGCAGGCGCAGGAACAGCTGGCGCAGGCGAAAGTGCGCAGCCTGGACGGCGCGGTGGATCTGTACCGCGCCCTGGCGGGCGGCTGGCCGGACACGCTGCCCGAGCGCCAGGAGGTCGCCGGGCGCTGAGGGGAGTCTTGACTCTGGACCCAGGTCAAGGGCGCACACTGGTGCCCTGACCTTCGGGAGCTCCCCATGCAGATCGGTCAACTTGCCCAAGCCGCCGGCGTCGCCATCGACACCGTGCGCTATTACGAACGCCAGGGATTGCTGCCCGCGCCCGCGCGCCGCGGCAGCTATCGCAACTACCAGCCCGAAGATGTCCTGCGCATGCGCTTTATCCGGCGCGCGAAGGGCCTGGGCTTCAGCCTGGAGGACATCGCCGGGCTCCTTCAGCTCTCGGCGCATCGCAATGACGACATGGGCAGTCTCAAGCAGGCCGCGCAAACGCGCCAGAAGGCGCTGGAGGAGCGCATCGCCGAACTCGAGCGCGTGCGCACGGCGCTCAAGCAATTGGTGAAGGCCTGCCCCGGCCACGGCGACCTGGCGACCTGCCCGATCCTCGCCGCGCTGTCGGAGGAATCGCTGTGAACGCGCCGGTGCTGAAAGATCCGGTCTGCGGCATGACGGTGGATCCGGCAACGGCGCGCTTCCACGCGCAACACGGCGGCCAGACGTTTCATTTCTGCTCGGCGCACTGCCAACACAAGTTTGAAGCCGAGCCGGAGCGTTATGCCGCGCCCGCAACGGCAGCGAAGGCACCCGGCAGCTGCTGCCCACCCAAGCCGGGCGATGCCTTAAGCCACGGCCACCATCACAGCCAAGCCCATGCTAGCGCCGCAGCGCCGACGGCGCTTGTGCCTGGCGCGCAATACACCTGTCCCATGCATCCGGAAATCGTCCGTGACGCGCCCGGCACCTGCCCGATCTGCGGCATGGCGCTCGAGCCGATGATGCCGAGCCTGGAGGATGAGGAGAGCCCCGAGCTGGAAGATTTCAGCCGGCGCTTCTGGTGGACCTTGCCGTTCTCACTGGCGGTCTTCGTGTTGGCGATGGCCGGGCATCAATTGCCGATCGATATCGGCACCCGCACCTGGCTGGAGATGGCGCTGAGCATTCCGGTGGTGCTCTGGGCCGGCGCGCCGTTTTTTGTGCGTTGCGTGCAGAGCTTGCGCAGCGGACACCTGAATATGTGGACGCTGATTGGCATCGGCGTCGGCTCGGCCTTTGGTTACAGCGTGGCGGCGGCGATATTCCCCGATGCCTTCCCGTCTTCCTTCCACGAACACGGTCGCGTGGGTGTGTACTTCGAAGCGGCAGCCATCATCATCTCGCTGACCCTGCTCGGGCAGATGCTGGAGTTGCGCGCGCGTTCGAAAACCTCTGCCGCGATCAAGGCCCTGCTGCGCCTGGCGCCGAAGACCGCGCGTCGCATCAGCGCCGACGGCAGCGAGTCCGACGTGCCGCTGGAGTCGGTGCAGGTGCACGACCGGCTGCGGGTGCGTCCCGGCGAGAAAGTGCCGGTGGATGGAGACGTGGTGGAAGGCCGTTCGAGCGTGGACGAGAGCATGCTCACCGGTGAGTCCATGCCGGTGACGAAGACGGTTGGCGACAAGCTGATCGGCGCCACCCTCAACGGCAACGGCGCCCTGGTGATGCGCGCTACCCGCGTCGGCAGCGACAGCCTGCTGGCGCAGATCGTGCAGATGGTGGCGCAGGCGCAGCGTTCGCGCGCGCCGATGCAGCGCCTGGCCGATGTGGTCTCGTTCTGGTTCGTGCTGGCGGTGCTGGCGGTGGCGGCGGCGAGCTTCTTCGCCTGGGGCCTGTTCGGGCCGGAGCCGCGCTGGGTGTACGCCGTATTGAATGCAGTGTCGGTACTCATCATTGCCTGCCCTTGCGCCCTGGGCCTGGCCACGCCGATGTCCATCATGGTGGCGACCGGGCGCGCGGCGGCGCAGGGCGTGCTGTTCCGCGATGCCGAGGCTATCGAAACCCTGCGCGGCATCGACACCTTGATCATCGACAAGACCGGCACGCTGACCGAGGGCCGCCCGCGCTTTGAAGGCGTGGGCGCCAGCAGCGGATTCAGCGAAGACGAAGTGCTGCGCCTCGCCGCTTCGCTCGACCAGGGCAGCGAACATCCGCTGGCCGAGGCCATCGTGGCCGAGGCGCGCGCGCGTGGATTGGTTTTGGCGAAGGCGGAGGATTTCGAATCCGACACCGGCATCGGCGTGCGCGGTCGCGTCGACGCCAAGCTGATCGCGCTGGGCAACGATGCGTTGATGTCGGCGATGTCGGTGGACGTTGCCGCGCCGCGCGCGCAGGTGGAACGGCGGCGATCGGAGGGCGCGAGCGTGATGTTCCTGGCGGTGGATGGAACGTTGGCCGGCTGGATCAGCGTCGCCGACCCGATCAAGGCCAGCAGCGCGGCCGCCCTGAAGGAACTGCGCGAGGCCGGGCTCGAAGTGATCATGGCCACCGGCGATGGCGAAGGCACCGCGCAGGCCGTGGGCCGCGCGCTCGGCATCGCGCGCGTGCACGGGCAGATGCGGCCGGAAGGCAAGCTCGCCCTCGTGCGCGAACTCAAGGCGCAAGGCCGACGCGTGGCGATGGCCGGCGATGGCATCAATGACGCGCCCGCGCTGGCGGCCGCCGACGTCGGCATTGCCATGGGCACCGGCACCGACGTGGCCATGTCCAGCGCCCAGCTGACCCTGGTGAAGGGCGACCTGCGCGGCATCGCCCGCGCGCGTGCGCTGTCGCAGGCCACGGTGGCGAACATGCGCCAGAACCTGGGCTTCGCCCTGCTCTACAACGCGCTCGGCGTGCCGCTGGCGGCGGGCGTGCTCTACCCGATGTTCGGCCTGCTGCTGTCGCCGATGATCGCGGCCCTGGCCATGAGCCTGAGCTCGGTGTCGGTGGTGGCCAATGCCCTGCGCCTGCGCGCGGCTACGCCGCAGGGCTGACGCATGCCATCATGGCCGCAGTCCTGACCGGGGAGTGCGGCGATGCGACTGAAATTTTCGACGCTGGGTTTGCTGCTGGCCTTGCTGCTGCCCGTCGCCTCCAGCGCCTCCGCGCCCTCGGCGCAGTACGCCTTCAACACCGACGCCGGCGGCGTGCTGCTGCATGGCTACGACGTGATGGGCTACTTCTACAAGAACAAGGCCCTGCGCGGCAGCGACCGCTTCAGCTACAAGTGGGGCGGCGGTACCTACTGGTTCGAAAGCGCCAAGCACCGCAGCTGGTTCAAGTCCGACCCGGACCGCTGGACGCCCAGCTACGGCGGCTGGTGCGCGATGTCCCTCACCCGCGGCAAGAAAGTGGACGGCGATCCGAACTTCTTCGTGCGCCGCGCCACCGGCCTGTACATCTTCGCCAACAACGACGAGATGCAGGCCTGGCTGCAGGATGAAGCCAAGCACGAGGCGCAGGCCAAGCAGCGCTGGGAACAGATCCAGTTCACTGCGCCGGCGGATTTGTAGGCGCCCGCGGACTCAGCGTGGCTTCGGCGACTTCTGTTCGGTCTTGTATTCGCGCAGGTCCGACAGCATGGCTGGCAGGCTGGCGGTGATTTCCAGACGCTCGCGATAGCTCAGTGGCGTCGGTGGTTCGGACTCGTCGTCGGCCAGCACTTCGCCGGTGGCCAGGCGCTCGAGCAGTTCGAAGATCTCGTCGATCCAGTCTTCCTGTTCCAGCCAGCGGTCCCAGTCCTCGGCGCGCAGGTCCACGCCGCGGTAGAAGCCGAGCGACCAATCGCGGCCGACATCGAGTTCGTCCGGGTGTTCGCCCATCGGGTCTTCGGGCAACCACAGCAGCGGCGCCAGTTCTTCCGGCGGATCTTCGCCGCTGCGGGCGCGGGCGCTGCAGGTGTTCCAGTGACCGCGCAGCAACAACTCGGCCTCCTCGGCCTGGGCGCGGGCGTCGAAGCGCGGCGCGCGGCCCCAGACCACGGCGCTCCATTCTTCAAATTCCAGCGGCTTGCCGGGCGAGACCACCAGGGCCGACAGGAAACCGTCGAGCGCTTCCAGGTTCAGGCCTTGCGCGGGCACCGCGTGCTGTTCGAGCAATTCCGACAGGCGTTCGACCTGGTCGTCGCTCAGGAAGGCGGGCGCGGTCAACGGCGTTCGGCCGGGCGATGGGTGAAGGGCGTGGGCGGCGCCGGGAACTCGCCGTCCACATACAGCCAGCGGCCGTCTTCGCGCACGAAGCGGCTGATTTCGTGCTGGGCCTGCACGGTGCCGCCTTCTTCGCGAAAGCGCGCGATGAATTCCACGCGCGCGCGCCGGCCATTGCCGCCGAGCTTGTGCGAACGGATATCCAGGCCCATCCAGCGCAGCTGTTCGGACGCAGCCAGGTCCAATGCGCCCGGGCGGGTGTCCGGGTGCCAGGTGGCGAGCAGGTAGTCGGTCAGGCGCAGCACATAGGCACTGTAACGCGAGCGCATGAGTTGCGGCGCGGTTTCAGCCGCTTCGCCCGAATGCAGGCGGCCGCAGCATTCGCGATAGGCGCGCGAGTTGCCGCAGGGGCAGTGATTGAGGCTGGCAGGCTGGATGGCAGACACGTCGGGGGCCGTGGCAGGGGTGGGGGAAACTACCGATAAAGCGGGTACGGGGCCAGAATACCCGCAGAAACCCCGGAGGACAGCCATGGCTAACGAGATCAACCTCACAGATTTGGCGCGCCGCTGGCTCGGAAAGAGCGCCGATCAAGTCAGCGAAAGTGAACGCGGCGTGCTGACCCGGGTGCACCGGCGCCTGCCGGTGAGCCGGCGCCCGTCCCCGGCCGACCAGCCGCCGCCGACCTTCGGCGAGCGCCTTGCCGACAAGGTGGCGGCCTTTGGCGGCAGCTGGCCCTTCATCGGCCTGTTCGGCGCCTTCCTGGTGCTGTGGGTGTTGGTGAACAGCGTGCTGCTCGCGAGCAAGCCGCTCGACCCCTACCCGTACATCTTCCTCAACCTGTTGCTGTCGATGCTCGCCGCTATCCAGGCGCCGATCATCATGATGAGCCAGAACCGCCTGAGCAAACACGACCGCG
>CBHTVR010000043.1:0-17803 GCA_966096795.1 uncultured Gammaproteobacteria bacterium
CCGACCGCGCCCAGGCTGCCCGGCTGCACCTTGTCGGCGAAGATGGTGACCTTGTCGCTGCCGTACTTGAAGCCGGCCTTCAACTTGTCGAGCGTGGCGAAGCTGGTGCCGGCGTAATTGGCTTCGTAGCCAAGCACGCGGTCGAGCTCGAGCGGATGGCCGACCGATTCGTGGATGGTCAACCACAGATGCGAGGGGTCGAGCACGAGGTCGTACTTGCCGGGCTTGACCGAAGGCGCCTTGAGCTTTTCGCGCGCGTCCTTGGCGGCGGCGATGGCGTCTTCGACCATGTCGTACGAGGTCGAATAATTGACCACGCCATTGGGCGTGACCACCTTGCCGGCGGCGCTGCCGTCGAGGTACTCGTAGCCCATGCCCATCGGGCAGCTCAGGCCGTCGCGGCTGCGGAACTTGCCGCTGGCCTTGTCAATGCAGGTCACCGTCATCGGCGCCCAGATGCGATGCACGTCCTGGTCGATATAGCTGCCGTCGGTGCTGGCGAAATATTTCTGTTCGTTCACCAGGAACAAGGTGGAGTTGACGAAGTCGCCACCGGCCTTGATCGCCGCGGCGTTCACGCTCAGCAGCAGGTCGGCCTTGTCCTTGATCGGAACTTCCATGGCGTTCTTGGTCAGCGGCGTGCGCCAGCTGACTTCGCCCACGCCCGGGGTTGGCGCCAGCACCACCGGCGCGGTCTGGGTCTTGGAGTTGGCCTTGGCAATCGCCACGGCCTGGCGCGCGGCGGCCGCGACGTCGGCATTGCCCAGGGCGCTGGTGGCGCAGAAGCCCCAGGTGCCGTTGGCGATGACGCGGATGCCCACGCCGAGCGATTCGGTGTTCACCACGTTCTGCACCTTGTCTTCGCGGGTGACCACGAACTGGCGCAAGTAGCGGCCCACGCGCACGTCGCAATAGGTCGCGCCGGCATCGCGGGCGGCATTCATGGCGGTATCGGCGATGGCCTTCTTCAGGGCCACGTCCATCTGCGTGGCCAGGGTTTCGGCGGCCACCGCGCGGCCGAAGCCGGGAACCATCAGGCCGGCCACACCCAGGCCGGTGAATTGCATGAAATTGCGTCTATCCATCGTGGCGCTCCCGGTTGCCTGGACGGCCCGCCGCGAAGGACAGGCGCGTGGTTGCAGATTGACTTCGCGACTGTGCCGAGCGCCCCGAGGCCATGCAATGTGCCGAATGGCAGGGGGCGGGCATGAACCGCGGCCAAGCCCGCGCCCGACGCCCGGTGGTGGCGCGGTCGGCAGCGGCTATCATCGGCTCACGAACCGGGAGAACCGAATGTCCATGAGCCTTGCCAACGCTGAGCGCCTGGGTTTGTTGCTCGCCACCGCCGCGGCGCTCAGCGCCTGCCAGGCGCCGGCACGGACCAGCGAAGCGACCCGGCCTCCCGCCGCGGTCGAGAAGGCGGTCGAACTGCCAACGCAGGTGGTGCTGGCGGTCGGCGAAAGTGCCGACCTCGGTGATGGCCGCAGCCTGGGCTTCGTGAAGGTGGTCAGCGACAGCCGCTGCCCGAAGGACGTGCAATGCGTGTGGGCCGGCGAAGTGAAGCTGGCCTTCGAACTGATCTGGGTCGATGGCAAGAGCGCCTTCGAGCTGTCGAGCCAGAGCGCCAAGAGCGCCAGCGCCGCGCAACTCGATTTCGAGCTGCAGTCTTACCAGGCCTGCCCGGCCACGCCAGCGCGCACGCCCGGCGCCGAGTGCGCGAGCGTGGCCCTGCACCCGATCGCCGTGCGCTGACTTACTTCGGCGCCCGCGCCGCCAGCCAGGCCTCGATCGCCGGCAAGCGCTGTTCGCGAATGCGGATGCGGTTCTCGACGTGGGCAATGGCCTGTTCGGCGCTACGCCGCGAGCTCGGCGCGAGATTGGCTTCGGCATAGGCGCGGATGCGCGCGGCGATGCCGGGCTCCAGGCTCTCTGCCGCCAGCTGCGGGTAGTAGCGGCTGCGCGAGGTGAAATCGACGCGCTGGTCGAGCTGCTGGCGGTGGGCCACCGCGAATTCGAAGGCCAGCTCCGGATGCAGGTGCGAGACGGCGCTGACCATGCCGGCGGTGTTGGTGGCGCCGGGCTCGTCGGTCATCGCCAGGTCTAGCGCGCGCTGGGCCAACGCGGCGTCTTCACTGGACGCCAGCCACTCGTACAGGCTGTCCTTCACCTGCGGCGAGGTCTCGGCCCGCGCCATCGCCAACAGGTTTTGCCAGGTGGCGAGATCGGCGTGGCGGGCGACCACACCGAGCACGCTCTTGCGGATATCCGCCGGCAGCACGCTGGCGCCATTGGCGGAAGCCGCGAAACGGCGGCGCGCCTCGGCCAAGACCGCCGGGTCGCCCAGGGCGCCCAGGGCGCTGATCAGGTCATTGCGAAGGTTTGCCACCGTGGCGGGTTCGTCCGCCGCGGCGGTCCAGCCAATGCGCGCGAGCACCGGCGAGAGTTTGGCGCTGGCGAAGGCGCGCAGTGCGCGGCGCGCCTGCGAGTCCTGCGGATAGAAACTGTCCAAGCCAGTCAGCACACCGGCAATCTTTCCCCACACCTGGGTGTCGGCCTGCGCGGGCGTGGCCTGCACCAAGTCCAGCACATCCGACGCGGCCTGCTGGCCGGTCTGGCCCAAGGCCCAGCTGTCGCCCATCAGGCCGAGCTGGTCGATCGGCGCCAGGTCGGCAAAATGCGTTGCCAGCGCGCTGAATCCTTCGCGCGGATACAAGCTGCGGTAGTAGCCGGCCTGGCCGGCGTTGACCAGCACCGGGCCGCAACCGGGCAGCAGTACTTCGCCTTGGCCATCGGTGACCACCGTGCGCGCCACCTCGTGGCCGAGCGTGCGCGCCAGCACGGGCACGCGCCAATGCAGGGCCTGCTTGCCCGGGCGATCGACGGTGAACTCGCCTTGCTTGAGCGCGACGCGAGTCTGGCCGTTCGAACAGGAACTCGCGCCCACTTCAATCAGCGGAATGCCCGGCTGCAAGGTGAAGTCGTGGGCGATGTCGCTGATCTGGGCGCCGCCGCCGGCATCGATTTCCTTCCACAGGTCGTCCGAGACGGTGTTGCCGTAGGCGTGCTGCTTCATGTAGCGGCGCACACCATCGCGCCAGGCATCGGCGCCGACATAATTCTCGAGCATGCCGATCACCACCTCGCCCTTTTGGTAGGTGATCACGTCGAAGGCCTGCGCGGCCTGCTCGACGGTTTCCACGTGCTGGACGATCGGATGCGTGCTCTCGACCGCGTCCAGGGCCATGGCCTCTTCGCGGCTGGCCACGCCGGCCAGGGCGGTGTTCCATTCCGGATGGAGCCTGGCGGTGGTGCGCGCTTCCATCCACGAGGCGAAACCTTCGTTCAACCAAAGGTCGTCCCACCAGGACATCGTCACCAGGTCGCCGAACCACTGGTGCGCCATTTCGTGCGCCGCGATCGACCAGATGCGCTGCTTGTCGGCGACCGTGCTGATGTCGGGATTGACCAGCATCACCGATTCGAAGGTGAAGATCGAACCCCAGTTTTCCATCGCGCCGAAGAACTGGCTGCCACCCGGCGAGGCGACGTTATCGAGCTTGGGCAGGGGGAAGGGCGTGCCGAAGTAGTCGTTGTACTCGGGCAGGATTTCCTTCGATGCATGCAAGGCCCAGGCCGCCTGCGGCAGCAGGCCCGACTGCGCCACCACGCCCAGTTCGGTGTTGCCGGCGCGGTCGGTGGCGCGTTCGAAATCACCCAGGCCGAAGAACAGCAGGTAGCTCGACATCGCCGGCGTGGTCTGGAAGCGCACGCGCGCCAGGCCATTGCCCAGATCCTTGCGTTCGGCAGCGGGCATGTTGCTCACCGCCATCTGCGCGGCGGGAACCGTCACTTCCAGCGAGAAGGGCGTGCGGAAGCCGGGCTCGTCCCAGCTGGGAATGAAGCGGCGCGCGTCGGAGTTTTCGAACTGCGTGTACAGGGCGCGCTTGCGGCCCTTGGGCGTGTCGTAGTCAATGGCAAACAGGCCATTGGCCTGGGTGCCGATCTTGCCGCTGTAGTCGAGCTCAAGGCGGTAGTGGCCGGCGCCGATGCTGCGCGCGAAGGTCAGCACCACCGTCTGGTTTTCCGCGTCCACCTTCACCGACGCCGGCTTCCAGGCCGCGCCGCCGTTCGCGGGCACCAGGGCTGCGCGCGAGAACGTCATGTCAATGGCGTTGAGGGTGATCGTCGGGCTGGCCTGCAGCACATCGAGCTCGATCTTCACTTTGCCCTCGAAGCTCATCGCCTCGGCATGCGGGGTGATGGCGATGTCGTAGGCCAAGGGCCGGACGTTGGTCGGCAACTGGGTGGTGGGCGAGGCCGAGGCCCGCGGCGCGGCATCGGCGGCGAAGGCGGGGGTGCTGCCGGCAAGCGCCAGCACGATAGCGGTGACCAGAAGGCGGCGCATGGGGCGGTCTCGGCGGGAGGAAACCGCGATTCTAGAGTCGCAGGCGTGAGAATCGGGTCATGACTGACGACACTGTCGGCGGGCCAACAAACCGTGTCGGCCTTGATCCAGCGCAGGGCCGGGCCCCGGGGGGCATGTGAAAATGGCGCCCTCCTTGTCCCCGGATCCCTTCATGCGCCTTCGCACCCTGCCCCTTGCCCTCGCCCTGGCGTGTAGCCCCAGCCTGGCCCTCGCCCACCACGGCCAGGACTTCCTGCTGCTGGAAAGCCCCACCGTGCCGCACCCGGGCAGCGTGCACCTGATCGCCAACAGCCGCTTCATGCTCGAAAGCGGCAGCGAGGAACAGGCCGAGTTCGCGCCCGCGCTGCTGTTCGGCATCTCGCCGCGAGTCGCGTTCGAGTTGCACGCGCACAGCGAGAAGCTCAGCGGCGAAGGCTGGAACTACGAAGCCACCGCGCCGGCCATCCACATCCTGCTGACCGATCCCGAACGCGAGGACGGCTTCAAGTTGGGCTTGAGCGCGGAATATGAAATCGCCGCCGAAGACGGCGCACCCGACAACAGCGAGCTGCGCCTGTCCATGGAAAACGGCGACGAGAAAACCAAGTGGGGCGCGAACCTCATCGCCAGTCGCGAGCAAGGTGGCGATTCCGACTTCGGCGCTTCGCTGGGCGTGCGCCACACCGTGTCCGAAGGCCTGGCGCTGGGCGTGGAGGCCGAGAGCAGCTTTCGCCACAGTGAGGGCGCGCAAGTGCTTGCCGGGGCTTACTGGGACCGCCCTTCGGGCATGGCCTGGAAGCTGGGCCTGGGCGCGGTGCGCGGCGAGGACGGCGACTTCGCGCCGACCCTGCATCTGGGGCTGGTGCTCGCGCTGCACTAGACCTCGGTTTTCCCCTTGCCCTGCCCACGTGCGAACGACTAAGGTCGGGCATCACACTCAAGGGGAGAGGCTGTGAGCGAAGCGATCTGGCATTTCATTGACAGCACCGGCGCGCAAGTCGGCCCGGTCAGCGCCGAGGCCTTGCGCGAAGCGCTGCGCCTGCATAGCGCCTCGCCGTCCAGCCTGGCCTGGCGCGAAGGCATGGTGGATTGGAAACCCATCGCCTCGCTGGCAGCCGAGCTCGGCTTGCCTGCCGAAGCACCGGCTTCGCCGGCCATGCCACCGCCGGTGTCCAGCAACAATCCTTACCAGGCGCCCTCGCAGGATTGGGTCGGCCTGGAATTCCGGCGCGAAGGCGAAGTGGTTCCGGCCGGTTTCATGCGCCGCCTGGCGGCGCTGTTCCTGGATCGCATCATCCTCGTGATACCCCTGGTCGGCCTGATGTTCGTGTTCGTCCTGGGATCCATGGGCAACCGCGACTACGGTGCCGGTGTTGCGGTAGTGCAAGTGGTGGTTGGCTTGGGTTATTTCCTGGTGGCGCCGCTGTATTACGCGCTGATGGAAAGCTCCGCCGGCCAGGCCACGCTGGGCAAGCGCGCGCTCGGCATCAAGGTCACCGACATGAACGGGCGCCGGATCAGTTTCGGCCATGCCCTGGGCCGCTGGTTCGCGGCGGCGCTGTCCTATCTCACGCTGTACATCGGTTTCCTGATGGCGGCCTTCACCGATCGCAAGCGCGCGCTGCATGACTTCGTCGCCGGTACCCAAGTGGTGGACCGCTGGGCCTACACGGCCAATCCGGAACGGCAAAAGCGCGAGCTGTCCGGCTGTCTGATCGCGGCGATGGTGGTGTTCATTGGCATGCTCGTGGTGGTTCCGATTCTCGCGGCGATCGCCATCAGCCAGTACCAGGACTATGTCATGCGTTCGCAAGTCAGCGAAGCCAGCTCTCTGGCCGATGGCGTGAAGACGGCGATGGGCGAATACGTCAGCAACTACAACAAGTGGCCCGACTCGAACGAGGCCGCGGGACTGGCCGCGCCCGAACAGATCCACGGTTCCTATGTCAGTTATGTGGACGTGGGCGCCAACCCGAACCGCATCGAAGCCGGCTTTTCCTCGCAGGCGCCGCTCTCGGCCAATGCCGCGCTCAATGGCAAGCATCTCCTGTTCGATGCCAGCATCGGCGAAGGCAGCATCACCTGGACCTGCTCCAGCCCGGATCTGCCGCAGAAGTGGTGCCCCAGCAGTTGCGAGTGCCTCGGCCACCGTTGAACCCGGCCTTGTATCGGCGTCACCCCTTGACCGGGTGACGCTCCAAGACCCCGGGACTACACTCGTGCTCCGTCCCTCCCTGCGCGAGTGTTCGCCATGAAAACTGCCTTGTCCGTGTTGGTCCTGCTGGCCCTGGCCTTGGCCGCGCAGGCACAAACCGTTTCCGCTCCGGCTGCGCCGCGCATTCGCCTGATCCAGCCGCGCGTGGCGACCGAAGCGCCGGCGCCCACGCAGGCCATGTCGGCCAGCACCGGCAGCAGTACCGGCTGCCCCGAATACCAGATCGCCTACGCCGGCGCTTGCTGGGATAAATCGCCGCAGCAGGGCACGTATTTTTCGATGGCCGCCTATTGCGGCGACAACGGCGGCCGCCTGCCCACGCTGGGCGAGCTGGCCGGTTTCACCGCGCGCTTCAATGTCAGCGGCATCGAGTGCTCGAGCGACTTCGACACCGGCTCGGGCACGCTGTGGTGTGCCAGCGCGAGTGGCGCTTCGGGCAAATCACTCAGCCAGCAGGTGAAGTCCCTGTACGAAATCAACGCGCTGTTTCGTTGCGTGCACCCGCGCTAGGGCGGCAAGCCCATGCGCGTCAGCAGCGCCGCGTAGCGCGGGTCCTTCACCAGCGAGGCGATCAGCGGGTCGGTCTTGATGAAGGTCAGGCCGCCGTCGTTCTGGTCAATGGCGCGGTTGAGCCATTCGAAGGCTTTGTCTTTTTCGCCGCGCCAGGCATAGACCTCGGCGATCTGGTAGGCCGAGCCCTGCGCATACTCGGCGATTTGCTGGTCCAGCGCCTGCTGCGACTCGCGGGCATGGCCCCGGCTGAATTCGGCCATGGCCACGCCGGCCTGGCCGTAGCCGTCGCCGGTGTGTTGGAAATACGCCAGGGCTTCCGCCGGCTTGCCCGCGAGCAGGCTGGTCACGCCGCGGTGGTAGCGCGCCCGGCTGGCATCCGGGCTGATTTCCAGGGCTCGATCCAGCGCCTCGGCGGCAGCCGGATACTGGGCGCTCGCGTAGTAAAGACGACCGACCAGATCCCAGGCCGTGGAAGACAGTGGATCGAGTTCGCTGGCCTTGCGCGCGGCGGCGATCGCATCGGGCACGCGGCCGAGCGCGATCATCATGCGGGTATAGCCGGCCTGCACCTTGGTGTCGCCCGGGTTGAGCGCCAAGGCCTTCCCGAGATCGGCTTGCGCGCCGGCCCAGTCCTTTCGGAACGAGAGTCGGGCGATGCCGCGCGCGACATAGCCATCCGCGAGCTCGGGCGCCAGCGAGATGGCGTGGTCCGCATCGGCCAAGGCCTGCTCCATCTGGGCCCGACTGCCGGCCAGGTCGGCCAGATTGCCTTCGCTGTCGGCCAATGCCGCCCAGGCCGCCGCGAACCCGGCGTCGAGCGCAATGGCTTGCTTATAGGCCGCGACGGCCCGCCTCCAGTCGTCCGGATTTTCGCGCTTGTTGAATTCGTTGCCGAGCAGGAACTGGTTGTAGGCCTCGGGATTGTCGCTGCGGCGAAGATTGCTCATGCCTTGTGCCGGCAGCAACTTCAACTTGAGCGCGTCCACCACGGCCGCGGCGATCTCGTCCTGCACCTTGAAGACATCGGTCAGCTCGCGGTCGTAGGTCTGCGACCACAGGTGCGAGCTGTCGGACGCGCGGATCAGCTGCGCGGTGATGCGCAGGGTGTTGCCGGACTTGCGCACGCTGCCTTCCAGCACGTTTTCGACATTCAAGGTCTTGGCGATGGTCGCGACATCGGCCTCCTTGCCCTTGAAGGAGAACGAGGAGGTACGCGCAATCACGCGCAGCTGCGGCAATTGCGCCAGCAGGTTAAGCAGTTCCTCGGACAGGCCGTCGGAGAAATATTCCTGGTCCCGGGCCTGGCTCATGTCCACGAAGGGCAGCACGGCGATGGACGTGGCTTCGCTCTTGCCTTCCGTTGCGGCGACGCTGGTGGTCGCGACAGCAGCGCTAGGCGCAGGCGGCATTCGCCACAGGGTCACGCCGCCAACCACGGCAATCAGGCCAAGCCACAGGATTTCGCCGCGGGTGACCCGCTGCAGGCCGCGCTCGCCGTGGTACCAGGCCAGCACCAGCGCCACGGCAAAACCGAGCATCGCCAAGACAAAACTGACGCGCATCACCAGGCGCGACCACTCAAAGCTGTCGGCCATCAGGCCGAGCACTTGCAGTACCACCCAGGCGCCGGCGGCGTAGGCCAGAAGCCATTGCGGAATCTTGCGGCGCCTGATCTCGGCGAGCAGGTTCATGGCTTGCCGGGTCCGGGGATGTCGATGCCGCATTCGAAATCCGTCTCGCCCAGCGGCCGGCATCCGGCCGGCCAGCCCTTCTCGCGCCAGTACGCGACGAACCCGTACTCGACCAGGCGCTGCTTGACGAGCGGGTCGCGCAACATCGCCTGGCCGTCGGGCCTGCTGCGATACAGCGTAGCGAAATAGTACTCCAGCGCCGGTACGCCCACGCGGCGGAGGCTCTCGTCTACAGCAGCGACATCGCGCCGCGCGACGTAGAAGACGCGGGGTATGGCAAGCGGCGCCTTCTCGATCACCTCGCGCACCCTGGCCTCGTCGACCCCCGGCTCGCCAAGGGCCCACGGCAGCAGGACCTGCGCATCGGCGCCATCATCCGGCCAGCGTGACTGGACTTCGGCGAGTGCAGCGTGCGCCTCGGCAGCTCGGTGAAAGGCCAGCGCGTAATCGAGCATGATGAAGCGGCCCACGCGGTTGTCCGGCCACCCCGCAAGCAACCTCGCCCTGGTTTCTTCAACGTCGACGCGGCGGTCCAGTGCGATCGCTGTGTCGCGCATCCTGATCCAGCCAACGATGAAGTAAGGGTCCAGCGTGACCAGCTGGCGCGCCAGCTTGGCCGAATCCTCGACTCGGCCCACCTGGAACAATAGCTCCGAGTAATCCTCCATGGCATCCGGATAGCCAGGGTCGATCTGCATGGCGCGCAGGTAGTGCCGCTCGGCTTCGGCATAGCGAAAGCGTGCACGCGCAGCGGTGGCGAGAGCATGTTCGGTGACGGCCGCATTGGGGTCCAAGTTACCAGCACGCTCGGCCGACGTGGCTTGGCAAGACAGCATGTCTGCTTGCTCCGTGGGCGACATCTGCTCAAACGAAAACGTTGCCTCGCAGGCCAGGGACATCGAAGACCAGGCCGCCGCGAAGCCCGGCGCCTTGGTAGTCGCGGCGCGGAAGTGCGCGATGGCCGTGGGCAGGTCCTGGCGCGAGCGCAGCAGGGCACGGCCCTTGAGGTATTCGTCGTAGGCCGCCGGGTCAATGGCGGTGCGCGCTGCAGCGGCGCCGTCCACGCCCAGTGACAACTTCAAGGCGTCGCCAATGCGACTGGCAATCTCGTCCTGCAACGCGAACACGCTGTCGAGCTTTCGATCATAGGTTTCCGACCAGACATGGAAGCCGTCGGACACGCGCACCAGCTGCGCGGTGATGCGCACCTGCTGGCCGTCGCGGCGCACGCTGCCCTCGACGATATGGTCCACGCCCAGCTTGCGGCCGATGTCGCGGACATCGCCGCCCTTGCCCTTGAACTCGAACACCGAGGTGCGTGCCACCACCTGCAACTGCGGCGCCTTGGCCAGCACGTTGAGCAATTCCTCGGTCATGCCGTCGGAAAAATATTCCTCGTCCGGCTTGCCGCTCATATTGGCGAAGGGCAGCACCGCAATCGACCCGGCGCCGGCCGCCGTCGGCGTCGCGGCATCGCCCTTTCGGAACGAAGGCTGGCCATAGAAGTACCAGCCCAGGGCCAGCACGACCAGCACGCCGGCCGCGGCAAAAATGCGCGCGCTACCGGAGCGGACCGGGTCGAGTTTCATGCCCTCGGGCGTCGCGTCAAAAATCCACGCCATCACCAGCGCCAACGGAAAACCCAAGAGGCTGACCAGGATGAAAACACGCAAAGCCCAGGGCGGCGCATCGAACGCGGGAAAGCCAATGCTCGCCGCCTGCACCGCCAGCCACGCGACCACCAGATAGGCGGCGCCTACCTTGAAGACCTTGCGACGCTTGAGTTCGGCGAGAAGGCTCATGGCGAGTGCTTGCCCAGTTCGGCGTCGAGCAATTTAAGCATGGCCTGGTATTCGACCAGCAGCCGGCGGTTCTGCCCAGCCACCACCGAGGCCGCCTGGCGAAGATGCGACACAGCGTTGATGTAGGCCGGATCGCGGCACAGGGCCGGGAAGTCGAACAGTACCTCGTCGGCGCGATTCCTGGGGTTGGAGCCCGCGTCTTGCGCGACCAGGAAGGTGCTCCTGGCGTCCACGTAGGCGATCGGCGCGCTGCGCCGGGCGACGATGAAGCCCAGCACTTCCATATCCCGCGCTTGTTGCTGGACGACGTTGGACAGGGCCTGGCGCAGCTTCACGCTGCGAATGATGCCCAGCCGCCCGGTGGAACGCAGTTCATCAATCGTGCCGCGGGTCAGCAGCGGCGGCTGGACCCGGCCGAGTTCGTACAGCGCGCTGGCGAAGTCGCTGCGCTCGCCCGCCTCGTCCAGGCGACAGCTACGCAGGTGCTCCAGCATCCGCGTGGCGCCGCGCGCTTGCGCGTCCATGCTTTCGGCGCTCTCTTGCGCGCCCGACACCGACAAGGCGAAGTCCTCGCGCAAACGCTCCAGGTATTGCCGCTCCAGCGCGCGGTCGCGGCGCTCCTCGTTCCAGTTCGACACCTGCAGGCCGATGAACACGCCCAGCACCACGATGGCCAGCTCGATGAACACGCCGGTCCAATGTTGTTGCTTCAGGTCCTGGAGGAAGCGGCGAAGGATCACGGCTTCTTTCCCTCGCTCGCCCGCATTTCATCCACCACCGCGTCGCTCATCACCCAGACATTGATGGCCGAGACCGCATTGGTGGTGCGCAGCCTGAGCTTGCCCACCAGTTCGGGGTCGCTGCGCAGCGTGGCGGCAATCGCATCCACCTCTGCGGCTGGCAGGCCCGTCTTGCAGGGGTAGTCGAGCGGGAATTCAATGCTCTTGTAGTCAAGCATTTTCGATGGCCGGTCACCGCAGTGTTCGGTGATCGCCATCTGGGCGCTGACCGGCACCAGCATGCGAAAGGCCGTGCGGTAGGGGTTATTGATGCCTTCGTTCTTGACGTTGCTGTACAGGGGCGTGCCGTAAACCTCGTTCGCCATCCGTCGCAGCTTCGGGTCGGAGATCAGGCCGATGGTGCCGGTCGACACCAGCTCGTCGTAGGTCGCCCGGTACTGGACGAATTCCGAGTACTGGGTGGCGCGGTAGGCGGCGATCAGCAGGCCCTCGTTCGACAATCGCTCGCGGCCCTCAAGATCGAAAAGGGTGCGCTTGGCATTCTCCAGCACGTCCCGGTAATACAGCTGCAGTGCCTTGAATCGCCACACCTCGACGCGCAAGTCGGCGCGCAGGCGCTGGGTGAACACCGCCGCCTTCTTGGCGGTCTCGCGCTCCTGGTTCCAGTTCGACACCTGGATGCCGAGGAATACACCGACCACCAGCAAGATGAACTCGATCCAGATCGCGGTCCAGTTCTGCTGCTTCAGCGATTGCGTCAGGCGGCGCAGGATCATGGCGTGGGCTCGTTCACTGGGGCTTCGCAGCGCCGGGCGCGCCTAGGGAAGCGGTAATCGTGCGGTAGTCGCGCCAGTCTCCGAGCGGAAGCCCCTGCAACTTGCAGAAGGGGATCATGCCGGAATAGTCGGCGCCCGAAGGATGCTTGCCGTCGGCATTGAGGAAGCGCTCGACCATCGCATCGGGTGGCGCGGCACCAGCATCGGCGATCAGGCGCATGCGCTGGCGGGCGTTGAGGGTTTCGAAGGAATAGATCGAGCGCAGGTCGTTGATGCGGGCAAGCAGCTCGGCGCGCACGACCGGGTCGAGCGCGATCGGGTCGCGCATCAGCAGCAGGTTGCCGCCGAGGCGGCGGGTGTCCACTTCGTAAGCGCGCGACTGGGTCATGCCGTCGTTGATGCGCCCGTAGAAAGCCTGCCGTCCTGGCGAGAAATGATTGGCGGTACCATCGGCCAGCAGCGCCTCCCAGACCGGAAAGCGATAAGGCCGGTTCGGCAGCCGCACGATGTACTGCAGGCCCAGGTTGCTCATCACCGGCGCCGGGGCGAGCGTGTCGCCACTCTCGAGCACTTTCCGGCTAAGCGCAGCCAACTGCGCGTCCACGCAGGGCGCGCTGACGGATTTTTCCGCCGCCCACAGGAAAGCCCAGGCGACATCGCCCTGCAGACGTTGCTCGGCATCGGCCACCTTGTGGCGCCAGTTCCAGTCCTCCACCGCTTCGTTCGCCGCCAGCGCGATCGCCACGCCCAGCACCACGATTGCGATCTCGCTCCAGAAGGCCGGCCAGCCCATCGAAGGCGAGAAACGGCGCAGGCGCAGCTTCATTTCGGGAATCCCATCTTGGCGACCAGGGCGTCGAAGCGCGGGTCCTTGCGCAGCGGGTCCAGCACCGGATCGTAGCGAAGCCGGAACATGCCGCCGTCATGCAGGGCCATGCCGCGTTCGAGCCAGGCAAAGGCGGGGTCTTTCTCGCCGCGCCAGGCATGGATCTGGGCGATCTGGAAGGCGAAGCCCACGGCGAAGTCCTTTTCCATCTTCGCCAGCAATGCCTGCGATGCCGCTTCGTTGCCGCGCGTGAACTCCAGCATTGCCATGCCGGTGGTCTGGAATTGCTCGGGCGCGCGTTGGTAGTAGGTGGCCGCCTCATCCACGTGGCCTTCCCTGAGCAGGATATTGCCCAACAGGAAATTGCCCCAGTTCTGGGTCGGGTTGAGTTCCAAGGCACGCAAGAGCGCCCGCTTGGCCTCGTCCTGCTTGCCAGCGGCATCCAGGAAGCGCCCGAGCGCCAACCACGCCGCGTCAGAAAGGGGATCGGCAGCAACCGCCCGTTGCATGGCCCCCAGGCCCTGCTCGCGTTTGCCGGCGATGAACTGCAGGGCCGCGTAATTGGCCAAGGCCGCAACGTTATTGGGATCGAGCCTCAGTGCCTGGTCCACGTCCGCCTGCGCGCCCTTCCAGTCCCAGCGCATGCGGTAGCGGACGTTGCCGCGCCAGGAATAGCCATCGGGCAGATCCGGCGCCAGCTTGACGGCCTGATCGCAATTGGCCAGCGCCTGGACCACCATCGCCTCGCGCTGCTCCAGGTTTTCGGCAAAATCGGCGAGGTTCGCCTGCATATTGCAAAGGCCTGCGTAAGCGTTGGCGTAGTTGGGATCCAGCGCGATGGCTTTCTGGTAGCCAAGCGCGGCGGCTTCCACCGCAGGGCGCCCGCTGACGCGGTACACCTTGTCGGCCAGCAGCAGCTGTTCATAAGCCTGGGCGTTGTGCGTGCGCTGGGTATTGTCGGGCTGGTTGCCGGGCAGCAGTTTCAGCTTCAGCGCCGCCACCACTTCGCGCGAGATCTCGTCCTGCACCTTGAACACGTCGGTCAGGTCGCGGTCGTAGGTGTTCGACCACAGGTGCGAGCTGTCCGAGCTACGGATCAGCTGCGCGGTGATGCGCAAGGTGTTGCCGGACTTGCGCACGCTGCCTTCCAGCACATGCCCGACCTTGAGCGTGCGGGCGATCTCGGCCACATCCACTTCCTTGCCCTTGAACGAGAACGAGGAGGTGCGCGCGATGACGCGCAGCTGCGGAATCTGCGCGAGCTGGTTCAGCAGTTCCTCCGACAGACCATCGGAGAAATATTCCTGGTCCTTGGCTTGGCTCATGTCCACGAACGGCAGCACGGCGATCGAATTGTCCGCCGCCACTGCCGGCACTGCGCTGGCCACGGCCACCGCAGCGGCGCGCCGCGGCGCCAGCACGAACTTGTCCAGGCCGAAGTACACCAGTGCCAGCATCAGCGTGGCGATGATCATGCGGTTCATGCGCTGCCCGGTCTGGGGCGCAATCGATTTTTCCGGGGCCACGTCCCCGTCGCGCCGGAAGCCTTCGGGCGTCAGTTCGAAGACCCAGGCGAAGGCCAGCGCGGGAAGAAAGCCGATCGCCAGCACCACAACGATGCTGCGCGCGACCCAAAGCGGCGCGCCGAACATCGGCAGCACGGTGCCAGCCACTTGCGTAATCAGCCAGGCCGCCACCAGGTACAGGCCGGCCATGCGGATGACGTTGCGGCGCTTGAGCTCGCTGATGAAATTCATTTCAGGCCCGCTCATGTGACCGCGTAAGCATGGCGTGCAGGCTGCGCAAGATCATTTCAGGGTCCTGAACTCGCGCAAGTTCTGCACCAGGCTGGCGTTGTAGAACTGCAGGTTGGAGATGACCGTGCCCACGTCGGCAAAGCGAAGCCGGAGTGTTTCCTCCAGCCCGTCGCGCGTGCGCAAGGCCTGCGCGGCCGCCTGGATGCGATCGGCTGGGATGTCCAGCGTGCAAGGGTAGTCCAGCGAGTGCGGGATGCCGGCGTAGTCGAGGGGCGGCAGGATCTTGTCACCGCATCGTTCCATCAAGGCCTGCTGGAGCTGGGCGGACACGGTCTTGCGGAAGAGCAGCCGATACTCGGACTGCTTGGACTCCTGCATGGTCTGGTCAATCAGGGTGGTGGAGTAGATGCCAATCGCGGTCTGGCGCAGCTTCTGGTCGGTGATCAGGCCAATGGTGCCGGTCGACACCAGCTCGTCGTAGGTGGCGCGCCGGCGATCCGAAGACTCGTACTGGGTGGCGCGATACGCGGCGATGACAAATTGCTCGTCCGACAAAGGCGCATCGCCGGTCAGCGAATCGAGCGCCCGGCGGGCATTGGCCAAGACATCCTTGTTGTATTCGGTCAGGTACTCGTAAGCCCAGGCCTCCACTTTCAGGTCCGATATCAGCCGGGCCGTAAAAATCTCCGATTGCTGCCGGGTCACGCGCTCGGCATTCCAGTTCGATACCTGAATGCCCAGGAACACGCCTACCACCAGCAACACGAACTCGATGATGATGGCGGTCCAGTTCTGTTCCTTCAACGATTGGGTCAGGCGGCGCAGGATCATGGCGTCTTGCCCTGCGTCATCGTCGGGTAGTGGATGGCGGCCTTGGGCGGCCAAGGCAGGCCGCCTTCAGCGAGGCGCTTGCGGAAGTTGGGCGTGGCTTCAAGATCAAAGGGCGAGCCGCACAGGCAGATCGAGCTGCTCACCGCCAGCACCAGGCCGCCCGCGGGGCGCGCGTCAATCAAAGCGGCCTGGCGGTTGGCCTCGGCGCGATCGCCGGCCAGCGCCGCTTCCACCAACGGGTTCATCTGCCACAACTTGCCGCGGCCGGGCCAGTCGCGGGCCGCGCTGGATTTGCGCAGCGCCGCCACGTCGCCGCCGCTGGCCGCGGTAAAAATCAGTTCGACGTCATAGACATTGCTGCCGCTGGCCTTCGCGTCCTGAAGCAGCTTGCGGGCCTCGTCCACGTGGCCCTGCATCAGCGCCACGCGCATTTGTATCTGGCTCGCCCTGGGGCCCGGACCGGCCATCTTCAGAAACTTCAGCACGCGGCCGACATTGCCCGAACTCAGCGCCGAGCTAATACGGCTGCTGACCTGGATGCCGTTCAGCGGGTCGCAGGCGTACACGCGCGCACCCAGGTCCTCGACGCGATCGCCTTCATTGAACACACCGGCGACCACGGGCAGCCAGTTCGGCGCATTGCAGCCCGGCGCATCCATGGCGGCGCGCATATGCGCGGCCAGGTCCTGCCAGTCATCGCTCATCAGCTGGCGCTCGACCAGGGTGATCAGGCGCAGCTGCGGGTCCTGCGTGGTATCGGCCGCCTTTTGCAGCACCTGCAAGGCTTGAGCCTGCGCCTCGCGCAGCTGGGCCGGGGTGGACTCTTCCGACATCAGGATGTGGTTGTCGAGGTCGCCCTGCACGTAATACGCCGCCGAGAAACCGGGCTCGAGTTGGGTCGCTTTGTCGAACTCGGCATTGGCCTGGCGCAGGCCGGCGATCAGGCCTTCCGAGGTCGGGCTCCGGTGCGCGTCTTCGTACAACTTCAGGCCGCGTTGGTAGGCGATGAAGGCGTCCACGTTCTTCAGGCCGGACTTGCGCATGCGCGCGCGCTGGGCGTCGTCCATCACCACCTGCAGCACGCCGGCGACCTGTTCGGCGATATCCAGCTGCACCGCGAGCGTGTCGTCCAGCGTGCGGTCGTAGGTGCCCGACCACAGGTGGATGCCATCGGCCGTGCGGATCAGCTGGGCGGTGATGCGCGCCTTGTTACCCTCGCGGCGCACGCTGCCTTCGAGCACATGGGCCACGCCCAGGGCCTTACCGATGGCGCGCAGGTCCTCGTTCTTTCCCTTGAACTGGAAGGACGAGGTGCGCCCGACCACTTGCATGCCATCAATTCGCGCCAGCGAGTTGAGGATCTCCTCGCTCAGGCCATCGGAGAAGAATTCGTTCTCCGGGTCGGCGGACATGTTCACGAAGGGCAGCACGGCGATGGACTCGCGGTCCTTCACCTGCGCGGCGGCTTTCACCGCCTGCGTGGTGGCCGCCACCAAGGCGCTGTCGCGACGCGGCGCCAGCACGAACTTGTCGAAGCCAAAATAGATCAGCGACAGCAGCAGCCCGGCGATGATCAGCCGATTCATGCGCTGCGCGGTCTGCGGTGCGATGGATTGGGCGCGGTCCACCTCTTCGTCGCGCTTGATGCCTTCCGGCGTCAGCTCGAAGGCCCAGGCAAAGATCAGCACCGGCAGGAAGCCGATGGCCAGCAGAATGACCACGCCGCGCGCCATCCAGTCGGGCGCGCCGAACAGCGGCAACACCGTCGCCGCCACTTGCGTGATCAGCCAGGCGGCCACGAGGTACAAGCCCGCCATGCGGATGACATTGCGGCGCTTGAGTTCGGCGAAGAAACTCACGGCTTGGCCACCCGCGCAGCAATCGCCTTCCCCGCCAGACAAACGGACATGCCTTCCCCCGAAGCGCCCCAAAGCCCACCTTAATACGAAACGCGGCGGGCCGGGTGTAGGGGTCAGGGCTCGGGCAGGGGCGCCAGCAGCCAGTGCGTACCGTCCGGGCCCAGTACCGGCTGCAAGCTCGGGCGCCGGGTCGGGGCTTCGTTGCTGCGCAGCATGCGGGCGATGTCGCGGATTACCGGAATGGACTCGACGAAATAGGAATGGGCCAGGATGCTGTTGTCCACCAGCGAGGCGTCAATGGTGTCCACGCCGGGCACGATGACGATGCCCCCGGCGGTGTCGCCGGCGCGCGGGTAGCCGTGCACTTCCTTGGACGCCTTCAGGGCCA
>CBHTVR010000044.1:0-17551 GCA_966096795.1 uncultured Gammaproteobacteria bacterium
TTCCGCGCATCGGCGCTTCGCCGCTGGTGGCGCTGGTGGTGTTCGGGCAGATGGCGGCGGCGCTGGCCTATGACCGCTTTGGCGTGTTGCAGCCGGTGCAGGCCATCAGCGCCAGCCGGCTGTTCGGTGCGCTGCTGATTCTGGTCGGCGTGCTGATGGTGCTGCAGCCCTGGAAGGCGCGCTAAAGCGCGCCACGCTACATATTGCGGAAAATCGCCATGAAGGGCTGGCTAACGGCCAGTGTTTCCTTGCGCTGCTTCAGCTTCAGCAGGCCCTTGCCGGTGTCGTCGCGGCTGATGGATTCGATGGCGCGCAGGTTGACGATAGTCGAGCGATGCACCTGCTTGAAGTGCACCGGGTCGAGCAACTCGAGCAGGTCCTTGATCGGCTTGCGCAGCAGCGCCTCACCGGCGGCGGTCACCACCGTGGTGTATTTGTTGTCGGCGTGGAAGTACAGCACTTCCTCCACCTGGATCAGGCGCGTGCTGTTGCCGACGCTGGCGGTCAGCCAGGCCAGCGGCTCGGCCGGAGCTGGCTTGCGCGGCAGCGATGCGCTGAGTTGCTGCAGGAGGCCCGCCAGCGCTTCCGGCGCGGCGCCACCGCTGGCAAGACGCGCTTGCAAGCGCTGCACCGTCTGCGCCAGGCGGTCGGGCACGATCGGCTTCAACAGGTAATCCACCGCGCCGGCTTCGAAGGCGGAAATGGCGTACTGGTCGTAAGCGGTGACGAACACGATCTGCGTGCGCGGGCTGGCTTCGACTGCAGCGGAGGCGACTTCAATGCCGGTCAGGCCGGGCATGCGGATATCGAGGAAGGCCACATCGGGTTGCAACTCGGCGATGGCTTCCAGTGCGGCGCCACCGTCGGCGCATTCGGCCACGATCTCCAGGTCCGGCCAGGCTTGCGCCAAGGCGCGCACCAAGGCTTCGCGCAACAGGGACTCGTCTTCGGCAACAACGCAGCGGGTCATGTCGACTCCGGGCTCGGCGGCGGGGCGGGCGGCGCCGGCAGCGTGATGGTGGCGGCGACGCCGCTGGGAAAGTTGGCCACGACGTTGAGGTTGGCCGATTCGCCATAGGCCAGGCGCAGGCGCTCGCGCACATTCTTCAGGCCAATCCCGGTGCCGCTGGTGCCCTGGCCGAAGCCTTGGCCATCGTCAGCGACGGTAACGGCGACCTTGCCGTCCTGTTCCTTCGCCAGCAGCCAGACCGTGCCGCCGACCGTGCGCGGTTCCAGGCCGTGCTTGATGGCGTTCTCCACCAGGGTCTGCAGCATCATCGCGGGAAACGGCATGCCCAGCAGTCGGGTGGGAATATCAATCTGCAGGTTCAGGCGCGGGCCCATACGGATCTTCAGGATTTCCAGATAGGCGCGAGCGCGTTCAACCTCTTCGCCCAGGGTGCTGGCGGAGGTGTCGGTGCGCGGCAGCGAATGGCGCAGATAGGTAATCAGGTGGCCGAGCATTTCATCGGCGCGGGCCGGGTCGTTGCGCGTGAGGTATTGCGCGCTGGCCAAGGTGTTGTAGAGGAAGTGCGGTTCCACCTGCGCGTGCAAGAGGCTGAGTTTGGCGGCGGTGAGTTCCTTCTCGGTGGCGGTCTGCGCAGCGGCCGCTTGTTCGCCGCGGCGGCGGTCGCCGGTGCGACGGGTCAGCGCACGGGCGATGGCTTCGGCGTTCTCGAGATTGGCGCCGTCGTCCACACGCAACCAGTCGCTCCAGGCGCCGGCCTCAGGCTCGCAGATCAGCAGGATGCTGGCGGTGTCGCTGCCCGGCGTCACGGTGGCCAGGATCTGGTTGTGCACCACGCGCAGCCAGCGCGTCGGGCTGTAGCGGTGCTCGGCGCCGTAAGGATCGGGGCGTTCGATCTTGGCGCGCACCTGCAGGCTGTCGCGCGTGGCCTTCACATCGTGCACGCCGGGCAATTCGGCGATGGCGGCCGACAGCAGGTCGAAGGCTTCGCCCGCCTCGAAGGGAACCTCGATCTGCCGGCGCTGGCGGCTGGACAAGTTGCCGCCGGCGGCATCATTGGCAATCAGGCGGACGCGGCGGATATGCGACACCGCCGCCACCGTCACCACCACCAGCAACGCCAGGTAGAACAGGAAGAAGATGGACGGCGGCTCGTGGCCGACGGCATTGGACACATAGCCCAGCGACACCAGGTACAGCAGGCTCCAGGCAACGAGCAGGCGCAGCAGGAAGATAAAGCTCGATTTCATGTTGGGCACCTTACCCGTTCAGGCAGGCCGGGGCGATGGGCTTCACCCCATGCGCCAGGCACCAGCGGAAGTTCGGCGGCAGCTTGACCAGGTCGGCGGTGGCACCGGGGCGCAGGCTGAATTCGCGGATCACGCGCAACTTGCAGGCGGGGCCCGGGCATTCACTGACGAACACCACCACTTCGCACAGGCCGTTGGAACTGGCCACGCATTCGAAGCGGGCGCGGTCCTTCCAGGTGCGCACCCAGCTCTTTTCCACGTGCTCGCCGTCCTCCATGGCGCGGGCCACCGTGGTGGACTGCACGTTCTCGCAGGCGGCCACTCCCAGCACGCATACCGAGACCAGAATGAAGATGGCTAGATTGCTCGCGAAGCGCATGGTGTTCTCCCCCGTTTGAACTCGGGGCAAGACTGCGGGGCCCGCGAATGCGGCGCCAGCGGATTGCGACGAAACCCCGATTCGGGCGACGAAGCCCCGCTTTTCCGCCACCGATTCGGCGGCCCGGGCGTCGGCGCCGCCGCGCCTCGCATTTCTGCGCCAGCCAGGGCGCCGGCCGTGGCCGTTCAGCTTGAAGCGTGACGTTGCATCAGGCACGGGGACCTCCATCCACCGCTTCACGCACGCGTACGCAGGGGAGAACACCATGCTTACCGAATTGCACCTCAGCCAGATCATGCCGCACGCATCGCAAGCGCGGCGCCGGGACTTCCTGCGCTTCCTCGATGCGGCGATGCTGAAGTACGACATCAACAATGCCGCGCGCGCCGCTGCTTTCCTGGCGCAGCTGGCGCACGAGTCCGGCGAGTTGCGCTGGATGGAAGAGATCTGGGGGCCGACCCCGGCGCAGCGCCGCTACGAGCCGACCAGCGCGCTGGCGACCAGCCTGGGCAACCGCGAAGCCGGCGACGGCAAGCGCTACAAGGGCCGCGGCCCGATCCAGATCACCGGGCGCGCGAACTACGGCAAATACGGCAAGCTGCTGAAGGTCGACCTGGAAGCCCAACCGGAACTGGCCGCCACGCCCGAACACGGTTTCGACATCGCCGGCGTGTACTGGCAGAAGAACGGCTTGAACAAACTGGCCGACAACGGCGACTTCAAGCGGATCACCCAGCGCATCAATGGCGGCTACAACGGCCTGGCCGAACGCGAGGAGTACTACCGCCGGGCCAAGGCCGTGCTGGCCTCGGCGTACCCCGCCGGCGCCGCACGCAAGCGCCGCCTTCGCAGCAAGCCGGCGCCAGAATTCGGCCGCGGCGCCGAGCTCATTCCCAAGGTCGCCGCGGTGAAGCCGCAGCGCCAGCTGTCCACGCTCGATGTACGCGCCGACGCCCTGGACTTCCGCGACCTGATGTACACACCGACCTTGGTGGAAGTGCCCACGCATATTCCGCTGGGCGACTTCATGGATCACGAAGTACCGATCCTGGACCAGGGCTCGGAAGGCGCCTGCACCGGCTACGGCCTTGCCACGGTGGCGAACTACCTGCTGCGCCGGCGCCGGGTCGAACCTGATCCGATCGCGGTGAGCGCGCGCATGCTCTATCGCCTGGCGCGCCGCTACGACGAGTGGCCCGGGGAGGACTATTCCGGCTCCAGCGCCCGCGGCGCCATGAAGGGCTGGCACAAGCACGGCGTCTGCTCGGCGTTGAAGTGGAAGAACGAAGCCGTGCGCGGCGACAGCAGCGGCTTGACCGCTTTGCGCGCCGCCGATGCCATCAAGCGCCCGCTCGGCGCCTATTTCCGGGTGAACCACAAGGACCTGGTGGCGATGCACTCGGCTATCGCCGAAGTCGGCGTGCTCTATGCCACCTCCGCCGTGCACAGCGGCTGGGACGATGTGGATGAGAGCGGCATCATCAAGAAGACCGACCGCATCCTCGGCGGCCACGCCTTCGCCATCGTGGCGTATGACGAACAGGGATTCTGGATCCAGAACTCCTGGGGCGCGGACTGGGGCAAGCACGGCTTTGCGCGCATCAGCTACGACGACTGGCTGGAGAACGGCACCGATGTCTGGGTCGCGCGCCTGGGCGCGCCGGTGGTGCTGCACGATCGCGAATCCGCCGCGCAGTCCTCGGCCCGCACCACCGGGCAGTCGGCCACGCTGAGCTACACCGAATTGCGGCCGCACCTGGTTAGCGTGGGCAACAACGGCCAGCTCAAGCCAGGCGGCGACTATGGCTGCACCGCCGCCGAACTCGCCCAGGTCTTCGAGGAAGACATTCCGCGCGCCATCAAGAACTGGGCCAAGCCGCGCATCCTGCTGTACGCGCACGGCGGGCTGGTCAGCGAAGCGGCGGCCGTGCAGCGCCTGTCGGAATACCGGCCCACGTTGATGCAGGCGCAGGTATATCCGCTGGCCTTTATCTGGCGCTCGGACTACTGGACCACCATCACCAATGTGCTGCAGGACGCGGTGCGCCGGCGCCGGCCCGAAGGCGCGCTCGACTCGGCCAAGGACTTCATGCTCGACCGCCTGGACGATGCGTTGGAGCCATTGGCGCGCGCACTCACCGGCAAATCGGTCTGGAGCGAGATGAAGGAGAACGCGCTTGCCGCCGGCAGCGGCGAAGGCGCGTCGGTGCTGGTCGCCGACCATCTCATGCGCCTGGCGAAGAAATTCCCGGGCCTGGAGATTCACATCGCCGGGCATAGCGCCGGTTCGATCTACCACGCGCCAGTGGTGCAACTGCTGGCCGAGCGCAAGCTCGCCATCGAAACCTGCACGCTCTGGGCGCCCGCTTGCACGGTGGACCTGTTCCAGCAGCACTACCTGCCGGCGATCAAGAACAAGCAGATCCGCAAGTTCGCCCTGTTCGCCCTGCGCGATGACATCGAGCAAGCCGACAACTGCGCCAAGATCTACAACAAGTCCCTGCTCTACCTGGTGTCGAATGCCTTCGAGGCGAAGGCGCGCATCCCGGTGTTCCGCGACGGCATTCCGATCCTGGGCATGGAAAAATTCCTCAAGACCGGGTTGCGGGCGCAGATCGAGGCGCTGGGCGGCGAGATCGTGCTTTCGCCCAATGGCGAGCCGCTGGGTTCGCATTCGGCATCCGAAGCCACCCACCATGGCGACTTCGACGACGACGAGAAAACGGTCACTGCCACCTTCACGCGCATCCTGCGCGCGACCGAGGGCGCGAGGGCACCGGCTGGCGCGAAACTCAGCGGCCGCGTAAAGGCGTCCGAGCAGATCGAAACGCCACGCTTCCGGCGCTCGGGTTCTTCAGCGCGCGAACTGCGCCAGCAGATCGACGCGAAGACCCAGCCCAACCGCTAAGGGAGGACGGTGTCGGGCTAGTTGTCCTGCATCAGGTTGCAGTACACGGAGAACCACTCGCACTGGTGGCCACGCTGCATGCGGCGCTCGTAGCGGCTTTGGTTGATCGATTCGGGAATGGTCCCCGAGCCCTCACCCGCCACGAGCGCTTGCAGGTCATCAATATGGCAATGGCTGGCAATGGCGGCGGGCTCAAGCCGGCCGCTGCCGGTGAAGCTGAAAGTTTCCGACGTGAAAACGGGGCGCGGTTTGCGGCCCACGGGCGCGAAACTCCGGCGCGCCAGAACGGCGGCCGCGATCTGCGTAAACGGCGCGATGCTTTCCTCGCTGGGCGTCTTCTCGCCACTGGCATCGGACCAGGAACGCAATTCGACATAGCTGGAGGTCTTGCCGTTCGAGTCGATCAGGAAGCCAATGTTCACGCACACGTCCTGGCCGCGATCGGTCGCGGCATCAGGATAGCCGGCCAGCACTTGCGCCTGGCCCGGCGCAGGCACCCAGGCCTGCGCACGATCCTTCTCGCACAGCACGGTCACGTAGCGCGACGCTCCCGCCAGCGCGCTGCCCGCAGCCAACAGGCTGAAGGCGGCGACATGAAGCCTGATCCGAGCCATGGCTGTTCTCCGGTAGCCACGGCCAGTGTCGCCGGTCTGGCGACGGCTGGCCTGCCGCGCGGGGCGAACAGCACGAAGCGCGGGTTCAATGGCATGGGCCGGAACGCCGGCGCCTGCCGGCGGCGACCCCATCCGCCCTCAGGGCGACCCGCTGCTGTAGAGCTTGATGATGTCGGTCAGCGCATCGCTACAGACCTGGCAGAACTTGTCGCTGCGGTCGAACATCATGCACTTGAGCTGCGGGCGGAAGAATCCGGTGGCCTCGTAATTGGCGCCTTCGAAGGCGCCGACCGCGTTACGCACCGGCGAGCGGTCGAAGAGTTTGTTCTCGTAGCCCATCTCTTCCTTGAACAGCGCCGTCATCTCCGATTCCGGGCGTTTGTCGGCGCGCAGCTTGGCGCGCCGCGCCTGGATGCCGCGCTCCATGGTCTCGAATTCGGCCTTGGGCCAGGGCGTGGGCAGCGCGGTGCCCTTGGTCACGCGCGCCTGCCACTTCACATGCTTGGGGTCGTGCAGCGCGGTGACGTTCGGCTCCCAAGGCTCGACCTTTTCCGCGCCGGCGGGGCCGTAGACATTGGGCGAGGTGTAGTACTCGTCGGCCAGGCCGGCGAAGTGATGGCCGAACTCGTGCACGAACAAGTAGTCGATCCAGTCGTTGTCGGCGGCGGCCGTGCTGAACTGGCCGAAGATGCCGCCACCACCATAAGTCTGACCGTTGAAAATGATCTCGACGAATTCATACGGCGCGTACTGCGCCAGGTCGCGGAACTTGCGGTTGTCCAAGGTAAGCGCATAGCGCTCGCTGCCGAAAATGTCATAGCGCAGGCCCACCGCGCTGGCGCGGTGCTGCCCCGTCGAAGGCCGGCTGACGCCCGACACCGGCACCGGCACCGTCAGCGCCCAGACATTGAAATCGCCGGCATGTTCCTTGAACGGCGAGACCGTGAACAGATGCTCGGCCATGCGCCGCGCTTGCGCTTCGAACTTCGGCAGCTCCTCTTTCGTGTAGCCATCGCCCAGGATCAGCAAGTCCACCTTGCCGGAAGGATCGCCGCTGTAGTGGATACGGATCGGCTCGGCGGGCGCGGGAGACGCCACGCGTTCGATGTCCAGCGCCGCGGGATCAATGCGCACCGTGTACACCGGCACGAAAGCATTCTTGGCATCACGCTCGAACACGCGCACATCCACCGGCGCCGCGGGCATCGGGAAGCGCAGCGATTCCTGGAAACTGCGCGGCACCGACTGCGCCTCGTCGGTGGTGCGCCATTCGCCGAAGATGGTGCTGTAGCCGCGCGAGTACAGCAGCTTGCCGCTGGCGGCATCGAGCACCTGGAACAGGTTCGCGCCGCGATTGCTGTCGTCGATCGGCCGCGCCGGATTGCCGGGCCAGGGCAAGGCTTCCACCAGCACGCGGTCCAGGGCATAGGCCTCGGTGCTGGCGGTGCCGGAATGTTGCAGGTCCACGCGCAGGGTGGCGGGCGCGGCGGTGGCGGTTTGGGCGGCCAGCAGAGTGGCGAGCAGCAGGGACATGGGCGGGCTCCGGAAGGTGCCGGCGCATCATCGCACTCGTCCGGCCGCGCGGCCAATTAACCCGCGCTTCACTCCGGCGGCGGGCGCCCGGCGCACACTCGGTCTCCGCTCACCGCCTCAAGGAATGACCATGGCCTACGTAGACGGCTTCATCATGGCGGTGCCCAACGCCAACGAGCAGAAGTTCCTCGACCACGCCAATGACGGCGACCAGGCCTTCATCGAATACGGCGCCACGCGCGTGGTGGAATGCTGGGGCCAGGACGTGCCGCACGGCACGATGACCGACTTCTTCCGCGCGGTGGCCGCGAAGGACGATGAAACGGTGGTGTTTTCCTGGATCGAATGGCCCGACAAGGCCACCCGCGACGCTGGCATGGAAAAGATGATGAAAGACCCGCGCTTCGATCCCGTGGCCAACCCCATGCCCTTCGATGGCAAGCGCATGATCTTCGGCGGGTTCGCGCCGATCGTGGACCTGGGCCGCGGCTAGCCGAACCAAACAGGCCGTGGCGTGTCATAGTGTCGGTGCCGCAACTCCCCACGCGGCGTGACAGGGCGGGCCACCGCGCCTGAGAGGTTCAGCCATGCTCCCGACGTTCGACACTTTGCGCCGACCCTTCGACGCCTTCGCCCATCGCGTGGCTGCGATGTCGGAGACGCGCGCGAATCGCCAGGCCGCGCGCGTGGCCGATGTCGGCATGGGCCTGCTGTTGCTGGGCTTGGGTTTGTACCGCGCGCAAGCACAGCCCGGCGCCGCGTTCGCCACCGCGCTGGGCGGCCTGCTGCTATTCACTCTGGTGGAGTACTGCTTCCACCGTTGGATGTTCCATGGCTCGGTGCCGCTGTTCGAACCCGGCCACCGCCGCCACCACGAAAATCCGCACGGCGACGACGCCATGCCGTTCTTCCTGCCGCCGCTGGCGCTGCTGTTTATCGTGGCAGTGCTGGCCGGGACCATGCCCACGGCCTTCGCCCTGCTCTTCACCGGCGGCCTGGCCTGCGGCTACGCGCTGTACGGCCTGAGCCACGACATCATCCACGCCACCCGCTTCCGCCACCCGCTGGCCAAGCGCTGGGCTGCGAACCACCACATCCACCACTTCCACCCCGAACGCAATTTCGGGGTGAGCACGCCGCTCTGGGACATCCTGCTGGGCACGCGCTACGTGTCGCAGCGCGCCAAGCGCCCGCGCTGATCAAATTCTTCAGCGCGGGCCAAGTGTCGGCGCTACGCCTTACTTGCTGTTGATGAAGGGAATCGCCGAATTCGGAATCATGGTGGTCGGCAGCACGCCGTTCCAGCGCTCGGCCTTGGTCAACTCCACCAGATCCTGATTCTGCGCGAGTGCCTGGGCGCGGGCCTTGATGGCGGCGGCTTCGGCTTCACCCTTGATGCGCGTGGCCTCGGCATCGGCGCGGGCGCGGGCCAGGCTCGAGTCCGCCTGGCCATTGGCCTGGGTCACCGCGATCTGCGCCTGCACTTTTTCCTTCTCAAGGTTCTGCTTCTCGGTCTGCACCAGCACCTCGGCCTGCATGCGCAGCTCGATGGATTTTTCGTAGGCGTCGGAGAAGTCGATGTTCTCGATCTGCACGCCGTCAATCACGATCGGGCCCTTCACCGCTTCGCGAATGGCGCGGGTCACGTCCTTCACGAAGGTCACGCGATTCTGCACCGCCGAGATCGCGGTGTACTGACCAAACACGTTTTCAACCTGGGTCGGCACTTGGCGATCAACCAAACGGCTGGTCAGGCCTTCCACGCTGCCGTATTCCGAATACAGCGCCACCACATCGCCCGGCGGCACGTGGAAGCTCACCGACACGCGAATCTCGGCGGTCTGCTGGTCCTTGCTGTAGGCCGGCACCTTGTCGTATTGCACGGTGAGGTTCTGCACCGAGATGCGCTTGATGGTGTCGAACACCGGCAACTTGAAGCCGAGGCCCGGCTCGGCGCTCCCCACCACCGCGCCATTGCGCAGGTGCACGCCGCGTTCGCCCTGGTCAATGGTGTACCAGGACCCGAACAGCACGATCAGCCCCAGCAAGACGGGAACGGCGAGCAGGAACCAGCGCGGGTTGAAGCGGTCACGAACGGTGTTGTTGATGGTGGAAAGCATGGAATCCCCTGGCGGCAGCACGGACAATCGTGCCCTGCGCCGATAGTACCGCAAGCACGGAAACGCGCTGTCTCAGTTTTGTTTCGGCGCAATCATCGGCCGCAGTATCGGCCGCAGCTTGAGGTCCGGCTTGCCGACGCGATCGGCCGAAGACCTCAAGAAAGTCAACGCTTGCGCGCCGCATTCATCACCCGCGGATCGTCTGCGGGCACAGGTGGCGGCAGCTTTGCTTCGGGAATGAAGCGTTCGCCCATCAGGTACGAAAACAGAGAGGTGCGGTACCACAGCCAGCCTTCGCCCTGGCGCAGTTGGCGGGCCTTGGCGGTCATGCCACGGTACTCGAACTTTTCTCCCTTCACCTCGCGGTCGTGCTCAGCCAGGCCCTCGGCAGAGAACTCGTAGACCAGCATCTGCCGGACTTGCTCGATGGAATCGCGCAACATGGCCTCCACCTCCGCCGGCGGCATCGCCATCCAGACACGCGCGGTCATCGTCGAGGCGCCGTTGCGCAGGTTCTCGAAGGCATTGACGAACTGCAAGCGGTGGCTGCGCAGGACGGTTTGCCTGAACTTGCCGTTGGCCGTTTTCTCCACGCGCATCACATCCACGTCCAGCCAGGCGCCCACGCCCTGCAGCTTCAGCTGGAATCCGTGGAAAGGCCACATCACGAAGTACATACCGCCACTGTCGCGGGTGCGATTGTAGGTCTCTTCGTCGGTCCAGGCCTTTTCCACCACGCTGACATTCGCTGCCGGCGCGATCTGGCCCATGTTGGCAAGAATGACCTGGCGATATTCCTCGTCCAGCTTCGCCGACTGCAGGGACTCGCGCACCGAAGCCACCCGCGCCTCGTCGTCCTGCGCCGCCTTGTACAGGGCGTACTGCGGCAACATACCCAGCCGTGGGTCCAGTCGCACGGGATTGAACTCGACGAAATTCTTCTGCAACTCCGTCACCATCTCGCCCGGCGTATTGGCGGGCAGCGGATACCCCGGCGCCGGCGGGTCGTCTTTGGCGACGGCGGCGGAGGTCAGAAACAGAGCGAAGAGCGTAAGCAGCAGTTGTCGCATGGATGCGTCCATATAGCGGGAGCGATGACACATCCTAGCGCAGGCGCGTTGGATGGCACCGGCCGCGATGGCACACCGGCGTGCGCGACGGTGCCGCTGTTGGCGCCGTGGGCGATCGCGCAGAGCTAGGCGGCAGCGGAAAATCTGGCCAGGTGCGCCAGCAGCGTTGGCCCAGCCAGCAGTATCCAGGTCAGCGCGCACCACAGCAGCGCCAGGAAGACGGCGGCGCTGCCGAGGTCTTTTGCGCGGCCTGACAATCGGTGGTGGTCGAGGGATATGCGATCAATCGCCGCTTCGATGCTCGAGTTGACCAGCTCGACAATCAGCACCAAGACCACCGAGCCGATCAGCGCCACCGTTTCCAGCGCTGGCAAGGCGAGCGCGAGCGCCAGAGGAATCAGCACCGCCGCGCCGATCAACTCCTGGCGAAACGCGCTCTCCACGCGCACCGCGTGGGCCAGGCCGCGCATGGAATAGCGCAGCGCATTCCACAGCCGGCCCGGCCCGCCCAAGCTCTTGTAGGGGCTTTCGAGGGGCGTGGATTCGTCTGGCGGCAGCGCGCCTCCTCCGGCCGTCACGTTGCCGCCGGCCCCCGACCAGATGCCACGCCCACCGCCGGAACTAGCGCAAGCTCGCCCGGCCCGACATTGAAGGGATGCAGGTGGTGCAGGAACTGCCGCGTACACGCTTCCCAGGAAAAACGCTCGGCATGCGCGCGGGCGACACCGCGGTCAATGGTCAGCGCATTCATGCAGGCGGCTTTCAAGTCTTCGTGCAGTGCGCCGGCCGGCGAATCGCCGATCACGTCCACGGGCCCGGTAACCGGATACGCCGCCACCGGGCAGCCGCAGGCCATCGCCTCCAACAACACCAGTCCGAAGGTATCGGTGCGGCTCGGGAACACGAACACGTCGGCGGCGTTGTACAGCGTGGCCAACTCCAATTGGTTCAGCACGCCGGTGAAGTGCACCTCGGGGAATTCGGCGCGCAGCTTGGCCAGTGCCGGGCCATCGCCGGCGACCCATTTGGTGCCGGGCAAGTCCAGGCGCAGGAAAGCCTCGATGTTCTTTTCCACGGCGACGCGGCCCACGCAAAGGAAAATCGGCTTGGACAGATCGTGCGCCATCGGCGGCCCGGACTTGAAGATGTCCAGGTCGACGCCGCGCGACCACAGCACCACTTTCTCCGCCGGGAATCCGTACTCGATCAGGTCGCGGCGCACCACCTCGGTCGGAACCATCACCGCTTCCGCGCGGCCGTGGAACCAGCAAAGGAATCTGTAGGTCACCGACAAAGGCAAGGCGGTACGCGCGCGCACGTACTCCGGGAAGCGCGTGTGGTAGGCGGTGGTGTATGGCAGCCCGTGGCGCAGGGCATACGCGCGCGCAGCGATGCCGAGCGGGCCTTCGGTGGCGATGTGGATGGCTTGCGGCGCGAATTCATCCATGCGCTGGTTCACGCGACGGCGCGGAAACAACGAGAGGCGGATATCCGGGTAAGTCGGGCAAGGAAGGGTGCGAAATTCCAGCGGCGTGAGCAGCTCGACCTGGTGGCCCAGCCGTTCCAGCTCGCGCTTGGTGGACTTCAGCGTGCGCACCACGCCGTTGACCTGCGGCTCCCAGGCATCGGTGACAATCAGGATCTTCATGGCGCCACCGCCGCCAAAGCTGGCTGGCTGCGCCGGATTTCCTTCCACTCGAGCAGCTTGAGCCGCCCGGCCTCGTCCTCGACCAGGGCGGTCAGGCTCTCGACCCAATCCCCGTCATTGCAGTAGAGCGTGCCGTCGACCATGCGAATCTCCGCCTTGTGGATATGCCCGCAGACAACACCGTCCAGGCCGCGTCGCCGCGCCTCCCGGACCAGTGCCAGTTCGAAATCGGTGATGAAGGACACCGCGCCCTTCGCCTTGTGCTTGAGGTATTGCGACAGCGACCAGTAGCCGAAGCCAAGACGCGCGCGGGCGCGGTTGAACCAATGGTTCAAGCTCAGGATCAGCGTGTAGAGCTGGTCGCCCAGCAGCGCCAGCCAGCGGGCGCGCTGCACCACCGCGTCGAACTGGTCGCCATGCGCCACCAGCAGGCGCTTGCCATCGGCCGTGCGGTGAATGGCATCCTGCACCACCTCGATGCCGCCGAAGGCGTGGTGCACATAGGCGCGGGCAAATTCGTCGTGGTTGCCGGGCACATAGACCACGCGCGTGCCCTTGCGCGCCTTGCGCAGCAGCTTCTGCAGCACGTCGTTATGCGCTTGCGGCCAGTGCCAGCCCTTGCGCAGGCGCCAACCGTCGATGATGTCGCCGACCAGATACAAGGTGTCGGAGTCATTCCACTTCAGGAAGTCGAGCAGGAATTCCGCCTTGCAACCCGGCGTACCCAGATGGATGTCGGAAATCCAGATGGTGCGATGCCGATGCGACGGCAGCTCGTCCGCGTCCTCGATCACGACCGGAGGGACAAGCAAGGCAACGTGACGCGGGCTCAGCGAGGTGTTCATGCTGAGGCAGCATCAGACCAGTCCAACATGACAGCTGCGTGATACCTGGCAAAAAAGGAAATCCGGATGATTACCCTGTGCCCGTAAAGTCGATGGCCCTACCTGCGGCTGCGACCCACCGCATTGGCTGGAGCCACCGTGAGGCGGAAGCCCAAGGCGTTCACCACTCGCAGTATGGTCGCGAACTCCGGATTACCCTGCGTGCTCAATGCCTTGTAGAGGCCGGCGCGAGTGGTTTCGGCTGACTCGGCAATCTGCTGCATCCCACGGGCGCGCGCGACGGTTCCAAGCGCCACCTGAAAATAGGCGGGGTCGTTCTCCTCAAGCGCCGCGATGAGGTACTCGCGGATATGCGCCTCCGACTTGAGGAACTTGGCAGCGTCGAACTTGGTGAGCTTCAGGTTCATGCGCGCTCCGGGACGTGGGGCTATAGACTGCGGTGAAGGGCGATGGCCCGCTGGATGTCCGCTTGCTGGGTAGGTTTGGCCCCACACAACAACAGCACAACAATTTCCGAGCCACGGCGGGCGAAATAGACCCGATAGCCCGGGCCGAAATGGATTCGCGTTTCGAACACTCCGTTCCCAACTGGCTTGCAGTCGCCAAAGTTGCCATCGGCCATTCGCTCAACGGCCACGACCACACGCGTCTGGGCGCGGATATCAGGCAGGCCCACCAAGCTTCGCCGAAACGCGCTGGTCTGGACTACCTGCAATTGCCACCGTACCGATTGGCTCGTCGGATGTCAACCATAGGAGACATTGGCCAGTGAGAAAGTTTGGCCAGCGTGTCGTGTGCCCGATGCCGCGGGAATCAGGAAACGCCGCTGCGCCGGGTGGGAATGGCACCTGGTGCGGCCGCGATGCTTAGGCGGATTTGATCTCGCGCATCGCCGCCTCGATCACCGCGCGCTTTACCCCGCGCCGCTCGAGCGCCTCGGTCAGGCGCGCCGTGGTTCCAAACAGATACGTCGCCTCGTCCTTGCGCAGGGCCTCGCTGATATAGAACTTCAGCAGCGCCTGATAGCCGGAGAATCCCCGGTGGGGAGATATTTCCTTCAGTGACTCCACAACGTCCACCGGCATGCGGATCGTAATGGAGGTCAACTCACGGGGAGTTGAAAGTCGCTTCTTGAGTTTGTCAGGAATCATAGAATTCGCGTTCCGCGCGGGTCGCCTTGCGTGCAGAAATGATGCGAATGGCTTCGGCCTCCGTGACGAGGTGGACGACGAACAGCATCGCCGCCTGACTATCGAACCCGATCACGGCGGCCCGGACCTCGTCGTTGCGACTCGCATCAACCAGGCGGAAGAAGGGATCGAAGAAGACGGTCGCCGCCAGTTGGAAGTCGACACCCGCATGAGCACGCAGGTTCGCGCGCTCCTTGTCGGCGTCCCACAGGAACAGCGTGCCGTTGAGTTCGAATCGAACCTCCGCCACAGTGCCAACCTAAGCCCGCTGTATGTACATTGTCAATACGCCGCTCGCTAGAGGCCGAACGCCATCTCAGCGCGGTTCAGGGGGTGCGGCCTATCGGAGAAGTCGATACGCGCATGTCGGAACATGCGGCAACTCGGCACAGAGGCTCAAACAACCCCCAATGCAGAACTTCGGCCGAGCGCTTTCGTCAGAAATAGTCTGGCGGAGTTGCCGGAAGCGGCTTCCCTGGAGCGAAGGGCTTCGCGCTGTCGACGAAGGTCAAGCGTGCACCCGCATGCGTTGCGGCGTCGGACACACGCTTGCCTTCGGCTGCGGTGCCAACGAATACCAGATGAAGCCCCTGCATCGAGCCCGCTTTGCGCTTGCCCAGTGATGCGACAAGGGTGCTGGCCAAGCGATCAGAAGTCGGCGACACGAATATGAACTGTGTGTAGTAAGTCGGCTTCCTGCGCCAATCGTCTATCCATCGGGCGATAGTGTCGGAGTCGTAGCCCCAACTCGCGTTCGGCGCGGACAGGACCATGCCTCCGAACCCGCCGCTCTCCCCGAAGAGCCGGGCGCCGAGCTCAAACCGATAGGTGTTCCAGGCGCGGCTGTCGCTTGCACTCGGCATGGGCAGCGGGCTCACGCGCATGCGCCGAAACTGCTCCCACCTGGATTGCCGCTCCGCTTCAAGTGCTTTCAGCCGGATCATGGCGCGCTGCCACTGCGGACCCGCCGGAGGAATTACTGCACCGTCGGCCAAGCGGATTCGCACCGGCACATAGGGCGCCGAAAAGTACTCTCTCGACCCCGGTTCGACTATTTGCAGTTCGACGGCAGTGTCCTTGTCCGCCAGGCGATGTTCCCCACCCCACCAACGCGAACTTACGCTGCGTGGCAAATGGCGGAAGTAGGCCGCGGGCAAGATCTCTTCGAGAGACAACTTGCGCACCATCCGGCCGCGATCGTCATAGATGACCACAACGTCCTCGCCGAATCCGGCGTTGCCCCAGTTGTCGAAGGTCACCAGGTGTCCGCCGTCGTCGGCCAGAAGTGCGCGAACCGGGGCGAGCCGATTCACCAGATGCTGCTCCCAGACCGGGCGCCAGCTTCGCGCCGTCCGGCGCTCCACGCGAGCGAGGGCCGGCTCACGCATTTGCGGCGAAGGTGCCTCCACGCCCCAGGACCTTGGAACGATGGTCACCCGGTACACGCCGTTGCTCGACAGGGTGACTTGGGTGGCGGGTGCCGCCCACGAATCGGCCGAGGCCCCGCGCGGCAGCAGCGCGAGTGCGAAGAGCGCCAGGGCTCCGGCAAGGGCGGCAATTCTGGTCATCGTGCCGGAACTAGGCCGGGCCACGAAGCGGCTTGGGCCTGGATGCATTTTTGGATCTTGCTTGCGGCAGCCAAGAAATCCAGAGCTCAACTGCGATTAGCGGGATTACCCAAGATGCCCATTCCCGCGTTCCATCTCTCGCTTGTTCACCTTGTACGTAGAAGAACAAATAGTCCTGGAAGTCGTACATGACACGAAGCCAGACAAGCACCAGCGCCAAGGTGTAGCTGCGAATCATGAAGGCTCGATGAGCCACGAAGTTCCTGGCAACGGCAGCTCGCCAGGCAGCGAGCGTAAAGAACAGCCAAAGCGAACCGGTTATGACGATGGAAAGGCGTGATTCCTCGTACTCGGTAGTTGCGCCAAGATAGATGGCGAGCATCGCCGCGCCGCTTGCCCCGACCACATAGGCTCGTCCTATCCACCGATGAACTCGAGGCGCCGACTGGCGAAGCGTGGGTAGAAATTGCAGCGGAGCCCCGAACACGACGGGAAGCGCGAGCAGCACATGGCTGAAATACCACAGCTGCTTGTTGAACAAGCTCGGCCCCAGCCGATCCGCGTGGAGAAAGCGATAATCGACGGCCCTGTACAGGTAGTACATGCTCAGCACGGCGAGGGTGCCGAGCCAGATGTAAAGCAGGAGATTCTTGGGAATTTTCATAACGACGGCAACATCATCGCTCGGCTTGCCCGCCACTGTCACGCGTCCCGGCTTTCGAGGGTGCTTCGGCGCCTCACTCCGACGCATCCCGAAACGCGCGCAATACCGCATTGATGCGGGTCTGGTAGCCATCGCCCTGCGCCTTGAACCACGCAAGCACATCCGCATCAACTCGCAGCGAAATGGACGTCTTGGGCGGCACCGGCTTCAGTCCGACTCGAGCAATGCCACGGACGATGTGCTTGAGGCTGGCTTCGGGGTGGTCGGACAATATCCGCACATCCCTGTCTGCCATCGCCCTGACCCTGGCGAGGTCACTGCCCGAAGGCTTCGAAGAAGATCGCGGCTTCGCGCTTCGTGGCTTTGCGGAACGAGATGATGCGGATTTCATGTGGGGTCTCTGTATGCACGATGGAGACGGGGATCCCGGCCAACAATCCCAGTGTTACGAGCCGGCCTTCTCCGTACGCGAATCTGTCGTCTTCGAAGGTAAAGGTCGCACCGGCGAACACCGCGATCGCATCAGTGAAGTCGAGCCCGTGATCGGCACGGTTTCGCCGTCGCTTCGCCTCGCTCCAGACGATGCGTATATTCGTAGTGTATATACGTGGCATGGCGGCTGCAAGCGGGAGACTTGGTCCACGGTGCACCGACACTTTGCGTAGCGGCAGGAGATATCTGCCTGTCCTTTTGTAGGACGTTTTCGGAGGATCGCCCGCCCCTCTCGGCGCCAGTCCGCAGTGGTATCGTCGCCCCATGTCCTACGTCCGTTGCCTCCGCGGCCTAGTCTCCCGC
>CBHTVR010000045.1:0-16692 GCA_966096795.1 uncultured Gammaproteobacteria bacterium
GCGCGACCGGCGCCGGCTTTTGCTACAACATCGGCCGCGTCATCGCCGCCGGCGGGCCCTTCCTGGTCGGCATGATTGCCGCGCGCGGCACCGACACGGTGGTCGGCGTATTGTTCTACGTCGGCTTCATTCCGCTGCTCGGATTGCTGTTCATGCCTTGGGTCATCGAGACCAAGGGCCGCATGCTGGCGGATTGAACGCCCAAGGCAATCGAGATGACCGACGAAGACGCCGACCCGACGCCCGCTCCTGCCGCCCAGTCGACCCTGCGCACCTGGGCCGCCTGGCGCGATCTTCTGCTTCGGTCTGCGGTTGGGCTGCTGACCATCTTCGTCGGCGTAACGGCGGCGTTCTATGCCGATGCCTATCGCGAAAAGCTCGACCAGCAGCAGCGACTGGCCGAAGCGCGGGCCGGCCTGATCACCGAGCTCAAGCACTACGAAACGCGCGGCGGCGAAATCGCCGACGGCATTGACCTGTCGATTGCGAAGTGGAAAGCAGCAAATGCCGCCGGCATTCAGGTCGTGCCCGCCTACCACCTGTTCAAGGGCGCGCCGCGCCCGCCGACCTCGGCCTGGACCTCGGCGGTAGCCTCGGGCACCGCCATCCAGTTCGACCCGCAAACCCAGTTGGAGCTTGGCTACTTCTACTCCGAGTATTCCGGCATCCACGAAAACTTCGTGCGCCAACTGGATTTCACCGAGCGGGAAATCCTTCCCCGCGAGCTGATCGGACCCGCGGCCTTCTACGACGCCAATGGCAAATTGCTGCCGCAGTTCCAGGTGCACGTGAACCTGCTGGCACGATTCAGCGGCGACCTGCGGCGACTCAACACGGAAGCCACGCGGCTGCGGATCAAGCTGGAGAAGCAGCAAGGCCAGTAGTGGCTCCGCCAGGCGGGCGATTGAACTTGTTGGTGCTGGCGCTGTCCCAGCCGGGCCCGACTCGCTTACACTGATCCCATGCCCTTCGCCGCTTCCATTGCCTGGCGCCTCTTGCTGAGCCTCGCCCTCGTGTTGGGGCCGATTGCTGGCGCGCGGGCAGCGCGGGGATGCTGCGACGGAATGCGCGCCATTGGGCCGCAGACTGCGTCTGGCATGACGGCCACAGGGTCCGCCGCGATGCCGCCCTGCCACGACATGGCGGACATGACCACACCTGCGTCTCCGGCCAAAGCGCCTGACACGACTACCGGTCACCACGCTGGCTGCGCCGCCTCGGCCTGCTGCGTGGCCGTACCTGCGGTTCTTCCAACTACATCGCTGGAGCTGAGCGCCATCGCGCCTGCGACGCTTCTGCGCGTTGCCATTGCTGACGATCCCACCAGCCCGCCGATCGCGCGGATGCTAAGGCCACCGATCGCCTGATCTCGCCGTAACTGCCCGCGCAACACGCGGGCCCCGCCGCATCCGCGGCACGACGGAGAGATATCCATGAGATTGCTTTTGAGCTGCGGCGCGCTGGCGCTGCTGGCGGCCTCGCCCTTGGCGGTGGCTAAGCCCTTCACCGCGGCGAAGACCTCGACCGTGATGGCCGAATTCGGCGCCACGCCGATCTCAGAGTTCCAAGCCAATTACGCGCCAGTTCGCTGGGCCGCCCTGGGCGTGGGCTGGACCCAATTCGAGAGCGATCTCGACGGCAGCCGCCAGACCTTTGCCTACGTTCGCGGCAATCTGCTGGTGCATCGCTGGAATCTGCCGGGTGCCCAGGCGAATGTCTTTGTCTGGGGCTCGCTCGGCCGGGCCAGCGGCGACGGTCTTGCGGGTAGCGAGACGGCGCACGGCGCCGGATTCCAGCTGGACTACGAAACGCGGCGCATCTACACCTCGTTCAAGTCCGACCTGCTGGAAAGCGCCAGTACTTCGCATCGCACCGATACCCTGCAACTGGGCTGGGCGCCTTACGAACACGACTTCGACACGCTCGCCACCTGGGTGGTGGTACAAGGCCGCCGATATACCGGCGAGCTTCGCGACGGCACCGAGACTTCGGTACTGCTGCGCTTCTTCAAGGGCGGCACCTGGGTGGAAGCCGGCGTCACGACCGACGGCAAGCTCCAGGCCATGGTGATGTTTACCTTCTGACTATTTCACAGGACCGACAGACATGAAAATTCCTCGCAGTTTCCTGTTCCTCGCCTTGCTGGCGAGCTCGCCCCTCGCCGCCGCCAAGACCATCGAGATGGACGTCAATGGTCTGGTCTGCGCTTTCTGCGCGCAGGGCATCACCAAGTCCATGAAGGGCTTTCCGGCATCCGACGGCGTATTCGTGAGCTTGGAGAACCGTATCGTCGCCGTGCACCTGAAGGACGGCCAGGACATCGCCGACGCGCAGCTGCGTACAGCCATCACCGACGCCGGCTTTGATGTTGTTGCCATACGACGAACCGACGCCTCGCTGGCGGAGATCAAGGCGCGCGTGGGCAAGGGCAAGCCATTGCCGGCAGACAAGCACGACCACGGCAGCGACCACGGCGCGATGAACCATGGCGGCTGAGGCGGATTCCACGGCGGCAAGTTCGGGCGCGGCACCCTTGCGCACGAACTTCGGCATTGCGCTGGTAACCCTCGCTGCCAGTGGCGGCACGCTGGTGTGCTGCGTGCTGCCGGCGGTGATGGTGGCGCTCGGCGCTGGCGCGTCCCTGGTCGGGTTGGTCAGCGCGTTTCCGCAGCTGATCTGGTTGTCGGAGCACAAGCCCCTGGTGTTCGGGTTTGCATTTGCCACGCTCGCCCTGTCGGGCGCGATGCAGTGGCGGGCGCGCAGCCTGCCCTGCCCGGCGGATCCACGGCTGGCACGCGCCTGCACCAGGCTGCGCGTGGCCAGCGCCTGGTTGTGGGGCGTGGCGCTGTTGGCAACCTTGGTTGGCGCGACTTTTGCCTTCGTGTTGCCGGCGCTGCTGGCGGAGTGAGGCTGGACACCGCGGGTCGCCGGTATCGGCGGCCTGCTCGGGCCCCGGCGAGGCGCAGCGCCCGGCGCCTGCCTAGTAGCCGTAGGTCTTGGTGAGGATTTCCGCAAGGCTGAGCGCGGGCTTCGCGCCCGTCAGCACCGCGGGCAGGTCGGCTTTGAGCGCATCAAAGCAGACTGCCTCGATCGTGACGGCCGTGGGATTGCCCTTCATGCGTGGCTCGTTCGCCAGGTAGTCCGCCATTTCCTTGGACGCTGCGACGTTCTGGTCCTGGATGTTGTCGAACGTGTCGACGGCCTCTTGGACCAGCAGCAGCTCCTTGATGCGCTTGCCGGGCGGGTTGTCCATCGCTTTCGCGGAGTCGGCGTAGTTCTTCATCTCGTGCCGGAATCCCGCCGTGAACGTCGGCGGGTGACTGCCCTTCCATACGCTCGTGAAGTGGCGTGCGTGCAGCGACTCGTGGAGGAGGACGCACCACACCGCAGTCCGAACCGCCGCAGCATTCGGCTGGCTCTTCAGGAAGGTCTCGAGCGCAGGGAGCAGGAAGATCTCGCTGCCCGCGTTGGTCCAGGCCTGGAATTCGGCCGACTGGAGGTCGGGGTGCGGTGTGTGCGCCGGTTTGTGGGTGGGATGCAGGGGCGACGGCCACCAGTGCACGAACGTCCCGGGGAGCCCGAGATCCTGATGCATCACGTCGTTCGCCCAGGCGAGGATATCCGCCTTGCCCTTGAACGGCTGAATGGTCGGCGGCGGAGGCGGCTGCTTCCCCGCTGGCGGAGCCCCTGCCTTCGCCAGCACCGGAGCCGTGCTCGCGGCGCTCGTGCCGGTGAGCTTGGAAGTGCCTGCGACCTTGGAGGTGTCGGTGATCGTGTCGCCCATCAGCTCGGCTCCTTCACCGGCCGGAACAACTCGGCGGCGGCCTTGGCGCGCTCCGCCGGATCGGTGATGGCGCCCAGCGTGGACTGCAGCAGCCTCTCGCGTTGGTTGGCCAGCGTCTGCGCCGTTGCGGACGCCTGCTGCACCTCCATCGCGAACTCGTCGAGCGCGTCGGACTCGCCGAGTAGTGCCTCCACCAGCACCGAGTCGGTGCGCATGACGATCGTCTGCTCGCTCAGCAGGACTCCGTCGACGGCGGTCTGTCCGCCGAGCGATCCGGGCTTGAAGCGGTAATAGTCGACCTCGGTCGGCGGCGTGGGCATCCCCGTCGCATCCATCGTTACCGGACCTGTCGTAATCGAGTCCGTCAGCGTGTCGTAGTGGATGGCGTCGAGCGTGCGCACCGACGCGCCCTGGCCGTCGATCACCGTCCCGGCGAGCTTGAGGATGAGCGACGCGATCTGGTCTCGCCTATCCTGCGGCGCATTGAGAAGCTCCGCGAGCAGCCCGCGTAGCCCCGAGACGGGCACGATGTGCCACGAATTGGAGCGACGGTTCGTGAACGCTACCTGGATATCGGTCAAGTGCAGCACCGTGGAGTACTGCTGGTTGAGCTCGCGGAACACGAAGTTGAGCACGCGCCGCACGTTGACGTTCTCGATCGTGCGCTCGATGACGGATTCCTCCCCCGCCGTCGTCTTGGTTTCCGACTCGCTCGTCACTGACAATTGCCGCTTCGACGAAGCCTTCGCGGCGTGCTCACCGACGGCCGACGACACCTGCTTGGAGAACTGCTCGCGTCCCGACTGATAGTCGCCCGACGCGGAGCCGCTCACCTTTGCGCTGCCCCAGCCCCAGCTTGCCGAAGCCTCGGCCTCGACCGACCACTTCTCCTCGGAGCTGCGCGTCTTCTTGTCGGTTGTCTCGGACTGCACCTCGCTCTGGAACCGTGTCTGCGCCTCCTGCTCGTGCGAGTCGATGATCGAGGAAGCCTGCTTGCGCGACTCCTCGGTCGACTGCCAGGTCTTGATGCGGATGGAAGTCGTCTCTCCTGGCAGGAGCGTGAACGTGCGCACGGTCCGGCCCATGCCGTAGTCGCCGAGGAACGACGAGATCGCCAACTTCTCCACGAGGAAGAGCGACGGCTCCTCGATGACCGAGATGGCCGAAGTCTGCAGCACCGTCTGGCCCGTTGAATCGAGCAGGATCGATGTGACGAAGCCGCGATTCGCGTTGGCAACGAAGACATCGACGATCTCATCGAGCCGATCCGACGCGGTGGGCGGCGGCAAGGGCGTGGGAGTGGGGACAGGGTCCGGGTCGGCGGTGGAGATCGAATCGACTCCGCCCACGGCCGACGTTGACGCCAGGAGCGCGGCGCGCGATGCCGCCGCGGCGCCCAGAAGGAAGTCGCGGCGCTGCCGTCGGCGTGGTGGCTGGGCGTCGCCGGTGACCACTGCAGGCAGGCGCGTGAGCGCGAGGTCGACATCGTCGGCCTTGAAGCCGACGCCCGTCAGCTTGCCGCGCAGGTACTCGCGCGCCTTCGCGACGTCGATCATGAAGGTCTGGCCCGAGGCCGAAATGCCCGCCGCGTCGCCCGGCTGCTCGCCGAATGTCTTGGCCGCTTCGCTCCACTCCGAGTCCTGGATTCCGAGGTCCAGGCGCACGAGGCGGCGACCGTGATGGCTACCCGGCATGGGCACCTGATAGTTGATCTTGGCGACGCCACCCGGCCCACCGTTGAACACGATTGATCCAGTCATGAGCTAAGGCCTCGTTTTTGGAACGCCATTGAAGGTCATGCAGCTTTCCTATGTGGCAAACGCAAGCCGCAAGCCCATGAGGTCACGGACCAAAATGTACGGAGGTCATTTGGCGTTGCTGAATGAACGCCTGTCGAGTTTGTTCGCTGTGTCCTGCTCAGTGCCGCCTTCGCGTTTGCGGCCCAAGCCAATCTGCTGATTGGCGGCGCGAAAATCCTTCCGGTGGGCACGGACGGTAATGTCGCGGTGCCGCTGATCGCGGTAGCGTTTGAATCCTCGGCCGAGGCAAACACCTCGAACAGCTCCGTGTCGAAGCGGAATAGCTGGGAAAGGACACGCCGGCCCTCAGGCGCAGGTGATCGACCCGATCGTGTAGCTGGTGGTGGTCTTCACCGAATAGGGGCTGCCGTTCATATTGAGCCAGAGCGAAGTGGTGGATGCCTTGGCGGTCATCATGGCGCTCGGGGTCTTTTTCCCGACCAGCGCGCACACGCCATAGATCGTGTATTTGTAGTCGCCGTCGCCGTTGATGTAGTACATCACGCCGCGGAAAATCAGCATGGGGTTTTCCACGCGCACGCTGCCGTCTGCATTGGCGGTGAACTTGCCCGAGATGGTCGGCGAGTCGGCGGGATAGGTCAGCGTGACGGTGCCCGCCGAAGCGGTGGCGCTGGCTGCAACGAGGAGGACGGCCAGGAACATTTTCATCCGGTTTTCTCCGTCGCGGCGACCGGCCGCGGCAGGGCCAGCATACGCCACGGCCATGCCCGGTCAATCACCGCCCCCCCCCCCCCGGCTCAGCCTCCCTGCCGCAAGGCGGCGATCTCGGCATGGAGCTGGGCGATCTTCTGGTCTTTTTCCTGCAGCGCGGCCAGCACATCGCTGGCTTCGAAACGCGGCGGAATGTGCTGGGGGCAGTTGGCGTCCCAGGCCTTCACATCGAAGATCAGTATCTGCTCGGGCCGCGCTTTGTAGCCTTCGGGCATGAGCTTGGCGAGCCAATCGTCGGTCGCTTCGACCACGCGCGCCTCGCCCCAGATCTTTACCCGCTTGCGCTGCTGGTAGTCGATCAGGAACAGATGCGCCTTCGGGTTCTCCAGCAAATTGCCGCTGCTGATGAATTGGCGGTTGCCAGAAAAATCCACGAAGCCCAGCGTGTGTTCGTCCAGCACGCGCAGGAAGCCCGGCGGGCCGCCACGGTGCTGGACATACGGTTGGCCTTCGGCATTCACCGTGGCCAGGAACATACTGCGCTGCGTGGCGATGAACTGCTCGAGCTCCGGCGTGATCGTCGTTTCCCAGGAACCGCTCTGCTCCATATGCGCGTAGGCGCGGCGCGAGCCCTTGCGTGCCTGCAAGGACTTCACGATCGGCGTGAAGGCGATATCGCTGGCGACGCGGGCCATGGCGGCTACAGCCCGAGTTCGCTGAGCGAAGCGTGCTCGGCCGGGCGCGTGCCCAGCGGCCAACGCAGCAGGCGTTCGTGTTCTGCAATAGCCAGGTCGTTGATGCTGGCGATGCGCAGGCGCATCAAGCCGTGTTCGTCGAACTCCCAGTTTTCGTTGCCGTAGCTGCGGCTCCAGCGGCCATCGGCAGCCTGCGATTCGTAGGCGAAACGCACGGCGATGCGGTTCTCGTGAAAGGCCCAGAGCTCTTTAACCAGGCGGTATTCGCGCTCGGCATTCCACTTGCGCGTGAGGAAGGCTTCAATCGCTGCGCGGCCCTGCAGGAACTCGGCGCGGTTACGCCAGCGGCTGTCTTCGGTATAGGCCAGCGCCACGCGCGCGGGGTCGCGGGAGTTCCAGGCATCTTCGGCCAGGCGCACTTTCTGCGTGGCGGTTTCCAGGCTGAAGGGGGGCAGCGGCGGACGGCTCATGGCGAACTCCTGGGCTTGCGATGAAAAAATCCCGCCGCATCGGGGTGATGCGGCGGGCAGAGCGGGACGCGTGTTACGCAGCCAGGCGGGCCTGCACCATCGGGAAGTCCACTTCGGTGCCGGCGACTTCGTTGATGTAGTTGGTCCAGGTGTTCAAGGCCACGTGCTGCACGATCTCGATGATCTGCGCGTCGCTGTAACCGGCAGCCTTCACCGCGGCCACGTCGTCGCTGCTGACCTTGCCACGCTGCTGCGTAACCTTGGCGGCGAAACGCACGGCGGCGTCGGCCTTGATGTCGTTCGAGGCGCCGCTGCGGTTGGCCGCGATTTCGGCGTCGTCGAGCTTGGCCAGGTTCTTGCCCATGTAGGTGTGCGCCGACAGGCAGTAGTTGCAGCCATTGATCTCGGCCACGGCCAGGGCGATGCGCTCGCGGGTCGGGGCCGGCAGCTCACCCTTGCCCAGGGCGCCGGACATGCCGAGGTAGCCCTCGAGGGCGGCCGGGCTGTGGGCGACCAGGCGGAACAGGTTCGGCACGCTGCCGATCTGCTTCTTGACCGCGTCCAGCAGGGGCTGGGAGGCGGCGGGGGCGGCGGCGATGCTGGCGGGGATGGCGATGCGGCTCATGGTGGATCTCCTTGGGGTTGGTTGGGGTTTGGCGGGCGGTTGGCCCGGTGAGGAGAGATTAGGAACTTCCACAAACAAGCAGTAGACCGTATATATTGGAACTATCCTTCCATATTCCGGAATAGCGCCATGGATCGCCTGGAAGCCATGTCCGTGTTCGTGGCCGCCGTGGACGGCGGCAGCCTGTCGGCCGCGGGCCGCCGCCTGGGCATGCCGCTGGCCACCGTCAGCCGCAAGTTGTCGGACCTGGAAGCGCATCTGCGCGCGCGCCTGCTGCACCGTTCCACGCGCAAGCTCGCGCTCACCGACGCCGGTCGCGACTACTACGCCTCGTGCAAACGCATCCTCGAAGACGTGGATGAAAGCGAGCGCGACGCCAGCGGCGAATACAGCGAGCCGCGCGGCGAGCTGGTGATCGCCGCACCGATCGTGTTCGGGCGCATCCACGTGCTGCCGGTGATCGCGCAATTCCTGCTCGCCTATCCGCAGGTGGACGTGCGCCTGGTGCAGGGCGACCGCAATGCCAATCTGGTGGAAGACCATCTGGACCTGGCCGTGCGCATCGGCGAATTGCCCGACAGCAGCATGACCGCCACCCGCGTCGGCCAGGTGCGGCGCATGGTCTGCGCCAGCCCCGAGTATCTGGCACGGCGCGGCACGCCGCAGACGCCGGACGAACTGGCCGGGCACTGCTGCATTTCCTTCGACGCGCTGGGCGCGACCAACAACTGGCGCTTACAGCATGGCGGCGAAGAAATCACCGCGCCGGTGCGCTCGCGCCTGGTGGTGAATACGGCCGAAGCCGCGATTGATGCCGCGCTGCTCGGCGCGGGCATTACTCGCGTGCTGTCCTACCAGGCCGTCAGCGCTTTCCAGGAGGGCCGGCTACAGCGTCTGTTGCCCGAGTACGAAAGCGCTGGGCTGCCGGTGCACCTGCTGTTCGACGGCCGCCGGCGCCTGCCGCTGAAGCTGCGCGCGTTTGTGGACTTTGCTACGCCGCGGCTGCGCGAGCGCCTTGCAAGCGCCGGGTGATCACCGGGACGGGACAAACGAAACCCTGACGCTAAGGGCCCAGGCTCCGGTGTTCAATTTGATCATCGAAGTAGATCGACACGAACCGGGCGGCTAGTCGGTCGCCTTCGGGCTCGAAGTGGATAACGCACTTCCACGGACGTGGCGGATCTTCAGACGACCGGATGGCCGCGAGATCCTTGGCGGAACACCGCACCCTGACCAAGACCCCGAACTGGTCCGAGCCGCTGAAGTGGTAGTAGTCGTAGTCATGCATCGGTCGCGAATAACCGATCTTCTGGGGGCTGAACTTGTATTCACGACGGGCGCCCTGTTCCCCGATCACAAACCGGCAGTTTTTGGCGCTGTCCCTGGACCACCCGCAGTGCATCTCGGTGTATTCACCCTCCCCGTAATCCTGCCGAACGCTTATCGGGTGATTCAGCCCATCAAGCACGTCGGCGAAAGCCGGGTTTACTGCGCCAATGCACAGGCCAAGCAGTAAAGTTTTGCGGCAAGCGTTCAAGATTCCACCCCGATGTCATCTCATCCTGGCCGACTATACAACCGAGTCGAGATGCACACCGGCCACCGCCCTGCCCGACGGATCTGCCGCCGCCGCAAACGCCGGATCCCAGGCGATCGCCGCAGGACTCGAACACGCGATGGACTTGCCGCCCGGCACCGTGCGCGCGCAGGCATCGCCTGGGAACTCGCGTTCGAACAGTTCGCGATACCAGTAGGCCTCCTTGGTCTGCGGCGTATTGATGGGGAAGCGCAACGCGGCTTGAGCGAACATCGCGTCACTAACATAAGCCTCGGCCTTCGCCTTCAGGCCATCAATCCAGCCATAGCCGACGCCGTCGCTGAACTGCTCCTTCTGGCGCCAGAGGATTTCCGGCGGCAGCGCGCCTTCGAAGGCTTCGCGCAGCACGGCCTTTTCGATGCGGCCCTTGCCGGCCATCTTTGCCTGCGCGTCCATGCCCATGGCCAGGTCGAGGAACTCGAGGTCGAGAAACGGCACGCGCGCCTCCACGCCCCAGGCCATCATTGCCTTGTTCGCGCGCAAGCAGTCGTACTGGTGCAGGGCGCCGAGCTTGCGCACGCATTCCTCGTGGAAAGCGCGGGCGTTGGGCGCCTTGTGGAAGTACAGGTAGCCGCCGAAGATTTCGTCACTGCCCTCGCCCGACAGCACCATCTTCACTCCCATGGCCTTGATGCGCCGCGCCAGCAGGTACATGGGCGTGGAGGCGCGGATGCTGGTGACGTCATAGGTTTCGATATGGCGAATGACATCGGGCAGTGCGTCCAAGCCCTCTTCGAAGCTGTAGGTGAAGCCATGGTGCACGGTGCCCAGCGCCTTGGCCGCGACTTCGGCCGCCGCCAGGTCGGGCGATCCTTCCAGGCCAATCGCGAAACTGTGCAGGCGCGGCCACCAGGCTTCGGCGCGGTCGTCTTCTTCCACGCGCTGGCGGGCGAAGCGCGCGGCGCAGGCGGCGACAAGCGAGGAGTCCAAACCGCCGCTCAAGAGCACGCCGTAAGGTACGTCGGTCATCATCTGGCGATGCACGGCCTGTTCGAAGCCTTCACGCAAGGCCTGCGGGCTGACTTGCTTGCCGACGACAGCGTCGTACTCGCGCCAATCGCGTTGGTGGAAGTAGGTGAGCTCGCCAGTCTTGCTGTCGTAGATGTGGCCGGGCGGGAAGAGGTCCACGTCGTGGCAATGGCGTGCGAGCGCCTTCATTTCCGACGCCACCCACAGGCGGCCGTCGCCGTCGTGGCCCCAGTACAGCGGGCAGACACCGAGCGGGTCGCGGGCAATCAGGTAGCGGCCTTCCTTCGAATCCCAGAGCGCGAAGGCGTAGATGCCGTTGAGCTTCGCGAATCCGGACGGGCCGTCGGCCAGGTACAGCGCGTTGATGACTTCGCAATCGGAACCGGACTGGAAGTCGTAGGGCATGCTCAGCGACTTCTCGAGTTCGCGGTGGTTGTAGATCTCGCCATTCACCGCCAGGGCCAGGCGCTGGTCGCCCGACAGCAGCGGCTGCGCGCCGCCGGCGGGATCGACGATGGCCAGGCGTTCGTGAACGAGCAGGCAACGCGGCTCGCTGTACACGCCCGACCAGTCAGGGCCGCGGTGGCGCTGGCGCGCCGACAGGGCCAGGGCCAGGGGCCGCAGCGCCGTGACATCGGCGCCGGGGCTGAGATCGAACAAACCAAGGATGGAGCACATGGGAAGGTTTCCTGGAGGCTGAAAAACGGGCAATAAAAAACCCGCACTTTCGGTGCGGGTCGTCGGTGATTCGGGGGCTTTGTCTGAGCGCGCCTAATCGTCGACCCGCGAGGGGACGGCGTTATTGGTATTGCGATTATTGTTGGCGGTGCAAAGGCTCATGGCCTGATTGAACCCCAGTTCCGCCCGTGGCGCAAGCGCCCCGGCTTTGAGAGCATGGCCCGACTCCGACCGGATGCCGCCATGTCCCGCCTGCCCCGCCTGTTGCTGCGCACCTTCCTGGTCCTGCTGGTATTGCTGCTGTTGGCCTGCGCGGCCGGCTGGTGGGCGATGCGCGGCAGCCTGGCCCAGCTCGATGGCGAACTGAGCCTGCCCGGCCTGTCCGCACCCGTCAGCGTCGAACGCGACGCCAACGGCATGGTCACCATCCACGCCGCCAACGAAGAAGACGCGGCCCGCGCCCTGGGCTACGTGCACGGCCAGGAACGCTTCTTCGAGATGGATTTGCTGCGCCGTTCCGCCGCAGGTGAGTTGTCGGAGCTGTTCGGCGCCATCGCGCTGGAGAAGGACAAAAGCATTCGCGTGCACCGCATGCGCCACCGCGTGCAGGAGAATCTGCTGGCCATCGCCGGTGATCGTATGCCCATGCTCAAGGCCTACACGGACGGCGTGAATGTCGGCCTGCACGACCTGCGCTCACGGCCTTGGCCCTATCTGCTATTGGGTGTCGAACCCGAAGACTGGGCGCCCGAGGACACTGGCCTCGCCGGCTACGCGATGTTTTTCGACCTGCAGGACGAATCCAATTCGCGCGAACTGGCACTGTGGCGCATCCGCCAAGTGGTACCACCTGCGCTGTACAAGCTGATCGCCGCCGACGGCACCGAGTGGGACGCGCCGCTGATGGGCGAGGCGCGCGGCAACGTGCCGCTGCCGGGCGCCAATGAACTGGATCTTCGCCAACTGGCCGTTCCGTCAGACGACAGCGAGCACGGCGACTCCGAGCCCGCCGCACCCGGCAGCAACAACTTCGCCGTGGACGGCACGCTGACCAAGGACGGCCGCGCCATCCTGGCCAACGACATGCACCTGCAGCTGCGCGCGCCGAATATCTGGTTCCGCGCGCGCCTGATCTACAACGACGCGAAAGCACCCGGCGGCAAGGTGGACGTGGCCGGTTTCACCCTGCCCGGCACGCCACTGGTGGTGGTGGGCAGCAACGGTCACGTTGCCTGGGGCTTCACCAACAGCTATGGCGATTGGGCGGACTGGACCCGCGCTTGCGCCGGCGATACAGGCGTTGGCGACCGCGTGGCCCCCTGCGTGAAGTGCCTCGAGTGCGGCATCAGCACGATTGCTTCGGTCGAGAGCATCCACGTGAAAGGCGGCCCTGACCTGCGCTTGCGTGTCCAGGAGACCCGCGATGGCGACCCGGTGCTGTTTCGAGAGCCGGACAACCATGTGCTCTCCTTGTTCTGGGTCGCGCACGTTCCCGGATCACTCAACCTGGGCTTGGCCGATTTTGCTCGCGCCGCCAATGCGGATCAGGCTCTCGTCATGGCCAAACGCGTTGGCATTCCCGAACAGAACCTGTTGCTGGCCGATTCAAAGGGGGATATCGCCTGGAAGCTGACGGGCCTGATTCCGGATCGGATGCCAGGCTGCGACCCGACCCAGGTTTTCAATTTGGAGTTCGGCCCGACACCGCCACGCGAGACGGCAACGGCCATCGCGCTCCACGCCCCGGCAAAGGTAGATCCCCTGCACTGCCGCGAGCCCTTTGCTTCGTTCATTCGGTCCGAATCCATGCGCATGGGCGCTGGCCCCAGCATCATCCGCCCACAAACGCATCGCCTCTGGACCGCCAACGCCCGCACCACCGACGGTGCGGTGCTCGCGCAGATCGGCGATGCCGGCTATGCCAACGGCGCCCGCGCCAAGCAGATTCGCGACGACCTCTTCGCCAAGAACCAATTCAGTGAACGCGACCTGCTGGCGATCCAGCTGGATGATCGCGCGCTGTTCCTGCAGCGCTGGTGGACCCTGATGCGCGAGCGCGCCACGCATTCTCAGGATCCGGCCTGGAAGGACATCGCTGCCGCCAGCGCCAACTGGGATGGCCGCGCCGCGCCGAATTCGGTGAGCTACCGCATGACCCGCGCCTGGCGTCGCGCCGTGGTCGAGCGCCTGCGCCACGGTTTGATGGCGCCGGCCATGGCCAAGCTCGGCAAGGACTTCGTGATGCCCGACTTGCCACAGTTCGAAGGCGTGGCCTGGCAGTTGGTGACGCAGCGGCCTGCGAATTTGTTGCCGCGCAAGTACGCTGATTGGGACGCTCTGGAACTCGATGCCGCGCGCGAAGTGGTGAAGGAGCAAAGCGAACAAGGCCCACTTGCGCAGCGCACCTGGGGCGAAGCCAACACCGCCAGTATCTGCCACCCGATGGCGCGCGCCCTGCCCGGCTTGGTGAAACCACTGCTGTGCATGCCCGCGGATCAACTGCCGGGCGACGGCAATATGCCGCGCATCGCCACGCCAAACTTCGGTGCCAGCGAGCGCATGGTGGTCGCTCCCGGCCACGAAAACGAGGGCATCGTTCACATGCCCGGCGGGCAAAGTGGCAACCCGCTATCGCCGTTCTGGGGTGCCGGTCACGAAGATTGGGTGCAGGGCCGTCCCACGCCTTTCCTGCCGGGCCCCACGAGGTATAGGCTGCAACTACGGCCCTGAGGTTCGAGGGAACCACGGCATGCCAAGACGGACCCTGGAAGCAGCCCGCCGCGATACCGAGTTGGAGGCCTTGCGCCACAACTTCGTCGCCGACATGTGGCGAGGCCTGACCTTTGTTGCCGTCATCGCCATTCCGCTGATCGGTTGGCGCATCTACAACGTCGGTTGGATGAACATCCACCTGCTGCCCTTGACGGTGGTGACGCTCATCATCGTCTGCAACCCGATCCAGCAGCGCTTCTCGTTGAATGTTCGCGCCTGGTGGCTGCTTGGCCTGCTGTGGGCCACCGGCGTGCCCGGTCTGCTGCAATTCGGCTTGTCCTCGCCCAGCGTGTGGTGGCTGGTGCTGAGTTGCCTGGTGGCGGGCGTGGTGTTCTCGCCGCGGCTGGGCTACGTGGTCGCCGGAATGACCGGCGTGCTGCTGATGGGCCTTGGTTGGGGCTTCGTCAGCGGACACCTGCAACCCTATGTATCCGCCGACACCTACCTGCGCCTGCCCTCGTCCTGGGCGGTGCTGGTGATGGTGAGCGGCGTGTTCTCGGTGCTGGTGCTGCGCGCATTCCTGGCCTACATGATTTCCAGCCACGGCCTGCTGCTGCGCATCAAGCAGCAGCGCGATGAAATCGAACGCCTGTCCCTGCACGACCCCCTCACCGGCCTGCCTCTGGCGAGCCTGGCCAACGATCGCATCGAGATGGCCATGCATGCCGCGCGCCGCGCCAGCAAGCGCGTGGCCCTGCTGTACGTGGACCTGGACGGCTTCAAGCGCGTGAACGACAGCTTGGGCCACGACGCCGGCGACCTCGTGCTGCGTGAAAGCGCGCAACGCATGCGCGCCGTGCTGCGCAGCGAAGACACCGTGGCGCGCGTGGGCGGCGATGAATTCCTGGTGGTCCTCGGCAATATCGGCGAACCAACCCAGGCCGGCCGCATCGCACAGAAGCTGATCGGTGCCGTGGCCCCGCCGGTCGAAGTCGAAGGCCGCAGCATCAGCGTGGGCGCCAGCATCGGCATCGCCCTGTTTCCCGACGATGGCGACGACAGCGCCGCCCTGCGCCGCCTGGCCGACATGGCCATGTACGAGGCCAAGCGCCAGGGCCGCAACCGCCACGAATACTCGCGCGAGCCGGCCGCGCCGGGCGATTCGTGACAAAAAGCGGGACGGCCGACACTCATGGCGCGGCGGCGGCTGATTTAGTCTATTGGCATGGTTGAAGAGGCAGACCTGAAAACGCAGTTGGACTCCGACCTCCAGCGGATTCGTACCGAATTCGTTGCCAGCGTCTGGCGCGCACTGTTCTGGGTCGCGTTGCTGGTATTGCCGCTGACCATGCTGCGCATCTGGCTCAACGACTGGCTGCCCCTGTACGGTTACCACCTGGGCATTGGCGTGTTTGCATTGCTGCTGTGCACATTGCAGGCACGGCTACCCTTTGCCTGGCGCAAGGGCATCCTGATCGGCCTGCTGTGGCTGGTGGGCATGCCCGGTGTTTTCAGCTTCGGGCTGTCGGCGCCGGGTGTGTGGTGGCTGGTGCTGAGCTGCCTGGTGGCCAGCATCCTGTATTCGGCGCGCTTCGGCGCACTTCTTGCGGTGGCGACCGGCCTGGTGCTGGTGGTGGCCGCGGCAGGTTTCATCAGTGGCGTGCGCACGCCGCTCATTCCGGCCGAACGCTACATCTCGCTGCCTTCCGCGTGGATTGGCCTGATCATCATCACCGGCACCTTCATGGCCCTGGTGCTGCGCAGCCTGGGCGGCTACACCCGCGCCATCGAGCGCCTGCTGTTGCGCATCAAGCAACAGCGCGACGAGATCGAGCGCCTGTCCATGCTTGACCCGCTCACCGGCTTGCCGCTGGCGGGCCTGGCGGGCGATCGCATCCAGATGGCCATGCATTCGGCCCGGCGCGCGGGCAAGCGCGTGGCCCTGCTGTACGTGGACCTGGACGGCTTCAAGCGCGTAAACGACAGCCTGGGCCACGATGCCGGCGACGAAGTGCTGCGCACCTGCGCGTTGCGCATGCGCGATTGCCTGCGCAGCGAAGACACGGTGGCGCGCGTGGGTGGCGACGAATTCATCGTGGTGGTCGGCGCGATGGCCGAGTCGGCGCAGGCCGGGCGGATTGCCGAGAAACTGGTCAACGTGATGACCCAGCCGATCGTAATGGACGGCCGCCAACTCAGCGTGGGCGCCAGCATCGGCATCGCCATCTATCCCGACGATGCCGAGGACGTGATGGGCTTGCGCCGCCTGGCCGACCTGGCCATGTACGAGGCCAAGCGCCAGGGCCGCGGCCGCTACGAGTACGCGCGCGAACCGGCGGCGGAACGCGCGGACTTTTCTCCCGCCGAAGGCGGATCAGGGAATCGCGAGAATCTTCTGCATTAGCGCCGGGTCGTTCGGCAGCAAGTCGCTGGCCGGCAGGCGCTTGACCAGTTCGCGCCAGGAAGGATTCATGTCGAAGGCTTTCTTGAACAGCGGCAGGCTTTCGTCCACGCGGTTGATGGCGGCCAGGGTGGCGGCGTGCCAGAACACGGCTTCGTCATTGTCGGGCGACATCTTCTCGGCCGCGCTGTAGGCGGCGAGCGCTTCCTCGACCTTGCCCACCGTCATCAGGTCATCGCCCTCGGTCATCTTGCGGTAGGTGCGGGCCACGCCCAGCAGGCGACGCAGTT
>CBHTVR010000046.1:0-16432 GCA_966096795.1 uncultured Gammaproteobacteria bacterium
AGCGAGGCGCGCGTGAGGCGCGCGCAGTAGGCGAGGTTGGGCAGCGACAGCGCGACGATTGGCAGCACCGCGCTGCGCCAGTCGCCCTCCCAGCCGCCGGCGGGCAGCCAGTGCAGGGTGACGGCGAACAGCAGGATCAGCAGCGGCGCGACGACGAATTTTGGTAGGGCCAGGCCGAGGCTCGCACCGAGCATCAGCACGCGATCGGTCCAGGTGCCGGGGCGGAGCGCAGCCCAAGTCCCCAAAGGCAAGCCGATAAGCAACGCCAGCAGCAAGGCGAATCCGCCATTCATCACCGAGATCGGCAAACTCTGCGCGATCAGTTCATTGACCGTGTAGTCGGGGTACTGGAACGAGGGCCCCAGCTTGCCCTGCAGTACATCGCCGAGCCAATGGCCGTATTGCGCGAGCAGCGGCTGGTCGAAGTGGTATTGCGCCTCCAGCGCGGCCTGCACTTCTGGCGGCGCGGATTTCTCGCTGTCGAAGGGGCCGCCGGGCGCGGCGCGCAGCAGGAAAAAGCACAGCGTCGCCAGTAGCCAGAGCGTGAGTAGGGCTTCGGCGATGCGCGCGAGCCAGGCCTTCATGGCGACGGCTCCAGTTGCAGGTAGCGGCTGGCGTGGTGGTCGAGCGGATTGGCTTCGAAGCCGAGCACCTCCGGTCGCACCAGGTGTTTGGAGGTATAGAAATAGATCGGCACCACGGCCTGCTGCTGCAGCAACTCGGCTTCCGCCGCACGCAGTGCCTCGCCGCGCGTGGCCACGGAGGGCGCGGCATCGGCTTGGCGCAGCAGGGCATCGAATGCGGGATCTTCCAGCCCGCTCCAGTTGGTGATGCTGCCCGTTTCGAAATTGGCCAGGAAGTTGCGGGCATCGTTCACGTCGGCGATCCAGCCACCGCGAAAAGCCTGGGTGATGACGCGTTGCTTGCGATTGCCGACGAAGACTTTCCACTCCTCGTTGCGCAGCGTGACCTGCGCACCCAGCACTTCGCGCCACATCGCCGCCACGGCCAGGTTCAGGCGGCGGTGCGGCGTGGAGGTGTTGTAGCGCAACTCGATCTGCAGCGGGCGCGCGTCGGAATAGCCGGCTTCGCGGTAACGCTGCTTTGCCAAGGCTTCGCGCGACTGCTGCGAAGTGCCCGCCCAAGGCAGCCGCGCCGGCTGGTAGTCGGCAACGCCCGGCGGCACCACGCCGTAGGCCGGAATCTCGCCGAGGCCGGTGATGTAGCGGGTGAGCTTGTCGCGATCCAGGGCCAGGGACAGCGCCTCGCGCAGCGCGCGCTTGCCGCGCAGCGGCGGCTTCTGCAGGTTCAGGCCGATCCACATCGCGCCCAGGTAGGGGCTGATGCGCAGCTGCGTGCCGAGGCGTTGGCGCAGCAGTGCCAGCGGCTGCGGCGGAACGGTCTCGGTGATGTGCAGGCCGCCGGCCTGGAAGCGCTGCAATTCGCTGGCGGCGTCTTCAGTGACCAGATACTCGACCTGCGCAATCGGCGCGCGTGCGTGGAAGTTCGGATTGCGCACCAGACGCACGGCCGATTGCGGCGACCAGGACTGCAGCTGGTAGGCGCCATTGCTGACCAGATGGCCGGGGCGCGTATGCTGCGCGCCGAATTGCGCGACGGCGTGCAGGTATACCGGATAGGCGACCGGCAGCACCAGCAACTGTTCCAGCGCCGCGCTGCGCGTCAGCTGGAAGCGCACGGTGCGGGCGTCGGGCGCGCTGATGCCCAACTGCGCCGGTGGCAACTTTCCGGACATCACCTGCTCGGCGTTGAGCACGGCGCCGAAATGCTGCGCGAAAGGCGCGGCCGTCGCCGGCGCGAACGCGCGCCGGAAGCTGGCGACGATCTGGTTCGCGCCCAGCACCTGGCCATTGCTCCAGCGCAGGTTCGCGCGCAGGTGGAAGGTCCAGGTCAGGCCGTCGGGCGATTGCTCCCAGCGCTCGGCCATGCCGGGCACGATCTTGCCGTGAGCGTCTTCAGTGACCAGGCCTTCATACAGGTCGCGCAGGATATTGCCGCAGGCCACTTCCGGGCAGCGGTGCGCATCGAGTGTCGAAGGCTCCGGGCCGTTGCCGCGCAGCAGGGTGTCGGCAGGCAGTGCTGCGCTCGCGATCGCGCTGCCCAGGCAGGCGATGAGCAGGCAGCACAAGCGACGCATCACGACCCGGCCTCAGCGCACACGCGCGCTGAGCACCCAGGGCTCGAGGCGGCGGCCAAAGGCGAGCTCCACCGCGATGGGTATTCCCGGCGTGTCGCTGTAAAGGCTCGCTCCAGCGCGCGACAAGGCCGGTGCCAAGGCCTGTGCCTGCGCGCGCGAGAGATGCACTTGCGGCGCCATCAGCCGCTGGATGCTGCCATCGGCGCGCCATTGCTGGTGTTCGTCGCGATGCCAGGCCATCTGCACTACGGCCGAAACCAGCAGATAGCGTTGCCGGTCCGGATATTTCGCGCGAATCCGGGAATGATCGAGCCCTGCATCCACCGCGAACAGGCGGCTGGTGCGGGTCTGTTCGTCGTGCAGCGCATCAGCGGCATCCTTTGCCCGCGACTTGAGCGATTCGTCAGTGGGTGCTGCCTCCGATTTGGCCTTGGCCTCGGCGGCCGCCTTCGCAGCCAGGGCCACGCTCTGCGCGTAGGCCGGGCCATCGAGTTCCAGAACCAGGATGGCGCGGCGCTCGTGCTGCCGCCAATCACGGTCCTTGGCGTCTTTGGGTGGCGCCGTGAGATCGAAGCCGAGCTCACGCAATTTGCCGGCATCCAGCCAGGACGGATTCGCGCCGTAGGAGGAATAAGCGGACAGGTATGCGGTTTCGTCGGAGCCGGTGGCGGGCCGGGCGCGCCAGCTCAACCACAGCGCGGCACCGCTGTCTTCGCTGTTGTCTTGCCAGAGATAGGGCGCGCGCAGCTCGCGTTCGCTCAGCACGACGCGGCTGTCCTGCGCACTGCGGTTCCAGGCCGCGCCACCGAGGGCGATGGCATTGACCAGGATCAGGATGCCCAGGCCGGCCCACAGCGCTTGCTTGTGCGTGGGACGGTTCATGGCGCGGCCTCCTGCGGCAGACTGCTGCGCAGGCGGCGCAACACCGTCAGCACCAACAGCGCGGTCAGGCCCAGCACGAGGAAGAACAAGTATTTGGGCATGATCTCCCACCACCAGTCATAAAACTTCGTGTAGAGGAAGATGACGAAGAACACCACGCCGGTGTTGATGGTGTCGGTCCAGTGCCTGCGGATGCCGAGCCAGATGGCAGCAGCGGCCGCGGCAAAACCGATGACTTGGTAGAAACCTTCCACGGTGTCCATGTCCCAGGGCAGGTAACTGCCGTCGCCCCAATTGGCCAGCACCAGCACGGGCAGGAAGAAGCACAGCATTCCGCTGATGCGCCAGGACGCGGCAAAGCCGTCGAAGCGACGGTGGTCCACCCACAAGGGCAGCGTGAACAGCAATACGGCCGCCGGCAGGTAGTGCTCCGGCCACGTGCCGACGTCGAGCCAGTACATGCCCGACCAGGTACCGGTGCGCGCGGAAATGAAACCGGCGAGGCAGACAATGCCGGCCACCAGCAGCAAGCGCAGATCGCAGGCATAGGCGAGCACGAAGGCCAGCGCCGCCCAGGTCAGCAGCGCGTTCTCGGTCGGCGTGATGTTGAAGATATCGCCCAGCATCACCGTGTCCAGCACGAAACAGGCGAAGGCCACCAACGCCACCAGCTTGGTGAAGTAGCCCGAGGGGTCGCGCCGGTGCATCCACATCGTCGCCAGGAAACTGCCGAAGGCGGCGAACAGCAGCAGTAAAACCTGCGCCGGTGGATCGAAGCGCCCCCAGAACTGCCGGAACAGGAAGAACACGCTGGCGGCGATGGCCAGGGCGCCCAGGAAGGAGGCGATCTTCATGCCGGTGGACAGCTGGCGGGCGGCGGTGTCGCGATCGATGTCAAAGCTTGTGGCGAATTCCGCCAGCATCGCCTGGTGGTGCGCCTGCACGGCGGCATCCTGTTCTGGCGTGAGTGCCAGCACGCCGTCGCGGCGCAGGTCCTCGAGTTCCTGGCGGAACACGCGGATGTCGTCGGCGCGTCTTTGTGCCTGCTGGCGGGACAATGCGGTCATGGGGCCCCCTGTTGCGCGAGTGTAGCCCGAGCCCTGCGCCGGGCGCGCTAGACTGCGCCCTCGCAACTTGATTTCGGGGCCGGGCGCCCCCAGATCACGGCGACAGAACAGGGGAAGCACGTGTCCAGTCCGAGCAATGTCAAGGATTCGCCGATCACCGATATTCGCGAGCTGGTCGAGTTCCACGCCAGCGGCAGCCGCCCGCGCGAGCAATGGACCATCGGCACCGAACACGAAAAATTCGGCTTCCATCTCGACACGCTTCGCCCACCCACCTATGAAGGTCCGAACGGCATCGAAGCGATGCTGCGTGGCCTGACCCGCTTTGGCTGGCAGCCGATTGAAGAACACGGCAAGGTCATTGCGCTTTCACGCGATGGCGGGTCTATCACGCTCGAACCCGCCGGTCAGTTTGAATTGTCCGGCGCGATGCTCGAGAACATCCACCAGACCTGCTGCGAAACCAATTCACATCTGAAAGAAGTCTCCACGGTGGCGCAGGAACTGGGCCTGGGTTTCCTGGGCATGGGCTTCCAACCCAAGTGGCGCCGCGACGAGATGCCCTGGATGCCCAAGGGCCGCTACAAGATCATGCGCGACTACATGCCCAAGGTCGGCTCGCTGGGCTTGGACATGATGACGCGCACCTGCACGGTGCAGGTGAACCTGGACTTCAGTTCCGAAGCCGACATGGTGAAGAAATTCCGCGTATCGCTGGCGCTGCAACCGATCGCCACCGCGCTGTTCGCCGATTCGCCCTTCACCGAAGGCAAGCCCAACGGCTACCTGAGCTACCGCTCGCATATCTGGACCGACACCGACCCGAACCGCACCGGCATGCTCGACTTCGTGTTCGAGGACGGCTTCGGTTTCGAACGTTACGTGGACTACCTGCTCGGCGTGCCGATGTACTTCACTTACCGCGGCGGCGAATACATTGATTGCGCCGGCCTGAGCTTTCGCGACTTCCTGAAAGGCAAGCTGCCGAACCTGCCAGGCGCCTTGCCGACGATGAAGGACTGGGCCGACCACATGACCACGGCCTTCCCGGAAGTGCGCCTGAAGAAATACCTGGAGATGCGCGGCGCCGATGGCGGCCCGTGGAATCGCCTCTGCGCCTTGCCGGCGTTCTGGGTCGGCCTGCTGTACGACGACGAGTCGCTCGACGCGGCCTGGGACCTGGTGAAGGACTTCAGCATGGCCGAGCGCAATGCCTTGCGCGACGGCGTGCCCAAGCACGCGCTGAAACTGCCCTTCCGCAACGGCACGGTGCGTGAGCTGGCGCTGGAAGCGCTGAAAATCGCCGGCAACGGCCTGGCACGGCGTAACCGCCTGAACTCCACCGGCGCCAGCGAAGCCGTCTTCCTCGAGCCGCTGATCGAGTTCGCCCTGGCCAATGAAACTGCCGCCGAGCGCAAGCTCAAGCTCTTCCACGGCGAGTGGGGCGGTTCGGTGGACCCGGTGTTCCGCGAGTTTGCCTACTAGGGGCCGCCCCCCTTTACAGCCTAATCTGGCTGTGTATACTGTGCATATTCAGTATGCACAGTGAGTGGCCGTGAACCCGGAACTGTTCCTTTCCACCGGCGATAGCACGCCGATGTACCAGCAGATCGTCGACCAGATCACCGCCAAGGTGATGGCCGGCGATTGGCCGGCGGGACAGGCGCTGCCTTCGATCCGGGAATTGGCCAGCGCCAGCCGGGTCAGCGTGATCACGGTGAAACGCGCCTACGCCGAGCTCGGCCTGGCCGGAATCATCGTCACCCGGCACGGCATGGGCTCCTTCGTGGCCGACAAGCCCAGCCTGCCCACCGACTTGCTGCGCAGCGAATTCAAACAGCACTTCGACGCCATGCTCGAGCGCGCCACGCGCCTTGGCATGAGCCGAAGCCAGATCCGGGAGCTGCTCGATGACGAGCCTACCGACACCGACCCCGCGCAAGGATCCACGCCATGAGCACCGCCTTCACCCTCACCGGGTTGAGCAAGCGCTACGAAAACTTCGCCCTGCAGGACATCAACCTGAGCATGCCCGAAGGCCAGGTGATGGGCCTGGTCGGCGTGAACGGCGCCGGCAAGACCACCTTGCTGCGCCTGATCAGCGGCCTGGCACGCGCCGATGCCGGGCGCATTGAAGTGCTCGGCCGCGCCATGCCCGAGCAACAGGTCGCGGTGAAGCAGGAACTTGGCTTCGCCACTGACGACATGCGCCTGTACAAGACCCAGACGCTGCGCTGGCACATGGATTTCATCCGCGCGATCTATCCGGGTTGGGACGAAGCGTATGCCGCCGACCTGCTGCGCCGTTTTGATTTGCGCGCAGACCAGCAGCTTGCCGGTTTCTCCCACGGCCAGCGCGTGAAGGCGCTGCTGTTGCTGAATTTCGCGCGTCGCCCGCGCCTGCTGCTACTCGACGAGCCGACCACCGGCCTGGACCCGGTGGCGCGCGATGAAGTGCTCGAGGCCCTGGCCGACATCCTGCGCGACGAAGCACGCAGCGTGCTGTTCTCCTCGCACAACACTCGCGACATTGAACAGCTCGCGGACACCATCAGCTTCGTCCACGGCGGTCGCCTGCTCGCCTCCGAAGACAAGGAACAGTTCCTCGACCAGTGGCGGCGAATTGTCTGCCAGGGCAATTGGCCTGCGGAAACCGCGCGTTGGCCCGAGCTGGCGAGCGTGCGCCAGAACGGTTCCTTGTTGGAACTGAAAGTGCGCAACTTCCGCGACGACCTGCCCTCGCGCCTGCAAGCGCAAGGCCTGGAAATCCGCAGCGTCGAACCGATGAACCTGGAAGACATTTTCGTGACCACCGTGCGCACGGGAGTAGCCGCATGAACATGCCCATCTTGAACCTCCCCGTGATCAAGCGCCTCGTTGCAAAGGACTGGATCCTGTTCCAGAAGCAGCTGGCCGCCTACGTGCTCGCCGGCATCTTCGCGCTGTGCCTGATCGGCATGGCCAAGGGCTGGAGCTTCTACCTCGGCTCCTTGCTGCTGATTACCGTGCTCGTGGCGGCGGCCTGCTTCTCGATTTCGACCTCGCTGCTGGTCGAACGCAAGGAGCACACGCTGGCCTTTATCATGACCCTGCCGGTGACGCCGCTGGACTTCTACCTGGCGAAGTTGCTGGGCAACCTGGTGACCTTCCTGGTGCCTTTCCTCGTGATGTTCATAGGCACCATCGGTGTCATCGCTTTTACCCCGCTGCCCAACGGCCTGCTGGTGTTTGCTTGCCTGTTGTTCGGATACATCGCCATGGCCTATTGCCTGTCGCTGAGCGTGGCCATGGCGGTGGAGTCGGAAGGCTGGAATACCTTCGCCATGATTGGCAGCATGGTCCTGATCAATCCCTTCATCATGCTGCTCGGGCAGATTCCGGCGATCAGCACGCACACCAGCACCAACACCATTGTCTGGAGCCTGCCGGCGCTGTCGATCCTGGCCGTGCAGCTCGTGGTGAGCGTGGGCTTGCTCGCATTCACCGGCTGGGTGCACTGCCGCAAGCCGTCCTTCTACTGAAACCCGCGCGCGGCCGGCCCTTCGGTCGGCGCGCTTTCGCGAGGACCCTCCGTGTCCACTTCCGAACGTGTCCATTACATGGACAATCTGCGTGCGCTCGCCATGTTGTCCGGGTTGGTGTTCCATGCCGCCCTGGCCTACAGCCCGCTGGCGCATCCGTACTTCCCGACCGCGGATCGCTCGACTTCTTCCGCCATTGATGCCGTGATCTGGCTGCTGCACCTGATGCGCATGCCGCTGTTCTTCGTCGTGGCAGGTTTTTTCGCAGCCCTGCTCGTGCAAAGGCGCGGCCTGGGCGGCTTGTTCCGCAACCGCCTGCTGCGCATTGCCTTGCCGCTGGTGATCTTCCTACCGATCGTGCACAGCGCGCTGTCCTACAGCACGGCGCAAGCGGCGCTGCATGCGCGGCACCCTTCGCCGGTGCTGGAGATGATCCGGCCCTACCTGCAGATGGCCAATCCACCCATGCCACCACCGACGACCGGCCATCTGTGGTTCCTGTATTACCTGATGCTGTTCTACGTTCTGGTCTGGGTAGCGAGAAGCCTGGATCTGGGAAAGATTGGCGTGCGCTTGCGCGATCTGGCCCCGGCCTGGCAACTCGGCCTGCTGCCCGTGCTGCTGGTGCCGGCCCTGGCTTCGGTCAGCGCGCCGCATCCGGCGCCGGAAAGCCTGCTGCCGCAGTTCTGGGCCTTCGGTTTTTACGGTCCGTTCTTCGTGTTCGGCTACCTTCTTTTTGGCCACGAAGATTGGTTGGATCGGCTACGTCCCTTCCTGCCCGCGCTGTTGGCAGCGGGCGCGGTTCTGTACGGCGTGTTTTCGTATCTGGTCCAGCATCAGACGCAGGCAAACGCCACCTGGCTGCTCGCCGTGCTTGAAGCCGGAATCAGCACCTGGCTGACGATGGCCTGCCTGCTATTGGGGCGGCGCTGGCTCGGCCGCAGCCGCAGCCTGCTGAGCTATCTCTCGCAGGCCTCGTACTGGACCTACCTCGTGCATCTGCCGATCCTGTTTGCCATCCAGTACCGGCTGATGGACCTGGACTGGAGCTGGCCCCTGAAATTGGCGACATCCCTGTTCGCCACATTTGCGATCTGCCTGGCCAGCTACCAGTTGCTGGTCCGGCACACGCCACTGGGGAAATTGCTAGGCTCGCTCGCGCCGCCACCGCAAGCAGGCGTTACCCTAGCGGGGTGAACGAACCGACCGATCCGTCCCGCTCCGAAGGCCTGCGCGAACAGGATTTCGCCGACAGCGACCGCCTGCTGCGCGACGATGTGAAACAACTCGGCGCCCTGGTCGGTGAAATCCTCGCCGAACAGGTAGGGCCGGAGTTTCTTGCCGAAGTCGAGCGCGTGCGCCGCGCCGCCATTCGCCGGCGCGAGTCGGGCGAGGGTGTGCAGGAGCTGGCCGCCGTGCTGGGCAGGCCCGATCTGGCCCATGCCGGTGATCTGGTACGGGCCTTCGCCACCTATTTCCAGGCCATCAATATCGCCGAGCGCGTGCACCGCATCCGCCGGCGCCGTGACTACGAACGCGACGGCCAGAAGCCGCAGCCGGGCAGCCTGCGCGCCGTGCTGCAGGAGCTGCGCGCCGAGGGCGTGGGCGCCGAAGAGATTGCCGCGCTGCTGCCGCGCTTGCATATCGAACCGGTCTTCACCGCCCATCCGACCGAGGCCGTGCGCCGCGCCCTGTTGCAGAAGGAGCAGGAGATCGTGTCCTGCCTGGTGGCCGACATTGATCGCGGCCGCACGCCCGCTGAGCGCCGCGCCGACCGCGAGCGCATGCGCATGGCGCTGACCGCCGGCTGGCAGACCGCCGAGGCACCGCCCGAACGGCCCAGCGTGGCCGACGAGCTCGAGCATGTCGGTTTCTATCTGTCGGAAGTCCTGTATCGCGTGCTGCCGGTGTTCTTCGAGGTGTTCGAAGACGCGCTGGGCGAAAGCCATGGCACCGGATTGAACCTGCCGCCGGTGCTGAGCTTCGGCACCTGGGTGGGCGGCGACATGGACGGCAATCCCAATGTCGGTGCCGCCACCATCGCCGCTACCTTGCAGGCGCAACGCGCGCTGGTGTTGGCGGCGTATCGGCATGACCTGGCGCGGCTGGGCGTGGTGTTGAGCCAATCACGCTCGCGCGTGGGCATGGATGTGGCCGTGCTCGAGCGCATCGAGCACTATCGCCGCGAACTACCGGGCGCCAGTGCCCGACTCAAGTCGCGCAATGCCGACATGCCCTATCGGCAGTTGCTGGCCCTGATGTCGGCGCGCCTGCAGGCAAAACTCCAGGATCGCGACGAAGCCTACGCCAGCGCCGGGGAACTGCTGGCCGACCTCGACCTGATCGGTGCCAGCCTGTCCGCGCATCAGGGCGAACACGCAGGCGGCTTCGCGTTGCGGCGCCTGCTTCGGCGCATTGAAGCTTTCGGTTTCCACCTGGCCCGGCTCGACTTGCGCCAGGATTCTGGCACGCATGAGCGCGCCTTGGCGGCGCTGCGCGCGGACCCGGGCGCGGCTTCAGCGCAAGCCACGCTCGATGTATTCCGCGCGGTTTCGAGCTTGCGCGGACTCTATGGCGAGCGCGCCTTCGGCCCCTACATCATCAGCATGTGCCGTAGCGCCGGCGATGCCCTGAATGTGCTGGAGCTCGCCCGCCTGGGTGGCTGCGTGGATGCGAAGGGCGAGGTGCCGCTGGACGTGGCGCCGTTGTTCGAAACGGTGGCGGACCTTGAGGCGAGCACCGATACGCTCAAGTCGCTCTTTGCCCATCCCGCGTATCGCCAGCACCTGCAGTCGCGCGGCGATCGCCAGGTGGTGATGCTGGGCTACTCCGACAGCGCCAAGGACGGTGGTCTGATGGCTTCGCGCTGGGCGCTGCAGCAGGCGCAGATCGCGCTGACGGCGCTGGCCAAGGACAGCGGCATCGCCATCGAATTCTTCCACGGCCGCGGCGGCTCGGCGTCGCGCGGTGGCGGCAAGACCGAGCGCGCGGTGATCGCCGCGCCGCGCGGTTCGGTGGATGGGCGCCTGCGCTTGACCGAGCAGGGCGAAGTGATCCACCGCAAGTACGGCATCCGCGCGCTGGCGCTTCGAAACCTCGAGCAGGCGACCGGCGCGGTGCTGCGCGCGACGCTGCGTCCGCGGCCGCCCGAACCGCGCGAAGCACATTGGCGCGAGCTGGCGGCGCAATTGGCGGCGGATGCGCGTGCCCACTATCGCGCCCTGGTTCACGACGACGAGCGCTTTCCCGAATACTTCCGCGCCGCCACGCCTATCGATGTGATCGAACGCCTGTGGCTGGGTTCGCGCCCGAGCCGGCGCGCGGCGGGCGATGGCAAGGCGCCGGGCATTGACCAATTGCGCGCCATTCCCTGGGTGTTCGCCTGGTCGCAGAACCGCGCGGGCCTCACCGCCTGGTATGGCGTGGGCACGGCGCTCGCCAAGGCGCTGCAGTCGCAGGGCGTCGGCGCGCTGGCCGAAATGGCCCGCGACTGGCCCTTCTTCGGCACCCTGGTGGACGACATGGAGATGGTGCTGGCCAAGTCCGACCCGGATATCTTCGCGCGCTATTCGCGACTCGCGGGGCCCCTGCATGACGCATTGCACCCAGGCATCCACGAAGAATTCGAGCGCTGCCGTGCGGCCGTACTGGCGATCAAGGGCAGCAGCGAGTTGCTCGCCGGCGACCGCCGGCTGCGCCTGTCCATTCGCCTGCGCAATCCCTACGTGGACCCGATCAGCCTGCTGCAGGTGGATTTGCTGGCGCGCTGGCGCGCCGGTGGTCGCGAAGACGAGGGCCTGTTCCAGGCCCTGGTGGCGACGGTGAACGGCATCGCCGCCGGCGTGCAGAACACCGGCTGATTTCAGGCGGCGGCGCGAACTTTCTTCAGGCGATCGATCCACTCGCGATTGATGTCGCGGGTGGCGCCGGGCATGCGCTTGATGCGTTTCTCGCTGTCCTCGAGCAGGGGCAGCAGGCGCTCGCGGTCCTGCCAGGCCAGCAGGACTTCGGCGTAGCGGGCGCGCGCTTCCAAGCCGGCGAAGTAACCCACCAGTACATCGAACTCTTCGTGCGCCCGCTCGCGATCGCCCAGCGCCGCCACGGCGCGGGCGTAGATGAGGTGGCCTTCAGGCGACTTGTAGTTCGGCTGCTCGCGAATCAGGGTGTCGAGCACCTCGCGGGCATCGTGGGCCTTGCCCGCTTCGAGCAGCGCGCGGGCCAGGTGCACGCGCACCTGCGGATCATCGGCATACAAGCCGGTGAGCACCGCCTGGTATTGCACCACCGCTTCGGAAGCGCGGCCGGCGCCGAGCAAGGCATCGGCCAGGCGCAGGCGATTGGCCGGCGTGGCAGTGACATCCAGGGCTTCCTGGGCGGCGCGCAATTCGCGGTTCGGGTCGAGTACTTGGCGCACGCCGCGCAGTACCTGCTGGCCGGAGCGGGAGTTGCGCGCGTCGGGCAACCAGATCGCCACCGCGTACACCAGACTGCCCAGCAGCGGGAAGGCGAACAGGATCCACAACCAGTAGCGGTCCTGGCCGCTGCGCACGGCATGCACCGCGAAGTAGATCGCGATCAGGACATGCAGTCCGATTCCAACGATGGGCATGGTGAGTCCTGCCAGTTCCCCTGAGGGGCGATATTGTCGGGAAAGTGGGGGAATTTGCCAGTCCCGGCCGTCCCGCTATGATGGGCCACCATCCATCGGGGAGATCGCCATGAAGCTTCGAATTGTCAGCGTCCTTGCTTGCGCGTTCCTGATGGGCGGCGCCAGCGCCCAGACCTTGCAGACCATCAAGTTGGCGCCGGCGCCGCGGCCCAATGTGGCAGCCGCCCAGATTGACCAGGCCGCCCTGGAAAAGGCCGCGCTGGAAAAAGAGAACAAGCGCCTGCGCGAGGAGAATGCCGCGCTGAAGAAGCGCGTGGATGACTTCAGCTCGCTCGGTGGCAGTGAAGTGCATGCCTATTGCCCGACGCCGGGCACCAGCCGCAACACCGCCGGCGCGGAGTCTGACTGCCGTGATGCCGGCGGCTACACCTGCGAGCCGGTGTCGGGCCTGTGCCGCACCAGCTGCCAGACTTCGGACATGTGCGCCGGTGGTTACACCTGCGACACCGAGATCCAGCAGTGCGTGCATACCGGCTGAGCGGCGTGAACCGCGGCTCCTAGGCTGCGCGCACGTCGCGCAGCTCCCAGCCGCTGCCGGCCAGCAGGCGCAGGCGGTGCTTGAACGCACTGCCTGACAGCGAGGTCGTCACCACCAGCTCGATCACCAGGTCCTGCTGGCTGCCGCTGACTTTCGCCGCCGGATCCACGCCAGCCAGGCCCGAAGGCACGGCATCCGGGTCTTCCTGCGCGGCCAGCCAGCGTTCGAAATAGCCCGGCTGCGCCAGCGCAGCCTGCAATTCGGCAGCCATGCCTTCGGCGCCTTCGCTGTGGAAGGCGAAGGCGGGGTCGCTGCCCCGGGCGCGGGCAGGATCGGGAAGGCGCAGGTAGTAGCGCGTGGCCATGTGCTTGCTCGCCTTTGGACTTAGCGCGAGTATGCGCGCGGCAAATCGCCTGGCGCCTGAAGATAGCGGTCACGCAACTCGGTCTGGCGCGAGCGCATCGGCATGGCACGGCCGTGCATCCACACTTGTTCGGCCAGCGTGGTCACTTCCAGCGGGTCGCCGTCCCAGAGCGCGAGGTCGGCTTCCAGGCCAGGTTCGATGCGGCCGAGCTTGTCGCCCACGCCCAGCGCCTGCGCCGGCACGCGCGTGATCGAAGCCAGGCCGTCTTCCCAGGCCAGTCCATTGGCCACGGCATTGCCCGCGCCCTGGCGGATCTTGCGCGCGTTGTGGGTGCTGTCGGCCGAAAGCAGGCCGACTTTCACGCCAGCCTTGGCCAGCAGCGCGGCATTGTCCAAACGCGAACCGAGTTGGTCGAAGCTCGAGGGCAAGTTCTGCAGCGCTTCCACGAACACCACCGCATCGGCCGCCTTCAATTCGGTGGCGACCTTCCAGGCTTCGGCGCCACCGGTGATGATCGGGCGGATGCTGTAGCGGCGGCAGAAGGCCAGCAATTGGCGAATGTCCGCGGCGCGATCGACGTTGAACACGATGCGTCCGCCCGCCAGATAGCGCGCCAGGGTTTCGCGGCCAGCGGGTGTGAGCAAGGTGTATGGCGCGCCATAAGGCGATTGCCCGCGCGCTTCGCGAATGGCCTGGTCAAGCAGCATGTACTGCGCCGCGCGCGAACCGCCGCTCATGCCATCGGCACCCGAGCCGAGGTTGATGAAGAGCATGCGGTTGCCGGTGATGGCGCCGGCCGGATTGCCGTCCAGGCGCATCACGCCGCCCTGGCCGGCGATCAGGCTGCCGCTGCCGGAGTTGGCGCTGAGCGCGGTGAAGGTCAGCCCGCCCAGACGCTGCACGGGCAGCAGCATCGAGTCGGGGTTGTAGGCGGACGTGATGTCGAACTCGGGCCGCGTCTGCGGCACGCCAGCACTGGAGATCGCGAAGGAACTGTCCACCGTGCTGGACTCGGCCGAGACCTCTTCCAGGCCGATGTCGCTGAAGCCGCCGAACAGGCCGGGCGTGAGGTGCTTGCCGTTCGCTTCGAACACGCGCACGCCGGCGGGCGCGCTGATGTTCGCGCCGACGGCGCGGATCAGGCCGCCCTGCACCAACACGTCGGCGTTCTTGAGCGTGCCCTGGCTGCCGGCGGTGTGCACCACGGCGTGACGAATCAGCACGTCCTGCGCGCAGGCGCAGCTCGCGGCCAGCAGAAGGCCGACCATCGCGGAAGAAAGAATCGAGCGCTTCACGGCGACACCCCCTGGCCCAGCAAGAAGTCCGAGCGCGGTTGCCGCGCCGGATCGAATCGGTCGTACAACAAGGCGCCGTCCACATACACCTTTTCGGCATGCGCATAGACGCTGAAGGGCGTGCCATTCCAGATCACCACATCGGCCATCTTGCCGGCTTCGAGCGTGCCGGTTTGCTTTTCGATGCCCAGGGCCTTGGCCGGATTCGCCGTCAGCCAGCGGATGGCATGCTCGGGCGTGATGCTGATGCCGGCCTGGCGCGCATGCGCCATGGCTTTGGCTGCTTCCTGGTTCAGGCGCTGGATGCCTTCGGCGGAATCGGAGTGCACGATCGCGCAACCGTTGGCCGGGCGATCGACAAGTGCCAGGTTTTCCTCGATGCCGTCGAGCGCTTCCATCTTGAAGCCCCACCAGTCGGCCCAGAGCGCGCCGCAGACATTTTCCGCGGCCAGGCGGTCGGCGATCTTGTAGGCCTCCACGCCGTGGTGGAAGGCGGCGATCTTGAAGCCGAACTCCTTGGCCAAGTCGAGCATGATCGCCATTTCATCGGCGCGGTAGCAGTGGATGTGCACGCGGATGTCGCCCTTCATCGCGCCCATCAGCGTGTCCTTGGCGAGGTCGCGCGAGGGCGGGTCGCCGGCGCTGGCGGGCTTGTCCTGCTTGCCCCAGCGCGACTTCTTCTGCTCGGGTTCGTCCGCGGGCAGCGAAGCCTGGTACTTGTCCCAGGCGCGCATGTAGGCCTGCGCTTCGATGAAGGCGGCGCGATAGCCGGCGACATTGCCCATGCGCGTCATCGGCGAACGACCCTTGCTGCCATAGACGCGCTTGGGGTTTTCGCCGCAAGCCATCTTCAGGCCCCAGGGCGCGCCCGGGAATTTCATCGCCTGGTAGGTGACCGCCGGAACGTTCTTGATCGTGACGCCGCGGCCGCCGATGAGGTTGCCCGAACCGGGCAGGATCTGCATCGAGGTAACGCCGCCGGCGAGCGCCGTGGCGAAGCCCGGGTCCTGCGGCCACAGTGCGTGCTCGGCCCAGACATTGGGCGTGACCGGATCGGTCATCTCGTTGCCGTCGCTGGTGGCGCCGACGCCGGGGCTGGCGTACACGCCCAGGTGCGAGTGCACGTCGATGATGCCGGGCGTGACCCACTTTCCGGTGGCGTCGAACACGGCGGTGCCCGCGGGCGCGTCGAGGTTGCGGCCCACGGCCACCACGCGGCCGCCGGACATCAGCAGGTCGGCGTCGTCCAGGCGCTCGCCGGTGCCGGTGAGCACGGTGGCGTGCTGGATCAGCAGCGGCGTGGAAGCGACCGCCTTGTAGGTGCTGGGATAGGGATCGAGCGATCCGGGCGCGGGCGTGGCGGCAGCAGCGCTTGCCGTCAGCAGCGCCAGGGACAGGGCGAGCAAGGTCTTGGACATGATGTGTTTCCCCGGGTGACCCGCCCACCCTAACGGCGCGCCCGGGGCCTGCCAAGCCCCGCTTTCGGCAGGGTCGCCGCGGCGTGGCAAAATAGGGCGAACAGGAGAGCGTGATGAAGGACAAGAACGAGATCGTCAGCAACTGGTTGCCGCGCTACACGGGCCTGGCCCTGGCCGACTTCGGCGAGCACATCCTGCTGACCAATTTCGGCGGCTACCTCAACACCTTTTCCCGCCTGACCGGCGCGCCCATCGTCGGCCTGGACCGGCCGATGCCCAGCGCCACGGTCGATGGCATCACCATGATCAACTTCGGCATGGGCAGCGCCAATGCCGCCACGGTGATGGACCTGCTGAGCGCCCTGCCGCCGAAGGCGGTGTTGTTCCTGGGCAAGTGCGGTGGATTGAAGCGCAAGAACCAGCTCGGAGATTTGATCCTGCCGATCGCGGCAATTCGCGGCGAAGGCACCTCGAACGACTACATGCCCGCCGAGGTGCCGGCGCTACCGGCCTTCGCCATGCAGCGCGTGATCTCGACCATGATCCGCGACCTCGGCCACGACTACTGGACCGGCACGGT
>CBHTVR010000047.1:0-16134 GCA_966096795.1 uncultured Gammaproteobacteria bacterium
ACACCGCGCCCGGCAGCGCCCTGCTGCACCTGGGCATGTCCGGCAGCCTGCGCGTATTGCCCGGCAAGACGCCGGTGCGCGCCCACGACCACGTCGACCTGGCCCTGAGCTCGGGCAAGGTGCTGCGTTTCAACGATCCGCGGCGCTTCGGCTGCCTGCTCTGGCAACCGGCGGGCGAAATCCACCCGCTGCTCGCCGATCTTGGCCCGGAGCCGCTTTCGGACGACTTCGATGGCGATTATTTGTTCAAGCTCAGCCGCGGCCGCAAGGCGCCGGTGAAGGCCTTCCTGATGGACCAGGCGGTGGTGGTGGGCGTAGGCAATATCTACGTGGCCGAAAGCCTGTTCCGCGCGGGCATCTCGCCGGGGCGCGCGGCCGGGCGGGTCACGCGCGCGGGCTACGCGGCCCTGGCCGAAGCCATCCGCGCCATCCTGGCCCATGCCATCGAGCGCGGCGGCACGACCCTGCGCGACTTCATCAGTCCCGACGGTGCGCCGGGCTATTTCGAGCAGGAACTGTTCGTCTACGGCCGCGAGGGCGAGGCCTGCAAGGTCTGCGGCCGGACCCTGCGCGGGCGCCGGCTGGGGAACCGCGCCACGGCCTGGTGCCCGGGCTGTCAAACCTAGCGCCCGCTCGACCGTACGTTCAGGAATGGGGTGACACTTGTCATGCCCGAGCTATGATGGCAACCAGCAGTCCGTAGAGACCTGCCCCCCGGGGAAACATGAGCGATACCGCCGATATCACCCAATGGCTCAGCGCCGCCCGCGATGGCGACCGCGTGGCCCTGGATCGTGTGCTGGCCACGCTCTACCGGGAATTGCACAGCATGGCCCGGCGCCAGCTGGGCAACCAGAACGGCCATACCCTCGATGCCACCGGCCTGGTCCACGAGGCCTATATCCGCCTGGTCGGTCGCGCCGACGCGCAGTTTGAAGATCGCGCGCACTTCTTCGCGTACGCCGCTTCGGCCATGCGCAGCGTGGTGGTGGACTATGCACGCCAGCGCCTGGCCGTGAAGCGCGGTGGCGACCTGCATCGCGTCACCGACCTGCCCGAGGATGTTGGCGGCGGCATGCGCATCAATGAAGAACTGCTCGGCCTGGACGTGGCGCTGACGCGCCTGGCCGATGTTGATGCCAAACTCGCGCAAGTGGTGGAGCTGCGCTATTTCGCTGGCCTGTCCGAAGCCGAGATCGCCACCTTGCTCAAGCGTTCCGAGCGCAGCGTCCGCCGCGACTGGCAGAAGGCCAGGCTGTACCTGCTGGCTTCGCTGCAGGACTGAGCGGCGCCCGCGCCGATGGAAGGCAATCGCTGGTCCGCGATCTCGCCGCTACTCGATGAGTTGCTGGAACTGAGCGGCGCCGACCGCGAGCGCCGCCTGGAAGAAATCGAAGCCGCCGACCCGGGCCTGGCCCGCGAACTGAAGAAGCTGATGGCGCTGGAGGAAGAGCGCCCGGACTTCATGTCGCAGCCGGTGGTGGATGCCAGTCTGTTCGCCGCCCAGGAAGGCCAGGAGATCGGCCCTTACCGACTGGTCTCGCCGATCGGCGAAGGCGGCATGGGCCAGGTCTGGCTGGCGGTGCGCGCCGACGGCCTGTACGAACGGCGCGTTGCCCTGAAGTTGCTGCGCCCGGGCTTGGGCGATGTCGGCCTGCATGCGCGCTTCACCCGCGAGCGGCAGATCCTGGCGCGCCTGGGCCACGCACACATCGCGCGCCTGCTCGACGCCGGCATCAGCCAGGACGGCCAGCCCTACCTCGCGCTCGACTACGTACGCGGCGATCCGATCACCGACTACGCCAGCAAGCGCGCGATCGATGTGCGCACGCGCCTGCAGTTGTTCCTGCAGGTGTGCGCGGCGGTCAGCCATGCCCACGCCAACCTGGTGGTGCATCGCGACCTCAAGCCTTCGAATATCCTGGTGAATTCCTCCGGCGAAGTCTGCCTGCTCGATTTCGGCATCGCCAAATTGCTCGACCAAGACAACACGGCTGCGGCCGAAATCACCCGCACCGGCAGCCGCACCTTCACCCTGCACTACGCCGCGCCCGAGCAGTTGCGCGGCGAAATCGTCACCACCATGACCGACGTGTATGCGCTCGGCGTGGTGCTGTACGAGCTGCTCACCGAGAGCAAACCGTACGAGCTCAGCCGCCAGAGCGATGCCGCCTGGGAAGAGGCCATCCTCGGCGGCGAGCCGGGCCGTCCTTCGCAGGTGGCGGCGCGTCGGGCCAAGGAAACCCACTCGCTGTTCGACAAGCGGCGCGCACGCCTGCTGTCGGGCGACCTCGACAACATCGTGCTCAAGGCGCTCAGCAAGCAGCCCGAGCAGCGCTACGCCTCCGTCGAAGCGCTGGCGCAGGACCTGCGCCGCCATCTGGACGGGCAGCCGGTGCTAGCGCGCGCGCAAAGCGTGGGCTACCGCATGCGCAAGTACGTGCGCCGGCACGCCGTGGTGCTGGCGACCAGCGGCGTCATTACCAGCGTGCTGGCGATCGCCCTGGCCATCGTTTCCTGGCAGGCCGACAAGGCGGTCAGCGAGGCCACGCGCGCGCAGGCCATGCAGGATTTCGTGGTCGCCCTGTTTGAAAATTCCGGCACCACCGGCGACGGCCAGAACCTGGACGTGCGCGGCCTGCTCGACGCCGGCGTCAACCGCGCCGATTCCGAGCTCGCCAAGCAGCCGCAGGCGCGCGCCGAATTGATCGGCCTGATCGCGCGCCTGCGCTCGGGCCTGGGCGATGAGGAAGAAGCGCTGCGCTTGCTCGATCGCCAACAGGAGGTCCTGCACGGACTGGGCGGCGCGGCGCCGGCCGGACTCAATCTCGACGCATCGGCCTTGCGCGGCCATGCCCTGCGCCAGCTCGACCGCAACCAGGAATGCCTGGAGCGCCTGTCGCCGCTGTTGAACCAGGCACGCGCTGAAGCCGGCAACTACCCGCTGCCGGCGGCGGAGTTCTTTTCCCAACTCGGCCGTTGCGAAGCGGCCGTTGGCCAGCACGCACCCGCACGCGATTTGTTCCAGCAAGCCTTGCAATTGCGCCAGGCCCACGGCGATGCGCCGGCCCTGGCCGCAGAGAGCGAAAATGATTTGGCCTTGTTGTTGCTCGATGAAGGCAAGCCGGATGCCGCGCTGAAGGCGTTGCGCGAAGCCCTGGCCCACCTGCGCGATGCCGGCGGTGAACAGAATGCCTTGGGCGTGGAGATCTGGTCGGGTCTCGGCGCGGCCTACGAAGCGCAGCACAATGCCGCCGAAGCCGAGGCCGCGCATCGCCAGGCGCTGGATGTTGCGCTGGTGCGCTACGGCGCCAACCACCCACGCACCGGCCAGGTGCAGCAATCGTTGGCCATGGTCCTGCTCGGCCAGGGCAAGCTCACCGAAGCCGACCAGTTGCTGGCCATGGCCCAGGACAGTTCGATGGCGCGCTGGGGCAGCAACAGCTTGCAACTGGCCGACCAGGAAAGCCTGCGCGGAATCCTCGCCCTGGAGCGCGATGCCGCGGGCGAAGCCGAGGCCCTGCTTGGGGATGCCGTGCGCATCTGGCGCAGCCGCGGCGCCATCAGCACCCATCCCTGGGACCTGTGCCATCTCGCACAGGCGCAGACCGCGCAAGCGCGCGATACCCAAGCCGAAGCCAACCGGCGCGAATGCCTGGCCCTGATCGAAGCGCAGCCCAAGGGCAATTCCGTGCCCGCCATCGCCGCTATCGTGCAGGCCGCGCTCGATCGCGGCGATGTCATGCAAGCGCGCGCCTGGCTCGCGCGCATGCCACCCAATCGCCCGCGCAAGGGGCCCGAGCTGGCGCTGGTGCAAGCGCGCATGGCGCTGTTGGCCGGTGAACCCGACGCCGGTGCACGCATCCAGAGTTTGCTCGCCAGCCTGGGCGACGATCGCCGCCAACGCCGTCTGCGCTGGCAAGCCCTGGCCTTGCAGGCGAGCGAACAGTGCCTGACCGGGCAAGGACTACAGGGACGTGCACTGCGCGAACAAACCTTGCAGGAAGCGCAGCGTATCGAGCCCGAACACCTGCGGCAGCTGCGCCGACTCGGCCTGCTCAGCGCATCCTGCGCGCCGCGGCCGGCCCCGAAACTCTAGTCGGCGGCGTCGAAGGGCAGCGGCGGCTGCATCAGGTCAATGCGGCCCTCGCCGGCCATGATCTTCTTGAACTCGGCGCGCGACACCGACACGTAACGTTCGTTGCCGCCGATTTCCACCTGCGGGCCATCGGTTACCGCGCGGCCCAGCTCGTCCACGCGCACCACCATCGTCGCCTTCTTGCCGGTGTGGCAAATCGTCTTGATCTCGACCAGGTTGTCGGCCAGGGCCAGCAGGTAACGGCTGCCCTCGAACAACTCGCCGCGAAAATCCGTGCGCAGTCCGTAGGCCAGCACCGGGATGTTCAACTTGTCCACCACGTCGCTCAGCTGCCAGACCTGGGCCTTGCTCAGGAACTGCGCCTCGTCCACCAGCACGCAATCGACCTTTCCATGCGCGTCGATCTCGGCCTTCACCTTCACCAGCAAGTCATCATCGCCATCGAAGATGCTGGCGCGCGACTTCAGTCCGATGCGCGAAGCCACCACGCCTTCGCCGGCGCGCCGGTCCAGGCGCGGCGTCATCACCAGGGCGCGCATGCCGCGCTCGGCGTAGTTGTAGGCGCTCTGCAGCAAGGTGGTGGTCTTGCCGGCATTCATTGCCGAATAATAGAAATAGAGCTTGGCCATGGCGCTGGGATCAGGCTTCGGGAAGGGAAAGGGCGAGCAATTGCAGGGCGCGGCGGAACTCATTATCGAGCGGTGCCTGGAACATCATCGCCTCGCCGGTGGCGGGATGGCTGAACTGAAGGCGCCAGGCATGCAACAGCATGCGGTGCACACCCTGCATGCGGAAGTAACGGTTGTGGCGGCCGTCGCCGTGGCTGGAGTCGCCGATCAAGTGATGCGACAGGTGTTTCAGGTGCCGGCGAATCTGCCGGTAGCGACCCGTATAGGGCGTGCACTGCAAAAGGGAATAGCGCGAGGTCTCGTGGCTGGCGCTCGGCACATCCAGCTCGCCCGTTCCAAGTCGTACAAAGCGCGTCTGCGCCGGCTTCTTGTCCGGCTTGCCCGGGCCGCCGTCGAGCGCATAGTCCAGGTCAATCTCGGGCTCGGGCCAGCCGCGGCAAATGGCCAGGTAGTCCTTGCGTACCTCGCGCGACATGAAGATCGCGCCCAAGGCTGCCGCCGTTGTCGCGTCGAAGGCCACCAGCAGGCAGCCACTGGTGGCGCGGTCCAAGCGATGCACCAAATGCACGCTGCGGCCGAACTGCGCGCGCAGGCGATCGACCAAGAAGTCGTCTTCGCCGCGGGCCATGGCGCTGGCGTGCGCCATCAGGCCGGCGGGCTTGTTCACCACCGCCAGTTGGTCATCGGCGTAGAGCACGGCGATGGCTTCGGCCTGCGCCGCGTTGTCCGCCGGCGCAGTGGCTTGCGCAATATTCATCGCCGCCGCGGCCAGGCCGCGAGGAAGGCGCCGAGCGCGCCCAGCACGCCGATGCACACCACCGCCGGCAAGCCGAACACGCGCGGTCCGCCGGCATCGAGCGCATACAACACGCTGGCGCAGACCAGCAGGCCGGTGCCCAGGATGGCGTAGATGGTCTGGCGCTGGCCATCGCGGGAGATGCGCGCCAATTCGGCCAACTCCACCGAGCGCATGTTCAGGGAATGCTCGCCCATCACCTGCTGTACGAGCATCTCGCGCAACAGGCGCGGCATCTCCGGCGCATGGGTGATCATTTCCGGCAGGCGCTTGCGCAGTTCACCGAACAGGGTCTGCGGGCTGTAGCGCTCGCGCAGGATGCCTTCGAGCACGGGCTTGGCCACCGCGAAGATGTCGATCTTCGGGTCCAGCACGCGGCCCACGCCTTCGATGTTGAGCAGGGTCTTTTGCAGCAGGATCAGCTGCGGCTGCAAGGTCAGCTGGTAGCGCTGGGCCGTGCGGAACAACTTCACCATCACCTCGGCCAGCGAGATCTCCGACAGCGGGCGCGTGAAGTAGGGCTCGCAAACCGAGCGGCAGGCCGCTTCCAGTTCGTCGATGCGGATATTGGACGGCATCCAGCCCGCTTCCACGTGCAGCTCGGCGATGCGCCGGTAGTCGCTCTGGAAGATGGCCATGAAATTCTCGGCCAGGAAATACTGGTCGCGAGATGGCAGCTGGCCGACGATGCCAAAGTCCAGGGCGATGAAGCGCGGGTTGTCCTTGCGCGTCGCGTCCACCCAGATATTGCCGGCGTGGGCATCGGCGTGGAAGAAGTTGTCGCGAAACACCTGCGTATAGAACAGGCGCACGCCTTTCGCTGCGAGCGCGCGACGATCAATGCCGGCGGCATCAAGCGCCTGCACATCGTCCGAGCCGATGCCGTAGACGCGTTCCATCGTCAGCACCGTCTCGCCGCTCAGCGGCCAGTGCACTTCGGGCACGTACAAATCGTCCGAGCCCAGCCACAGGCGGCGCATCAGGCTGGCATTGGCGCCTTCGCGCTGCAGGTCGAGCTCGGCGTGCAGGGTGTTCTCGATTTCCGACACCACTTCCTGCGGGCGGATCTTGTCGGCGGCGGGATGGTGGCGGTCCGCAACGGCCGCCAGCGCGCGCAGCAGGCCGATATCGGCTTCGATCTGCTCGCGCACATTCGGGCGCAGCACCTTCACCACCACCTTGCGGCCGTCGTGCAGGGTGGCCGCATGCACCTGTGCGATCGAAGCCGAAGCGAGCGGGGTTTCATCGAAGTCGGCGAACAGCTCGGTCACCGGTTTGCCCAGCGCGCGCTCTACTTCGGCACGGGCCAGGGCGCCGTCGAAAGGCGCGACCTGGTCGCGCAGCAGGTTCAGTTCATCGGCGATATCCGGCGGCAGCAGGTCGCGGCGCGTGGACAGGACCTGGCCGAACTTGACGAAGATCGGACCGAGTTCCTGCAGCGCCAGGCGCAGGCGCTTGCCGCGCGGAAAGCTGTCTTCGGCGCTGGCGCGCGGCGTGAACGGGCGCAACAGCCACAGCCACTTGCCGTAGCTGGTGTCTTCGAGCAGCGAATCCAAACGGTGGCGCAGCAGTACGCGCACGATACGCAGTGCGCGCAGACCACCGCGGGCGCCGATGACCACCGCGCCCGAACCTGACGGCGATTCCGGCGACACGCTCATGCGCCGCCACCGTTGCTCGATGCGTTCAATCGGGCGATGCGCGCGGCCAGGCGCTCGCTGCGATCGCGCAGGGCATCAACGTCATCGTAGAAGGCTTCGAGCTCGGCCTTGGCCACCACGTCGCGGGTTTCTTCGGTGACGTATTCGGCGGCATCGCGGGCCAGGCCGCCGGCGAGTTTGCGCGCACTGCGCAGGCCCTCGCGCAACACGCGCGCCACTTGTGGGCCGATCACCGGGCCGAGCAATTCGGCGAAGGGCTTGTCCCAATCCGGGTCGAAGCCTTCGGCCAATTTCTGCAGCGTGCGCGCGAGGTCGGCATCGCCATTGATGCGCAGCTTGCCGACCGGCGGCGCGTTGCTGGTGCGAGCGAAGGGCAACTGCGCCAGCAAGCCGCCCAGCGTGGCACGCAGGCCCAGGTCGGGCTCGCCCGAGGTGCCCGCGGGACCGACGCGCAACTGGCCGCGATCCACGGTCACCGCCAGTGCCACGGCGGGTGCTTCCAGCTGCATTTCAATGCGCCGGCCTTCCAGCGCGGCGACGCCGGCGCGGGTTTCCGGATCCAGCGCCAGCAGGCGCTCGAACACCAGCTCCAGCGCGCGGCCGGCCAGGGGCTTGAGCGAATCCAGCGGGGACGGGGCGGCTGCCATGCCCGCCATTCTACCGGCTGGCCCACCAGGCCGCCGTGCGGCGCAGGCCTTCGGCCGTGGACACCTTCGGGCGGTAGCCCAGGTCGCGGGCGGCGCCGGAAATGTCGTACCAGTGCGGCGTGGACAGCTGCTCGGCCAGGAAACGCGTCATGGGCGGCTCGTCCTGGCGGCCCAGGCGCGGCCAGAGTTTTTCCAGCAAGGCGCCGGCGGCATAGGCCACCGGATACGGCACGGACTTGTTCACCGGCGCCACGCCCGCGCAGGCGAGCAGGGCGTTGACGATCTCGCGCACGCTCTGCGGCTCGCCGTTGCTGATGAAGTACGGCCGCCCGGCGCAAGCAGCGCCCGGGCGCAAGGCGGCCAGCGCGTCCAGATGCGCCTGCACCGCGTTGTCGATGTAGGTGGTGTCCATCTTGTTGTGGCCGCCGTCAATGAAGCGCAGGCGGCCGGCGCGCGCGCGTTCGACCAGGCGCGGCAACAATTGGGTATCGCCCGGGCCCCAGATCAGGCGCGGTCGCAGCGACACCGTGGAAAGTTCCGGGCCGTTGGCGGCGAGCATTTCCTGTTCGGCAATGCGCTTGGTGGCCGGATACGGCGCCTTGAAGTTCTGGCCGTAAGGCGTGTCGCGTTCATTGCCGCCCTGCACCGGATGCCGGCCGCTATGGGTGACGCTGGGCGTGGAGGTATGCACCAGGCGACGCACGCCTTGTTCGCGGCAGGCTTCGATGACATTGCGCGTGCCGATGACATTGGCCTGGTAATAGCTGTCGTAGCTGCCCCAGGCGCCGGCCTTGGCGGCGTTGTGCAGCACCGCGTCCTGGCGCGCGCAGGCCGACTGCAGCTTGGCGGCATCGGTCAGGTCGCCCAGCACCTGGCGCACGCCGAGCGCTTCCAGCGCTGGCGAATAGCCGCGCTGGTAAGCGCTGACTTCATCGCCGCGCGCGACCAGCGCGGCACAGAGCGCGCCGCCCAGGAAACCGCTGCCACCGGTGACCAACACCCTCATCGTTTCACCTTCAATTGTTTCTGCGCCCAGCGCGCCAGGGTTTCGCGACCGATCTTGGCGTTGTGGCGGATGTCCACCGGAAAGCCCGGGTGGCGCAGGAATTCCTGTACGCGCGCAGTGTGCACATAGCCCAAGCCCAGGTGGCGCAGCTCTTCGATGACTTGCGCGCCCTCCTCGGCCGATACGCCGGGCTGCATTTCCACGCACAGCACCGCGACCTGCTTGCCCGCTTCGCCAACACCCACCAGCGCGGTGCGGCGCACCTTCGGATGGGTGTTGAACACCGGCTCGACCTGTTCGGTGAACAGGCTGCCGAGTTCGGTGCGCACGCGCTGGGTCTTGCGGCCGCAGAACCACAGGCGGCCCTGCTCGTCGAACCAGCCCAGGTCGCCCATGCGGTGGACGATGCGCTCGCTGCCATCACTCAGGCGCTCGCGAATCTTGGCGAGCGCCGTGGCTTCGGGTCGACGGAAATATTCATCGGTCGCCGATGGCCCGGCCACGGTGATTTCGCCGATCGAACCCTGCGCCAGCTCCAGGTCGTCCTGCCACAGCGGCAGCGGCCCGTCGCTGATGCCGATGATGCGCACCACATTCGGCGCCACCGGCCGGCCCACGCAGGTGCCGGCGCCCTGTTCGCTGCTCTCGCGGGTGAGCTCCAGTTCGCGGCCTTCAATGACCGCGACGGGCAGGCATTCGGTGGCGCCGTAGGGCGTCCAGAAACGCGCGCCTTCGGGCAGCAACTCGCGCATGCGCGAAACCACGGCGGCCGGTACCGGCGCGCCTGCGGAGGTCACGCGTTGAATACCCGGAAGCTTTTCACCATGCGCCGCCAGCACCGCCATCAGCGCCGGCGAACCGAACAATTGGTCCACGTTGAAGCGCTTCATCGCGTCAATCAACTTGCGCGGATCGGCCTGGGCCGGGCGCGTGGGATCCATGTCCGGAATGACGGATGTAAGCCCAAGTGCAGGATCAAACAGCGCGAAAGGCGGGAAGGTCGGCAAGTCCACGCCGCCGGCCGCGATTTCAAAGGCGTTGCGCAGCAGATCGATCTGCGCGACGAAATGCCGGTGGCGATAGACCACGCCCTTGGGCAAGCCCGTGGACCCGGAGGTGAACAGGATCGCCGCCACTTCATCGGGTGCGGTGTCGGCCAATTGCGAACCCGCGCCAACCCCGAGCGCTTCCACCTGCGCCAGCGTCGGCCCGCCCCAGAACCAGCGCCGCCCCACCGTCACTTGCAGCCGCGCCTTCGGGGCCCAGCGCAAAATGCGCCGCGCCGCCTGCGCCAGCGAGATGCCGATAAAGGCCTGGGCATCGGACTCGTCCAGGCATTTTTTCAGCGCCGAACGCGCGATGCCCGGATCCACCAGCACCGGCACCGCGCCCATCTTGAACAGCGCGAACATCAGCAGGAAAAATTCCGGCGAAGGCCGCACCATCAGCACCACGCGCTGGCCGCGCGCGATGCCGATCTTGCCCAGGCCCGCGGCGATGGCATTCGAGCGCTGCTCGAGTTGCGCGTAGCCCAGCACCTGGTCGTAGCGGGCGAAGCCGTCGCCGCCGCGTGTGCCCGGGCAGCGCAAGGCCAACTGCTCGCCGCGTTCCGCGGCCATGCGCGAAAGGACGGCGGCGATATTGCAGGCGTCGGTCATGGGCTCAGCCCGCGGTCGGATGCTTGTCCAGGAACTGGCGGATCGCCGGCACCAGCACCTCGGCCTTGTCCTCAAGCACGTAATGCCCGGCGTCTTCGAAGGCATGCACATGCGCCTTCGGCAGCGCGCGCTGGAAACCGTGCAGGAAATGCTTGTCAAACACGAAGTCGCGCAGGCCCCAGCCGATGAAGGCCGGGCGATCGTTGTAGTCGTGCAGCTTCTTCGCCGAAGCTTCCACCAGGTCCCAGGCGCGATCGCCGGGCTTGAGCGGAATGTCCTGCATGAAGCGCAGCGTGCTGATGGCCTGGTCCCAGCCGTCGTACACGCCGGCGTAGGCCGCGCGCACGTCCTTGTCCAGATGCTTGCGCGTGCCCATCCAGGCCGCACCGCGGGCGAACAGGTTGAAGCGCCGGATCAGCCAGCCGCCCAGTTTCGAATCGCGGCCCATGGACAGGCGCAGCGGCATCGCCTTTTCCTTCGGCAGCGGAAACGCCGAGGTGTTCAGGATGACCAGGCGCTTCACCCGCGCGCTGTGCTTGAGCGCCCAGCCGAAGCCGATCATGCCGCCCCAGTCATGCACCGCCAGCGTCACCGGGCCGGTGATGCCCAGGTGTTGCAGCAGCGCTTCGAGATCGTCAATGCGCGATTGCAGCGTATAGGCATAGCGATCATCGCCCGGGCGATCGGAGAGGCCCATGCCCATATGGTCGGGCACGATGCAGCGGTAGCGATCGCCCAGGCCTGACACCAGCTTGCGCCAGTAAAAACTCCAGGACGGGTTGCCGTGCAACATCAGCACGACCTCACCCTCGCGCGGGCCTTCGTCCAGGTAGCTCTGGCGCAGTCCGTTGCCGTGGACGAAGTTCTTCGGGGTGAAGGGGTAGTCGGGGAAGGCGGGACGATTCATCCCGCCATTCTAGCCTTTGCCGGCCGCGGGGCCGATCAGATCGCCACGTGCACGCCCAGTTCCACCAGGCGGTTGCCGGGAATGCCGAAGAACTCCGTGGCCGGCGTGGCATTGCGCGACATGAACAGGAACAGTTTGTCCCGCCACAGCGCCATGCCCTGGTCGGCGCGCGCCGTCAGCGCCTCGCGGCTGGCGAAGAAGGTCGTGGTCATCGGATCGAAGGCCGGCCCGGGCAGCGGCCAGGACTTGAGCGCCTTGGGCACATCCGGGTCTTCCATATAGCCAAAGCGCAGGTTCAGGCGCGAAAAACCGTGGCCGAGGTCGGTGTAGGCCACGCGCTCGGCGGGCTCGGCACGCGGCACCGCCAGGGTTTCCACCGTCAGCATCACGTTGCGCTGGTGCAGCACCTGGTTGTGCTTGAGGTTGTGCAGCAGCGCCGGCGGCAGGAAGTCGTTCGACGGCGTCATGAATACCGCCGTGCCCGGCACCCGCGCCGGCGGATCGGCCATCACGCTGGCCACGAAGTGCTCGATGCGCAGGCTGTCGCGATTGACTTGCTGGCGCACCAGGTCGCGGCCGCGGCGCCAGGTGCGCATCACCGTGAACACGCCCACGCCCAGCAGCAACGGCAGCCAAGCGCCCTCCATGAACTTCACCAGGTTGGCGCTGAGGAAGGCCAGGTCAATGCTCACGAACAGCAGGCCGCCGCCCCACAACACCGCGCGCGGCACGCGCCAGCGCTGCGCGGCCAACACCAAGGTCAAAATGGTGGTGATCAACATGGTGCCTGTCACCGACACGCCGTAGGCAATGCCCAAGGCCGCGGAAGAACCAAAGCCAACCACCACCACGATCACCGCCGCCAGCAGCGCGCGATTGACCCAGGGAATATAGACGTGGCTGATCTCGTCCGAGGAGGTGTGCACGATCAACATGCGCGGCAGGTAGCCGAGCTGGATGGCCTGGCGCACCACCGAGAACGTGCCGGAAATCAAGGCCTGTGAAGCGATCACCGTCGCAGCCGTGGCCAGCAGCACCATCGGCAGCTGGAACGCGGTCGGCACCAGGATGTAGAAAGGATTCGCCACTGCTTTCGGGTCGGCCAGGATCAAGGCGCCCTGCCCGAAATAGTTCAGCAGCAGGCAGGGCAGCACCAGGCCCAGCCAGGCGAGCTTGATCGCGCGCCGACCGAAGTGTCCCATGTCCGCGTACAGGGCTTCGCCACCGGTCACCGCCAGCACCACCGCGCCCAGCGACAACCAGGCCAGGAAGCCGTGGCGCAGGAAAAAGTTCAGGGCCCAGGCCGGATTCAAGGCCTGCAGCACGGCCGGATCGTGGATCAGTCGCGCCAGCCCGAGCGAGCCGATCGCCATAAACCACACCACGGTAATGGGTCCGAACAATTTGCCGACGGTGGCGGTGCCGCGGCGCTGGATCGAAAACAGCAGCACCAGCACCACGATGGTCGCCGGCAGGATGAAACGCGACAGCGCCGGCGCCGCCACGCCCAGGCCTTCGATGGCCGAGAGCACCGAGATCGCCGGCGTAATCACGCCGTCGCCGAAGAACAGCGCCGTGCCGAAAATCCCGAGCAAACCCAGGCCATAAGCCAGCGGCGAGGCAATCGGCAGGCTGCGCTGGACCACCGCCATCAGCGCCAGGATGCCGCCTTCGCCGCGGTTGTCGGCGCGCATCACCACGCCGACATACTTCACCGTGATCACCAGCATCAGCGACCAGAAGATCAGCGACAGCACGCCCAGCACATTGCCCGCGTCCGGCGCCAGGCCGTAGGCCGGGCTGAAGACCTGCTGCAGGGTGTACAAGGGGCTGGTGCCGATATCGCCGAAGACGATACCGATGGCACCGATGACCAGCGGCAGCACCGGTTTGGGGCGCGCCTGGCTGAGGGCAAGTTCCATGTTCGCAAGACCTTGGCAGGGAGATAATGGCGCGCATTGTCGTCCCCGCTGCTGCGCCTGAAACGCCCTGCAAGCAAAGCTTTACGGACAATTTACGGCGCGCCCGCGAAGATATACGTTGCGTTTTCGCCCCACCCTGACGGCCGCCTGGAATCAACCCGCTTGCTGCCTGCGCTCTTCGCCTCCGAGACTAGCAATGAAGCCCAGCTCCCCGGCGAGCTGGGCTTCGCCAGCCTTGTCACCGGGCTGGCCGTATTGGCAGGCATGGCCGCCGAACAGTGGCTCGATGTTGGCGACCTGTCGCTGGCCTTCATCACTGCGGTCATCATCGTCGCCGCGCGCACGCGCACCTCGGTGGCGGTGTACGCGGCCCTGCTGTGCTTCCTGGCCTACAACTTCTTCTTCATCCACCCGCGCTACACGTTTTACATCGCCGCGCCACGTGGCGTGGCTACCGTCGCCAGCTTTCTCATCGCGGCGCTGGTGTGCGGGCGCCTGGCCAGCCGCCTGCGTGCGCAGGTGCTCCTGCTGGGTGCTGCCAACGCCCGTGCCTCGGCGCTGCAGGCCTTCGCCCAGAAGCTGACCTCGGCGGCGAATGAAGACGAGGCCCTGCGCGCCGCCACCGACGCGCTGCGCGAGGCGCTCGACGCCGAAGTCCTGTTGATTCCCCTCGACGAAGGCAGCGGCAAGCCGCGCGCAGACGCGCCACAGTTCGAAGCCTCGCGCCACGATCCGGCCTTGCAGCGTTCGCTGTCGCGATTCCTTCAAAAAGCACACGGCGACGCAGCGGGTGCCGCGCCCGAGCTTGCGGACCTGAGCTGGCACTGCCTGCCGGTGCAATTGCACGCCCGCCTGCTGGCCGTGGCCTGCCTGCGCTTTCCCCTGCCCTTGCCACAGATTCCCGCCGTGCAGGCGCAGCTGGTGCAGGCCATGCTGCGCGACCTCGCCCAAGCCTTGGCGCGCGCGCGCCTGGTGCACCAGGTCGAACAAGTGCGCGTGCTCGGCGAGAGCGAGCGCCTGCGCGCGGCCCTGCTGTCTTCGGTCTCGCACGATTTGCGCTCGCCCCTGTCCACCATCATCGGCAGCGCCGAAAGCCTGCTCGCCTATCGCGACAAGCTGTCCGCGGCGGACCAGATCGCGCTGGCGCAGGACATCCACGGCGAAGGCCAGCGCCTGGACCGCTACATCCAGAACCTGCTCGACATGACCCGGGTCGGCCAGGGCGCGCTGTCCATCGCGCGCGAATGGGTGGCCCTGGATGAAGTCTGCGGCGCCTTGCTGGCGCGACTGCGGCGCGCCCATCCCGACATCCAGGTGCATCTGGAACTGCCGCGGCCCGCGCCCTGGTTGCACGCGCACCCGGCCCTGCTCGAGCAGGCGCTGTACAACGTGCTCGACAATGCCGCGAAGTTCTCGCCACCCAACCGCGCCATCGTGCTGCGCATCGAACGCCACGCGCCCTGGTTGCAGATTGATGTTCTCGATCGCGGCCCGGGCATCGCCGAGGCCGATCGCGAGCATGTGTTCGACCGCTTCTACACCGGTGACGGCGATCGCCGCGGTGTCGGCACCGGCCTCGGCCTGACCATTTGCCAGGGCATCGTGCTGGCGCATGGCGGCCAGGTGCAGGCCTTGCCGGGGCAGGATGGCATCGGCACCCTCATTCGCCTGCGCTTCCCGCTGGCGGCGCAACCCGGCGAGCCGGCCAAGGACGACTGAGATGCCCGAAGCGCACAGCCGCCTGCTGATCGTGGACGATGAAGTGCAGATTCGCCGCTTCCTCGGCATCAGCCTGCGCGCGCAAGGCCACGAAGTGCTCGAGGCCGGACGCGGCCAGGCGGGCCTGGAACTGCTGGCCACCCAGGGCGCCGACCTGGTGATCCTGGACCTGGGCCTGCCGGACTTGGACGGCATTGATGTGCTGCGCGAGTTGCGCGCCTGGTCGCAGGTGCCGGTGATCGTGTTGTCGGCGCGCTCGGGCGAAGGCGAAAAGGTGCGCGCGCTCGACGCCGGCGCGAACGACTACGTCACCAAGCCCTTCGGCGTGCAGGAATTGTCGGCACGCATCCGCGCGCTGCTTCGCCAGCGTCCTGCCGCCGAGGCGCATTCGCTGTTCGACGATGGCCAATTGCGCATTGACCTGGGTCGCCGCGCCGTCAGCCGCGCTGGCGAAGCAATCGCACTGACGCGCAAGGAATGGTCGCTGCTGGCCCTGCTGATGCGCCACAGCGGCCGCGTCGTGACCCAGCCGCAACTGCTGCGCGAACTCTGGGGCCCGAGCCACCAGGACGACAGCCACTACCTGCGCATATTGGTGGCGAAGCTGCGCGCGAAATTGGGCGACGACGCGGCAGCGCCGCGTTACATCCAGACCGAATCCGGCGTGGGCCTGCGCTTTATTGGTGAAGCCGGCAGCTAGGCCCGCTTACCAGACCACTTCGGCCATCGAGCAATTCAGGCCCGAGCCGATGCCCAGCAGGGCCACGCGATGGCCCTTCTTGAGGCGGCCCAGTTCGCGCAGCTTGCTCAGCACGATCGGCACCGAGGCCGGGCCGATGTTGCCGTGCTCGTGGAAAATCGTCAGCACTTTCTGCGGATCAATGCCGAAGGCCTTCACCATGGCATCGGTGTGCACGCGGCTGACCTGGTGGATGACGAATTCGTCGATCTCGCCGACCACCCAGCCCAGCGCCAACTTCGCGGCGGCAAAGGTCTTTCCCGCGAGCTTGAGGCCTTCGATCAGCAGCATGCGGGTGTCGGTGACCATGCGGTCGAGGTTGCCGCGGCACAGGCCGTTCCACTCGGTGGC
>CBHTVR010000048.1:0-15384 GCA_966096795.1 uncultured Gammaproteobacteria bacterium
TGGCTGGATGCCGCCCACCCGCACCGGGAATCTGCATGAGCTTGCCGAGCTGTTTTGCTTCCGCCGCCGACGCCGCTTCGGCCTGCCCGATCATGGTCATCGACAAACCTGGATTCGCCGCCTGGCGCGATGCCCAGGACAGCACGCTGCGCGCCTGGCTCGAAGCCAATGCTTTCAGCGCCGCGACCGGCAGCTGGTTGCTGGTGCCGGATGCGAACGGCGGCGCGCGCTGCGTCATCGCCATCATCGGCGACGTGGCGGATCCGTTGGCCTTGGCGCATTTGCCCAGCGTGCTGCCATCCGGCGTGTACCGCATCGCTGCCGAGTCGCCGGTGCAGCCTGACGCCGATGCCTTGCTGTTGGGTTGGGGCCTCGGTGCTTACCGCTTCGACCGCTACGTGCAACCCGCGCGCACACCGGCGCGCCTGCTGCCTGCACGCGATGTGGCCGAACACTCCGGCGCCCTCGCGCTACTGCAGGCCTCGCGCCTGGTGCGCGACCTGGTCAACACGCCCACCGAACACATGGGCCCGGCCGAACTTGAATCCGCGGCGGCGCAGATCGCGCGCGAGCACGGCGCGCAGTTGAAGGTGTTCAAGGGCGAGGCCCTGCTGACCAACAACTTCCCGACCATCCATGCCGTCGGTCGCGCCAGCCACCGCGAACCGCGCCTGATCGAGCTGCATTGGGGCGAGGCTGCGCATCCGCATGTGGCCATCGTCGGCAAGGGCGTGTGCTTCGACACCGGCGGCCTGGACATCAAGACCAGCGACGGCATGCGCAACATGAAGAAGGACATGGGCGGCGCCGCCCACGCCCTGGCGCTGGCGCAGCTGGTGATGGCGCACAAACTGCCGGTTCGGCTCACGCTGCTGGTGCCGGCGGTGGAAAACGCGATCTCCGGCAACGCCTTCCGTCCCGGTGAAGTCATCAAGACTCGCCAAGGTTTGACGGTGGAAGTGGACAACACCGATGCAGAAGGCCGCCTGGTGCTTTGCGATGCGCTCGCCTACGCCGCCGAGATGAAGCCCGAGCTGGTGCTGGACTTCGCCACGCTCACCGGCGCCGCGCGTGTCGCGCTGGGCCCGGACGTGCCGGCGCTGTTCTGCAATGACGAAGCCCTGGCCGCCGACTACCTGCGCGCCGGCGATCTCGCGCGCGACCGCCTCTGGCGCATGCCGCTGTGGCGCCCCTACCTGAGCTACCTGAAGTCGAACATCGCCGACCTGGCCAATGGCAGCGCCTCACGCATGGGCGGCGCCATCACGGCGGCGCTGTACCTGGAGCGCTTCCTACCGGAGAACCTGCCCTGGGCGCATGTGGATGTGTATGCCTGGAATGACGGCGAGCGCCCCGGCAAGCCTGCGGGCGGCGAAGCCCAGGGCCTGCGCGCGGCCTTCGGCCTGCTGCGTGGCCGCTATCCCGGCTGAGACCGTCATTTCCTGACTTCCGGCAGCTAGGCAGCCGGATTGACGCCGTACACACTGCGCATCGCCCACCCTTTCGTCCTTTCCGCCCTGGAACCGCCATGAACGCCTCGTCCGACCTGCTCAAGGAATTGCGCATAGACCGCCGCCCCGGCGCCGCGAAAAAGCGCCGACGCTGGCCGATCTGGCTGGGCGCGGGCGCAGCCCTGGTCTTCGTGGCGATGTTCTTGCTTGGCGGCCGCCCGGTGGAAGTGGAAACCGCGCAGGCGCGCTCCGCCGCGACCAGCGGGCCGGCGTCGGTGCTCGATGCTTCCGGTTATGTCACCGCGCGCCGCATCGCCACGGTGTCTTCCAAGATCACCGGCAAGGTCCGCGAGGTGATGATCGAGGAAGGCCAGCACGTCAGCGAAGGCGAAGTGCTGGCCACGCTCGACCCGGCCGACGCCAGCGCGCAGCAGGAACTGGCGCGTTCGCAACTGGCCTCCGCGCAATCGCAGTTGGCTGAAGCGCAGGCGCAGCTGAAGCTGGCCGAAGCCAACCTCGTGCGCCAGCGCGAGCTGGCCGCCAAGCAATTGGTCGCCGCGTCCTCGCTGGACGCCGCTGTCGCCGAACGCGACTCGCGCCGCTCGCGCCTGGTCAGCCTGCAGCGCGCCGTGCGCGTGTCGCAGGACCAGCTCGCCATTACCGGCATCAGCGTGGACAACACCGTCATCCGCGCGCCCTTCACCGGCGTCATCGTCACCAAGGCGGCGCAGCCGGGCGAGATGATCTCGCCGATTTCCGGCGGCGGCGGCAGCATCCGCACCGGCATCGGCACCCTGGTGGACATGGATTCGCTGGAAGTGCAGGTGGACGTGAACGAGGCCTACATCGGCCGCGTGCAGCCCAAGATGCCGATCGAGGCCGTGCTCAACGCCTATCCGGACCGGAAGATTCCCGGCGAGGTCATCGCCATCATTCCCACCGCCGACCGCAGCAAGGCCACGGTGAAGGTGCGCATCGCCCTGAATTCGAAGGACGCGCGCATCGTGCCCGACATGGGCGTGCGCGTGAGCTTCCTGGAAACCAACAAGCCCGGCGCGCCCAAGCCCACCGGCGTCTGGGTGCCGAGCCGTGCCGTGCAGACGGTGGATGGCAAGAGCATCGTGTTCGTGGTGCGCGAGGACAAGGCCGCGCAGGTGGAAGTGAAAGCCGGCGAAACCCGCGATGCCGACCAGTTGATCACCAGCGGTTTGAAAGATGGCGAGACCGTGGTGCTGTCGCCGCCCAAGGGCCTGAAAGACGGCGGCCGCGTCACGATCAAGAAGGGCTGAGGCCATGGCCGACGCTTCCGATCCGCTCTGGCCGCTGGTGGAAATCCGCGGCCTGACCAAGGCCTACACGCGCGGCAAGCAAAGCGTGGAGGTTCTGCACGACATCAACCTGGACATTCCGACCGGCGATTTCGTCGCGCTGATGGGGCCCTCGGGTTCGGGCAAGACCACCTTGCTCAATCTGATTGGCGGGCTGGATTCGCCCACCGGCGGCGTGCTGAAGGTGGATGGCGATCGCATCGAGGAACATTCGAGTGACGAGCTGGCGGCCTGGCGCGCGGAGACGGTGGGATTCATTTTCCAGAGCTACAACCTGATGCCGGTGCTGACCGCGCAGAAGAATGTCGAGCTGCCCTTGTTGCTGACCGATATGTCGGCGAGCGAGCGCACGCGCCGCGCCTCGGTGGCGCTGGAACTGGTGGGCCTGAGCGATCGCGCCAGCCACAAGCCCAATGAATTGTCCGGCGGCCAGCAACAGCGCGTGGCGATTGCCCGCGCCCTGGTGTCGGACCCGAAGATCCTGATCTGCGACGAGCCCACGGGCGATCTCGACCGCAAGACCGCCGATGAAATCCTCGGCCTGCTGCAGCGCCTGAACCAGGAATTCGGCAAGACCATCGTGATGGTGACGCACGATCCCGCGGCGGCGAAGTTCGCCAAGCGCCTGGTGCATCTGGATAAAGGCGTGCTGGTGGACGAGGCCAGCCACTGAGATGCTGCTCAAGTACACGCCCTTGGTATTGAGCGCCCTGCTGCGCAAGAAGACGCGCACGGTGTTCACCCTGCTCGCCCTGGCCGCGGCCTTCCTGCTGATCGGCTTGCTGCAGGCGGTGAACTCGGTGCTGGCGGGCGGCGCCGATTTCCTGGGCGCGAACCGCCTGATCGTGCAGGCCAAGACCAGCTTCACCCAGCCGCTGCCGATGCGATTGATGCCGCAGATCGAATCGGTGCCGGGCGTGGACCGCGTCTCGCACTCGCAGTTCTTCGGCGGCATCTACCAGGACCCGAAGAATTTCTTCGCCCAGTTCGTGGTCAATCCTCAGCGCCTGCGCGACACCTATCCGGAATGGACCATGCCGGAAGACCAGTGGCGCTCCTTCATCTCCACCCAGGACGGCGCCATCGTCGGCAAGATCCTGGCCGACAAATTCGGCTGGAAGGTCGGCGACATCGTGCCGCTGAACTCCTTCATCTGGACCAAGACCGACGGCACGCGGGTGTGGGAGTGGCGCATCGTCGGCATCTTCAGCGGCCGCGACAAGGAATGGAGCGACCGCGCCAGCCTGATGTACCTCAATTACGGCCAGTTCGACGAAGGCCGCGTGGCCGGCGCACGGGGCCTGGCCGGCGTGTTCGTGGTGCGCGTGCGCGACCCGATGCAATCCGAGCGCATCGCTGCCGAGATCGACAAGCGCTTTGAAAACTCCGCCGATGAAACCAAGACCCAGAGCGAGCAGGAATTCCAGCTCGGCTTCCTCAAGCAGCTGGGCGACATCGGCTTCATCGTCAACGCCATTTCCGGCGCGGTGTTCTTCACCATCCTCATCCTGACCGGCTACACCATGAGCCAGGCGGTGCGCGAACGCGTGCCAGAATTGGCTGTGCTCAAGTGCCTGGGCTTCACCGACCGCACGGTGCTGTTGCTGGTGTTGGCCGAATCGCTGGCGCTGTGCTCGATCGGCGCCCTGGCCGGCATGGTGCTGGCGACTTTGGTAACGGGTGCGCTGCCACCGGAATATCCCGTGCACGCCGACAGCCGCGTCTGGCTGTTCGCTGGTGGCGCTGTTCTCGTGCTGGCGAGCGCCGTCGGCCTGCCGCCGGCCCTGCACGCGATGCGCATCCGCATCGTTGACGCCCTGGCAGGTCGCTGATGAGCAGCTTCCGCCAGGTCCGCGAAATCGTGCTGATGAACCTGCGCAGCATCCCGCAGCGCATGGGCGCATCGCTGGTCATCGTTATCGGCATCGGCGGCGTAGTCGGCGTGCTGATCGCGATGCTGTCCATGTCGGCGGGCCTGGGCAAGACGCTCAATGCCACCGGCGATCCGAATCGCGCCATCATCCTGCGCGGCGGTTCCAACGGCGAGCTGGCGAGTTTTCTCGACCGTGCGTCGGCCACCTTGATCAAGCAGGACCCGGCCATTGCCCGCGACCGCGATTCGCTGCCGATGGCGTCGGGCGAGATCATCGTGATCACCGAAGTGCCGCGCCGTGGCGACACCAGCGGCGCCAATGTGTCCTTGCGCGGCGTCGAACCGAAGGGCTTCGGGCTGCGCCCGGACCTGAAGATTGTCGAGGGCCGGCGCTTCAAGCCGGGCCTGCGCGAGATCATGGTCGGTGCCGGCGCCTACCAGCAGTTCTCCGGGCTGGAGATTGGCCAGAAGCTGAAGTTCCGAGGTTCCTACTGGACCATCGTCGGCCGCTTCGCCTCCGGCGATGCCCACGATTCGGAACTGTGGACGGATCTGGAAACCGCGCAGAGCGCCTTCGGCCGCTCCGGCGTGTCCTCGGTGCTGGTGCGCATGACCAGCCGCGATGCCTTCGACGCGCTCAAGCAGCGCCTGACCACCAACCCGCAGCTCAACGTGGACGTGAAGACCGAGCGCGACTATTTCAGCTCGCAGTCTTCGGGCCTGACTTCGCAGATTGGCTTCCTGACCACCATCGTCGCGGCGATCATGGCTTTCGGTGCCCTCTTCGGAGCCTTGAATACAATGTACTCGGCGGTGTCCACGCGCACCCAGGAAATCGGCACCCTGCGCGCGCTCGGCTTCGGTGCCGCGCCGGTGATCGCGTCGGTGATGGCGGAGGCGATGGTGCTCTCGCTCGCCGGCGGCCTGCTCGGCGCGGGCATCGCCTACTTCCTGTTCAACGGCTACTCGGTGTCCACGCTGGGCGGCAACTTCACCCAGATCGCCTTCAACTTCGCGGTCACGCCGGCCCTGGTGATCAAGGGCCTGGTGTGGGCGCTGACCATCGGTTTCCTCGGCGGCCTGGCCCCGGCCCTGCGCGCGGCGCGCCTGCCGGTAACGCAGGCGCTGCGCGGCTGAGCATGGCCAACGTCCTGCTGCGCAATTCGGCAGCGGCGGATTTCGCCAGCATCGTCGCGCTCAACGCGGCCGAGGTGCAGCACACCAGCGTGATGGACGAAGCGCGACTGCGCGAGCTACATGCCATGGCGGCGTACCACAAGGTCGCCCTGGTGGATGGCGTCGTGGCCGCCTTCCTGCTGGCGTTTCGCGAAGATGCGCCCTACCGCAACGACAACCACGGCTGGTTCCTGGCGCGCTATCCGCGGTTTCTGTACGTGGACCGGATCGTGGTTGGCGCAGCGGGCGCGGGGCTTGGGCTGGGCTCGCTGCTCTACCGCGACTTGTTTGCGCAAGCTCGGGCCGATGCCGTGCCGATCGTCTGCTGCGAATACAATATCGAACCACCCAACGAGCCCTCGCGTCGCTTCCACGACAAGTTCGGTTTCCGCGAAGTGGGCAGCCAGTGGCTGGACGGCGGCAAGAAGCGCGTATCCCTGCAGATTTCGGAGGCCTGAATGTCGGATTCTTCCAAGCCCGTCGCCATGGATGTCTGGGGCGTGGCGCCACGCGCCAAGCGTTCGATCTATCCCGAACCCTTCGCCTCGATGATGGAAGGCCGCGAGAAGCGCCAGATCGGCGAAGTCTTCGGCCTGAGCAATTTCGGCGTGAATCTTGCCACCCTCGCGCCCGGTGGCCGCTCGGCGCTGCGCCACCACCACCGCGTGCAGGACGAATTCATCTACGTCATCGAAGGCCACCCGACCCTCGTGACCGATGCCGGCGAGACGCAGCTTGCGCCGGGCATGTGCGCGGGCTTCAAGGCCGGCAATGGCGACGGCCATATGCTGGTCAATCGCGGCGCCGCGCGCGCGGTCTATCTGGAAGTCGGCGACCGCACGCCCGGCGACGCCGTGGAGTATCCGGACGACGACATGAAGGCCGTCTTCGTGGACGGCGGCTGGCAGTTCCTGCACAAGGACGGCCGTCCGTACTAAGCTGCGCGCAGGTTCAATGCACAGGGGGAGCTGTCATGAACAGTGTGCCGCGCGCGCGTTCCTGGTGGTGGAGCTTTCCCGGCCTCATGCTCGCCCTGGGCATCGTCACCGGCGCCTGGGCCTGGAAGATCATCGCCTTGCCGGTATTCGAGCTCGATGCCGCGTCCCGCCACGTTGGCCATTTCACGGTCACCTTCTTGCATGCCCTGGGCGGCAGCCTGGTGTTGACCCTGGGCGCGCTGAATCTCTACATCGGCGCGACCCGGAACTTGTTTCGCTACCACCGCCAGGTGGGCATCGGATACCTGTGCTTCGGCACGCTCACCTCGTCGCTGGCGATGTTCGTGGCGCTGTCGCAATTGCATGCGGATAAAAATGCATCGCTGGCCATCGTGCCGGCCAGCGTCAGCAATGTCGGCTGGAGCCTGGCCATGCTCTCGCTGGCCTGGCTAGGCGCCGCGGCCATGGCCTGGCGCGCCGCGCGCAATCGCCGCTACGACAACCACCGCGACTGGATGATCCGCAGTTATGTGCTGGCCTGGTCCTTCGTGCTCTGCCGCGTGGTGGATCGCGTACCGGGGCTGGAAAGCCTGCCCGCGCTCGGCGGCGGCCAGGCCTTTATCTGGATCAGCTGGATGCTGCCGCTGGGCCTGGCCGAAATCGGAATCCAGTGGCGCGCCGGCGCACGCCTCACTCGATCCGCGGCGGCCGCGCCTTCGCCACGGTAATAATCGCCACGCCCACCAGGATGACCACCATCGCGCCCATGCCGTGGGCGTCGAAGTGCTCGCCCAGCAGCGTGGCGCCGAACAACATCGCGATAGGCGGGTTGACGTAGGCGTAGCTGGTGGCCAGCGCCGGGCGCACGTGGTGCAGCAGCCAAACGTAAGCGGTGAATCCAAGAATCGAACCGGCCACCGCGAGGTAGAGCATGCCGAGCGTCGGCACCAGGCTCGGCCATTCATGCATGCGCTCGCCCGCCGCAAGCCCGACCACCAGCGCGCCGACGCTGCCCATCAGCATCTGTGCGGCCGAGGCCATGAAAGGTTCGGGCAAGTGCTGGGTGCGGCTCCAGATCGAACCCCAGGCCCAGGCGATCGGCGCGACCAATAGCGCGATCGCGCCGAGCGTCGATCCGCGCACTTCGCTGCCCAGGTTCAACCAGGCCACGCCAGCGAAGCCGACGATCAGTCCCAACCATTCCCCGCGGCTGGGGTGATGGCCGCGCAGCGCCGAAAACGCGCCCGCCCACAGCGGCATCGCCGCCACGCCAATCGCCACCAGTCCGGTGGACACATCCACCGCCGCGAAGTTCACCAGCGCGTTCGACAGCACCGTCATGTACACCGCCAGCAAGGCCAGCACGCGCCATTGCTTCGCCGTCGGCGGCGCGCTGCCGCGCCAGCGCAGCACGATGTACATCACGCTGCCGGCGATCGCCATGCGCACCGCCGTCAGCAGGAAGGGCGGGTATTCGGCCAGGGCCAGGCGGATGGCGTAATAGGTCGAGCCCCAGAGCACGTAAACGGCGAACAGGGCGAAGGCGATCTTGGCGCGGCTGGCGTCGCTGTGGGTCATGGCTTGGGTAGGTCGCGGTGGAAGCGCCGGCGCCGCGTTGGCGCCAGCAAGTGACACAGGGTATCGGCGTGCCGGTACACGCGATTGTAAAAATACACGCCAGCACGCAAAATTATTGCGTGGCCAGAAACCCGCTCGCACTCGACGAAATCGACCACCGCCTGCTGGCCCTGGTGCAGCGCGACGCCGACCAGACCCTGGTCGCGCTGGGCGATGCCATTGGCCTGTCTGCCAGCGCGGTGCAGCGCCGACTGACGCGCTACCGCCAGTCCGGCCTGTTGCGGCAGGTGGCGGTGCTCGACCCGAAGCTGCTCGGCAATTCCACCTTCGCTGCGGTGTTCGTGACCATGGAACGCGACTCGGCCAAGCAGCATGCGGCCTTCTGCGCGCGCATGCGTGCGGCCCCGGAAGTGCAGCAATGCTATGTGCTGGCCGGCGAATGGGACTACCTGGTGCTGCTGGCCAGCAGCAGCCTGGCGCACTACCGGGAAATCGCCGAGCGCCTGTTCATTGATGAAGGTGCGATCCGCCGCTACGAGACGCATATGGTGTTCGAACCGGTGGAGATGGGCCTGGCCGTGCCGACCCGGCAATCGGCGCCGCGCCGGCGCAAGAAGTAGCGCGCCGAATTCAGCCGGCGCGTTCGCGCCGCAGGATTTCGTGCTTCAGCGGCAGGCCCCAGCGGTAGCCGCCGGGTGAACCGTCGCCGCGGATGATGCGGTGGCAAGGCACCACCACCGCCAGGCGATTCTGCGCGCAGGCCCGCGCCACCGCGCGCGCTGCGCGCGGCTGGCCCAGCTGCGAGGCCAGCTCGGCGTAACTCAGGGTCTGGCCCGGCGGAATCTTCATCAGCGCCTGCCAGACACGCTGCTGGAAAGCGGTGCCGATCAGCTCGACCGGCAACTTCGTCGGCAAGCCGCTGAGCGCATCGGCCACGGCCTGCACGCGCGGCGCCAGGAACTCGTCACCACCCTCGACCACGCGCGACAGCTCGGCGCGCGGAAATTCGCCGCGCAACTCGGCAAGCAATTTCGACTCGCTGGCACCCAGCGCCACCGCGCAAATGCCGCGCTCCGTTGCCGCCACCAGCGCGCGACCCAGCGCGGTATCAATCAGCGTCCAATGAATGCGCATCCCCTCGCCGCCGCGCCGGTAATCGCCCGGCAACATGCCCAGCCGCGCCGCGCCGTCTTCGTATACGCGGCTGCTCGAACCGTAGCCGGCCTCATACAGCGCGCGCGTGACATCGCCGCTGCCGCGCAACTCACTCTTGAGTGCCGCCAACTTCTTCTGCGAACGATATTCCGCCGGACTCAAGCCAAACGCCGCCTTGAACCGCCGCTGCAAATGCGTCGGGCTGATACCCACCGCCGCACCCAGGTCATCCAAGGTAAAGTCGCCGCCATCCAGCAGCGAACGAGCCTTCTCGAGTCGAGGGTCGGTGTGATTGCTGTCCATGCGTGCAGATTAGTCCTGCACCGGACCCCAATCCATCCGAATCTTGCGCATCACGCACCCGATGGGCTTGCGAGCCACTGAGGAAAAGCGCCGGGGCGTGAAGCGGCCCCACAACGACTCAGTCGCTCCAGACGGTAGCCTGGTGCGTAACGGGCAAGACGAGAGTGGCCAGCTTGGAATCGGCCCCCAGGATCGTGATGGCATCCGACAGGATCGCCGCCGTTTCCTTCAGCAAGGGATCCGGTCGCTTCTTGGCCGCCTCTTCCGCCGCCACCTGGTCCTGCACGCTGCGCTCGTCGGCCTGCAGGCCGTCGTCGTCTTCCGGGCCTCCCGGCTGGGTCAGGCCCAGGGCCTTGCGTTCGGCCTTGCGGGCTTCGCGCTTGGCCAGGTCGCGGTCGCGTTCGGCGCGGCGCTCGGCTTCATTGAGCGAGATGACTTTCTTCTCGCGCTCGGCGCGGAACTCGGCCACGTCCTGCTCACGCCAGACAAATTCCAGGTCCTTGGCGACACGGGCGGCGTGGTGTTGCTCCAGGGTCGGCAGGATCGGCGCGAAGTTGCCCAGCGAAGGATGCGGCGCAACCGCAATCTTGGTCGCCGGCAGCGCATTGTCGAAGGTGCTCTCGCCAAATTCGCTGGCGTCCACCGTCACTGGGAACTGGATTTCCGGGGTCACGCCGGCGTGCTGGGTGGTGTCGCCGTCCACGCGGAAGAACTGCGCGACGGTCAACTTCACCTGGCCGTATTCATCGGCGGTGCGCGTGGGCGAGATGTTCAGCGGAATCAGGTTCTGCACGGTGCCCTTGCCGAAGGTCGGCTCGCCGACGATCAGGCCACGGCCGTAGTCCTGGATGGCCGCGGCGAAAATTTCCGTCGCCGATGCCGAACCGCGATTCACCAGCACCGCCAGCGGGCCGTCCCAGGACACGCCCGGGCGACGGTCGCTTTCCACCGCCACGCGGCCACCGGACTCGCGCACCTGCACGACCGGGCCGCGGTCAATGAACAGGCCGGTCAGTTCGATCGCTTCCTGCAGTGAACCGCCGCCGTTCTCGCGCAAGTCCATCACCACGCCATCCACATGCGCGGCGCGCAGCTCGCCCAACAGGCGGGCAGTGTCGGTGGTGGCCGACTTGGCATTGGGATCGCCACGGCGATACGCCTCGAAGTCCAGGTAGAAGCCCGGCAGCGTGATCACGCCGATCTTCTTGCCGCCGATGTCGATGATCGACTTGCTGGCGGCCTGTTCCTCGAGCTTGATGGTGTCGCGGATCAGGGTAACCACCGTGTGCGGGCTGTCGGCACCGGCGCCGGCCGGGATGATCTCCAGGCGCACCGGCGTGTCCTTCTTGCCCTTCACGATGGCGACCACGTCATCGATGCGCCAGTCGACCACGTCGGTGATCGGGCCCTTCAGGCCCTGGCCGACGCCGACGATGCGATCGCCCACCTTGAGCTTGCCGCTGGTGATGGCCGGGCCGCCCGGCACCAGGGTGCGGATGACGATGAACTGGTCCTGGCGCTGCAGCACTGCGCCAATGCCTTCCAGCGACAGGCGCATCTGCTGGTCGAAGACTTCGGCGCTGCGCGGGCTCATGTAGCTGGTGTGCGGATCAATGGAGGTCGCGTACGCGTTCATGAAGGTTTCGAACACGTCGTCACCGCGCATCTCGCGCGCGCGCTGGCTGATCTGGGCGTAGCGCTTGTCCAGGGTGCTGCGGATTTCTTCCGGGCTGCGGCCGGCCAGCTTCAGGCGCAGGGCGTCATTCTTGACGTACTTGCGCCAGACTTCGTTGAGCGCGGCCTGGTCGGGCGCCCACGCGGCTTTCTCGCGGTCGTAGGCGAAGCTTTCCTTGGCGCTGAAATCAAAAGGCTTGGCCAGCAGGCTGCGGGCGTAGGCCGAGCGTTCCTGCATGCGCTGCACGTAAGTCTTGAAGATGGCGTAGGCCGGCGCGAGCTGCTGGTTCTTGATGGCGTCATCAAGCTGCGTGCGATAGACCGAGAAACGATCCATGTCGCCCTGGGTGAAGTACAGCTTGTCGCCATCAAGCGATTCGATATAGCGACGGAAGATGTCGGCCGACAGGGTGTCGTCCAGCGCCATCGGCCGATAGGCGTAGCGGCTGTCGGACAGCAGGCCATAGACCAGCGAGGTCGTTTCCGCCTGCACCTGGGTCGGCGCCATCGGGTTGTCCACCTTGGCGGCGGGCGCGGGCTTGCTGGCCGCGGCGATCGCCAGGGTCAGGGGCAGGAGGGCGGAAAACACCAACAGGTTTCGATTGAACATGCGCCGGTCTCCAGACCGTCAGGACTCTTCAAGTACGCGCCCAGCTTGCGCCAGGCGACGGGGGGCTGCGTGTGCCGATGGTATCGGTTTTAAGCAGTATGCACGGACGGTTTGACCGTGGCGTGAGCGCTTGGTTCAGAAACAACACCGCGCGTCGGGCCACCCGACCTTCGGTCTGTAGGGCCGCGGTTCAGGCCGGCCGCTGGACGAAACCGGCATCCATGGCCATGCGGTCGGCATGGTAGGACGAGCGCACCATCGGCCCCGAGGCCACATGCGTGAAGCCCATCGCAAGTCCGAGCACTTCGAACTCCTTGAACTCGTCCGGGGTCCAGTAGCGGATCACCGGGTGGTGGTGCGGGGTCGGCTGCAGGTACTGGCCGATGGTGATCATGTCCACGTCGTGGTCGCGCAGGTCCTGCAGGGTCGTCAGCACCTGCTCGCGGGTCTCGCCCAGGCCGAGCATGATGCCGCTCTTGGTCGGCACGTCCGGGTGCTGGGCCTTGAAGCGCTGGAGCAGTTGCAGGGACCATTGGTAGTCCGCGCCCGGGCGCACGTTCGGGTACAGGTGCGGCACCGTTTCCAGGTTGTGGTTGAACACGTCCGGCGGATTGTCCTTGAGCACTTCCAGCGCGCGGTCCATGCGGCCCTTGCCGCGGAAGTCCGGGGTCAGGATCTCGATCTTGATGTTCGGCGACAGCGCGCGCGTTTCGCGGATGCAGTCGGCGAAGTGCTGGGCACCGCCGTCGCGCAGGTCATCGCGATCCACCGAGGTGATCACTACATAGCGCAGCGACATGTCGGCGATGGTGCGCGCCAGGTTGGCAGGTTCCTGCGCATCCGGCGGCTTGGGCCGGCCGTGGGCGACATCGCAGAAGCTGCAGCGGCGCGTGCACACCTCGCCCAGGATCATGAAGGTGGCGGTGCCGTGGCTGAAGCATTCGTGGATATTCGGGCAGCTGGCCTCTTCGCACACGGTGACCAGGCGGTTCTCGCGCAACTTGCTCTTGAGCTTGGCCACCGCATTGCCCGCGGGAATGCGCACGCGGATCCAGCTGGGCTTGCGCAAGGTCGGCGCATTCTCGTCGAACTTCACCGGGCTGCGCGCGATCTTGTCTTCGCCCAACTGCTTCACGCCCTCGGCAAGCGGCGCCACCACCGTGATAGGAATGATCTTGGGCAGGAGGTCGGACATGCGGGCGGGCTCAGGCAGAAAGGGCGACGTCGGGCTGCGCGGGCAGCGGCGAATCGGCGAAGAATTCGGGGCGCAGGCCCAAGGCCGCGGCCAGGTTTTCGACCAGCACCGGCTTCACTTCAGCCAGCGTGCCGGGGCCGCCGCAGTTTAGCACCGAGGTCACCTGCAACCCCTGGTAACCGCAGGGATTGATGCGCGCGAACGGTTCCAGGTCCATGCCGACATTGAAGGCCAGGCCGTGGAAGCTGCAGCCGTGGCGCACGCGCAGGCCCAGCGCGCCAATCTTGGCGCCGTCCACGTACACGCCGGGCGCGCCTTCACGGCGCAGCGCGCTGATGTTCCAGGTGGCGAGCGTGTCGATCAGCGCCTGCTCGATGCGGCAGACGAACTCGCGCACGCCCAGGTGCAGGCGGCGCAGGTCCACCAGCGGATACGCCACCAGCTGGCCGGGGCCGTGGTAAGTGACCTGCCCTCCGCGATTGGTGCGCACCACCGGAATATCGCCCGGCGCCAGCACGTGTTCGGGTTTGCCGGCCTGGCCGAGCGTGAAGACGGGTTCGTGCTCGACCAGCCACAGCTGGTGCGGTGCGTTCTCGTCGCGGGCGTCGGTTACCGCTTCCATCGCCTGCCACACCGCCTCGAAAGGCTGGCGGCCCAGGTCGCGAACGTGCAGCGGCTCGCCTACAGCGTCCACTTCACTTCCGGGTGGGCGCGCAGGGCGTGGTGCGCGGCTTCGTAGTCGGCGCGGCTTTGCGCCTGGAAGCTGATGGACACCGACACGAAGCGCCCGGCCGTGGAGGCGCGCGAACGCACCGTCTCGTGCAGCACGGTCAGGCCGGCGGCAGTGAGTTCGTGGGGAATCACGGTTTCCAGGCCGGCGCTGGCCGGGCCCATGGCGGTGATTTCGAACACGCCGGGAAACTGGAAGCCTTTCTGGGTCGGGTCTTGCTCGGTCATGGCCGTATTATCGGGCCTGCCGGGGCCTTTCCCAAGCTGGGCCGGCCCATTCGGCACATGCCGCCCACCCGGCGGGCCGGTTAGCATCGCGAGCCGGCGCGTTCTGCCCCACCGGCCAACGCCGCCCCCACCGCCCCTGAACGGACCCCTCCATGTCGAAGAAACCGCTCGTCCTGCTCATCGCCGCCAGCCTTACCCTGGCCGCCTGCGCCTCCGCCCCCGAGAAGCCCGCCGTGACCCAAGCCCCCGCCGCCGTCGAACCCGCCCCGGTGGTCGCCTCCAATCCGCTGCTGGCACCGAGCACCCTGTACCTGCAGGCGCCGCCCTGGGACCAGATCAAGGACGAGAACTACCAGCCCGCGCTGGAAGAAGGCATGCGCCAGCAGACCGCCGAGGTCCGCGCCATCGCCGACAACAAGGACGCGCCGACCTTTGACAACACCATCGTCGCCATGGAGCGCAGCGGCCAGTTGCTCAGCCGCGCCCGCAGCGCCTTCAGCATCGCCAGCGGCACGCTGAAGAACGACTACATCCAGAAGGTGGAAAGCGACCTGGCGCCGAAGTTCGCCGCCCACTACGACGCCATCACCCTGGACGCGCCGCTGTTCGCGCGCATCCACAAGCTGTACGAAGACCGCAACAACCTCGGCCTGGACCCGGTGTCCATCCGCCTGATCGAGCGCTACCACCTGGACTTCGTGCGCAGCGGCGCCCTGTTGTCGGAAGCCGACAAGCAGAAGATGCGCGACCTGAACACCGAAGAGTCCAAGCTCACCACCAAGTTCAGCGAGAACCTGCTGCAAGACACCAAGGCCAGCGCCCTGGTGGTGGACAAGGTGTCGGATCTTGACGGCCTGAGCCCCGGCGAAATCGAAGCCGCCGCCGCAGCCGCCAAGTCGCGCGGCCTGGAAGGCAAGTGGGTCATCCCGCTGGTGAACTTCACCCTGCAGCCCAAGCTGAGCTCGCTGACCAACCGCGACGTGCGCGAGCGCCTGTACAAGCTTTCGCTCAACCGCAACAGCCACGGCGGCCAGTACGACAACAATGCCGTCATCGCCCGCCTCGCCCAGCTGCGCGCGCAGAAGGCCCAGCTGCTGGGCTTCGCGACCTACGCCAACTACGTGCTCGACGACCAGATGGCCAAGA
>CBHTVR010000049.1:0-14849 GCA_966096795.1 uncultured Gammaproteobacteria bacterium
TTCGCTCTGGGGTGGCGGTGGGGCGTTTCGCCCAACCGAGCCGCACATTATAGAGCAGGATTCGAGACCGTCAATACCCGAAGGCTTCGATTTCCTGCCACCGCCGTCGCCTGCGCTTCCCAGGATCGGGAACGAACACGTCAGCGGGTCGGTCAGTTTACACAAAGGTGACATCGCTGCCAATCGGCAACGCAGGAATCAGACGATCAGGCGGCGACCAGGCGAACGCGGGCGAAACCGCGCTTGCCCAGCTGCAGCAGGTGCTCGGCGCCGGCCTGGAAGAGCAAATCGCGGTCTTCGGTGAGAACGCCGTCCACCCGCACCGCGCGCTCAGCGATCTTGCGGCCGGCTTCCGCGCCGGAGGCCGCCAGGCCTGCCGCCCGCAGCAGGGCGCCCAAGCGCAGGCCCTCGGGCGGGGCGGGTATCTGCAGGATGGGAAGGTCGGTCGGAACCGCGCCGCCCCGAACCACCTCATTCCAATGCTCGATGGCGGCCTCGCCGGCGCCGACCCCGTGGAAGCGATCGACCAACTCGCGTCCCAGCTCGACCTTGAAGTCGCGCGGGTTGGCACCGGCGGCGACGGCCGCCTTCATGGCCTCGATATCGGCCAAGGACTTCCTGAAGGACAGCAGGGTGAACCAGCGCCACATCAGATCGTCCGAGATGGACATGGTCTTGCCGAAGATGTCCTTGGCCGGCTCGTTGATGCCGATGTAGTTGCCCAGGGACTTGCCCATCTTGTTGACGCCGTCCAGGCCCTCCAGGAGCGGCATGGTCAGAACGATCTGCGGCGGCTGGCCGTAGTGCGCCTGCAGGGCGCGACCCATCAGCAGGTTGAACTTCTGGTCGGTGCCGCCGAGCTCGACGTCGGCCTTCAAGGCCACGGAGTCATAGCCCTGCACCAGCGGATACAGGAATTCGTGGATGGCGATGGGCTGCTGGGACGCGTAGCGCTTGGCGAAATCGTCGCGCTCGAGCATGCGCGCCACGGTGTGCTGGCCGGCCAGCTTGATCATGTCGGCCGCGCTCATGCCGCCGAACCATTCGGAGTTGAAGCGGACCTCGGTCTTTTCGCGGTCGAGCACCTTGAAGACCTGGTCGGCGTAGGTCTCGGCATTGGCCAGCACGTCTTCGCGGCTGAGCGGCTTGCGGGTGACGTTCTTGCCGGTCGGGTCGCCGATCATTCCGGTGAAGTCGCCGATCAGGAAGATCACCTGGTGCCCCAGGTCCTGGAACTGGCGCATCTTGTTCAACAAGACGGTGTGGCCCAGGTGCAGGTCGGGCGCGGTCGGGTCGAAGCCGGCCTTGATGCGCAGCGGGCGACCGAGCTTCAGGCGCGCCTCCAGCTCGTCGGTCTTGAGGATTTCTTCGGCGCCGCGGCCGATGGTCTGTAGCGCGGAAGCAAGGTCGGTCATGGTGGGCTTTGCGGGTAAAGAGGGCCTGAAGGGCGGCAATTTGTGCAGCTGGCGTTAACTGTGCGTTAAAGCCTACAGACAAAAAAGCCAAGGTTCACAAGGGTTTGACGCAAGTATCTAAGGCTGGTTATGTTAGCCCGTCCTGACGGCCGGTTTGCGGCGCGGAGTACGTTGTGAGCCAGCCCCCCACCCCCGCCGTGCTCGGCAAATGGTCGCATGAACGCTGGCTGGTCGCCGGCACTTTTGCGTTCATCGCTGCCAGCCTGATCGCGATTGTCCCCGGTTTCTCCAAGGCCTTGGAAGGCGCGGCCCCCGCCGTGGCGCCGGCCCGCATTTCCCTGGCCCTGCCTCTGCCCAAGGCCCAGGAGCTGGGTGCCGCCACCCGCTCGGGCTGGCAGTTCGTCCGCGTTCGCAGCGGCGAGACCCTGGGCATCGTGTTCGAACAGCTCAAGCTGCCGGCCACCCTGATGCACCGCCTGCTCGACCAGACCGCCTCGGCCAAGGCCCTGACCCATTTGAAAGAAGGGCAGGAGCTGGCCTTTGAAATCGACGGCGCCGGCCAGCTCAAGACCCTGCGCTTCGACCGCGATGCCGCCAACCGCATCGACCTGAAGGTCAGTGGCGACCGCATTGAGGAGCAGGTGCAGCTGCGCCCGATCGAACGCCGCGTCGAGATCGCCGCCGGCGTCATCACCAGCTCGCTCTACGCCGATGGTGCCCGTGCCGGCCTGAGCAGCAGCGCCATCAACACCATGGCCAACATCTTCAAGTACGACATCGACTTCGTCGAAGACGTACGCGATGGCGATACTTTCCAGGTCGTGTACGAAGACCTCTGGCGCGAAGGCCAGCGCGTGGGGACCGGCAACATCATCGGCGCCACCTTCACCAATCGCGGCAAGCGCTATACCGCCTTCAGTTTCGAGCGTAACGGAAAGATCGAATATTTCGACGGCACCGGCCGGCCGCTGAAGAAGACGCTGATGCGCATTCCGATCGAGTTCGCGCGCCTGTCGTCCACCTTCGGCATGCGCAAGCACCCGGTGCTCGGCCGCATGCGCGCACACAAGGGCGTGGACTACGCCGCCCGCACCGGCACGCCGATCATGGCGGCCGGTGATGGCCGCGTGGCCTTCGTCGGCTGGAAGAATGGTTATGGCCGCGCCGTCATCATCGACCACGGCCAGGGCCGCAGCACGCTGTACGGGCACATGTCGGCCTGGGGCAAGGAAAAGCAGGGCCAGCGCGTCAGCCAGGGCAGCACCATTGGCTTCGTCGGCATGAGCGGCCTGGCCACCGGCCCGCACCTGCATTACGAATTCCGCGTCAATGGCACCCAGGTCAATCCGCTGACCGTGACCATGCCCAAGCCCGAGCCGCTCACCGGTGCCGAGCTGCTGCGCTTCCGCGCCGCGACCGCGCCGGCGGTGGCCAAGCTGCTGATGGTCGAGAAGAACACGCGCCTGGCGTCGCGCTGAGTCCATGGGCGCCCCGCCGAACGGGCCAGCCGAGCTTAGCGATGGCCTCTTCATTGGCCTGATGTCGGGCACCAGCGTGGATGGCATTGATGCCGCCCTGGTGCGTTTCTTGCCACAACCCGAATTACTGCGCGCGCGCACCTATCCGCTGGACGCGGGGCTGGCCGCTGACGTGTTGCGCCTGTCGCAAGCACAGGCAGAGATCCACCTCGATGAACTCGGCCGCCTCGATGTGCGCATGGGCCAGGCACTGGCGAAGGCTGCACTCGACCTGCTGGACGATGCCGGCGTATCTGCGGCGTCCGTTCGCGCGATCGGTTCGCATGGCCAGACCCTGCGCCATGGACCGCAGGGCGCACAGCCCTTCACGCTGCAGGTGGGCGATGCGAACGTGATCGCCGAGCGCTGCGGCATCGATACCGTGGCCGATTTCCGGCGTCGCGATGTTGCCGCGGGCGGCCAGGGCGCGCCCTTGGTACCGGCTTTCCACGCCGCGACCTTGCGTGCTGCAGGCGAAGCGCGGGCGGTGCTCAATATCGGCGGCATCGCCAACCTGACCTTGCTGCCAGCGACCGGCGCGGTGCGCGGCTTCGACACCGGCCCGGGCAACGGATTGATGGACGCATGGACCCTGCGCCATCGCGGCCATCGTTTCGATCGCGATGGTGCTTTCGCTGCCTCGGGGCGCGTGGACAATGCGCTGCTGGCCTCGCTGCTGGCCGAGCCGTGGCTGGCGCTGCCGCCACCCAAGAGCACCGGCCGCGACCTGTTCCATGAAGGCTGGCTGGATGCGCGCCTGGTCGGCCGCGAGCTGGCTGCGCAGGACGTCCAGGCCACCTTGGCGCGATTCACCGCCGCCACCATCGCGCAGGCGCTGCGGGCGCAGATGCCCGATTGCGCGCGCGTGCTGGTCTGCGGTGGCGGCGTGCACAACCCGGTGCTGCGGAGCGAACTGGAGCTCGCGTTGGCGCCGTGCGCGGTTCAATCGACTGGCGAGTTCGGGCTGGATCCAGACTTCGTCGAGGCCATGGCTTTTGCCTGGCTGGCGCGGGAGGCCTTGGCGCAGCGCCCCGGCAATTTGCCCGAAGTCACCGGCGCACGTGGGCCGAGAGTTTTGGGAACGGTATTCCCGCGCGCCTGAAGCCAAGCACTAGGCTTACGACTCAGCCGGGCGGCTTGGTTTTACCCAGGCTATCGGCGTAATGCGGCGCATCGTCGGGCAGGCCGCTGAAGGCATTCATGGCCTCGTTGAAGGCCCGGGTTTCGGCATCATCCCAAGAGCCGAGCAAACGGGCGATGTCGCCGGGCACCGGCGCGGGCTCCGGCTCGCTCAACCCCAGCGCCAGCTTGACCAGGTGCAGGATGACGTCGTTCAGCGGCCAGCCGCGCTGCCGCGCCATCTCCTTGATGCGCTCGGCGACCCGCTCATCAATGTCACGCAGCAAAAAGTCAGCCATGGATCATGCCTCCGGCAGGGCCAGCTTAAGCCGAGGCCGCCGCCAAAGGAACAGGTCGAGGGTCATGCCGGTTCAGCCGCCCTTGTGGCTTGGCGCAGTGCATCGGCCCGCATCAGCCACAGGATCAGCAGCACCGCCGGTATGGCGATGACCGCGGTATAGATGAAGAAGTAGGGATAGCCGATGGCGTCCACGATACGGCCCCACTGGCTGGCGATGGTCTTGGCGGGCAGGCTCCACAGGGTGCCGAACAGGGCGTATTGCGTGGCGGTGTATTCCTTGCTGGTCAGCGAGGACATGTAGGCGATGAAGGCCGTGCCAGCGATGCCGTTGGCGATATTGTCCAGGCTGATCGCGGTCGCAAGCCACATCACGTTCGGCGCCGTTGCTCCCGCCTGCGTCGCCAGCCAGGCATAGAACAGGTTGGCGATGCTCAGTAGCCCCACGCCCAGCAACAGGCAACGCATGAAGCCAAGCCGGCGCACGATCCAGCCCGCGTACACCGCGCCCAGCAGGGTCAGGATGACGCCGTAGGTCTTGGATACCAGCGCAATCTGGTCAAGGCTGAAGCCCATGTCCAGGTAGAAGGTATTCGCCGCCACGCCCATCGTCGTGTAGTTCAGGCGATAGGTGACGATAAGCAGCAGCATCGGGATCGTCAGCTTCCAACCGAAGCGCACCACGATGTCGCGCACGGGCAGCACGATCGATGCGATCAGGCGGTCGCGCGCCGGGCGCAGCGGCTCGATGCGCAGCACCAGCATGAGCAAGGCCAGCAGCAGCACGATGCCGCCGAAGATCACGTCCAGCGCCAGGGTGTTGTCGCCCTTGGCGGCCAGCGGTCCGCGCAGCACCAGCCACAGCAGGCCGGTGGCGAGCATGGCAATCAACACCAGCACGGGGCGCATTTTCTGCGCCGTGGCCGCGAGCAGCGCCGCATCGGGAACCATGCCCCGCACGGCGTACTGCGAGGGCTCCGGCACCCGCAACGCGGTGACCATGCCGACCAGCAGCAGTGCGGCGATCATCAGGTAGGCCTGCGGCCAGCCAGTGTGGCTGGCCACGACGAGGGCGCCCGCCTGGCTGCAGATCAGCGCGATCTGGTAACCGACCTGGTAGGCCGCGGCCGCGCTGCCCTGGCGGGCCGCGTCCACGGACTCGATTCGGTAGGCGTCCACCGCGATGTCCTGGGTGGCGGAAAAGAATGCGGTGACTGCGGCGATCATGGCGAAGCGCTGCACGCCGGCCGACGGCTCGGTCAGCGCCATCAACACCAGGCCGACCACCACGCCCGCCTGGGCGAACAGGATCCAGCTGCGGCGCTGGCCCAGGCTTGCGAGCAAGGGCAGCCGATAGCGATCGACCACGGCCGACCACAGGAACTTCGCCGAATATGCCAGGCCCACCAGGCTGAACAGCCCGATGGTGGTGCGATCGATGCCGTCCAGGCGCAGGCGCGCCGACAGCGTCATCAACACCATGGGCAACGGCAGGCCCGAGGCAAAACCGAGCAACAGCATTTCCCGAACGCCGGGCCGCCAGTAATCCTTCAGGGTCGCCAGCAGGCCCGGACGTGCCGCGTCAGTCATGGAACTCCACCGTATAGGGCGCGTGGTCGGAGAATCGCGGCTCGCGTGCGATTGCGCAAGCCTTCAGGTGCTCGCGCAGGTTCGGGCTGGTCACCTGGTAGTCGATGCGCCAGCCCACGTCCTTGGCGCGGGCGGCGCCGCGCTGGCTCCACCAGGTGTAGTCCTGGCCTTCGGGCCTGAGGTGGCGGTAGCTGTCCACCCAACCATGTTCAGTGAACAGTTTCGTCAGCCACGCGCGCTCCTCGGGCAGGAACCCGGAGTTCTTCTCGTTGGACTTGGCGTTCTTGATGTCCATCGCCGTGTGGGCGATGTTCCAGTCGCCGCAGATCACATAGCGTCGGCCCGAGTCCAGCCACTGCCTGAACTTCGGCGCGATCCAGTCCATCACCTGGAACTTGAACTGCTGGCGTTCTTCCTTCGACGAACCGGAAGGCAGGTACAGCGAAACCACGCTCAGGTCGCCGAAGCGCGCCTCGATGTAGCGCCCTTCTTCATCGAACTCGGGCCAGCCCAGGCCCGTGATCACCTGGTCGGGTTCGCGCCGGCTGTACAGGGCCACGCCGGAATAGCCCTTCTTGGTGCTGGCATCGCGAAAATCCACGCGGTAGCCGGCGGGCCGGAACACGGCATCTTCCAGTTGCGCTGCTTGTGCCTTGGTTTCCTGCACGCACAGCACGTCGGCGTCCTGGGCGGCGAACCAGTCGAAGAAGCCCTTGCTGGCGGCCGAGCGCAATCCGTTGGCGTTGAAACTGATGATCTTCACATTGCGGCCCGCGTTGTCGAAGCCGTTAGCCTATCCCAGTGTGGGCGCCGCAGGCAGCACAGCACTGCCGCGGGCGCCGGGCTTGCGGCACAATTGCGCATCTTCCGAACGGCACGCGCCCATGCACGCCTACCAGCGGCAATTCCTCGAATTGGCGGTCGCCCGCAACGTGCTGCGCTTCGGCGAGTTCACGCTTAAGTCCGGGCGCATCAGTCCGTATTTCTTCAATGCCGGATTGTTCAATTCCGGCGCCGCGCTGGCGCAGCTCGGGCGCTGCTACGCCCAGGCGCTGGCCGAGGCGGGCCTGGACTACGACATGCTGTTCGGACCCGCCTACAAGGGCATTCCGCTGGCCACGACCCTGGCGGTAGCGCTGGCCGCGGAAGGCCGCGACGTGCCCGTCGCCTTCAACCGAAAGGAAGCCAAGAGCCATGGCGAGGGCGGCACGCTGATCGGCGCGCCGCTGTCGGGCCGGGTGCTGGTGGTGGACGACGTGATCACCGCCGGTACCGCCATCCGCGAATCCATCGAGATCATCCGCGGCGCCGGCGCCCAGCCCTGCGCCATCGTCATTGCGCTGGACCGGCAGGAGCGTGGCCAGGTCGGCGAGCGTTCCGCCGCGCAGGAAGTGGCAGCGGAATTCGGCCTGCCGGTGCTGGCCATCGCCGGTCTGGACGAACTGCTGGAATTCACCGACGGCCGGCCGGAGTTGGCCGAGCACAAACCGGCGCTGTTGGCGTATCGTTCCCGCTACGGAAGCCGCTCCCAGCCCGGATGACATCGCCATGAAACGTCCCCTTCTCAGCTTGGCCATCCTCGCCGCCCTTGTCGCCAGCGGCCTGGCTGCCGCACAACAAAAAACCGGCGCCGCCAAGCTTTACCGCTGGGTGGACAAGGAAGGAAAGGTCCACTTCGACCAGGCGCTGCCACCGGAAGCCGTGCAACAGGCGCGCACCGAATTCAGCACCAACAGTGGCCGCACGCTGGGCACGATCGATCGGGCGCTGACGCCGGAGGAACGCGCGGCCCAGGCCGCGGCCGCCCAAGCGGCCGTCGAGGCCAACGCCGCGGCGGTTGAGCAGAAGCGCCAGGAAGACATCATGATGGCCAGCTACGAGACCGAGAACGACCTGCGCCGCGCCTATGGCGAACGCATCGCCTTGTTGCAGATGTCGCTGGAGTCCACCGACATCAGCATCAAGAGCCTGCGCGAAAACCTGGCGACCGTGCTGTCCCAGGCCTCCGACACCGAACTCGACGGCCGGCGCGTGCTTGATGACCGCGCCAAGACGATTCGCGAACTGCATGCTGAAAAAACCAGCCAGACCGCCTTGCAGGCCGCGCGTCGCGCCGACCTGACGGCCCTGAATGCCGAGTTCGCACGGATGCTCACGCGCTATCGCGAATTGCGCGGCGCGGCGCCCGCAGCGCCTGCCGCGGCCCCCGCGCCCGCGCCCGCTCCTGGGGCCTGAAGCCAGCGCCGCCTTGCGCGGCGCCCGACCTCAGAACGGCAATGCCAGCCCCGGGCTGACCGCATGCAGTTGCTCGCGGAACACCGCCTGCACACGCTGCAGCGCCTCGCTGTCCTTGGCATCGAATCGAAGCACCAGGCAGGGCGTGGTGTTGGACGCGCGCACCAGGCCCCAGCCATCGGGCCAGTCGGCACGCACGCCGTCGATAGTGGCGATGCGGGCGCCCTCGAACTTCGCCTTGGCCACGAATTCGTCGATGATGCGGTACTGCTCGCCTTCGGCGACCTGTATCTTCAACTCGGGCGTGGACACGCCCTTGGGCAGTTCGTCGAACAGGGTCTGGGCATCATCCGGCGATGCGGCCAGAATCTCGAGCAGGCGTGCCGCCGCGTACAAGGCATCGTCAAAGCCATACCAGCGTTCGCGGAAGAAGAAGTGGCCGCTCATCTCGCCGGCCAGCTCAGCCTCGGTTTCCTTCATCTTCGCCTTCATCAGCGAATGCCCGGTCTTCCACATTAGCGGGCTGCCGCCGTGGCGCAGGATGTGCGTGGCCAGGTGGCCGGTGCACTTGACATCGTAAATCACGCAGGCGCCCGGATTGCGCTCGAGCACGTCGGCGGCAAACATCATCAGCAAGCGGTCGGGGTAAATGATTTCGCCCGACTTGGTCACCACGCCCAGGCGGTCGCCGTCACCATCGAGCGCGAGGCCGATGTCGGCGTTCACGCGCTGCACGACATTGATCAGGTCGTGCAGGTTTTCCGGCTCGCTGGGGTCCGGGTGGTGATGCGGGAAGGTGCCGTCCACTTCGCAGTACAAGGGCTCGACGTCAGCGCCAATAGCGGCCAGCAATTCCGGCGCCACGCCGCCGGCGACACCGCTGCCGCAGTCGATAACGACCTTGAGCTTGCGCTCGATCTGGATGTCGCCGGCGATGCGTTCGATGTAGTCGGCCTTGATGTCGCGCACCGACAGCAAGCCCGGGCCATCGGCGCGGAACAGGCGGTTCTCGGCGATGCGCACGTACAGGTTCTGGATCGCCTCGCCCGAAAGGGTGTCGCCGTCAATGACGATCTTGAAGCCGTTGTAGTCAGGCGGGTTGTGGCTGCCGGTGACCGAGACGCAGCAGCCGGTGCGCAGGTGGAAGCTGCCGAAGTAGGCCATCGGCGTGGGCACCTGGCCGATGTCGGTGACTTCGCGACCCGCTTTGCGCAGGCCTTCGATCAGCGCGCTGGCCATGGCCGGCGAGGACAGGCGGCCGTCGCGGCCGACGACGATGCTGCGCTGGTTCTTCTCCTGCATCACCGAGCCGATGGCCTGGCCGATGAGGCGGGCGATGTCTTCGTCCAGGGTCTGGCCGACGACGCCGCGGATGTCATAGGCGCGGAAGATGCTGCGGTCCAGCGTCAGGCCAGGTGCGGCCTGCGCCTCCGACGAGGCGGCACGCACGACCTTGGCTGCTTCCGGCGCAACAATACCGCCACTGCTCTGCAGTTCGGCCAGGGTCATCTCGGTCGGCTTGGCGATGACCGTGCTCAGGTCGCCGCTGGCGATGGCCGCACGCCGCTTCTGCCACAGGAACAGCCCGACGCCGGCGCCAGCCAGCAGCAGCGCGAGGGCGAACTCGGCCAGGCCACCGGCATCGAACAAGCCCAGCTGCACCGGCGGCGCGACCGCGACCACGCGCAGCGAACTACCCGGAATGCTGACCGCGCCTTCTTCAGCGCGGAACTTCAAGTCGGCAGTGGTGCCGCTCTCGATCACGTTGTAGCCGCCCTGACGCAAGGCCAAATAGGCGCCCGGAGGCGCGGAATCCTTGACCGCCGCCAGGATCGGCGCGAGAGGCTGGCGCAGGTAGACCACGCCCAAAGCCTGGTTCTCATCCACCACCGGCACGGCGATACCCAGGCGCGGCGAACCGCTGTCCTTGACCACGGCCGCGACCGCCTTGCCTTCATTGAGCGCGGACTCGAGCAGGCCTAGCTTGCCGTAGCCGAAGGCCTCGGGATTGGCATAGGCATCGGCAAAGTCAATCGCGTGAATTTCCACCGACTCCGAACCCGAGACCGACTTGGAAACGATCTCGCGGGCCGCGCCCAAGTCACCCGACTTGATGGCGTTGATCAGGGCCACACGTCCGCGCAGCGTTCCGGCGCGCTCGAGCTGGCTGCCCACCAGCGGCTTGACCTTGTTGGCCACCTCGGCGCGGGTCTCGGCAGTACGGGCTTCCAGCCGGCCGGACGACCAGCGCTGCCAGCCTTGCCAGCCTTCCCACAGGGCAGCCAGCAACAACAGGCCCGCCAGCAGGGACAGTACCGAACTGCCCTTGAGCGACTTCACATCGAAACCGACTTCCATGTATCCCCCTGCCTTGCCTCGGGTTGCAGCGTGATTCAGCGCAGGCCAGTGTGGCCGAAGCCACCGGCGCCGCGCGCGCTTTGTTCGAATTGTTCCACGACCTGGAAGCCGGCGCGAACGATCGGCAGCAGGACCAGCTGGGCGATGCGGTCGCCAGGCTGGATCTGCTGCGCTTCGCGGCCACGATTCCACAGGCTGACCATCAGCGGGCCCTGGTAGTCGGCGTCGATCAGGCCGACCAGATTGCCCAACACCAGTCCCTGTTTGTGGCCCAGGCCCGAGCGCGGAAGGATGATCGCGCACAGGTTCGGGTCGGCCACGTGGATGGCCATGCCGGTGGGCACCAGTTGCGCTTCGCCGGGCTCGAGCTGCAACGGGCCTTCGCAGAGCGCGCGCAGGTCCATGCCGGCTGAGGAAGCGGTGGCGTAATCGGGCAGCGGGAAGTCGCGGCCCAGGCGCGGGTCGAGGATCCGCATCTCGATCTGGCGCATCAGGGCTTGGCCTCCAGGCGGGCGGCGATGAGTTGCAGCAGCTGCCGCGCCACTTCGGATTTGGGCGCGCGGGCGATGTCCTGCCGGCCTTCGTTCCAATACACGCTCAGGGCGTTGTCGTCGCTTTCGAAGCCGCTGCCGGCAACGCCGACCTGGTTGGCGGCAACCATGTCCAGGCGCTTGCGTTGCAACTTGTCGCGCGCGTTCGCTTCCAGCGCTTCGGTCTCGGCGGCGAAACCGACCAGCAGGCGCGGTCGCTGCGCGTGCGCGGACACTTCGGCCAGGATGTCGGGCGTGGGCACCAGTTCCAGCGCGGGCGTGCCCGCCGATTTCTTGATCTTCTGCGCCGCGGCCTGCGCGGGCATGAAGTCGGCCACCGCCGCGGCGGCGATGAAGACGTCCTGCCCGGGCAATGCGGCGATGACGGCATTGCGCATCTGCACGGCGTGGCGCACATCGACGCGGCGTAGGCCCGCCGGTGTAGGCAAGGCCACGGGCCCGGCGACCAACGTGACGTCAGCGCCCAGGCGCACGGCCTCGGCGGCGAGGGCGAAGCCCATCTTTCCCGAGCTGCGGTTGCCGATGTAGCGCACCGGGTCGAGGTCTTCGAAGGTCGGGCCGGCGCTGATGAGGATGCGGCGGCCGGCGAGCGCGCCCTGCGCGGGTTGCGACTGCAGCGCGGCGACGATCTGCAGCGGCTCGAGCATGCGGCCCGCGCCGACCTCGCCGCAGGCCTGGTCGCCTTCGCCGGGGCCGATGACCTGCACGCCGCGCTGGCGCAGCGTCTCGAGGTTGGCTTGCGTGGCCGGGTGCGCCCACATCACGCGGTTCATCGCCGGCGCGATGGCGATGGGCGCTTCGCTCGCCAAACACAAGGTGCCGAGCAAATCGCCGGCCAGTCCCGCCGCGAGCCGGGCAATGGCATCGGCGCTGGCGGGCGCGATCAGGATGCGGTCGGCCCAGCGCGCGAGTTCGATATGGCCCATCGCCGCTTCGGCATGCGCGTCCCAGAGCGAGCTGCGCACCGGGCGGCCGGTCAGGGCCTGGAAGGTCATCGGAGTTACGAACTGCTGGGCGGCTTCGGTCATCACCACCTGCACCTCGGCGCCAGCATCCTGCAGGCGACGGGCGAGGTCGGCGGCCTTGTAGGCGGCGATCCCACCGGTCACCCCCAACAGGATTCGCTGTCCAGCCAGGCCCGTCATCGCGTCGCCATCGTACCCAGGTTCGAATGCGCTCTAGCTTACCCGATGCCGCGGCATTTCCTGACGGTGCCAACGCCACGCCCGGGTGAATCTGGGCCATGCACATTCGCGACTGGCCTGAAGACGAACGCCCCCGGGAAAAGCTCATCGCCCGCGGCGGCGCCGCGCTGTCGGACGCCGAGTTGCTGGCGATCTTCATCGGCTGCGGCCCGCGCGGGCGCAACGCGGTGGATCTGGGCCGCGAGCTGCTGGCCGGCAGCGGTGGCCTGCGCGGCCTGCTCGACCGCCCGGTGGCGGAGCTGGCGAAGCTGCACGGCCTCGGCCCGGCCCGGGCCTGCGCGCTGGTGGCGGCGCTGGAGTTGGGCACGCGCCACCTGGGCCAGCAATTGCAACGGGGCGAAGCGCTCACCGATCCCGACCAGGCCGGCGCCTATTTCCAGCGCAAGCTGCGGCCGCTGCCGCACGAGGTCTTCGCCTGCCTGTTCCTGGACACGCGCCACCGCGTGCTGGCCTACGAGGAATTGTTCCGCGGCACGCTCGACGGTTCGGAGGTGCACCCGCGCGAAGTGGCCCGCCGCTGCCTGGCGCACAACGCCGCCGCGGTCATCTTCGGACACAACCACCCGAGCGGAAATCCCGAGGCCAGCGCCGCCGATCGCGCGGTCACCGCCCGGCTTAAGCAGGCCCTGGCCCTGGTCGAGGTGCGCGTGCTGGACCACTTCATCATCGGCGATGGCAGCCCCAGCTCCATGGCCCGGCGCGGCTGGGTCTGAGTGGCGCTGGCCCCGGCCGCGCGATGCGGCATACTGCCCCCGTCCTCCAGGCGACAGGCCCGACTTTGCTACTCGGTTACTCCCGTCTTTATCCCGCGGATGCCATCGAGCACGCCCTGCCCGATGCGGCAGCGGCGCGCGCCCTGCTCGCACAGCGCAGGCCGGATATTTTGGCCGGGCTGGCCGAACTTTCGCGCCGCCATGGCCAGGACAGCCGCGCCCTCGACGCGGCCGTGCTCGGCACCGCCCGTCTTGGCATGCGCCACGGAAGTTTTGGCCAGGACTTCCACGACTACCACAACGAAGGCCACGTGCTTGAGGTCGGGCACCGGCGCCTGCTCAGCATGATCGAGGGCTTGGGCGAAGCCGCGCCTGCGGCAGCGGATGTGGACGCGCTGCTGGTGTTCGCGGCCTGCCACGACCTGCGCCAACGCGAGTCGGTCGATGTACCGGGCCCGGTCGGCGGCAACGAGGCGGCGAGCATCGCCGAATGCCTGCGCATCCTGGAAACCTGCGGCTTTCGCCGCGACGCCGAGCGCGAACAGTTCGTTGCCTTGGAGCTGATGATCGCCGGCAGCACCTTCGACGCCCGGCCCATGCCGGTGCTCGAACCCGGCGCCGAAGACCAATCCAGCCTTACCGGCGGCTCGCTGGCACGCGGCCTGGCCCTGTGGCTGGACGAGGCGCTGCCGGTCTGGCGTAACGATGCCGATGCCCGCCGCGGCGAGCGCCTGGCGCGGCTGTCGGCCGACCTGGACACCGCCAACGTCGGCGAACAGTTCGTGCAGCTGTGCGAAACCGCCCTGCGCCTGTGCCGCGAACGCGAAATGCGGGTGGGTCGCGCCCTGGACAGCGCCGCCTCTGGCCAGCCCTGCCTGGATTTCCTCGGCCGCGGCCAGGAGCGCTATTTCAACGAGCTTCACCGCTTCAATTCACGCGAGGGCGAACGCGTGTTCGGCCCGCAGAAGCGCCTGAACGGCCCGCGAGTGCACGAAACCACCGCGGCCCTGCTGGCGCGCTTCCAGAGCGCCGCGCCGGCCGATGGCAACGCGGTATTGACCGCCTTCAGCCAGATCAGCGGCGCGTCCTGACACAGCGGCAGCGAGGCGCGGCCCGATGGCGAATTCCGGGCAAAAAAAACCGGCCCCGTGTGACCGGTGCCGGTGCTTGCCCAAGCGGGGGAGGCCGCCGGTAAATCTCTTTTCCGACACCAGTGTCCGCCTTTGCGATGAACATCATGTGACAGCGCCCCGGCGCCGGCCGGACCCCGCCCCGGGCCGCGCTACAATAGGCGGCTCGACCCCATGATGACCGCCCCGTGAAAGAGCATCTGCGCGAACTGGTGGCCCAATCCCTGCTGGCCCTGCGCCGGCAAGGCCGCCTGCCCCAGGACCTGCCCACTCCCGACTACGTGATCGAGCGCGCCCGCTCGCGCGAGCACGGCGACTACGCCACCAATATCGCCCTGCTGCTGGCCAAGCCGGCCGGCCTGAAGCCGCGCGAACTGGCCGAGGCCCTGGTCGCCAACTTCGGCGACACCCAGCACGTGTCCAAGGTCGAGATCGCTGGCCCGGGTTTCATCAACTTCCACATCTCCCAGCCCTGCCGCCTCGGCACGATCCGGCGCATCTTCGAAATCGGCGCCGAGTACGGCCGCCAGACGCCGGGCTCGCGCGAATCGGTCACGGTGGAATTCGTCTCGGCCAACCCCAACGGCCCGCTGCATGTCGGCCACGGTCGCGGCGCCGCGTATGGCGCTTCGGTGGCGAACTTGCTGGAAGCCGCCGGCCACACCGTGCAGCGCGAGTACTACGTCAACGACGCCGGCCGGCAGATGGACATCCTGGC
>CBHTVR010000050.1:0-14603 GCA_966096795.1 uncultured Gammaproteobacteria bacterium
AGACGTTGAAGCGGAAATGCAGCACGTCGCCTTCCTGGACCACGTACTCCTTGCCTTCCAGACGCAGCCTGCCGGCATCCCGGGCCCCAGACTCGCCGCGGTAGCGGATGAAGTCCTCAAAGGAAATGGTCTCGGCCCGGATGAAGCCCTTCTCGAAATCGGTATGGATGACGGCGGCGGCCTGGGGCGCGGTGGCGCCCTTGTGGACCTGCCAGGCCCGGACTTCCTTCACGCCGGCGGTGAAGTAGGTCTGCATGCCAAGCAGCTTGTAGCCGGCCCGGATGACCCGGTTCAGGCCCGGCTCTTCCAGGCCCATGCCGGCCAGGAACTCACCCCGGTCCTCGTCGTCCAGCTGGGCCAACTCTTCCTCGATGGCGGCACTGACGGGCACCACTTCGGCGCCTTCGGTGGCAGCCCTGGCCCGGACAGCCTCCAGGTGCGGGTTGTTCTCGAAGCCGTCTTCCAGAACGTTGGCCACGTACATGACCGGCTTGAGGGTCAGCAGGAACAGGTCGCGGATGGCCGCCTTGTCCTCGACGCTGAGACCCAGGGACCGGGCCGACTTGCCCTGATCGAGGCCAGCGCGCAGGCGGGAAAGCACCTCTTTACGCGCAGTTGCCTCCTTATCGCCAGCTTTTGCCGCCTTTTCGGCGCGGATGAAGGCTTTTTCGACGGAGTCCAGATCGGCCAGGGCGAGCTCGGTATCGATGGTCTCGATGTCGCTGATCGGGTCGACCCTGCCGGCCACGTGGACGATGTCGGTGTGCTCGAAGCAGCGCACGACGTGGGCAATGGCATCGACCTCGCGGATGTGGGCCAGGAATTTGTTGCCCAGGCCCTCGCCCTTGGAGGCGCCCGCCACCAGACCGGCGATGTCCACGAACTCGAACGAGGTCGGGATGGTCTTCTGCGGCTTCACGATCTCGGCCAGCTGGGCCAGGCGCGGATCGGGCACCGGCACCACGCCCGTGTTCGGCTCGATGGTGCAGAAGGGGAAATTGGCCGCGGCGATACCCGCCTTGGTCAGGGCGTTGAAAAGTGTGGACTTGCCGACGTTCGGCAGGCCGACGATGCCGCATTTGATGCCCATGGTCTAACCGGATTCCTTAGGGGTGTGCAGGCGTTTCATCGCCTCGTTGAAGTCGCCGCTGACGGCCAGCGGCAGCACCGCGATGGCATCGTCGATGGCGCGCAGAATTGCGGCCTCGTCGTCCCTGCCCGGCCGGCCGAGGACCCAGGGGGTCACCTTGTCCTTGTGGCCGGGGTGGCCGATGCCTACGCGCAAGCGGTGGAAACGACCGTGGCCGAGCAGTTGCATGGTGTCGCGCAAGCCGTTCTGGCCGCCGTGGCCACCGTCGAACTTGATGCGCGCGGTGCCGGGCGCGAGGTCGAGTTCGTCGTGGGCGATCAGGCACTCTTCGGGCTCGATCTTCCAGTAACGCAGGGCGGCCGCCACGGAGCGGCCGCTGAGATTCATGAAGGTGGCGGGCTTGAGCAGCCAGACGTTCTGACCGGCAATGACTGCCTTCGCGGTCTGGCCGTGCAGCTTCGATTCCAGGCCGAAGCGCGCCCCCAGCGATTCCGCCAGGGCGTCAATAAACCAGAACCCGGCGTTGTGCCGGGTTCGGGCGTGTTCGGGACCGGGGTTGCCGAGCCCGACAATGAGGCGCAGGCCTGCCATTGGGAAGCCGGACAGTTCCGGGCCACCCCTGGCGGGGCGACCCGGGACGGCCGATTACTTCTTCTTCGGCGCCGGGGCAGCGGCCGGAGCGGCAGCGGCCTTGCCAGCCTTGGTCGAGGGCACTTCGGCGGCAGCAGCAGCCGGCGCTTCTTCCTCGACTTCGACGCGGGCGTGGCGAGCGATGACGACGGCGACGTCGTGTTCCTTGCCCAGCTTCAGCTCGGGGATCGACACGCCGGTCGGCAGCTTGAGCTGCGACAGGTGGACGATGTCGCCCAGGGTCAGCTGGCCGAGGTCGACTTCGATGAACTCAGGCAGGTCACGCGGCAGGCAGCTGACACCGATCTCGTTGAGCTCATGCAGGATCACCACGCCCGCGGTCTTGCCGGCGGGTGAGGTTTCCTGGTTCAGGAAGTGCAGCGGCACGTTGAAGCGGATGGCTTCGTTTTCGTCGATGCGCTGGAAGTCCAGGTGCATGATCTGCTGCTTGAACGGGTGGCGCTGCATGTCACGCAGCAGGACCTTCTGGACCTTGCCGTCGACGGCGAGCTCGAGGATCGAGGAGTAGAACCACTCGTTCTGGGTGGCCAGCCAGAGCGCGTTGTGCTCGAGCTGGACGTTTTCCGGCGCGGCCTTGGCGCCGTAGACGATGGCCGGGACATGACCGCTGCGACGCAGGCGGCGGCTCGCACCTTTGCCCTCGTCCTTGCGGCCACTGGCCTTGATGTTGTGGGTTGCCATGATGTGTAACCTTCTTCAGTAGTGTTGCGCCTTGCGACGCGTTCCACGCAGCCCGCGACCAGGCGGCGTGTCGTTCCCGGGACGGGAATCGGGAATCGTGCCGGCAGCAGCGCGATTCCGGATGCCCTTCCCGCCTTGCTAGTCCACGTACAGCGTGCTGACCGATTCACCCATCGCGATGCGGCGGATGGTTTCGGCCAACAGTTCGGCCACGCTCAGCTGCCGGATCCGGCCGCAAGCACGCGCGGCAGGCGACAACGGAATTGTGTCGGTCACTACCAGTTCGTCGAGCGAGGAGCCGGTGATGTTGTCAATCGCCGCGCCCGACAGCACCGGGTGGGTGCAGTAGGCCACGACTTTCAGCGCGCCGTTCTGCTTGAGCGCCGCGGCCGCAGCGCACAAGGTGCCGGCGGTATCGACGATGTCATCAACCAGCACGCAAGTGCGGCCGGCGACATCACCGATGATGTTCATCACCGTGGCCACGTTCGCCTTCGGACGGCGCTTGTCGATGATGGCGAGGTCGGCATCGTCGAGGCGCTTGGCGATGGCGCGGGCGCGAACCACGCCGCCCACGTCCGGCGACACCACGATCAGGTTCTCGGTGCCCTGGCTGCGCCAGATGTCGGCGAGCAAGAGCGGCGAGGCGTAAACGTTGTCCACCGGCATGTCGAAGAAAGCCTGGATCTGCTCGGCATGCAGGTCCACCGTCAACACGCGATCGGCATCCACGGCGGTGAACATCTTGGCCGCCACCTTGGCCGTGATCGGTACGCGCGCCGAGCGCGGCCGACGATCCTGCCGGGCGTAACCAAAATATGGCACCACTGCAGTGACGCTACCGGCCGATGCGCGCTTGAGCGCGTCAATCAAGGCCAGCAGCTCCATGAAGTGTTCCGCCGTCGGCGCGCTGGTCGGCTGGATCACGAACACGTCCTGGCCGCGGACGTTTTCCTCGATCTCGACCTGCACTTCACCGTCCGAGAACTTGCCGACCAGGGCCTTGCCCATCGGCACGCCCAACTCGCGGCATACCGACTGCGCCAGCGGACGGTTGGCATTGCCGCTGAAGACGAGGATGTTTTCGCTGCTCATGTCGGCCATCTCGTCCTGTGCGTGCAAAACCTTGCGAATCAACCAGCGTTGGCTGGGGCGGTAGGATTCGAACCTACGAAATGCCGGGATCAAAACCCGGTGCCTTAGGCCACTTGGCGACGCCCCAAAATCATCCGGCCGCCGCGCGGCGCGCCGCTTCCAGCGCGTCCAGCAACGGTGACCGTGGCGCTGCCGCCACCACCCGGGAAACCATGCTCGCAGGCAAGGCCGACTGGGCCTGCCGCGCGCGATCTTCCGAATCGAAGCGGACGAAACATCCACTGCCGGTGCCCGTCAGGCAAGCTTGGCCGTGCTGCGAAAGCGCACGCAATGCGGCATCCACCGCAGGCTGCAGGCGTCGCAACACGGGCTCGAAGGCATTGCCGAGCGCCGCACCGGAAACGAAGTCGGCTATTGTCGCCGGGGGCGCATCCCGCGTCAATTCAGGGGCTTGGAACAATTCGCGGGTCGAGGCCCCTACCCCGGGCTCAACCAGCAGGTACCAGCCCGGGGGCAGCTCGATCGGAGTCAGCTGCTCGCCCACGCCCTCGGCCCAGGCATTGCGACCGCGGACGAAGACGGGCACATCGGCGCCCAACTTCAGGCCAAGGGCCGCCAGTCTTTCGGTTCCAAGACCAGTATCCCAAAGCTGGTCGAGCGCCACCAGAACGGTAGCCGCGTCCGATGAACCGCCGCCAAAGCCGCCCCCGGCCGGGATGGCCTTGTCGGCCCTGACTTCGGCGCCGAGCGCCGTGCCTGATGCGGCCTTCAGCAGCCTTGCGGCCCGAACCAGCAAGTCATCCTGCTCGGGCAGCCAGGCGGTATCGCCACCGCTACGCCGGACCTGGCCATCGGCCAGCACCCGCAGATGCACCGTGTCACCCCAGTCGAGCAGTTGGAAAACGGTCTGCAGCCGGTGATAGCCGTCCGGGCGCTGGCCCAGGATGCGCAGGAACAGATTGAGCTTGGCCGGAGCCGGCCAGGCAGTCCAGGCGCCGGGCTCGCTCACGGCGATGTCCAGCGGTCGATGACCAGGCGAAGGGACGCCTGTCCCTTACGCGCAAACAGCTTGGTCGGAAGCGGCAGTTCCTGCTGGTTCCAGGCGCGGTACTCCACCGACCAGCCGGATTCGGACAGGGTATTGGGCAGTCCGTCCGGGCCGGCCTGCAGTTCGGCCCCCGGTGTGGCGCGCGACCCGCGAACCCAGGCCGCCATATCACTCACGGGAAGGCGCCAGCCGGTGGCCTGATGCAACAGAGCCTCGGCGTCTGCGCCCGTTCGGGGGCCGCCATCCAGGCCCTGCAGGCTGACTTCGGCGCCGGTGCGGCGCAGTTGCCAGCTCTGGCCAGTGATAGGGGCAATCAGCCGGATGTCGAAATCCTGCCCCGCCTGCCGCCATTCTATGCGGGCATTGCCGGCGTTGCCGCCATCGCTCACGGCCACGCGACCATTGAAGGACCAGTCGGGCTGCAGGGCCAGGCGCGCCTCGCGCTCAGCCTGGCCCATGCCGCTGCCGGGGACGGGACGCGTCGCCGAGGAACTGCAGGCCGCCAAGGCGAGCATGGCGGGCAGCATCAAGCAGGACCGGATTGCGTGGAATTTGCGCGAGATCATCGGTTCAGGGCGCGCTCGGCATAAAATGGACGCAGGACCCGGAAGGATCACAGCGCCGCGAAGCTTACCCCATCGCCGCCAAACCCATGCCCCTGATTGCGCTAGGCCTGAACCACCAGACCGCCCCGCTCGCCTTGCGCGAGAAGGTGGCGCTGGACGCGGCTGACCTGCCGAAGGCACTGGCCTCGCTCAGCAGCGAAGCCGGCGTGGAGGAAGTCGCCCTGCTGTCCACCTGCAACCGCACCGAGGTGTACGCCCAGGTCGCCGAGGGCCGCGAGCCGGCGCTGGCGCAATGGCTGGCGCGCCACCACGGCCTGGACCCGGATGCGCTCGAGGGCTACCTGTATCGCCATACCGAAGGCGAAGCCGTGCGCCATCTGTTCCGCGTGGCGACGGGGCTCGACTCCATGGTGCTGGGCGAACCGCAAATCCTGGGCCAGGTGAAAGACGCCTGGCAGGCTGCGCGTTCCGCGCACAGCTTGCGCAATCCACTGGACCGACTGTTCCAGCAAACTTTCACGGTGGCCAAGCGCGTACGCACCGACACACGCGTCGGCGCGCATCCGGTATCGGTGGCATTTGCCGCCGTGCGCCTCGCGCGCCAGGTGTTCGCGCGTCTTGAAGATGCCACCGTGCTACTGGTGGGCGCGGGCGACACCATCGAACTGGCCGCGCGGCATCTGGTGGATGCCAAAGTGCAGCGCCTGCTGGTTGCCAACCGCACACTTGAGCACGCGCAAGCGCTTGCCAGTCGCCACGGCGGCGTTGCCCTGCCGCTGGCAGAACTGGGCAGGCATTTGCCGGAAGCCGACATTGTCATCAGCGCAACGGCCAGCCGCGTGCCCGTGCTCGACAAGGCGCTGGTCGCCGCGGCACTCAAGCAGCGCCGGCATCGTCCGATGTTCCTGCTCGACCTGGCCGTACCGCGTGACATCGCTGCCGATGTCGCCGAGCTGGCCGACGTGTATCTGTACACCGTTGATGACCTGGAACAGGTGATCGATGCCAACCGCGCCTCGCGTCGCGAAGCCGCGCAGCAGGCCGAGGCCATCATTGATATCCAGGTCGAGCACTACCTGGCCTGGTGGCGCGCCCAAGGGCGCCAGGATGCGCTGAAGCAACTGCGCGCCGATGGCGCCAGCGCGCGCGATGAAATGCTGGCCAAGGCCCAGGAGCAACTGGCGGCCGGCGAGAATGCCGAGCACGTGCTACAGCGGCTTGCGCACCAGCTTACCAATCGCCTGCTGCACGCGCCGACCGCTGCCTTGCGCCAGGCAGCGCTGGACGGCGACACCGAACTGCTGCGCGCCGCCGAGCGCTTGTTCCAGGGCGACGATGACTCCCAACCTCCAACGTAAACTCGAAGCATTGGTCGAGCGCCACGAGGAAGTCGGCCATCTGCTTGCCGACCCTGGGGTGATCTCCGACAACGCGCGCTTTCGCGCGCTATCGCGCGAGTACTCACAGCTCGAGCCCGTTGCTGCCGCGATGGCCGAACACGACAGCGCACGCCGCGATCTTGCTGCCGCCCTGGCAATGCGCTCCGACCCCGAGCTCAAGGACCTGGCGGAGGAAGAAATCCCTGCCGCGCAGGCACGCATCGATCGCCTGGAAGCCGATCTTGGGCTGCTGCTGATTCCGCGCGACCCGCGTGACGAGGGCAATGTGTTCCTCGAAGTGCGCGCGGGCACGGGTGGCGACGAGGCCGCAATCTTCGCGGGCGACCTGTTCCGCATGTATGCACGCTACGCAGAACGACAGCGCTGGCCGCTGGAAATCCTCTCCTCCAGCCCGGGCGAGCACGGCGGCTTCAAGGAGATCGTGGCGCGCATCGAAGGCCGCGGTGCTTATTCCAGGCTCAAATTCGAATCGGGCACGCATCGCGTGCAGCGCGTGCCGGAAACCGAATCGCAAGGTCGAATCCATACCTCCGCGGCGACCGTGGCCATCCTTCCAGACTACGAGGAAGTCGACGACGTCGAGATCAATCCCGCTGACCTGCGCATTGACACTTTTCGCTCTTCTGGTGCCGGCGGCCAGCACGTGAACAAGACCGAGTCGGCGATCCGCATCACCCACGTGCCCAGCGGCCTGGTGGTGGAGAACCAGACAGAGCGTTCGCAACACGCGAACCGCGACAAAGCCATGAAGCGCCTCAAGGCGTCGTTGCTGGAGGCGCAGCGCGCCAAGGCCGAGGCTGAGACCGCGGCATCGCGGCGGCTGCAGGTCGGCAGTGGCGACCGCAGCCAACGCATCCGCACGTACAGCTTTCCGCAAGGCCGCGTTACCGATCACCGGGTGGAAGGGCTTACCCTGTACCGCCTGCCGGACATCCTGGCCGGGGACCTGGATGAACTGGTCGATCGCCTGACCCGCGAACACCAGGTGGACGAACTCAAGCTCCTGACCGAGGCCGCATGAGCGCCGAAAGCCAGTTCCTTCCGCTGCGCCTTTGCGTGCTGACCGTGTCCGACACGCGCAGCGCGAGCGAGGACAGTTCGGGCGACTTCCTCGTGCAGGCCCTGCTTGCCGAAGGCCATGTCCTGGCCGATCGCGCACTTTTGCCGGACAACCGCTACCTGCTGCGCGCGCGCGTCTCGCAGTGGATTGCGGACGAGGGCGTGGACGGTATCCTGGTGACCGGCGGCACCGGCTTCACCGGTCGCGACTCCACGCCCGAAGCTTTGCTGCCCTTGCTGGACAAGATCATGCCGGGCTTCGGCGAAATGTTCCGGGCACTGAGCTTTGACGAAATCGGAACGTCCACGCTGCAGTCACGCGCCTTCGCGGGACTCGCCAACGCCACCTTCCTGTTCTGCCTGCCGGGCTCCACTTCGGCCTGCCGCACCGGCTGGGACAAGTTGATCCGCGCCCAGCTCGACGCCCGCACCAAACCCTGCAACCTGGCGTCGCTGCGGCCACGCCTGCGCGAAAGCTGAAACTCCCCGGAGGCTCCATGGCCAAGATCAGCCGCAAGGACTACGCCGCCGAACTGGAGAAGCTCCAGGTCGAACTCGACAACATGGCGCGCTGGTTGCAGCGCAGCGGCAAACGCCTGCTGGTGCTGGTGGAAGGACGTGACACCGCCGGCAAGGGCGGCGTGATCAGCGCAATTTCGGAGCGCCTGAATCCGCGCCAGTGCCGCATCGTGGCGCTGTCCAGGCCGAGCGAGCGCGAGCAGTCACAGTGGTATTTCCAGCGTTACCTGGAGCACCTGCCGGCCGCTGGCGAGATCGTCCTGTTCGACCGCAGTTGGTACAACCGTGCCGGCGTGGAAAAGGTGATGGGTTTTTGCAGCGCCGAACAGACGGCGCGATTCCTCGAGCAAGTACCCGCTCTGGAAAAGATGCTGGTGGACGACGGCATCCTGCTGTTCAAGTATTGGCTGGCAGTGGACCAGGACGAACAGGAGGAGCGCTTCGCCGAGCGCGCGGCTGACCCGCTGAAGCGGTGGAAGCTCTCGCCGATCGACCTGAAGGCGCGGGAGAAATACGCCGAGTACGGCAAGGCGCGCGACGAGATGATGGCTGCGACCCATCGCAAACACGCCCCGTGGACGATCGTTGATTTCAACAGCCAGAAGCGTGGGCGCCTGAACCTGATCCGCGACCTGCTGGACCGCTTGCCCGACACGCGCGTGGCCGAGGAAAAACTCTCCTTGCCCGCGCTCAAAGTGAAGCCGCGCACGGAACGCTACGGCGGAACGGTCAAACCCATTGCCGGCAAGTATTGAAGTCGACGCGATCAGCAGCAGCTGAAGCCGGTCACCTGTGCGGGTGCTTCTTCGATCGGCTCTCGATTCACGCCATCCACTCTGGCCAAAGGCGGTCCAAGCGCCAGCCAGGACTCCAGGCGCGCCAACGCCGCATCACTGCCGTAGGCGAGCACTTCGACCCGACCATCCTCAAGATTGCGAGCGATGCCGCGCAGTCCTGACGCGATGGCCTGCTCGCGCGTGGAGGCCCGGAACCACACGCCCTGCACCTTGCCGCTGACCAGGAAACGGGCGCCGCTCACGATGCCGGCTTGGCCTTGGCTGCGGCAATTTCCGCTTGCAGTTGCTCAGACGTGACCGGCCCGAGGTGCTTCGCCGCAACCCGTCCGTCCGGCGAAATCAGGAACGTCATCGGCAAGCCCGGCGGCGTGCCGAAGTCCTTCGGCGGCGAGTACACGTCCACCACGGCGATGGGATACGAGATGGGATGCTCTTTCAGGAAGGCTTGCATGTCGGCCTTCTCGATTTCCTCGTAGGCCAGTCCGATCACCACGATGTCATCGCGGGACTTGTCGAGGGCATCCAGATCGGGAATTTCCTTCAGGCAGGGATTGCACCAGGTCGCCCAGTAGTTGACCACCACCCAGCGCCCACGCTGGGCAGCCAGATCGAAGTTGCCGCCGTCGAAGGTCTTGACGACTAGCTTCGGAAAATCCGGAACCGGGACATCCTCGAGTTCGGCCTGCGATGCCGGCGCGGATGGCGCCTTGGCTTGCGTTGACGCAGGTGCCGGGGCGGCCGTGGTGGCCACTGGCTGGCTCACAGGCTTGCAGCCCGCCACGGACAAGCCCACCAACACCGCGGCAAGCAACTTGTGATGATTCATGCGGGATCCCGGTTCGCGATGGTCTGGAGGAAACTGCCCACGCTGCGTTCCAACGGCGCTTTCAGCGGCAGGCGCAAATGGTCGAGCGCATCGCTGGCGACGCGACCAATGGCATCGTGGCGCCCAGGCAGGCTCAGTTCGGTAGTCGGTATGCGCAACTCCATGCCCTCGTAGAGTTCGGACAGGCTCACCCGGTCCAAGTCGCGGCTGAGCAGCCAGGCACCGGTCTCGGCGCGCTGCACGATGTTCAACTCGACCAGGGCCGAGAGGATGCGCTGCATCAGTTCATCGGTGAGTGAAGGCTCGCGCTGTCTGATCTCGGACAGGTGCAGGCCGGCACCCTCGCGACGGGCCTCCTCCAGGCGGCCGAGCAGGCGCATCACTGCGTAGAACTCGGCACCCCGGCTCAACCGCAGTGCACGCGGCTGGTATCGGAACGAAGCCAGCGAAGCCGCGAGCGAAGCGCCCAGCAGCACCACCAGCCAGCTGGAATACACCCAGAGCAGGAAGATCGGCATCACCGCCAGCGCGCCATACAATTCCTGGAAGGAGGCATTACGCAGGTAGATGGCCAAACCCCATTTCAGCCATTCGAACAAAAGTGTCGCCAGCACGCCACCAGCGGCCGCGAAGCGCAGGGGCACGGTTCGATGCGGAATGAGCCAGTAGGCGCAGGTAAACGCGGTGAACTCCAGCAGGTGCGGCAGGAAGCGCAGAAGCCGTTCATCCAGCCCGCGCGCTTCCACACCAGCAAGCGCCGGAATCGAAAACAGCGCGGACACCGCCGCCAGGGAAGCCACCGCCAACAAGGTACCCAGCGTAAGCAACGTCCAGTAGATCAGGAAACGGGTCAGCTTCGGGCGCGCCGAAGGCACGCGCCAAATCCGGTTGAAGGCCTTCTCGATGCTCCACATCGTCAACAGCACCGAAAGCAGCAAGGCCACCACACCGGTGCTCGAGAGCTCGCGCGCGCTGCGAGACCAGGTCTGCAGGTAGTCACCAACGCCCCGGACACTGTCGGGGAGGAAGTTGCTGAACAGGAAAGCGGTCAAGCTCTCGGACCAGCGGTTGAATTCGGGAAAGGCCGAAAGAACCGCAAAGGCGACGGCCGAAAATGGGACCAGCGCGAACATGGTGGTGTAGGCCAGGGCGCCAGCCACCTCAAAGCAGCGGTCGTCCACAAAGCGGTGCAGCAGGAAGCGCGAGAAATCGCGGATGCGCTCGCGGTCAATCCGGGCGATCCAGCGCAGCAAGCGCGCCACGGGCGAAGGGGGTGCGTCCATGGGGCGAAGCGTAACCCAGCCCGGCATCGTGCCGCATGGCCCGGCATCGGCTACGCTTGCGCCATGTCCGAAATCCTTGTCCTGTATTACAGCCGCACCGGCGCCGTGGCCCAGTTGGCCCGCCATGTCGCCCGCGGCATTGAAGAAGCCGGCCTGTCCGCGCGTTTACGCACGGTGCCCCCGGTGGCGCCGGTCACCCAGGTTGCCGCGCCGGCGGTACCGGAAGACGGTGCGCCTTACGTACAGCGTGCCGACCTTGTCGAATGCACCGGCATCATCCTGGGAAGCCCCACGCGATTTGGCAACATGGCCGCGCCGCTCAAGCATTTCCTCGACAGCTTGGGCGCCGAGTGGGTCAGCGGCACCCTGGTCGGCAAGCCTGCAGGAGTTTTCACCGCGACTTCGACAATGCACGGCGGCCAGGAGTCCACCCTGCTCTCGATGATGCTGCCTCTTCTGCACCATGGCGCGATCGTGCTGGGCATTCCCTTCACCGAGCCCGGGCTCAACACCACCACCAGTGGCGGCACGCCCTATGGCGCAAGCCACGTGTCAGGCGTTGATGGCAAGCGCCCGATCAGTGACGACGAGAAGTTGCTGGCGCGCGCGCTGGGGCGCCGCGTGGCCGAAACTGCGGCGAAGCTGGGCCGATGAGCGCCTCAGGGTTGGCTTCCTGGAAATCGCCGCGAGGCGTGTGCCTGCTGACCGTGCTCGCCCTGCTTGCACTGCAATGGAACTGGCCGGGCCGGATCCAGCCCGGTCCGGGGCATTCAGGCGCGGTGGTCGCAGCCATCCTGTCCTCGCCCCTGGCGCTGCTTGCCTGGGGGTTGTGGCGGAATTGGCGGAGCGCGAAGTTCTGGTCCGGCGTGGCGGCGCTGTTCTATTTCAGTCACGGCGTGGCCGAGGCTTGGGCCATCCCCGCAGCGCAGATGGCCGGCCTCGGCGAGGCCCTGCTGGCGGTGGTCCTTGTACTGGCCTCGAGTTGGGACGGTTTGCGCGCACGCTTCGGAAGCCGCCAACGCCGGAACGTATAATCCGCGCAGCGCAGCCCAAGGATCCGCCGGCATGGAAGAGCTCCTCATCGTCACCACGGGTGGCACGATCGACAAGGTCTATTTCGACGACAAGTCGGACTTCCAGGTCGGCGAGCCGCAGATCGGACGCATCCTGCAGGAACTGGGCGTGGCGTTTCGTTTCTCGGTCATTCCCTTGTTGCGCAAGGACAGCCTGCACATCAACCAGGAGGATCGCGAGCTGCTGCGCGCGGCAATCTCCGCGCAGCCTGCGCGGCATGTGCTGGTCACCCACGGAACCGACACCATGGTTGAAACCGCGCATGTGCTGGCCAGTGTCGCCGACAAGACCATCGTACTCACGGGCGCCCTGAACCCGGCGCGCTTTCGCGGTTCGGATGCCGAGTTCAATATCGGTACGGCAGTCGGCGCGGTGCAGTCTTTGCCGCCGGGCGTGTACATCGCCATGAACGGCCGGGTGTGGGACCCGCACCGGGTTCGCAAGAACGTGGCCGCCAATCGCTTCGAAGCAGCGTCCTAGGCGCGGGGCTTTGCACGTCGCCCGCACTGGCAACCAGGCCGGAGTGGGCACAAAAAAACGCCCGGCAAGCCGGGCGTTTTTTCTTGTTTCACTTCCGACTCAGTAGGTGCCGGTCAGGTTCAGGAACCAGCCCTTGTGGTCGTAGTCCAGCACGGCGAGGTCGTCGCTGAAACTGGTGAAGTTGTAGCCCAGGCCAACCCGGAAGTTGTCGCCGACGTGGCGGTCAACACCCACCAGCCAACCGTGGCGGTCGCTGGAGTTTTGGTCAACTCGCAGCCAGCGGTATTCAGCCAGCGCGTCCCACTTGTACATCAGCTCGTAACGAACCTGCGCAGAAGCGAAGTCCGCCGTGCTGTTGAACCACGGGCCGCTGTCACGAGCGATACGGGCTTCGCCCTTGCGGTGCGCAACCTTGCCAGCCAGTTCCCAGTCCTTGTTCAGGCGGTAGATGCCTTCCAGGGAGAAGATCTTGGAACGCTGGTCGTACTCGCTCAGCGAATCCTGGCCCAGGCTGCTGAGGTCATACAGGTAGGTGAACTTACCGAGGACCTGCAGGCGGTCATTGGCCACCGGACGGTAGGCGAAGCCGAAATTCGCCTCGGTGAACTTGGCATTGCCGATGGCGTTGTAGCGATCCTCGGTGGTGCTGTAGTTCAGGCGGGCGGCAACGCGCCAATCCGGGTTGATCTTGAACATCAGGCGGCTGGTGCTGACCCACTGGGTACGCGACTCGGCACCGGAATCACGACGGTACTCAAGCTTGCTGTTCCACTGGCTCTTGGGCGAGGTGTGACCTGCGCTCATGCTGACCGCGCGACGCTGGGTCGAACCACAGTTGTAGACAGCCTGCGGACCGGTGGAGCTGGTCAGGTCGTCATAGCAGTTGTCGTTGCCCTGCAACTCACCCTTCTGCAGCGTGAAGCCAAGGTTCCAGCCTTCGCGCGGATAGAAATCCATGCCGAAGGTGTGGGCAATGCCGGCCTGGCTGCGGGTCTTCAGGAACTGGCTCTCGTTGAACAGGTTGACCTGGTTCGAGATGCGCCAGCGCTGACCCAAGGTCAGACCGGTCGGCTGGGTGCCGCTGAACAGCGGGTCGCCTTCCGTGGTGTCGGTCGAGTAGGTGTAACCGGCATACAGGGTATGCAGCGGCGACATCTGGTACTCGGCGCTGATGGTGGCCGCGTTGCCGCGATCGCCATTGGTGTACTCGGCGCCGAAGGACGACAGATTGCCGAACAGGTACTTGGCACCGATGGTGTAGGCGTCGTTGTCCTCGTACTTGCCGTTGTCGTCGTCCAGGGTGAACTGGGCAACGCCGTAGACATCGAGCGAGGAGCCGAAGCGGTGGCTGTACTTGATCGCGCCGAGCGTGCCGGTACCAGAGCCGTAATAGCGGTTCTCGGTGACGTAGCGCAGCTCGCCGACCAGACGGTCGTTCTCACGCAGGCGCCATTCCAGCATCAACTGGCCCTGCTCGAGGCTTTCGCCATCGCGCTCGGCATCGCTGTAACGGCCGCTGAGGCGCAGGTCGTCGTTGATCTGGCCGGCAAACTCAACGCCACGCTCGCGGATGTCGTAGCCGAGCGAATGACGGGCGATGGAGAAGCCGGCATCGACGTCACGCCACCAGGCACCGACCGTCCACTCGTTCGCGGTCCAGCCCAGTTCCTTCAGGTTGGCGCGGGCCTCGACGCTATTCGCCGTGCCGCGATCTTCCCAGCCGCCGTACTGCTGCACGAAGCTCAGGCCGCCGTTGTCCGAGTAGAAGATGTCGCTCGGAGAGGAACGGGTCTTGGACTGCTCGAGCTTGAGGTAGGTGCCCTTGCCCGCCTGGAAGGTGACATTGCCGCTGGCCAGCTGGTAGTCCTCGCCGGAACGGTTGTCCTCGACGTAGGTGCCACCGACTGCAACGTGCTCGCCGAACCAGGCCTTGCCGGTGATGCCGGTGGTCACGTTGTTGCTGCTGAAGCCCGAGGGGATGAACTCGTAGTCCACCATCAGGATGTTGTCGAAACCATCCAGGGGCTGGTCACG
>CBHTVR010000051.1:0-13936 GCA_966096795.1 uncultured Gammaproteobacteria bacterium
GCGGCGCCAGCGCCCTGCATGGCGGCGACGGCCCGCTGGGCGTGTCCGACCCGCGCTACCAAAACCCTCTGTCGCCGGTATTCATCGAAGCCGCGCACCAGGCCGGCCTGCCGCTGACGAACGATTTCAATGGCGAGCAACAGGAAGGCGTGGGCTGGTACCAGACCACGACGCGCAAAGGTTCGCGCAGTTCCTCCGCCGAGGCGTATCTCAAACCTGCGCGCGGCCGCAAGAACCTGAAGGTCATCACCGGCGCCATCGGTTGCCGCGTCTTGTTCGAAGGCGACCGCGCCACTGGCCTGGCCTATTCCATCGGCGGCCAGCCTTATGCCGAAGGCGCGGCAAAGGAAGTACTGCTCTGCGGCGGCGCGCTGAACTCGCCGCAGCTGCTGATGCTGTCGGGCATTGGTCCGGCGCAGCACCTGCGCGATCTCGGCATTGAAGTGCGCGTGGACCTGCCCGGCGTCGGCGCCAACCTGCAGGACCACCTGGACATCTGCACCATGCAGCGCTGTACCCAGCCGGTGACCTACGACAAGACCAATGACGCGCTGATCGCGCTCGAGTATTACCTGCTCAAGAAAGGCCCCGGCACCAGCAATATCGCCGAGACCGGCGGCTTCACCCGCTCACGCCTGGCCGAAGACGCTCGCCCGGACATCCAGTTCCATTTCGTGCCGGCGCAGCTCGACGACCACGGCCGCCACCAGATGCCCGGCTACGGTTACACCCTGCATGCCTGCTACCTGCGCCCGCGCAGTCGCGGCCAGCTGCGCCTGGCCAGCAACAACCCCAACGACAAGGTGCGCATCGAAGCCAGCTATCTCAGCGACCCCGAGGGCCGCGACCTGCAGATGATGTTGGAGTGCGTACGACTGTCGCGCGATATTTTCGCGCAGGCGGCCTTCGCGCCCTTCCGCGGCGAAGAACTTTTTCCCGGCGGCCAGGTGCAGGACGAAGCGGCACTGGTGGACTTCATCCGGCGCAAAGCCGAATCCATTTATCACCCGGTCGGCACTTGCGCGATGGGCGCGGACGACAACCCGATGGCGGTGCTCGACCCGCAGCTGCGCGTGCGCGGCGTGCAAGGCCTGCGCGTGGTCGACGCCTCGGTCATGCCCAAGTTGATCGGCGGCAATACCAACGCGCCGACGATGATGATCGCCGAGCGCGCAGCCGATCTTATTCGCGGACTGCCACAGCTTTAAGTCATCTGCTGAGGCGCTCCGGCGGTCGCTGCGTCCAATCCGTCGATCAGCCGCTTTGTCGCAGTAGTTGTGGTTGGAGTTTGCTCGCGAACTGAGTCAGCTCGCGCATCTCAATTTTCCGAACCGGATGCGGGGTTGAGAGCTTTCACGCGATAGCGCCGCGGTGTGAAGGCGCCGCCCCACCAACTATCTGGGAAGCTTCAGGTCCTCGATCAGCAGCGCATCGACACCACGCGGCGCGGGCGTGATGTGGGCGTCGGCAGGAAGCGCGCCGTTGTTGGCGATATGCGCCCACATCTGGTCGAGCCCGCGGTAGGCGTAGGGCAGCAGCGGCACGTAGCGCGCCGCCAGCGGCGGCAAGCCCAGGAAAGCGTCGAAGTGCTGGGCATGGTCGACCTTCCAGTAGGAAACCTGCGCGCCGCCGCGCTTGGCCCAGGCGACATAGGCGCCGCCGCTGAAAGCTTCCGGCACCAGTCCGTCTTCGCTGCCATGGATGACCAGAATCGGCAGGCCGTGCGCGGGCAGTTTGGCGCGGGTTTCAGCCACGCCCTTGCGCAGGCGCTGCGCCATGGCGTCATCGCCGGTCCATAGCGCGCGCAGGCACTGCAGCCCGGGCAGCAGTGGATCCGCTCCCGAGACTTTCGATTCAACGATGCCAACGCCCGCGCCGGGCGGAATGCCCGAAGAGTCGCTCCACCACGCCGCCTGCTCCGCAGCCGTCGCCGTGTGCACCGCGCCCTTGGCATCCATTGCCTGGAAACGATAGCCGCAGGGCATGTCGCTGGCGCCCGCACGCACGTAGGACGAGGCGTAAGTCACGTTGACCGCGCGCCACAGGTCGAAGGCCGTGCTGATCGCGCCCGCCGCGATCGCTTCATCGCTCCAGCCCAGCGCATGCAATTTCTGGCGCGCAGTCTCGGCCTGCTGCGCCGGCGTGCCGGCGTCGAGCAAACCTGCCGCCTGCAAGGACGCGCAGCGCGCGATGCCGGCGGCCGAAGCCGCACCACCGGGGCGTGCCAGCGGCACGGCATCGAAGGCCACGGCATTGAGCGCGCAGGACTGCCAGATCGCCGCCTCGGTGCCGTAGTCGTAAAGCGCGCGCCCGCCCTCGCCCGGATAAATATTCGGCGAGATCGCGACCACGCCGTCGAGCCAATCGCCGTCGAGTTCCGCCGCACGCAGCACCGCGCCGCCGCCGTTGGACACACCCACCGCAATCACTCGCGTATTGGCGAAGGTGAAAGGCGCTTGTCCCGGCAATTCCGAATCGAGCACGCGCAAGCCGAACTCCGCAGCTTGGCGTACATGGCGGCCCCAATCGGCTTCGGGATTGTCACCGGAGTGGGCGTGCTTGCTGGCGATCGGTGCCGAAGCCGCGTCCACAGCGAGTGGCGCGTCGAACTCGAGGGCATCGCCCGCCGCGCCGCGCGTGCCGTCCAGCTGCGCACCGCTGCCGGTAGCGGTGTCCACGAAGCCGGTGCCGGCGCCTTTGTCGGTGTAGGCCACCGCGCAGCCGTGGCTCAGGCCCCAGCTACCCGCAAGCGCGATGGCGCCGTAGATTCCGCGCGACCCCGAAGACGCCGTCACCACCAGGCAGCGCTTGCCGGCGTCGAAATCATCCGGCAACTGCAACAGCACGCGATGCGGCTGGCGCGCGCCCGGAAGTTTCGCGAAGGCGCTGAATTCCCGGCCAGGCACCGGCACCAGCGAACCGTAAGCATCACCATAGCCGCCACCCGGCACCAGATCGGCAATCCCGCGCCAGTTGCTCCAGATCGCGCGCCGGCGCAATTCAGACGCCGTGGGCGCCTGCGCATCGGCGAAGGCCGGCGGCAGCGGACTGCGCAGCCCCGCGGCACCGAGCCCGGCCGTGAGCAAGTCGTCATCGCCAGCATGGCGGCTGGCGCCGACCGGCGAAACCAAAAAATCTTCGGCGCTGCGGGCCGGCGCACCGGCACAGGCAGCGAGCGCAACCGCGGCCGCAAGCGGCAGCACGTTCAGCAGGCGGGAGGCAGTCATGCCGGCACCTTAGCAATGCGCTCGCACGGACGCATCGTACTTTGGTACGAGTCCCTTCGCGCGGGGCCGCTGCTACCTTGCCGGCCTGTCCTGCAGGATCGCATTGCCATGCCCGAGCCCTTCCTCCGCGAGCGCACGGCCCTGGTCACGGGCGCGACTTCGGGCATTGGACTGGCCATTGCTGAAGCCCTGGGCGGCACCGGTGCGCGGGTCGCGATCTGCGGCTTGGGCGACGCGGCGCAAATTACCGCGGCACTCGAAGCCATCCGTGCGGCGGGTGCGCAGGATGCCCGCCACTTCGCCGCCGACCTGCGCGATCCCGCGGCCATCGAAGCGATGATGGCCGAATGCGCGCGCTGGTCCAGCCCCGACATCCTGGTGAACTGCGCCGGCGTGCAACACACCGCGCCACTCGTGGACATGCCGGCCGCCATCTGGGACAGCATCCTGGCCATCAACCTCAGCGCCGCCTTCCACAGCATGCGCCTGGCCTTGCCGGCGATGGCCGCGCGCGGTTTCGGCCGCGTCATCAACATCGCTTCGGTGCACGGCCTGGTCGCTTCGGTGGACAAGTCGCCCTATGTCGCCAGCAAGTTCGGCCTGGTGGGTTTGAGCAAGGTGGCGGCATTGGAATACGCCAAGGCCGGTTCGCGCGCCAGCGGCGGCGTCACGGTCAATTGCATCTGCCCAGGCTGGGTCGAGACCGCGCTGATCGAACCGCAGATCCTGGCGCGTCAGGCCGGCGGCAGTCGCGAAGACGGCGTGCGCACGCTGCTCGCGGAAAAACAACCGAGCGGGCGCATGTCGCTGCCCGGCGAGGTCGCCGAGCTCGTGCTCTGGCTCTGCCAACCGGCCGCGCACAACCTGACCGGAACGGCCTTGCCGATTGACGGCGGATGGACTGCGCAATAGCGCATAAACTGGGCGCATGACGCGACTGCTGATCGCCGACGACCACCCGCTCTATCGCCTGGCCCTGAGCCAGGCGGTGCGCGGCATCCTGCCCGAAGCGCAGATCGCCGAAGCCGAAGACCTCAAGTCCGCGCTGGCCGCGCTAACTGCGCACCCCGACACCGACCTGGTGCTGCTCGACCTGCACATGCCCGGCAGCCACGGCCTGGTCGGCCTGGCCTCGCTGCGCGCCGAGCATCCGGGCGTGGCGGTGGTGATGATTTCCGCGCATGAAGACCCACAAACCATCCGCCGCGCCCTGTCCTACGGCGCCATCGGTTACCTGACCAAGCGCGCCGACCTGCAGGCCCTGCAGTCGGGTTTGCGCGCGGTGCTCAACTGCGAAGAATGGCTGCCGCCATCCCTGCGCGAAGCGGTGGTGGCAGTGCCACCGAGTCCGACCGACCGCGACATTTCGGCGCGACTGGCGGCGCTGAGCCCGCAGCAATTCAAGGTGCTCACGCGCGTGGCCGATGGCCGCCTGAACAAGCAGATCGCCGACGAGCTCGGCATCCAGGAACGCACGGTGAAGGCGCATATGAGCGCGATCTTCGAACGCCTGGGCGTAAGTAATCGCACCCAGGCCGGTGTGCTGCTGCGCAGCCTGGAACTGGCCGACCCGAGCAGCGAAACCCGCGAACTCAGTCCCTGACCGCCAGCACCCGCGCCATCACCGATTTCAGCGCCAGCGGCTTGAGCGGCTTGTAAAGCAACTGGCAACCGGCTTCGAGCACGGCCTGGCGCACGTCCTCGCCGTGGTCGGCGGTAATGATGACGCAGGGTCGCGGCGGTAGTTGCGCCAACAACTGCTCGCGCAACTCCAGGCCGGTGCGGCCGCCGTCCAAATGAAAATCCAGCAGCAGCAAATCCGGCGCGCCTGCAGCGATCGCGAGGGCAGCTTCCTCGACATCGCGCGCCGCTAGCACCTCGCACTGCCAGCCAGACAGCAGCGCCTGCATGGCGCGCAGCACTTCCAGGTCGTTGTCCACCACGAGCACGCGCGCGCGCGGCGCCGGCGGCGCCGGTTGGCTGGCGCGCGGCGGGCTGCGCGGGCGCGGCGTGGTGCTTGGCAATTCCAGCGCGAACATCGCGCCGGCGCCGGGGCGCGAGCGCAATTCAATCGGGTGGCCGAGCAGGCGCGAGATGCGCTCGGCAATCGCCAGCCCCAAGCCCAGGCCCTGGCCGCCGCGATCCAGGCGCCGGAACTCTTCGAAGATCAGGCGCTGGTTTGCCTCGGCGATGCCCGGGCCGGTGTCCCAGACCTGCACCGAAATCGTGTCGCGGTGGCGCCGGCAGCCGAGCACGATGCGGCCCGACGCGGTATAGCGCACGGCGTTGGCGAGGAAATTCTGCAACACCCGGCGCAACAACTGCGGGTCGCTGCGCACCCAGGCGCGACAGGGAAGGTAGTGCAGCTCGAGCTGCTTCTGCCGCGCCAGCACGCCGAATTCGGCGGCCAGCGGTTGCAACACTTCATCCAGGCACACCGCTTGCACTTGCGGCGCCATGCCGCCGGCGTCCAGGCGCGAGATGTCGAGCAGGCCGGCCAGCAAACCTTCGGCTGACCCTAGCGCGCCATCAATATTCGCCACCGACTCGCGCTGCGGCGTGTGTTCGAGCTGCTGTGCCAGCGCGTGGGTGAACAAATGCGCAGCGTTCAGCGGCTGCGCCAAGTCATGGCTCACCGCCGCAAGGAAGCGCGACTTGGCGCGGTTGGCGCGCTCGGCCTCGGCTTTTGCGCCCTCCAGTTCGGCGGTGCGGGCTTCCACGCGCTGCTCCAGGGTCTCGGCGATGCCCTTGAGTTCTTCCTCGGTGCGCCGGAAGGCGGTGACATCGGTGAAGGTGGCGACGAAGCCACCGCCCGGCATCGGGTTGCCGCGGATCTCCACCACCTTGGCGCCGAAACGGCGCTCGGCCACATAGGGCGTGCCCGCGCGCATATGGCCGATGCGCTTGCCCACTTCGGCGCGGATGCGCGCGGCGGTTTCCGGATGCGCGGCGAGGTTGTACTCGAGCAGTTCCGACACCGGTACGCCCACGCGCAGCAGCGGTTCGGGGTAGTCGAACAATTCGGCGTAGGGGCGATTCCAGGCAACCAGGCGCAGCTCGGCATCCACCACGCTGATGCCCTGGCTCATGTTCTCCAGCGCCGCTTCCAGCACGCGCTGGTTGAAGCGCAGCGCCTGCGAAGCTTCGCCCACGATGGTGGCGACGGTGTCCAGGTCGCGGCCCTGTTCACGGCGCGCGGCATCAAGCAACAGGCGCGCGGAGGCGGCGCCCAGCACGGCCGCCAACTCGCGTTCGATGCCCTGCTCCACCGCCAACGGCACCGTCGCCGAGCCGCGCGCTTCGGCCAGCATGGCGCGCACCCGCGCTTCGGGCAGGAAGCGCGCAGCGATTTCCTGCAGGCGGTCACTGGCCAGCCGCGCACCCGCGGCGCGCTCGGGCGAGCTGCCGCGGCGCGAGGCATCGGCCCAGGTCACCACGCCGCCGGCGATCAGGCTGAGCGTCACCGCGCGCGCAAGGCGGCTCCATTCATCCAGGCCGAGCAAACGGTCCGGCGCAATCCACCACAGCCCGAACGGGCCGTCGCGCAACCAGGCGCCACTCAGGCCGAAACCTTCGGCCAGGGCGGGCACCAGCAGCACCCAGGTCCACACCATCACCGCCACGGCCAAGCCCAGCATCACTGCGCGCGGCGGCGTTTGCGGACGCCATACCGCGAAGGCTACCGCGGGTGCCAGCGTCGCCAGGCCAGAAAAAGAAATCGCGCCGATATCGGCGAGTGCATCGTTGCCGGCGACGGCGCGGCTGTAAGCCCAGGCCAGCAACACCACCGCCAGGATGCCGACGCGGCGCTGGCGCAGCACGGCGCCACGCAAGTCGCCGCCTTCGCCGCTTCCCGCTGCCGCCGCCCAAGGCCCGCGCACCAGCATCGGCGTCAGCCAGTGGTTGCCGATCATTACGCTCAGCGCCAGCGTCGCCAGGATCACCATGCCTGTGGCCGCGCTCAATCCACCCAGAAATGCCACCAGGGCCAGGCCTTCATGCCCTTGCGATAAAGGCAACGCCAGCACGTACAAATCCGAGGGCACGCCCTGCGGCGCGAGCAGCGCATCACCGGCGCGGGCCAGCGGCAGGATCGGCAGCGCGATCAGCAGCATGTACAAGGGGAACAACCAGCGTGCGGTGCGCAAGTGGCTTTCTTCGCGACACTCCACCACGCCAACATGGAACTGGTGCGGCAAGGTCAGCATCGCCAGCGCGCCGAGCAGGATCAGCGTGGGGAAACCGCTGCTGCCATCGGCGGCGTGCGCCGTGGCCGGTGGCAAGGCCGGACCGGTCCAGACGAATACGCCCAGCGCCAGCATCGCACCTAGTTTCAGCAGCGATTCCACCGCCATCGCCATCACCAGGCCACGATTGTGTTCAGCCAGGGACGCCCGCCGCGTGCCGAACAGCATCGCGAACAGGCCCATCGCCAGCGCCACGTACAGCGCGCTGTCCTGCCAGGGCGAAGGCGCGGTGCGGCTGCTGCCGGTGAGCAGCCCGTAGCTCATCGTCACCGCTTTAAGTTGCAGCGCGATGTAGGGAAGGATGCCCAGCACCGCCACGAAGGTGATCAGCGCCGCCAGGCCCGAATGCTTGCCCAGGCGCGTGGCCACCAAGTCAGCCAGCGAGGTGGAATTCTGTTCGCGGGCGATGCGGTGCAGGCGACGCAGGAAACCGAAGCCGAAGGCGTATAGCAGGATCGTGCCGATAAAGGTCGGCGGAATCGGCCAACCCGAGCGCTGCGCCTGCGTCACCGTGCCGTAGAAGGTCCAGGACGTGCAGTACACGGCCAGCGACAGGCTGTAGACGATCGACCAATGCCGACCCGCCAGCAGCGGCCTACGCTCGGCCCACACGGCTGCGCCAAACAGCAGGCCCAGCCACAGCAAGGCGGCAAGCAGGATCAGCGGGTCACTGAGCATGGGCAATCCGGTACATGCCCGCAGGATAGCTCAGCAAAAATGAGGGCGGACCACTCGCGCGGCCCGCCCCCGTCCCAATCATGTCCGGTCGGCTCAGAAGTCGTATTTGGCCGACAGGCTCCATTGCCGCGGCGCGCCATAGAAGCCGGTACGCACGCCCGTGGAAGGAATCACGTAGCCGGTGGTCAGGTAGGCCTTGTCGTTGAGGTTGCTGCCCTGCAAGGAGAAGGTCCAGGCGCCGCCGGTTTTCCAGATCACGCCTGCGCCCAGCAAGCCATAACCGTCCTGGTGGATCGGATCGGTCACCGCAAGCGTCACCGGGTCCTTCGTCACTTCGGTAGTGGCGGTGACCTCGCTCTGGTAGCTGTAAGTCAGGCGCAGGCTCAGGTCGCCGCCATTGCCCACCGCCGTGTGGTACTCGGCGTTGAGCGCGCCGGAGAAGTCCGGGGCATTGGTGAACTCCTGCTGGTCGGCGATGTTGATGCCCTTGAAGATGTACTTGTCGAAGCGGGCATTGAGCTTGGCCAGGTTGCCGCTAAAGGACCAGTGCTCGGTCGGGCGGAACTGGAACTCGACCTCGGCGCCTTCCACCGTGCCCTGGCCGGCATTGGTGAAGTCACCGCAGAAGGTCTGCACGTTCGCCACCGTGCAGGTGGTGAACACCGACAACTGGATGTCCTTGTAGTTGTTGTGGAACAGCGCGAAGTTCAGGAACGCGCGCTGGTCCATGAAGGCGAACTTCGAACCGATTTCGAGGCTGTCCACCTGCTCGTCGCCATAAGGTTCCTGCGAATTCGGCAGCACGCTGGCGCGGATGTTGTAGCCGCCGGACTTGAAACCGCGCGACCAGGTCGCGTACAGCAGGGTATCGGCATTCAACTGGTAGTCCAGGCTCACCTTCGGCGAAACATTGGTAAAGGTGATTTTCTTGTCGAAGCCGACGGTGGCGGTGGGCACCGCGAACAGCGCGTTGGCGTAGCTCTGGTTCAGCACCACGCCGTGCTTGGTTTCCTGGGTCCAGCGCAGGCCGGCGCCGAGCTTGAACTTCTCGGTGAAGGCGTAATCCCAGTCGGCATAGGCGGCCAGGCTGTTGGTGTAGACGATGCCATTGGTGGTGCCGAACTGGCCGCCGAACCCCGCGCCCGGCGGGTTCGGGAAATACGGCGGAATGTCGGCGCCCTTCAGGAAGATGTTCTTGACCAGGCCGCCGGCCTCGCCATTGAACCAGTAGATGCCCATCACGCCCGTGGCCTTGCCGCCGGCGTCGAAGCTGGCCTGGATTTCCTGGCTGGTCTGCTTGTCGTGGTAGCCGGCGTGCACGTCGGTCAGCTCCGCCTGCAAGGTGTCGAAGTCGATCGAGGTTTCGGTATCGGACTTGCGCCAGGCCGTGACCGACTTGAAGCTCCAGTCCGCGTTTGGATGCCAGCCGATGGTCAGCGCCGCGCCACTCGAGGTGGTGGAGTTGTCCGGGTCCATGCCGCTGCGCACGTCGTAGCGATCCTTGAGCGGGGCCGAGTCGGGCACCGAAGGATCGAAGCGGTTGGTGGTCAGCATCTGGGCACCGCGCACGCCGGACTTGTCGGCGGTGGAGTCCATGTCGAAGCGCACATCGTAGTTGCCGCCCTCCGGTTGCACGCCGATGGACAGGCGCATGGCCTTGGTGTCCTTGTCGCTGACATCCACGCCGGTCACCAGGTTTTCGCCGAAGCCGCCGCGGGTCAGGCTGGCCACGGCCGCGCGCATGCGCACGGCACCGCCGAGCGAACCGCCGACACTGCCCTTGAGGTCGAATTGGCCGTAGCTGCCAACGCCGATCTCGGCACTGCCTTCAAAGTCCTTGGGAAGTTCACGCGAGATGTACTTGATGGCGCCGCCGACGGTGTTCTTGCCGTACAGCGTGCCCTGCGGGCCGCGCAGCACTTCGATGCGGCCGATGTCGAACACGTCCAGCAGCGCGCCTTGCGGGCGGGCGATGTAGACGTCGTCCAGGTACAGGCCCACGCCCGGGTCCACGCCCCAGAGCGGATCGGACTGGCCGACGCCGCGGATGTAGGCGGTGAGCGTGGTGTTGCTGCCGCGCGCGGCATAGATGGTCAGGTTCGGCACCTGCGCGTCGAGGTCGCCCAGGTCGCGGACATTGAGCTTGTCCAGAGTCTCGGGGGTGAAGGCGGTAACGGCCACCGGCACGTCCTGCAAGGTTTCTTCGCGACGGCGCGCGGTGACGGTGACCTTGTCGAGGGCGGAGGTTTCCTTCTTCTTCTCGGCAGCGGGCTTGTCGCCGGCGGCCGGGGCCTCTTGCGCCTGCGCGGTCATGGACAGGCCGATGGCGAGGCCGATGGCGAGGCTGAGGTGCTTGCGCTTCATGTCTTTCCCTCTGGAACGGATAGGCGGCTGCATAGCCGGATGGCAACGCAGCCTAGGCCGAGCCCCGCTGGCTGGCACTTGTACCTTGGTACAGTGTGCCGCCCGCGCCGCATTGCCGACACTTCCGCGCCATATCCCCCGGAAGGAACGAAGGCATGGCCTTTGTGATCGTGCTGGCCGCCCTGTGCTTCCTGATGCTGGTCGCGTACCGCGGCCACAGCGTCATCCTGTTCGCGCCGGTGGCCGCCATGGGCGCGGTGCTGCTGACCGACCCGGCCCTGGTCGCGCCGGTGTTCACCGGCCTGTTCATGGAAAAGATGGTCGGCTTCCTGAAGCTGTACTTCCCGGTCTTCCTGCTCGGCGCGCTGTTCGGGAAACTGATCGAGATGTCGGGCTTCTCGCGCGCCATCGTCGCCGCCAGCATCCGCCTGGTCGGGCGCAGCCGGGCAATGTTGTCTATCGTGCTGGTCTGCGCACTGCTGACCTACGGCGGCGTGTCGCTGTTCGTGGTGGTGTTCGCGGTCTATCCCTTCGCCGCCGAGTTGTTCCGCCAAGCCGACATTCCCAAGCGCCTGGTGCCGGCGACCATCGCGCTGGGCGCCTTCACCTTCACCATGGACGCGCTGCCGGGCACGCCGCAGATCCAGAACATCATCCCCACAACCTTCTTCGGCACCACCGCCTGGGCGGCCCCGATCCTGGGCTGCCTGGGCGCGGTGTTTGTGCTGGCGATCGGCCTGACCTATCTCGGCTGGCAACGGCGCAAGGCGCTCGCCGCCGGCGAAGGCTATGGCAGCAACCTGGTGAACGAGCCCCTGCCCTTCGAAGGCAGCGCGCTGGCGCATCCGCTGGTGGCGATCCTGCCGCTGCTGCTGGTGGGCGTGAGCAACAAGATCTTCACCGTGCTGATTCCGCGCGTGTACGGCGCCAGCCAGGAATTCATTCCCGCGGTCATCGGCGACGCCAAACCCGTGGTGCAGGAAGTGTCCAAGCTCGCCGCCGTCTGGGCGGTGGAAGGCGCGCTGCTGGTGGGCATCGCTTCGGTGCTGGTGTTCGCCTGGCCGCAGATCCGTGGCCGCTTCGCCCAGGGCAGCCAATCGGCGATCGGTGGCGCGCTGCTGGCGTCCATGAACACGGCTTCCGAATACGGATTCGGCGCGGTCATCGCTTCCCTGCCCGGCTTCCTGGTGGTGGCGAATGCCTTGCGCTCGATTCCCAATCCGCTGGTGAACGAGGCGGTTACCGTCACCGCGCTCGCCGGCGTCACCGGTTCCGCCTCCGGCGGCATGAGCATCGCCCTGGCGGCGATGGCCGACACCTTCATCGCCAACGCCAAGGCCGCGGGCATCTCGATGGACGTGCTGCACCGGGTGGCGGCGATGGCCTCGGGCGGCATGGACACGCTGCCGCACAACGGCGCGGTGATCACGCTGCTGGCAGTGACGGGGCTGACGCACCGGCAAAGCTACAAGGACATCTTCGCGATCACCCTCATCAAAACCGCCGCCGTCTTCGTCGTCATCGCGCTGTACTACGCAACGGGTTTCGTCTGAAGGGCTGAGGCGCTTCGGCGGTCGAGGGAGGGGGTATGTCCTGCCCCTCGGGCGTAAGCCGCTCCTGCCAACTCACTCGGGTCCGGGCGGGCATCCTGCCCGCCCTCTGGCCATACCCCCTCCCTCCACCGCCTACGGAATGGCCGCAGCCAATCCGTCGAACGGCCACAGCATCGCGCAATGACTTGGTGGAATTGGCTGGCGAGCCGCCACAGCCCACGCTTTTCAATATTTGAAAAAGCGGTTGCGGGGCTGCGAGCTTCCGCGGCGATTGCGCCGGGCTGAAGTCGTCGGTGCAGGGGCTTATCGCAGGAGGCAGGCCATGGATGGCCTGCCGTTCGGGCATCAGTTTGCAGGACGCGGCTCACTGATGACCGACCAGCGATAAGCCCCTGCGCCGGCGGGTTCACGCCCCGGCCCCACAAACGTCAAGCAGCTCGGGGCGACGAAACGTCCAGCATCGGGGGGAGTGGGCAGTGCAGCGACGCGCACACCGTGCGCAGCAACTCCGCTTCCGCCACCGTGACCTGCCCGTCGTGGCTGATCGCCGCCACCAGGCCTTCGATCAGCAGTTCCTTCGCCAGCGGTTCGAGGGCATCGAGCTTGGGCCAGATGTCGTCGAGCGCAGCGAGGGTGTTTTCCGGCGGCGAGTACGGCGCATTGAGGCGCGGGTACACGCGCGCCAGGCCGGCGACATACGCGCGCGGCGCATCGGCGGGATTGACGTGGCCGGCCTGCGCCACGATCGCCAGCAACTGCGTCGCCGGTGCGGCGGCATCGTTCAAACGGCGGCGGCCGGGCACCCAGGCGCGCCGGGGGTCGAGCGATTCGGCGACCTGCGTCTGCAACAGGCGGCCCAGGCAATACTCGAACAGGCTCACTTCGCCATCAGCGTGCACCAGCGCGTACACCGTGTCCATGAACTGCTGCAGCTCGGGCCGCGGGCGCCGGCGCAGCAAGGGAAACGCCAGCGAAGCCAAGGGCAGGCGCAGCATCGGGTTCAGGCCCGACAAACTCTCGGCGTAGTCGAGCGACTGCTCGGCGCAGCGGGTATCGGTGCGGGCGCGCAACTCGTATTGCTGGGCATCGCGCACGGATCCGGCGGGCGCATGCAGCAAGCCGTATAGCAAAGGCACGACATCGGCCTGGTCGCGCGCAGCGCGCTGCAGCACATCAGGAATGCTCTCGCTGATATTGCCGGCGCGGCGGTAGTCGTCCGACTGCGGCGCGCCCACTTGCGCCACCACGCCGGGTGGCGTCACCCGCACCTGGCTGTGGCCCGCAGGCAAGTTACCGGCTTCCGGCCCCGTCAAACCCAGGGCCACGTCTTCGTCCAATCCGTTCGGCGGCTGCATGGCCCAGCGCGCTTCCAGGTCGGCCAGCGCGTCGGGCTTAAAGCTCGGCTCCAGGGCCTGGATGCGCGCCATCAGCGGCGGATGCGTGGCCATCAGGCTCGACAACTTCAAGCCCTGGCCGAACAGCATGTGGCTGACTTCCTCGGCATCGGCGCTGCTCAACTTCGAACCTTCGTCCAGGCCCGCGAGCTTCTTCAGCGCGCCGGCGATGCCGCGGGTCTGGCGGGTGAACTGCACCGCCGAGGCATCGGCCAGGTATTCGCGCTGGCGGCTGACGCTGGCCTTGATCAGGCGACCAAAGAACAGGCCCACGTAGCCCACGATCAGCAGGCCGACGGCCACGGCGATCAGCGGACCGGTGTCCTTGGAGCGGCTGAAGCGACCGTTCTCGAGAATCTTGCGGCCGATGATGGCCAGCACCAGGATGCCGAACAGCAGGCCGATCAGGCGGATGTTCAGGCGCATGTCGCCGTTGAGCACATGGCTGAACTCGTGCGCGATCACGCCCTGCA
>CBHTVR010000052.1:0-13590 GCA_966096795.1 uncultured Gammaproteobacteria bacterium
GATCGCCTCGGTGCAGGGCGTGGGCCGCATCTCGCGCGCCGACCTCGACAAGCAGTTGGCCGGAGAGCATCCGGTGTTCGCGTATGCCGGCGAAGACTACGCCATCCACGATCTCGGCCAGCTCATCGGCCATGCGCCGGCGAAGGCCCAGGACAGCTTGCAGATGCCACTGCTGCTGGCCCGTTCCGGCGACCTGCGCACCGCGATCTGCATCGACCAGGTGCTGGGCAGCCGCGAAATCGTGGTGAAGCCGGTCGGCCCGCAGGTGAACTCGGTGCCCGGCATCTTCGGTGCCACCATCATGGGTGACGGCCGCGTCGTGGTGATCCTCGACGTTGCGCCGCTGGTGCGTCGCCAGAGCGCCATCGTTCGCGATGTCACGCCGGTCGCGCCCGCTGCTCCGGTCGCCGCCGCGCGCCGCGTGCCCGTGGTCATGGTGGTCGACGATTCCATCACCATGCGCAAGGTCACCGGTCGCGTGCTCGAGCGCAACAATATGGAAGTGCTCACCGCGAAGGATGGCGTGGACGCGGTCGAGAAGATGGCCGAGCGCGTGCCCGACCTGGTACTGCTGGACATCGAAATGCCGCGCATGGACGGCTACGAAGTCGCCCAGAACATGAAGTCCGACCCGCGCCTGAAAGACGTGCCGATCATCATGATCACCTCGCGTACCGGCGACAAACACCGCCAGCGCGCCATGGACATCGGCGTTGACCGTTACCTCGGCAAGCCCTACCAGGAGCCCGAGCTGATGCGCAACGTGTTCGACATGCTGGGCATGGAGGCGGTCAATGGTTGATGGCGGCGTCCGGATCGCCTTGCTGGCCCGCGCCGGCAAGGCCCGAGACCAATTGCGGACCGCGCTCAGTGACGCTGGCGGCACCATCGTTGCGGAGGGTGATCCGTCCCAGCTGGATCCGGCGACCGTGGCCCAGCAGCGCCCGAATTATTTCCTGGTCAGCCTTGAACCCGCGATTGAATCTTCGCTCGAACGCTTCGACGAGCTGTTGGCGGGCGAAGACGTCGAGGTGATGTTCGACGACGCCGAAACCACCGCCAAGCTCGACGGCTGGGACCTCAACCGCTGGGCGCGCCTGATGGCGAGCAAGGTGCTCGGGGGAGACAGCCTGCCACCGGTTCCGGCTGGCACGCCCGAGTGGTCCGATGACTGGAACGATAGCGCCCTGTCGGCCGAGACCATCGAGATCAATGCTGCGCCCGTGGGCGGGGACGATGACGACGACGACTTGTCCGATTCAGTCGCGCTGGACACCGGCAACGCCCAGGATTCGGGATTGTCGCTGGACCTTTCGGACCTCGGTGACATCAGTCTGGACATTCCCGCAGAATCTGCCGTCGAGCACGATGCGCCGGCGGCATCGAGCTTCGGCGAACTCGACTTCGACGAATCCATCAGCATCTCCAGTTTCACTCCGGGTGAAGATTCCGGCCCCGGCGAACTGGACGTGGACGTGGCCGAACTGGCCGCGCAGCTGGAAGCCTTCGACAAGCAGGATCAGCGTTTCAGCAACCTCGAGGGTGACCTGCCAAACACCGAGACCCGGCGCAGCGTGGACGAGTTGATTGCCGCTGTTGGCGCGCAGGGTGTCGAAGAGATCGAAGCGGTGGAAGCCGTTGATGTTGCGCAAGCGAGCGCGCCACCTGCTGCAGCGCCGAGCTTCGATTTCAGCAATCTTGAACTCGCGCCGATGGATGCCGGCCCCGGGGCCGCTGTCGCGGCGGTCGCGCCTGCGTCCGGATCGGGCGCGGTGTTGATTCTGGCCGGACTCGGCGGACCCGACGCGGTGCGGCAACTGCTTTCCAGCCTGCCCGACAGCTTGGCGGTGCCGGTGCTGCTCTACCAGCACCTGGAAGTGGGAAAGCACGAGCGCCTGGTGGACCAACTCGCCAAGATCAGCAAGCTGCCCGTTGTGCTTGCGCGCGCCGGCGAGCGTCCCGAAGGCGGCAAGGTCAGTTTGTTGCCTGCCGGCTTCACCGCGCTGCTCGAAGGCGAGGCATTGGTGTTCGCCACGGGCGCGCTATCGCAATTGCTGGTGGCGCTGGTGCCGCAGGACAGCATGGTCATCGTGCTCAGCGGTGCCGATGCCGAGCTGGTGCCGGCGATCCTGGCCCTGCGTGACGGCGGTGCCCAGGTGTATGCCCAGGACCCCGAAGTCTGTTTCGATTCCGCCGCCGCCGACGCCATGCAGCGTCAGGGTGCCGCGGTTTACCCGGCCCTGGGCCTGGCGCGGCAAGTTGCCTCGCGCTGGCCGGCCTGAACCCTGGAGCAAGCCATGAATGCCCCGCAACGTGATATCCGAGGCGTGTTGATCAACGTCAACCAGGGTCGCCTGCTGCTGCCCAATGCCTCGGTGGCCGAGGTGATTACCTTCTCCGATCCGGAGCCGGTGGAAAATTCGCCGTCGTGGATGCTCGGCCAGATCCGTTGGCGCGGTTGGCGCCTGCCGCTGCTGTCGTTCTCGCGCTTTGCCGGCTGGTCCGACGAAGAGGGCCAGATCGGCGCCAAGGTGGTGGTGCTCAAGGCGCTCGGCGGCAATCCCAAGCTGCCTTACTTCGCGGTGCTGTCCCAGGGCTTCCCGCGCCTGGTGACGGTGGCCGCGTCGGTGTTGCAGCAGACCAGCAGCGGTGAACAGGCGGCCGGCATCCATTCCACCGTGCGCCTGAACGATGACGATGCCTCGGTGCCGGATCTTCTGGGACTGGAAAGCCTGATTCAGAAGGCGCTCGACCAGGCTGCCTGACGCGGCCGCTTCAATCGGCGCTCAGCGCCAATCTCCGAACAGGGTGTTGAAGGCTGCAAGCGCGGCCAGCCCGGCTGTTTCCGTGCGCAGCACCCGTGGGCCCAGGCGCAGTCCGATATAGCCGGCGGCGCGCAGCGTCAGCTGGTCGCGCTCGGACAAGCCGCCTTCCGGACCAATCAACAAGGTGATTCGATCACCTGCGCCCACTCTTGCATCGGCGATGCCGCGCTCTGCAAAAGGATCCAGCAGGAAGCGATGCCCTGCTGCTTCCCCGGCGGCGAAATTCGCCAGCGACTGCGGCTCCAGCAACTCGGGCACGCGCGCCCGCCCGCTCTGCTCGCAAGCCGAAAGCAACACGCCGCGCCAATGCGCCAAACGCTTGGCCGAGCGCTCGGCATCGAGCCTGACCTCGGTGCGCTCGGTCACCACCGGCGCGATGCGTGCAACGCCCAGCTCCGTGGCCTTCTGCAGGATCAGATCCATCTTCTCGCCGCGGGCAATGCCCTGGGCCAGGGTGAGTTGCAGCGGCGATTCGTTGTCCAAGGCAATGCGCTCGAGCACTTCGGCTTGAGCGCCACGCTTGCTGGTCGAGAGCAGGTGCGCGGGATAATCGCAGCCGTCGCCGTTGAACAGGACCACCGGGTCGCCGGCCTGCATTCGCAATACGCGAACCAGATGGGCGACGGCGGCTTCGGGCAGCTCGATGACGGCGCCAACGGCCAGCGGCGCATCCACGAAGTGGCGGACGGCGCGCATCAGGCCACCAGGGCTTCAATGGCGCCGGCAGTGGTGCTGGCAAGGTGCAAGAGCGCTTCTTCCTCGATGCAGTAGGGCGGCATCCAGTAAAGCACTTCGCCCAGCGGACGCAAGAGCACGCCTTGTTCCAGGGCGTGGCGGTAGGCGCGCAGGCCGCGTTTCTCGGCCGGGTCGAAGTGCCGGCGCGAGGCGCGATCCGCGACCAGTTCCACCGCCAGCACCATGCCGGTTTGGCGGACGTCAGCGACATGCGCGTGCTGGCGGAAAGGCGCCGCCAGTGCCGCCATGCGCGCGGCCGTCACGCGGTTCCGCTCGAGCACCGGCTCCGATTCGAAGATGGACAGCGTGGCCAGGGCTGCGGCGCAGCCTAGCGGGTTGCCGGTATAGCTGTGCGAATGCAGGAAGGCGCGCTCGCGGCTTTCGTCCAGAAAGTCGTTGTAGACCGCAGCGGTGGTGAGCACCGCCGACATCGGCAGGAAGCCGCCGGTCAGGCCTTTCGACAGGCACAGGAAGTCGGGGCTGATGCCGCCTTGCTCGCAGGCGAACATCGTGCCGGTACGGCCGAAGCCGGTGGCGATCTCGTCGGCGATCAGGTGCGCGCCGTGGGCCTTGCAGATCTCGCGCGCGCGCCGCAAGTAGGCCGGATGGTGCATGCGCATGCCACCGGCGCATTGCAGCAGCGGCTCGACGATCAGCGCGCAGACTTCGCCTTCGTTGGCCGCGAAGATGGCTTCGAGCTCCTCGGCGCGACGCAGGGCGCAGGCTTCGGCGCTTTCGCCGGGCTCGGCATCGAAGGCATCGGGCGAGGGCGCGAACAGCGGCGTCAGCAGCAGCGGCGCGTAGGTGCGCCGGTACAGCGGGATGTCGCCCATGGACAAGGCGCCCAGCGTCTCGCCGTGGTAGCCATTGCCCAGGGCGATGAAGCGCGTGCGCTTGCGATCGCCGCGGTTGAGGTGGCTGTGGAAGCTCATCTTCAGCGCGATCTCGACGGCCGCCGAACCGTTGTCGGCGTAGAACACGCGCGCAAGTCCGGGCGGCGCGACGCGCAGCAGGCCTTCGGCCAGGCGCACCGCCGGCTCGTGCGAGAAGCCGGCGAAGATGACGTGTTCGAGTTCCTGCGCCTGCGCGGCGATGGCGGCGGCGATGCGCGGCTCGCCATGGCCGAAGATGTTCGTCCACCAGGAGCTGACCGCGTCCAGGTAACGGCGCCCGTCCACGCCTTCCAGCCAGGCGCCGCGGCCGCGTCGGATCGGCAGCAGGGGCAGGCGGTCGGGGTGCTCGGCCATCTGCGTGCAGGGGTGCCAGAGCACCGCCAGGTCGCGGCTCCGCAGCTGCTCGGCCTCTGCTAGCATTCGTGCATCGATTTCATTTCCGTGCATGCCGCCATGATCCCGACCTGCCGCCTTCCTGTCCATGCGTTCCGCGCAGGGGCCGGGGCGCAAGCGGCCGGGGCGGCCGCCGTGCCGGACCCGGGCCGGAGTCCCCGCTGATGCCCACGCTGCCCATCATCCACGGTCGCCAGGAACACGAGTCGGGCGTCTATCGCCGCGAAACGATCGACCTGGAATTTTCCAACGGCGAGCGCCGCAAGTACGAGCGCCTGTCCAGCCGCGGACACGGTGCGGTGATGATCGCCGCCATTCCCGAACCCGGCACGGTACTGCTGATCCGCGAATACGCCGCCGGCGTGCACCGCTACGAGCTGGGCCTGCCGAAAGGCCGCATGGACGCTGGCGAAAGCGTGCTCGACGCCGCCAATCGCGAGCTGAAGGAAGAAACCGGCTTCGGCGCGCGCAAGCTCACGCACCTGCGCGCGATCACGCTGGCACCCGGCTACATGACCCACGAAATCCAGCTCGTGCTGGCCGAAGACCTCTACCCCGAGCGCCTGCCCGGCGATGAACCCGAGGAACTCGAGGTGGTGCCCTGGAAGCTCGACGCCCTGCACGAACTGGTGCTGCGCGAGGACTGTTCCGAAGGCCGTTCGCTGGCCGGCCTGCTGGTCGTGCGCGAAGTCCTGCGCGGCCGATGAATCCGGCCTGGCGCGCACCGCTCATCCAGCTGGCGCGTGATGCCGGCGCTGCCATCATGCAGGTCTATGTGCAGGACTTCGCAGTCGAGCACAAGGACGACCGTTCGCCGCTGACCGCCGCCGACATGGCCGCGCACCACCTGATTGTCGCCGGCCTGCAGGCGCTGACGCCGGACTTGCCGGTGCTGTCGGAAGAGTCGGCCAGCGTGCCCTGGGAAACGCGCCGCGCATGGCAGCGTTACTGGCTGGTGGATCCGCTCGACGGCACCCGCGAATTCGTCAAGAAGAATGGCGAGTTCACCGTCAACATCGCCCTGATTGATGACGGCGTGCCGGTATTCGGCGTGGTGTTCGCGCCGGCGCTTGGCGAGTTGTACGTGGGCGAGCGTGGAAACGGCAGTTTCGTGGCCGATGGCGCCGATCTCGTACCCATTGCGGCGCGCCAGCCTGCGACATCGCCCCTGCGCGTGGCCGGCAGCCGTTCGCATATGGACGCGCGCAGCGAAGCCGCCATCGCCCGGATGGGCGAAGTGCAATTGCTGGCGATGGGTTCCTCGCTGAAGTTCTGCCGCATGGCCGAAGCGCGTTTGGACGTATACCCGCGCTTCGCGCCGACCTCCGAATGGGACACCGCCGCCGGCCAATGCGTGCTGGAAGCGGCAGGTGGCGCGGTGATCATGCTCGATGGCCAGCCGTTGCGCTGCAATTCGAAGGAGTCGCTGCTCAATCCCGATTTCCTCGCGCTCGGCGACCCGGACCTGCCCTGGAGGGACTGGCTTGGCCGCGACTGACACCCCGATCCAGCGCCTGCTGGCGATCATGGCGCGCCTGCGCGACCCCAACGGCGGCTGCCCCTGGGACGTGCAGCAGGACTTCCGCACGATCGCGCCTTACACCATCGAGGAAGCCTACGAAGTCGCGGATGCCATCGAGCGCGGCGACATGGGCGACCTGCGCGACGAACTCGGCGACCTGCTGTTGCAGGTGGTGTTTCATTCGCGGATGGCCGAAGAGGCCGGGCATTTCGCCTTCGACGATGTGGCCGATGCCATCGGCGAAAAAATGGTGCGCCGCCACCCGCATGTTTTTGCCGGCCTGGAAGTGTCGGGCGTGGAGGAACAGACCGCGCTCTGGGAACAGGGCAAGCGCGCCGAGCGCCTGGCCCGCGGCGGCGACGTGGACCACAGCGCGCTGGCCGGCATCGCCCGCGGCCTGCCGGAATGGCAGCGCGCGGTGAAGCTGCAAAAGCGCGCCGCCACCACCGGTTTCGACTGGCCCGACGTGAATCCGGTGTTCGACAAGCTGCACGAGGAAATCGAAGAGCTGCGCGCCGAATTCGCGCGCGGCACCGGCCATGCTGAACTCGAAGACGAACTGGGTGATGTGCTGTTCGTCTGCGCCAATCTCTCGCGCCACGGCAAGGTCGACTTCGGCAGCGCGCTGCGCCGCGCCAATGCCAAGTTCGAACGCCGTTTCCGGCGCATGGAGGCGATGGCGGCGGAGGAGGGCATCGAGCTGTCCAGCCTGTCGCTCGAGCAGCAGGACCAGTACTGGAACCGCGCCAAGGCCGAGGAGCGCAGCGCCGGCGCCTGAGTTGCCCCGGCCACGGCCCCGGCGCAAGATGCAGCAAGCAAGGAGAAAGCCATGAGCCAGTTCGCGAGCCTGGGCGAGTTCTATCCCTACTACCTGTCCGAACACGCCAACAGCACTTGTCGGCGCCTGCATTTCGTCGGCACCTCGCTGGTGATCGGTTGCATCGTGATGCTGGTGCGCACGGGCAACCCCTGGTGGCTGCTGGCGGCCTTGTTCTGCGGCTACGGCTTTGCCTGGGTCGGGCATTTCTTCTTCGAGAAGAACAAGCCGGCCACCTTCAAGTATCCGTTCTATTCCTTCGTCAGCGACTGGATCATGTACAAGGACATGCTGACCGGGAAGATCGCGTTCTAGCCTTCAGTCCAGGAAGATCAGCCAGGCCGCGACCACGATCAGCGCGAAGCCGGCCACGTGGTTCCACTTCAGCGGCTCGCCGAGGTACCAGGTGGAGAACCCGGCGAAGATCAGCAACGTGATCACCTCTTGCATGCCCTTGAGCTGGGCCGCGCTATAGACCTGGTGGCCCCAGCGGTTGGCGGGCACCTGCAGGCAGTATTCGAAAAAGGCGATGCCCCAACTGGCGAGGATGACGCCCCAGAGTGGTCGGTCGGTGTACTTGAGGTGCCCGTACCAGGCCGCGGTCATGAACAGGTTCGAGCCAACCAGCAGCAGGATCGGCAGGAGAAAGGCGCTCAGGTTGGCGGGCATGGTCGGGGTCCAGAGGAGAAAGCCGCTATTTCACACCGGAATCACCCCCTTGGCGATGTAATTTCACAAAGCTGAAGGCTACCCTTCCCTTCGTGAGGACTTCCCATGCGCCGTGATGAAACCGCCGGTCTGATTCTTCTGGTCGAAGACAACCGCAGCCTGTCCGAGATGGTGGGCGAATACCTGGAATCGCGAGGCTTCGGCGTCGACTATGCCGGCGACGGCGTCGACGGCCTGCGCCTGGCCACCGAGAATAGCTACGACGTGGTGGTGCTGGACCTGATGCTGCCGCGCATGGACGGCATCGAAGTCTGCAAGCGCCTGCGCGGCGAATCCAAGAAGGCCACGCCGGTGCTGATGCTGACCGCGCGCGACACCCTGGCCGACAAGGTAACGGGCCTGGATGCCGGTGCCGACGATTATTTGGTCAAGCCCTTCGCCATCCAGGAACTGGAAGCGCGCGTTCGCGCACTGATCCGTCGCGAGCGGCGCCAGGTTAGCGCCGAGGTGCTCAAGATCGCCGACCTGGTGCTCGATACCGCCAGCCTGCGCGTGACCCGCGGCGGCCAGGAACTGCAGCTCTCGCCGATCGGCCTGCGCCTGTTGAACATCCTGATGCGCGAGTCGCCGCGCGTGGTCACCCGGCGCGACATCGAACGCGAGATCTGGGGCGACAGCCTGCCCGACTCCGACACCCTGCGCAGCCATTTGTACAACCTGCGCAAGGCGATTGATCGTCCGTTCGAGAAGCAGTTGCTGCACACCGTGCAGACCGCCGGATACCGCATCGCCGATCTAGAGTTGGCCCCGGCGTGAGCGAAAGCAGCGGCCTGCGCCGCAAGATCTGGGTTGCCTTCATCCTGCAAGCCGCGGCGATTGCCTTCGCTGCGGTGCTCGGCGTGTACGGCGCCTCGGCCGTGCTAAAGCACGTGCTTATCCAGCGCGCGCTGCAGGAAGAGGCGGCGCACTACTGGGCGCGCCGCGATTCAGATCCGCGCGCACTGGTGCCTGACACCTACAACATGAACGGTTTCCTCGTGAAGCCCGGCGACACCGCGGCGCTGCCGGAGCCATTGCAGGCGCTGGCCCCCGGCTTCCATATCCTGCCGCGCAGCCAGGGCGGCTCACTGGTGCTGGTGGAGGATCGCGGCGATCAGCGCCTGTACCTGCTGTTCAAGCAGGAGCAGGTGGACTCGCTGGCCTTCTGGTTCGGTGTGGCGCCGCTGGCCCTGGTGCTGGCCGTTGTCTATGTGATCGCCTGGAGCACCTACCGGCGTTCCAAGCGCGCGGTGTCGCCGATCATCTGGCTGGCCAACCAGGTCCAGCACTGGGATCCGCATCATCCCGATTCCAGCGCCTTGCAGCCGCAGAACCTGCCGGTGGACATGGATGGCGAAGCCCTCACGCTGGCCTCGTCGCTGCACGAATTCGCTTCGCGCATTGGCAGCTTCGTCGAGCGCGAACACAATTTCACCCGCGATGCCTCGCACGAGTTGCGCACGCCGCTCACGGTCATCCGCGTTGCCGGTGACATGATGTCGGGCGATGCCTCGCTGTCGCCTTCGGCCTGCCGTTCGCTCAAGCGCATCCAGGCTGCCGGTCGTGACATGGAGGCGCTGATCGAGGCGTTCCTGATCCTGGCGCGCGAAGGCGACACTGGCCTGCCCGACGAAGACTTCTCGGTCACCGCTGTTGCGGCTGAAGAAATCGAGAAGGCGCGGCCATTGCTCGCCGGCAAGGCCGTTGAGCTGGAACTGGTGCAGGAAGCCGACCCGGAACTGCATGCGCCCGCGCGCGTGTTCTCGGTGATGCTGGGCAACCTGTTGCGCAACGCCTGCCACTACACCGACCAGGGCCGCATCGTGGTGACCGTGCGCCAGGACAGCCTGCGCATCAGCGATACCGGCGTGGGCATGGATGCACAGGAACTGGCCCGGGTGTTCGAGCCCTTCTTCCGCGGTGGCGACCGGCGCAAGGAAGGCCAGGGCATCGGCCTGTCCATCGTGCGCCGCCTGTCCGACCGCTACGGCTGGCCGGTCAAACTGGAGAGCGAGCCCGGTCGGGGTACCACGGCGACCATCAGTTTCGTGGCTGCGGCCTGAATCGGGCCGGGAACATCGGCTGCGACCCTTGGTCCCACTCGTGCATCTTGCATAATGCGCGGCCGGCTTCGCGCTCCTCGTATCGCCCCCTTTGAACGTTTTGCCAGGAGATTCCATGTCCCCGTCCCGCGCCCCTGCGTCCGCCCGTCCCCGCTGGCTGATGCCACTGGTCCTGATCGCGCTGGTGGCTGCGGCGGCCTGGTGGCTCATGGGCAAGCGTTCGGGCGACGAGGCCAGCGCCTATCGCACCGCCCCCGTGGAGCGCGGCGAAATCCGCACCGCGATTTCCGCCACCGGCACGCTCAGCGCCACCGCGACCGTGGATGTTGGCACGCAGGTGTCGGGCACGCTGCAATCGGTGGACGTGGATTTCAACGACAGCGTCAAGCAAGGCCAGGTCATCGCCCGGCTCGATCCGAGCACCCTGCAGGCGCGCCTGGACCAGGCCTCCGCGTCACTGGCCACCGCGCGCGCGGGCCTGTCCGAATCGCAGGCGTCAGCGAAGAATGCCGAAGCCGACTACACGCGCAAGGCCGACCTGGTCGCGCGCCAGCTGGTTTCGCGCACCGATGCCGACCTCGCGCTGGCCGCGCGTGACCAGGCCCGTGCCCGCGTTGTGTCGGCGCAGGCGCAGGTGCGCCAGCAGCAGGCCAATGTGGATAGCGCGCGTTTGGACCTGGAAAAAACCGTGATTCGCTCGCCGGTGGATGGCGTCGTGCTGCAGCGCGCGGTTGAACCCGGCCAGACGGTCGCCGCCAGCCTGCAGACGCCGGTGCTGTTCAAGATCGCCGGCGACCTGCGCCAGATGGAAATCGTGCTGGCCATTGACGAAGCCGACATCGGCCAGGTGCGCGACGGCCAGACCGCGCGCTTCACCGTCGATGCCTTTCCCGACCGCAAGTTCGACGGCCGGGTGAAGCAGGTGCGCCTGGCCGCGACCAATACCAACAATGTCATCACCTATCCGGTGGTGGTGGAAGTCGAAAATCCCGACCAGACCTTGCTGCCGGGCATGACCGCCAACGCCGAGATCGAAATCAGCCGCAAGCCCGATGTGCTCAGCGTGCCGAACGCCGCCCTGCGCTTTCGCCCGGCCGAAGAAAGCAACAACGCCGGCCCGCCCGGCTTTGGCCCGGCGCGCAATCCGGCCGCAGGCGCCAGCCGCGGCGGCCAGGGCGGCGCCGGCATGTTCGACAATTTCAGCAAGATCGCTGCCGACCTGAAGCTCGATGCCACCCAGCAAGCGGCTTTCGACGCCGCGCTGCAAGGCATGCGCGATCGCATGCGCGCGGCCATGGCCAATGGCGGCGGCGCCGGGCAGGGCGGGCAGGCGGGCGGCCAGAACGGCGGCGCGCCTGGCGCTGGCGGCGGTGATCGCAGCGCCCGTTTTGCCGAGCGCATCAAGAAGAATTTCGAAGGCTTCCGGGCATCGCTCAGGCCCGGGCAGCAGGCGCAATGGGATGCCGCCCTGGCCGCCATGGCCAGTGGCAAGCGCGCGCCCGTGTATCGCCTGGTCAATGGCAAGCCCGAAGCGGTGGTGCTGCGCATCGGCGCCAGCGATGGCACCCGCACCGAGATCCTCGGCGGCGAGGTGAAGGAAGGCGAGGAAGTCATCATCGGCAGCGCCCGACCGGGCGCGGATAAATGAGTCGCGAACCGCTCATTCGCACCGAGGGCCTGGGCAAGGTCTATTCGCCGGGCACCGAGGCAGAAGTGGTGGCGCTCGATCACGTCGATCTCAGCATCGGCCACGGCGAGTTCGTGTCGATCATGGGCGCATCGGGTTCGGGCAAGTCCACGCTGATGAATATCCTGGGTTGCCTGGATCGGCCGAGCGCGGGGAAGTATTTCTGCAATGGCGTGGATGTGGCGGGTCTGGATGCCGAGGCGACCGCCCGTCTTCGCTTGCAAACTATTGGCTTCATCTTCCAGGGCTTCAACCTGCTTTCGCGCATGGACGCGCTGCACAACGTGATGATGCCGCTGAGCTATGCCAACTCGCCCCTGGCCGAGCGCGAATCACGCGCGCGCGCCGCGCTTGAGGCCGTGGGCCTGGGCGGGCGCACGCAGCACAAGCCGGGCGAGATGTCTGGCGGCCAACAGCAGCGCGTATCGATCGCGCGCGCGCTGATCAACGACCCGCCGCTGCTGCTCGCCGACGAACCCACCGGCGCGCTGGATTCGAAGACCGGCGAGGACGTGCTGCGCCTGTTCGATAGCCTGAAGAACCAGGGCAAGACCCTGGTCCTGATCACCCACGACCCGGCCGTGGCGCGCCACGCCGATCGCATCTGCGTGATGAAGGACGGGCGCTTGTACGAAGGCGAACAATACCTGGACCCGGCGGCGATTCCGGATGCCACCACCGCAGCGCAACCGGGAGCACGGGCATGACCGGATCGGATACCTTGCGCACCGCCATCTTTGCGTTGCGCGGCAACTGGATGCGCAGCGCACTGACCTCACTGGGCGTGATCATCGGTATCGCCGCCGTCATCGTGATGGTTTCAGTCGGGCAGGGCACGCAGGCGGAAATCGACAAGATGGTTTCGGGCCTGGGCTCGAATCGCCTGGATATCATGGGCGGCGCACCCAGCCAGGGTGGCGTGCGCGGCGGCGCCGGCAACCAGGCCACGCTGACTGACGGCGATGCTGCCGCCATCCGCGAACAGATTCCGGAGGTGCAGTACGTGGCCGCCGGCATCCGCGGCAACAGCCAGCTGGTCTACGCCGAGAACAACTGGTCCACCAGTTGGCAGGGCGTGCAGCCGGACTACTTCGATATCAACGGCTGGAAGCTGGCGACAGGCGAGGGCCTGTCGGCGGGCGATTACAGCTCGGCGGCCAAGTCGGTGGTGATCGGTGAAACCGTGCGCCGCGAATTGTTCGGCGACGAAGATCCGCTCGGCCAGAGCCTTCGCATCGGCAAGGTGCCCTTCACCGTGGTCGGCGTGCTCTCGCCCAAGGGCCAGGGCGGCTTTGGCCAGGACCAGGATGATGTGATCATGGTGCCGCTGGAAACCGCGCGCCGGCGTCTGAGTGGTGCGGCTGGCGCGGCGCCGGGCTCGGTGCGCCAGATTGCCTTGGGCGTGACCCGCGCCGAAGACCTGCAGTACGTGCAGGAAGAAGTGGAGACCCTGCTGCGCGAGCGCCACCGCATCGCCGCTGGCGCCGAAGATGATTTCGCCGTGCGCAATATTTCCGAAATCGTCGCCACGCGTACCGCCACGACCCGCATCATGTCGCTGCTGCTGGGCGCCGTGGCCGGCATCTCCCTGATCGTTGGCGGTATCGGCATCATGAACATCATGCTCGTGTCGGTGACCGAGCGCATTCGCGAAATCGGCCTGCGCATGGCGGTCGGCGCCGGCCCGCGCGACATCCAGCGCCAGTTCCTGGCCGAGGCCATGCTGATTTCCTTCGGCGGCGGCCTGATCGGCACGCTGATCGGCGTACTGGGCGCGTTTGCCGCGGCCAAGCTGGGCTCGCTGCCCGTGAAGATGGACTGGCACGTGGTGGCCCTGGCCGCTGGTTGCTCGGTTGCCACCGGCTTGTTCTTCGGCTTCTACCCGGCGCGCAAGGCGGCCCAGCTCGATCCGATCGAAGCCCTGCGCCATCAGGGTTAAAATGGCGG
>CBHTVR010000053.1:0-13367 GCA_966096795.1 uncultured Gammaproteobacteria bacterium
TGACCGCCGGCTTGGCCAGGTGCTTGCCGATGGTGCGGGCCACGGCCAGCACGTACTGCAGATCCGCGCTGCCGTCTTCATCCGGCGGCGTGCCAACGGCAATGAAGATCACCTCGCCATGGGCGATGGGCTCGGCCGCTTCGGTGGTGAAGGCAATACGCCCGCCGCCGTGGTTGGCCAGCACCATCTCTTCCAGGCCCGGCTCGTAAATCGGGATCACGCCGCGGTTCAGGCCTTCCACCTTGGCCGCGTCAATGTCCACGCAGACCACTTGATTGCCGACTTCCGCCAGGCAAGTGCCCGTGACCAGGCCCACGTATCCGGTGCCGAAAACAGTAACGCGCATGCCGATTTCCTGCTTGATGGGAACGGCGACGGAATTCCGTCGCCGTCCGTTTCACCGGTCTGATTACTTGACGATTTCCAGCAACTCGACTTCGAACACCAAGGTGGCATTCGGGCCGATGGTCGGCGGCTGGCCGTTGGGACCGTAAGCAAGCTTGCTGGGGATCCAGAACTTGAACTTCGAACCGACCGGCATCAGGCCCACGCCTTCGGTCCAGCCCGGAATGACCTGGTTCAGCGGGAAGGTCACCGGCTCGCCGCGATCATAGGAACTGTCGAAAGTCTTGCCATCGAGCGTGGTGCCCTTGTAGTTCACGCGCACCTGGTCGGTCGGCTGCGGCTTCGGGCCGGAACCTTCGCGCAACACCTGGTACTGCAGGCCCGACGGCTGGCTGCGGACGCCAGCCTTGCCCGCATTGGCGGCGAGGAAGGCGATGCCTTCGGCTTCGTTCTTCTTGGCCTGCTCGGCGGCCTTGGCAGCCATCTTGCCCTGCAGCATGGTGCTGAATTCGGCGCGGATCTTTTCGGCTTCGGTGGCGGTGAGCTTGGTCGGCTTGCCGTCGAACACGGTCTGGATGGCCTGGGTCAAGCTGGCGAGATCGATCTCATCCTTGATCGGCTCGAGCGACTTGGCCACGTCCATGCCGATCATGTAGCTGTTGCGCTGCTTGGCGCTCATCGCGGCCGCAGCGGGGCTGAGCGCAGGATCGGCCGGCTTGTCGCCCGGCTTGGCCGCAGCCGGCGCGGGCGCCTGGGCGGTGCAGGACATGCTGCAGGCGATCGCCGTCATCAGGACGGCGGAACGGAAGAACGAGGCCATCGGATACCACTCCTGTAAAGCCGGGTCGTCCCGGCACAAGCGGCTATTGTCGCGGCCCCGCCCGTCCCGGGCAATGCCCGGGATTTGCGCGATTAAGGTTTGGCCGCGGCGATCAGGGCCTCGACCTTGGCCACGAAGTCAGGATCGGTCGGCGTGGTGCGGCTGCCATAGCTGGCAACTACCTTGCCGTTGCGATCGATCAGGTACTTGTGGAAGTTCCAGGCGGGCGCCTGGCCGGTCGCGGCGGCCAGCTCGCGGTAGAAAGGCGTGGTTTCGTTGCCCTTCACGTGCACCTTCTCGAACATCGGAAATTTCACGCCATAAGTGAGCTTGCAGAACTCCTGGATCTGCTTTTCGGTACCGGGCTCCTGGCCCATGAAATCGTTCGAAGGAAAGCCCAGCACGGCAAAGCCGCGGTCCTTGTATTTGGCGTGCATGGCTTCAAGGGCCTCGTACTGCGGGGTGAAGCCACACTTGCTGGCGGTGTTGACCACCAAAAGCACCTGCCCGGCGTAGGCCTTCTGCAGATTGACCACGCGTTTTCCGGCCAGCTCGCGGTAGTTCTGGTCCAGAAGCGCCTTCCCGGCCAGGGCGGGAGCGGCCGAAAGGACGGCAGCCAGCGCGATGAACTTCAATACTTTCATGGACTTGCCTTCCCGTATTGGACTCTGACGCGGACTATGCCATCAGTTGGGTCAGGTTTTTGTGCAGAAGGTGTTGACTAGGGGAAAGCTGGTGTTATAGTTTGCTACAACACCATTCGGTTACCTCACCAACACGGGAGGCGTTATGTACCAGAAGATCAGGAACACGCTATCGGGCCTGGCGATCACCTTCGCCATGTTGGGCGTGAGCTACACGGCCGGCAACCCGCCCGCCCCGATGGCCGTCAAAGCCCCGAGCATGGGCCAGGACCTGCCGGCCCCCCTGGACGAACTCCAGGCCGCCCGCCAGAACCTGCGCAGCATGCGCAGCCAGCTTTCCATGCCCTTCTACTCGTTCGCGCCGCTGCTGCCGCGCCGGGAGGGTTGAGATGTCCATCGCCTGGAGCGACAACGCACCCATCTATCGCCAGCTCAAGGAGCGGGTCGTCGGCATGATGCTTGACGGCTTGCTCAAGCCTGGCGACGCGCTGCCCTCGGTTCGCCAGATCGCGGCCGAATACCAGCTCAACCCGATCACCGTCTCCCGCGCTTACCAGGAGCTGGCGGACGAATCTTTGGTGGAAAAACGAAGGGGACTTGGCATGTACATGACCGACGGGGCGCGCGAGAAGCTGTTGTCCAGCGAACGCGAACGTTTCCTGAAAGAAGAGTGGCCGGCGATGCTCGAGCGCATCAACCGCCTGGGCCTGGATGTCGAGAAACTGCTGCGCCAGGGAGGTGCCCAGTGAGCACCGTCATCTCCGCCCGCGGGCTGAGCAAGCGCTACGGCAAGTCCATCGCCGTGGACAACGTCAGCTTCGACATTCCCTCCGGCCGCATCATCGGCCTGATCGGCCCGAACGGTTCGGGCAAGACCACCACCCTGAAAGCCGCCCTCGGCCTGATTCCCTTTGAAGGCGAATTGAAGGTGCTGGGCCTGGACCCGCGCAGCGAGCGCGACCAGCTGATGGAGCAGGTCTGCTTCATCGCCGACGTTGCCGTGCTGCCGCGCTGGCTGCGTGTACGCGATGCCGTGGATTTCGTGGCCGGCGTGCATCCGAAATTCGACCGCGCCAAGGCCGAGCGTTACCTGGCGCACACCAAGCTCAAGCCTTCCATGAAGGTGAAGGAAATGAGCAAGGGCATGATCGTGCAACTGCACCTGGCCCTGGTGATGGCGATTGACGCCAAGCTGCTGGTGCTGGACGAGCCGACCCTCGGCCTGGACATCATCTACCGCAAGCAGTTCTACCAGAACCTGCTGGAAGACTACTTCGACGAGGACAAGACGATCATCGTCACCACCCACCAGGTCGAAGAGATCGAGCACATCCTCAGCGACCTGATGTTCATCCGTGAAGGCAAGATCATCCTGTCGGCAAGCATGGACGACGTCGCCGAGCGCTTCACCGAGGTGATGGTGCCGGCCGAGAACGTTGAGGCCGCCCGCGCACTGAAGCCGCTGGACGAGCGCCAGGTCTTCGGCAAGTCGGTGATGCTGTTCGACGGCGCCAGCAAGCAGCAGGTGTCGGCACTGGGTGAAACACGCAACGTCGGCGTCGCCGACCTGTTCGTGGCAACGATGAAGGGGACCTACGCATGAACACGACGATGAAATGGCTACTCAAGCGCGAGATCTGGGAGCACAAGGGCGGCTTCGTCTGGACCCCGGCGATCGTCGGCGCCATCATCGCCCTCGGCACCCTGGTGTCCTCGGTGTTCGCGCTGGTTTTCAAGACCCAGCACGGCATCAACATCAACGGCGAGCAGGTCACCAACCTGGGCAAGATCATCTCGCCCGAGCAGCAGGTGCGCTTGGTCGAGGCGATCAGCGAGGGCTACATCATGGCCTCCGGTCCGCTGTTCATGGCCATGACGGTGGTTGCCTTCTTCTTCTGCCTGGGCAGCCTGTTCGACGAGCGCAAGGACCGCAGCGTGCTGTTCTGGAAGTCGCTGCCGGTGTCCGACGGTGAAACGGTGTTGTCCAAGGCTGCGATGGCCCTGGTCGGCGCGCCGCTGATCACCTTCGGCTTCGGCGTGATCACCAGCGTGATCGTCCTGGTGGTCTCGATCGCCAGCGCCGCGTTCACCGGTCTCAACCTGAGCGCGGTGTTCCTGGCCCCGGCGACCTACCTCGGGCCGTTCAAGTTGCTGGCCGTGTTGCCCGTGTATGTGGTCTGGGCCCTGCCGACCGTGGGCTGGCTGATGATGGTTTCGGCCTGGGCGCGCACCAAGGTGTTCCTGTGGGCCGTGGGCGTGCCCGTGCTGACCGGCGTACTGCTCGCCTGGTTCAACGCGATGTTCGACTTCGGCATCGACGTGAAGTGGTACTGGGCCAACATCGTCGGTCGCGGCCTGGGCAGCATCTCCCCGGGCGCCTGGTTCGCCTTCGTGGATCCGGCCGGCGGTGTGGACCTGAAGCATGGCCACGGGATCGAGTTGGGCGTGCTGACGGTGCAGAGCTGGAAGACCCTGGCCTTTGCCAACCCCTGGATCGGCGCGGTGCTCGGCAGCGCCATGCTCTACGCCGCCAGCCGCATCCGCCGCTGGAAGGACGAGGGCTGATTCGGGCTTGCTCGCGGACCGCCATGAATGGCGGTCCGCAGCCCGAATCAGGGCCGCGCTGGAGCGCGGCCTGGCGCCCTCCACCATGGACGGTATTGTTTCAAGGTAGTTCGCGCACACCAGCATCAAACAAGAAACGCCCCGCAAGGGGCGTTTCTTGTTTTCGTAACCGGCGCGTCCCAACTTGACTCGCCCAATCGGCGCAAGCAATCCTGCGCGCATGTACATCGCCGCCTTCCACTACCTCCCCGGCCGCTACGATGCCGAATTTCATCGCCTCAACGACATCATCAATGAAGTCGCGCGGGCCAGCCCAGGTTTTCTCGGCAGCGAATCCTGGCATTCCGAAGACGAAACCCGGGCCAATGCTACCTATTACTGGCGGGATCTCGACAGCCTCAAGGCCTTCTCCACACACCCAGCGCACCAGGAAGCCAAGCGCCAGTACGCTCGCTGGTACGAGGGCTACCACATCGTGATTTCCGAAGTTATCCGCAGCTATGGCGACGGCCGAATGGCCCACCTCACGCCCAATGATCGCGAGCGGTCATGAATCCGGGGCGGCAACTGCCACCGGAGCGCCACACTCTATTTGATCGAGTAACAGCAGCCCTGATTTCCATGGCCTGGCTGCTGCTGCCCTTGGGCATCTATTGGCTGCTCTTCGACCGCCTGCTGGTCTACGCCGGATATCCGTGGCTGCTGGGCGGGCGTGTTTTTGTCGGGATCATGATTGCGGCGGCGGTGCTGGGATTTGCGTTCCCGCGCGCCATGCCCGATCTTGTCATGGCGATCCGGGACGGAATCGTGAACCTTGTCCGAGGTTGGTGGTGGCTCTGATTGCCGCGCACGGCACCGCGTTACCGGCCCTTGGCGCGTGCAAGCTTCTGGCAGCCTGACCGAACGAATGGCAGACTGAAGCCTGTGTCCTTCTGGTTCGGCCCATGTCCCCCGTCGCCACGCTGATCATTTTGGGCATCGCTTCGATCGTCTGGTTCGGCTTCCTGCGCCGGCACTTGGCCAGCAAGCAGCGCGGCAACGGTGACGGCGGGGGCGACTTCTTCGAGTCCGGCTCCGGGCATCGCGATCACGATTCCGCTGGCCATGATTCTGGCGACGGCGGCGGCGGTGATGGCGGTGGCGATGGCGGCGACTGAGCAGGCAGACTTCGAATGATCCCCAGCCGCGCCATCAATCTGGACAACCTCGATCCCACGGCCGAGGAATATTTCATCGCCCCCGATCGCCTGATCCAGGGCAATCCACGGCAAACGCTCTGGACGCAGTACACCGACCCCAGCGGCCAGTTCTTCGTCGGCATCTGGCGCAGCGAACCTGGCGCCTGGCACGTGGCCTACACCGAAGAAGAGTTCTGCCAGATCATCCAGGGCCGCAGCCTGGTGACGGACGAGGAAGGCAATATGCTTTCCGTGGGCCCGGGTGACAGCTTTGTCATTCCGCGCGGCTTTCGCGGAACCTGGGAAGTGGTGGAAACCACCACCAAGCGCTTCGTCATCTACGAAGCCAAGGTTTAGCCGCCCGCCCCACCGCCACTGCCGATGCCGCCCTTGGTGAGTGCAGTGGGGTCGAGCAACTTGCGTAGCTGCTTTTCGCCGAGCGTGGTCATTTCCTTCGCCACTTCCAGCACCGGGCGGCCTTCCTTGTAGGCGCGCTTGGCAATGGCGGCGGCGGCTTCGTAGCCAATCACCGGATTCAATGCGGTGACGAGGATCGGATTGCGCGCCAATGCCTCGTCCAGCCGCGCCTGGCGCACGGTAAATCCGTCGATGGCCTTTTCGGCCAGCAGGCGCGACACATCCGCCAGCAATTCGATGGACTGCAGCAGGTTGTGCGCGATCACCGGCAGCATGACGTTGAGCTGGAAGTTGCCACTGGCGCCGGCCACCGTGATGGTGGTGTGGTTGCCCATGACCTGCGCGCAAACCATGGCCGTGGCTTCGGGAATGACCGGATTGACCTTGCCCGGCATGATCGAACTGCCCGGCTGCAGCGCCGGCAATTCGATCTCGCCCAATCCCGCCAGCGGGCCCGAGTTCATCCAGCGCAGGTCATTGCTGATCTTCATCAGGGCCACGGCGAGCGTGTTGAGCTGGCCGCTGAATTCCACCGCCGCGTCCTGCGAGGCAATGCCTTCGAACAGGTTGTCGGCCTGGCGGAACTTCACTTTCGTGCCGGCGCGAAGGCGAGCGATAGCGCGCTTGCCAAAGCGCGGGTCGGCATTGATGCCGGTGCCGATGGCGGTGCCGCCCAGGGGCAAGGCCTGCAGGCGAACCGCGCTGTCATCGAGCCGCGCGATGGCGCTGGCCAGCTGCGCCGACCAGGCAGACAGCTCCTGGCCGAAAGTCAGCGGCATGGCATCCATCAGGTGCGTGCGCCCGGTCTTCACCACTTTGGAGAGCTGCTTGGCGCGCCTGTCGATGCTCGCCTTCAACTGCTTCAGCGCGGGGCGCAACTGTTCGGCATAGGCCAGCGCTCCGGCCACCTGCAGGGTGGTCGGGATGACATCGTTCGAACTCTGGCCCAGGTTCACATGGTCGTTGGGATGCACGGGCTTGCCGCTGGCGCGCTCGGCCAAGGTGGCGATGACCTCGTTGGCATTCATATTGCTCGAGGTGCCCGAGCCGGTCTGGAAGACATCAATCGGAAATTGCTCGTCCAGGCTGCCGGCGGCGACTTCAAGCGCGGCGTTGGCGATGGCCTTGGCGATGCCGGCGGGAAGCAGGCCCAGCTCAACATTGGCCTCGGCGGCGGCGGCCTTCACCAGGCCCAGGGCGCGCAGGAAATGGCGCGGCATACGCAGGCCCGATACCGGGAAATTTTGCACCGCACGCTGGGTCTGGGCGCCGTACAGGGCGCTGGCAGGCACCCGCAGTTCGCCGAAGCTGTCGTGCACCACACGGGTCTTGCCGGCCATCGCGCCACTCCCGGGAACAGGAAGCAAATCATAGCCCCGTGTAGAATTGTCGTCTCGACCGGAGCCAGAACCGATGTCCGACCCGACCCTGCTCGCCCTGTCCCCGCTCGACGGCCGTTACGCCGGCAAGGTGGCGGCGCTGCGGCCGATCTTTTCCGAATCCGGCCTGATCCACGCCCGCGTGCGGGTGGAAGTGGAATGGCTGCTGGCCCTGGCCGCCGAGCCCGGCATCGCCGAATTGCCTGAGCTGCCCGACAGCGCCGTGGCCAAGCTGCGTGCCCTGGCCGATGACTTCAGCCAGGACGATGCCGCCCGGGTCAAGGAAATCGAGCGCACCACCAACCACGACGTCAAGGCCGTGGAATATTTCATCAAGGAAAAGCTCAAGGGCGATGCCGAGCTGGCCGGCGCCCTGGAGTTCGTGCACTTCGCCTGCACCTCCGAAGACATCAACAACCTCAGCTATGCCCTGATGCTGCGCGAGGCGCGCGAGAAGGTCCTGCTGCCTTCGCTCGACCGCCTCTGCGACGCGCTGCGCGGCATGGCCCACGCCCACGCCGCCCTGCCGATGCTGTCGCGCACGCACGGCCAGACCGCCTCGCCCAGCACCGTGGGCAAGGAACTGGCCAATGTAGTAGCGCGCCTGCAGCGCCAGCGCCGCCAGCTGGCCGCGCTGGAAATGCCGGGCAAGATCAATGGCGCAGTCGGCAACTACAACGCCCATGTCGTCGCTTATCCGAATGTCGACTGGCCGGGTTTCGCGCAGCGCTTCGTGCACTCGCTGGGGCTGGACTTCAATCCCTACACCACCCAGATCGAGCCGCACGACGGCATCGCCGAACTCTGCGACGTGCAGCGGCGCATCGGCATCATCGCCATCGACCTGTGCCGCGACCTGTGGGGCTACATCTCGCTGGGCTACTTCAAGCAGGCGGTGAAGGCCGGTGAAGTCGGCTCGTCGACCATGCCGCACAAGGTGAACCCGATTGATTTCGAAAATGCCGAGGGCAATTTCGGCATCGCCAACAGCTTGTTCGGCCATTTCTCGGAGAAGTTGCCGATCAGCCGTTGGCAGCGCGACCTGACCGACTCGACCGTGCTGCGCGCCTTGGGCACCGCCTTCGGCCATGCGCAGATCGGTTTCGAGTCGCTGGCGCGCGGCCTGGGCAAGCTGAGCGTCAATCCCGAGCGCCTGGCCGCCGACCTCGATGCTGCCTGGGAAGTGCTGGCCGAACCGGTGCAGACGGTGATGCGTCGCCATGGCCTGCCCAATCCCTACGAACAATTGAAGGCCCTCACCCGCGGCCACGGCATTGATGCCAAGGCCATGCGCGAGTTCATCGCAAGCCTCGACCTGCCCGCGGAAGACAAGGCGCGACTCGCTGCGCTCACGCCGGGCGGCTACGTGGGCCTGGCCGAGACGCTGGCGAAGGACATCTGAGATGGCGGTCGCCGAAGTTCGCGCCAGCCGTGAACACTTCCTGGGCATGCCGGTGGCGCGCTTCCTGCGCGAGTACTGGCAGAAGCAGCCGCTGCTGATCCGCCAGGCCTTTCCCGGCTTCCTGGCGCCGATGTCGCCGGAAGACCTCGCCGGGCTCGCCTGCGAGGAAGCCGCGCTCTCGCGCCTGGTCACGCACCAGCGCAAGACCGACCGCTACAGCCTGCGCACCGGTCCGTTCGAGGAAAGCGAATTCCCCAAGCTCGGCCGCAAGGACTGGACCTTGCTGGTGCAGGACATGGACAAGTGGGACGGTGACGTGCGCGCCCTGCTCGACCGCTTCCGCTTCCTGCCGGCCTGGCGCGTGGACGACATCATGATCAGCTACGCCACGCCGGGCGGCTCGGTCGGCGCGCATGTGGACCAGTACGACGTGTTCCTGCTGCAGGCCCTGGGCCAGCGCCGCTGGCAGGTGGACGATGCGCCCGACGCGCCGCGCGAGTTCCGCGAAGACGCCGAGCTGAAGCTGCTGCAGCGCTTTACGCCGTCGGATGAGTGGGTGCTTGAACCCGGCGACATGCTCTACCTGCCGCCCGGCGTGCCGCATCACGGCGAGGCGGTGGATGCCTGCATGACTTTTTCGGTCGGCATGCGCGCGCCTTCGCAGGCCGAGCTGATCGCCGACCTCGCCGAGGAACTGGCCGCTTCGTTGCCGGAAGAAGCGCGCTACGCCGACCCGGATCTTTCCGAGCCCGAAGACGCCTTCGAGATCGACGAAGCTGCCTTCGGCCGGGTGGACCAGGCGCTCGAGGCCATGGCTTCGATGAGTGCCGAAGCGCGGCGCGAGTGGTTTGGCCGCTTCATCACCCGCTACCGGGCCGCTGGCGAAGTCGGGCCGGGCCCGCATGTGCCGAGCTTGGCCAGCGTACAAACTGCGCTGGTGGACGGCGGCCTGCTGCTGCGCCACCCGTTCTCGCGTTCGGCCTGGGCCGGCCTGGGCTCGCGCAAGGCCGACCGTGCCCTGCTCTTCGTCAACGGCCGTTCCTTCCCGATGGACCGGCGCTCGGCGCATGTACTGGCTGCCTACGAGGCGCTGGACGATGCCGCCGTCGCCAAACTCGATGAAGCTGGCCATCGCGCGCTGGCTGAATTGCTGGCCCAGGGCCATTTCCAACTCAAGCGCGCCCCGCGCAAGAAAAGCTGAGGTCGAGCATGCTTCCGATCAATGCCGAATTCCGGGTTGAACCGGCCGACTACACGGTCGACTTCAAGGACCTGCGCAGCGTGCGCGAGCCGGTCTTCGTGCAGGAGCAGCAGGTGCCGCTGGAACTGGAGTGGGACGAGTTGGACCCGCTGTGCCACCACGTCATCGCCCGCGACAATGAACACCGCCCCATCGGCACCGGCCGCCTGACGCCGCAGCACAAGATCGGCCGCATGGCCGTACTGCGCGAATGGCGCGGCAAGGGCGTGGGCGAGGCGATGCTCAGTGCGCTAATCCAGAAGGCTCGCGAACTGGGGCTGCGCGGGGTCAGCCTGAATTCCCAGGCCAGTGCGATTGGCTTCTACGAGAAGTTCGGCTTCCAACCCGAAGGCGAGCGCTTCGACGAGGCCGGCATCGAGCACCAGGCCATGAGCCTGGAGCTGGAACCGCTGCTGCCCGCCACGCGCCTGGGCGCCGCGCCGCGCGGCCCCTCGCAGCCCTTGGCCGAGCTCGAGGGCCTGGATGCCATCGTCGAAGCCGTGCACGTGCTGCTGCACCAGGGGCGGCGCGAGCTGCGCATTTATACCCGCGATCTGGAACCGGCCCTGTTCGCGCATCCGCTGATCGTCGAGGCCTTCAAGGACTTCGCCACGGCTGGCGGCGGCCCGGTGGCGCGCTTCGTGGTCCAGGACCCGGCCCAGGCAAGGCGCCAGCCGCATCCGCTGCTGTCCCTGGCCCAGCGCCTGCCTAGCGCTTTCGAATTCCGCACGCCCGAAGATCCCGAGGACATGCAATATCCCTCGGTCTACGTGGTCAACGACCGCGACGGATACCTGTTCCGCCTGCTCGGCAGCCGCTTCGAAGCCGACTGGAGCCCCGCCCTGCCGGCCCGCAACCGCCAACTGCGCGAGCATTTCGAGCGGGCCTGGGAACGGGCGCGACCGGCCACGGAACTGCGCTCGCTGGCGCTGTAAGGCTATAATTCGCGTTCTGCCCGGCCCCGGTCGGCAGCGTAGCCGCCGCAGCCGTTCCGGCCCGTGGCCCGACCCGTTCCTACGAGGCAGCAACCGACGTCGTGGACAGCCTGATCAAGCAGTTCTCCCGGAGTTCCCAGCTTTCCGGCGGCAATGCCGGCTTCATTGAAGACCTCTACGAGCAATACCTCGTGGACCCGGCCAGTGTCGGCGCGCAGTGGCAGGCGTATTTCGATGGATTCCATGGCCGCGAAGCGGGCGACGTGCCGCACTCGGCGGTGATGGCGCAGGTGCAGGCCGCGGCGCGCAACAGCGCCCACGGCGGCGGCATTGACGAAGAAGCGGCGCGCAAGCAGACCGCCTTCGGCAAGCTGGTGACGGCCTACCGTTCGCGCGGTCACCTGGGCGCGCACCTTGATCCGCTCGGCATGACCCCGCCGCAGGCTGCGCCGGACCTCGGCCTGGCCTTCCACGGCCTGGGCGACGGCGACCTCGACCGCGAATTCAGCGTCGCCACCTACTTCGGCGCCGACAAGTTCAAGCTGCGCGACCTGCTCGCGCGCCTGCAGGCCACCTACTGCGGCAGCATCGGCGCCGAGTTCATGCATATCTCCGATGCCGCGCAACGGCACTGGATGCAGCAGCGCCTGGAAAGCGCCGCCGGCAAGTTCGGCCTGGGCCGCGAGGAAAAGCTGCGCGTGCTTGAGCGCCTCACCGCGGCCGAAGGCCTGGAGCGCTACCTACACACCAAGTATGTCGGCCAGAAGCGTTTCTCGCTGGAAGGCGGCGACTCGCTGATTCCGCTGATGGACACCCTGGTGCGTCGCGGCGGCAGTGGCGGCGTGAAGGACGTGGTCATCGGCATGGCCCACCGCGGCCGCCTGAACGTGCTGATCAACACCCTGGGCAAGCCGACCGAAAAACTCTTCGCCGAGTTCGAAGGCCGCTTCGACCATCCCGACACGCCCGAGCACAGCGGCGACGTGAAGTATCACATGGGCTTCTCGGCCGACATTGCCACGCCTGGTGGTCCGGTGCACTTGGCGCTGGCGTTCAATCCTTCGCATCTCGAAATCGTTGACCCGGTGGTCGCCGGTTCCGTGCGCGCGCGCCAGATGCGCCGCCAGGACAGCGCGCGCACGCAGGTGATGCCCGTACTCATCCATGGCGACTCGGCCTTCGCCGGCCAGGGCGTGATCATGGAACTGTTCCAGATGTCGCAGGCCCGCGGTTTCGCGGTGGGCGGCACGGTGCATGTGGTGGTCAACAACCAGGTCGGCTTCACTACTTCGCGCCCGGACGACACCCGCTCCACGTTGTACTGCACCGACCCGGCGAAGATCGTCGGAGCGCCGGTGCTGCACGTGAATGGCGACGATCCGGAAGCGGTGGTGTTCTGCGCGCAAGTGGCGTTCGACTTCCGCCAGCAGTTCGGCCGCGACGTCGTCATCGACCTCGTTTGCTACCGCCGCCACGGCCACAACGAAGCCGACGAACCGGCGGCCACCCAGCCGCTGATGTACCAGAACATCCGCGCCCGCAAGACCACGCGCGAGCTCTATGCCGACGCGCTGGTGTCGCAGGGCCTGGTCGACGCTGCCGGTGCAACGGCGCTGGTGGACAGCTATCGCAACAAGCTCGACAAGGGCGAAGTCACCGCCGATGTCGCCAGCGTCGGTGGCGACCCCTATGCGGTGGACTGGAAGCCCTGGCTCGACGGCAAGCTCTCGGACGCGGTGAAGACCGGCCTCGCCCGCTTCTCGCTCGACAGCCTGGCCAAGAAGATCAACACCCTGCCCGAGGGCCTGGTGCTGCATCCGCGCGTGGCCAAGATTTACGAAGACCGCCGCAAGATGATGGCGGGCGAGCTGCCGATGGACTGGGGCTTCGCTGAAAACCTCGCCTACGCGACGCTGCTGACCGAAGGCTACCGCCTGCGCCTGGTCGGACAGGACGCCGGCCGCGGCACCTTCTTCCATCGCCACGCGGTGCTGCACGACCAGGTCAGCGGCCAGGCCACCCTGCCCCTGCGACAGCTGGTGAAGGACCCCGAGCATTGCGAAATCATTGATTCGCTGCTCAGCGAGGAAGCGGTGATGGCCTTCGAATACGGCTATTCCACCGCCGAGCCGATGACGCTGAACATTTGGGAAGGCCAGTTCGGCGACTTCGCCAATGGCGCCCAGGTGGTGATCGACCAATTCATCACTTCGGGTGAATCGAAGTGGAGCCGCCTTTGCGGCCTGGTGCTTTTCCTGCCGCATGGCTACGAAGGCCAAGGCCCCGAGCACAGCTCGGCGCGCCTGGAACGCTTCCTGCAGTTGTGCGCGCTGAACAATGTCTCGGTCTGCACGCCGACCACGCCTGCGCAGATGTTCCACATGCTCCGCCGGCAGATGCTGCGCGCCACGCGCAAGCCGCTGATCGTGATGACGCCCAAGT
>CBHTVR010000054.1:0-13111 GCA_966096795.1 uncultured Gammaproteobacteria bacterium
CGCTTTGGGTCTCGGAGAGTTCGGTCTGCATGGCGTTAGTATTAATACTACTAACAAAACGCCGGTGCAAGCCCCCGCTTCAGTCGGCCAGGGCCAGCAACCCGATCAGGGCCTTGGCAACGGTCTGGCGGCGGATCGCCTCGCGGTCGCCGCCGAAGTGGAACAGCTCGGCGATGGGGTATCGACCGCGGCGCTTCCAGGCCACCCACACGGTGCCGACCGGCTTATCCGGCGTTCCGCCCGTGGGCCCGGCAATGCCGGTGACGGCCACGGCCAGGCTGGCACCCGAGGTAATCAGGGCGCCCGACACCATTTCCAGCACCGTTTCCCGGCTCACGGCGCCGTATTGCATGAGCGTTTCGGGCCGCACGCCCAGCAGGGCCTGCTTGGCCTCGTAGCTGTAGGCGGCCAGGCCGCAATCGAACCAGTCCGAGCACCCGGGTATGTCGGTAATCATCTTGGCGATCCAGCCACCGGTGCAGCTTTCGGCGGTGCACACCATGTGCCGGTTCACGCGCAGGCTGTTGCCTACCTGTTCGGCCAGGCGGTGAAGTTCGGCGTCGTCAAAGACGGCTTCGTCGGGCGTGGTGGCTAGATCCATGCCGGCAAGACTAAGCGAGCGATGCCCGGGATGGAATCGTCTGCTTGCATTCGCCCGCCTGTGCGTGTTAATTCCCTTGCACTATCAAGGCTTTGATTTGATAACCTAAGGCCAAGACTCGGCAGCCATCCGGAAGGGGACCCCCATGCGCGCTATCTACCGCCACTCCACTCTGGGCCTGGCCCTGACCCTGGCCTTCGGCCTGACCACCGGCAATGCCCTGGCCAGCCAACAGAAGGTTCCCGAGACGATCCCCGCCCAGACCTGCGGCGGCAATGCCGACAGCGATGGCGACGGCGTTGGCGACTGCCAGGACCGCTGCCCGCGTTCGATGGCCGGCCAGGCCATTGGACCCGACGGCTGCCCGGTGCCGCTGACCATTGACCTGCGCGGCGTGAACTTCGACTTCGACAAGTCCAACCTGCGCGCCGATGCGGTGGCGATCCTCGACCAGGCCGTCGAGATCCTCAACAAGCACCCGGAAATGAATGTCGAAGTGGCCGGCCACACCGACTCCAAGGGCACCGACGAATACAACCAGGCGCTGTCCGAGCGCCGCGCCAAGGCGGTCTACGACTACCTGACCGGCCACGGCGTGGACGCCGGCCGCATCAGCGGCCCGAACGGTTACGGCGAGTCGCGCCCGATCGCGCCGAACACCAACGAAGACGGCAGCGACAACCCCGAAGGCCGCGCCCGCAATCGCCGCACCGAGCTCAACGTCCGCAACTGAGCTACGCCAAGCTGACCCGACAAAGCCCGGCTTCGCGCCGGGCTTTGTCGTTTCTGCAGATGTCTGCTTGACATCTGCATTTACGCGTGTAATCTCAGATACAAATTACACATGTAAACATCACCCATGCAAATCAGTGAAGCCGAAAGCATCGTCATGGAGATCCTCTGGAGGCGCGGCCCCTGCACCGCCGAGGAAGTGATTGCCGAACTGGCCCGGGACAAAACCCAGGACTGGCAGGAACCAACCGTCAAGACCCTATTGAACCGGCTCTTGAACAAGAGCGCGATTCGCGCCGAAAAGGATGGTCGCCGCTATCGCTACTGGCCCGAGCTCAAGCGCCAGGACTGGGTAAGCAGCCAGAGCCGGAACCTCCTCAACCGCCTGTTCCAGGGCCGCGTCGCGCCCCTGGTCGCGCATTTCAGCGAGCACGGCACGCTCAGCAAGAAGGACATCGAAGATCTGAAGACGCTGATCGAAGGACTCGACGATGAACGCTGATCTGGGCGTTGAATTGCTGCAATCCACGATCACAACCAGCCTGGCGATCGCACTCGTGTTGCTGGCACGCAAGCCACTTCGCCTGAAGTTTGGCGCGCTTGCGGCCTACGCCGCGTGGGGCGTCGTGCCATTGGCCGGAATTGCGGTATTGCTTCCTGCGCAAGCCAGCAACTCGCTGCTTGCAAACGCGGCGCAGGGCACCGTCGGCCTGGTGGAACTCGGCAATTTCTCGTTGGCTGGTGCTGTCGGCTCCGAGCCCTCGGCTTTCCTGCTGCCCTTGTGGCTCGCCGGTGCGCTATCGGCACTTGCGACCTTCGCGCATCGACAGTGGCGTTTCAATCGCGATATCCGGAGCACGTCGGGTTCGCCCTTTGCCCGCGGGAGCGACCACGGCCCGGCAGTGGTCGGGATAGTGCGCCCGCGAATCGTATTGCCGACCGATTTCGAGACCCGGTACAGCCCGGAACAGCAAAACCTGGTCATCGCCCACGAGCGCCTGCACCTGCGCCGCGGCGACATCCCCGCCCAGGCACTGGCCACGATGCTTCGCTGCGTATTCTGGTTCAACCCCCTGATCCATTTCGCCGCGACGCGCTTTCGTTTCGATCAGGAACTGGCCTGCGATGCCGACGTACTCGAAGCATTCCCCAACTCGCGGCGCGCCTATGGCGAAGCGATGCTGAAAACCCAACTGGCTGATTTCGGATTGCCGGTTGGTTGCCACTGGCAATCAAGCCATCCACTGAAGGAGAGAATCATGATGCTGAGCAATCCCCTGCCCGGAGCCGCGCGCAGAATTTCCGGAACGGCACTTGTCTTTGCGCTGATCGCAAGCGGCAGCTACGCCGCCTGGGCGGCACAGCCGGTCGCGCCTTCCGCGTCTGACAAAGCGGCGGGCACGCAAGAAAATCAAGTGCCAACCGCTGCCAGCATGCCAGGCGTCGGCAGCATTACCAATGCCGACATCCTCTCGCCGCCGGACTATCCCAAGGGTGTCAGCACGGACCAGTCGGGCCATGTCCTTCTCGAACTTCTGGTAGCCACTGACGGTACGGTCAAGGAAGCAAGGATCGTGAAGTCCGAACCCGCCGGCGTTTTCGATGAAGTCACCAAGCAGGCGGCACTGCGGTGGCGTTTCAATACCGGCCGCACCACCGAAGGCAAGAAGGTCGAAGGATGGGTGCGCGTGCCTGTCGAGTTTGCACCGCACGCGCCTGCAGCAAGCTCGAAGGCGGGTTGAGGCAGCGGGCCGCCCGCCCCGACACCGGGGCGGCGTGGCTGGCGGGGGGCGTGCAAGCGTAGGTTCCGGCACAATAGGGCACCGGCCGGAGATCACAGCGCCATCCATGTCACAGGAATTGAACAGCCCGCCGGCACACACGCCTTTCATGCGCCAGTTCTTCGCCGCCAAGGCGGAGCATCCGGACATCCTGCTGTTCTTCCGGATGGGCGACTTCTACGAGTTGTTTTTCGATGACGCGCGCAAGGCCGCGCGCCTGCTCGACATCACCCTGACCCAGCGTGGCGCCTCCGGCGGCCAGCCCATCGCCATGGCGGGCGTGCCGGTGCATGCGGTGGAGGGCTACCTGGCGCGCCTGGTGGCGCTGGGCGAGTCGGTGGCGATCTGCGAACAGATCGGTGACCCGGCCACTTCGAAGGGGCTGGTTGAGCGCAAGGTCGTGCGCATCGTGACGCCGGGTACGGTGACGGACGAAGCGCTGCTCGAGGAACGTCGCGACACTTTGCTGATGTCCATCGCTCGCGCTCGCCGCGCCGATGGGCCGGTGTTCGGCCTGGCTTGGGCCGATCTTGCGGGCGGCCGATTCCTCGTCAATGAAGTGGCATCGGAAGATGCGCTCGCGGCGGAACTCGCGCGGCTGTCGCCGGCGGAAGTGCTGGTCAGCGACGAGGAAGGCTGGCCGCTGTCGGTGACTTCGCTGACAGGACTGCGCCGGCGCGCGCCCTGGTATTTCGATGCCGACAGTTGCCGGCGCCAGCTACTGCGCTTTTTCCAGGTGCAGGACCTGCGCGGCTTCGGTATTGAAGACTTGCCGCTGGCCACGGGCGCCGCGGGCGCCCTGCTCGGCTACGTCGAAGAAACCCAGAAGCAATCGCTGCCGCACCTGTCGGCTATCGCCGTGGAGTCGGCCGACGAGGCCATCGCCATGAACGCGGCCACGCGCCGCCACCTGGAGCTGGACACGCGCAGCGACGGCCGCGTGCAGCACACCCTGCTGGGCGTGCTCGATTCCACCGTCAGCCCCATGGGCGGGCGCCTGCTTCGGCGCTGGCTCAACCGGCCCCTGCGCGACCACAACATCCTTCTTGGGCGCCAGCATGCAGTGCAGGCGATCCTCGAAGGCGACGCGGACAAATCGCTGCGCGAGCACCTGCGCGGTGTTGGCGACCTGGAACGCATCCTCAGCCGCGTAGCCTTGCGCTCGGCGCGGCCGCGCGACTTGTCCACCCTGCGCGACGGCCTGCTCGCCTTGCCCGACCTGCGCCTGCACCTGGCGCCGCTCGCTTCGCCGCGCCTGGAAGCGCTGGCCGATGAATTGGGCGAGCACGGCGAAACGGCCGCCCTGCTCGCCCGCGCCGTGGTCGAGCAACCGCCGGTGCTGGCGCGCGACGGCGGCGTCTTCGCCAGCGGCCACGATGCCGAGCTCGACGAGCTGCGCATGCTGTCGAGCAATGCCGATGCGTTCCTGGTCGACCTGGAAGCGCGCGAACGCGCAAGCACCGGCATTGCCACGCTGAAGGTCGGCTACAATCGCGTGCACGGCTACTACATCGAAATCAGCAAGGGCCAGTCCGAGCGCGCGCCCACGCATTACACGCGACGGCAAACGCTTACGGGTGCCGAGCGCTACATCACCGAGGAACTCAAGGGTTTCGAGGACAAGGTGCTGTCGGCGCGCGAACGTTCGCTGGCGCGCGAGCGCCTGTTGTATGAGTCGCTGCTGGACACGCTCAACGCCCGGCTTGAGCCGCTGCGCCGCTGCGCTTCGGCGCTGGCGGAGATCGACGTGCTCGCCGCCTTCGCCGAACGTGCGCGCGCCCTGGACTGGTCGCGCCCGGAACTTTCCGAAGACCCGGGCCTGGACATCGAGCGCGGCCGCCATCCGGTCGTCGAAGCAGTGCGCGAGGATCCCTTCGAACCGAACGACCTGCACCTGCACCCGGATCGCCGCATGCTGGTGATCACCGGCCCGAACATGGGCGGCAAGTCCACCTACATGCGCCAGAACGCGCTGATCGTGCTGCTGGCGCATATCGGCAGCTTCGTGCCGGCGACGCGCGCGCGCATCGGCCCGATCGACCGCATCCTGACGCGCATCGGCGCCGGCGACGACCTGGCGCGCGGGCAGTCGACCTTCATGGTCGAGATGTCCGAGACCAGCTACATCCTGCACCACGCCACTGAACGTTCGCTGGTGCTGATGGACGAAATCGGCCGCGGCACCTCCACCTACGACGGCCTGGCGCTGGCGGAAGCCTGCGCTCGCCACCTCGCCGGACAGAACCGCGCCTGGACCTTGTTCGCCACGCACTACTTCGAGCTCACCGCCCTGGCCGAAGCGGGTAGCGGCATCGCCAACGTGCACCTGGACGCCATCGAACACGGCGACAGCCTGGTGTTCATGCATGCGGTGAAGGAAGGCCCGGCGAACCGAAGCTTCGGGCTTCAGGTTGCTGCGCTGGCGGGCTTGCCGCGTGCCGTGATTGCGCAGGCGCGCCGTGCCCTGCATGAGCTGGAATCGCGGGGGGCGATGCATTCCGCCGCGATGTCTCCACCGGCCCTGGACGCGCCCCGGCAGATCAGCCTGTTCGCGGCCCCGGCATCTGCGCTTGCCGAAGCGCTGGCCGCCATCGAGCCCGACGAGCTCACGCCCAAGCAGGCCCTGGAGGCGCTGTACCGCCTCAAGACACTCGGCTGACCATTCGGCCCGGTGTTGATGCGGCGCAACTTGACGGCGTGCGGCCACAGGCAGAGTTTCCGTGATGCAGCTCACGCCGCAGGCATCAGTGCTGCGCTTTTCTGGCCGCCCCAACCTCCCCCTCCCGGAGAACCACCTTGAAGACCAAAATTTCCACCGCCATCGTCACCGCGCTCATCGGCGCCGGATTGGCCTGCACTACGGCCCTGGCGGGCACGACCAATCCCAACGCCCAATACGTTCCGACCGGCAAGGGCTGGGGCGAAGCGGTAAGTGGACGTGGCCCTGTGGATGTCGCCAAGCCGACCGGCGCGGCCAAGCCGAGTGCCGGCATCAGCCTGCATGGCGGCCCGGTGATGCTCAACACCGTCAACGTGCACTACATCTGGTACGGCAACTGGGGCACGGCCTCGGGCAGCGCGGCGCAGCCGGTGCTGGTGAACTTCGCCCAGACCATCGGCGGTTCGCCCTACTTCAATATCAACAAGACCTACTACAACAGCTCCAACACGCATGTCAGCGGCGCCGTCAGCTATGCCGGCGCATCCAGCGACAACCTGTCGCAGGGGCCGGCGAGCACCTCGCTCAGCGACACGCAGATCCTGAATATCGTCAAGCTGGCGATCGGCAACAGCATGCCGGACGCGAACGCGGTGTACTTCGTGCTGACCGCGGCCGACGTGCACAAGTCCGGCTTCGGCACCAGCTACTGCGGCTGGCACACCCACGCCACGATCAACGGCGTGGACACCAAGTACTCCTTCGTCGGTGACCCGTCCACCCAGTACCCGACCAGCTGCGGCGCGCAGGGCACCGGCCCGAACGGCAGCAGCGGCGCTGACGCCATGGCCAGCATCATCGCCCATGAACTGGAAGAAGCCGTCACCGATCCGGATCTGAATGCCTGGTATGACAGCCGCGGCAACGAGAACGCCGACAAGTGCGCGTGGACGTTCGGCACCACCTCGCTCGCGGGCAATGGCGCCAAGTACAACGTCACCCTGGGCAGCTACCAGTACCTGATCCAGCAGAACTGGTCGGCCAGCACCCAGAAGTGCGGCATGCTCTGAGTCCTGCGTCCGCACGCTTAATCCGTACTGAAGGCCGCGTGCGAGCAATCGCACGCGGCTTTTCATTGCACGACTATCATTCGGCAACAGGCCGTCACGGAGGTCCACCATGAAGACCATTTCGCTGCGCCCCACCCTGCTCTGCGTCCTGGTGGCGCTCGGTGGGTTTGCCGGAACCTCATGCGCGCTGACGAGCGACAGTCCGCCGCAAGTCTCGATGACCCGATCAATGGCGGTTCTTGCTGACCTGGAGCGCACGCTATCCGACGCCGCATCCTCGGGAAACCGGAAGGCAGCGGAGGAGCTCCTGTCCCCGGACTTCGAATTCCGCCCCGCCGAGCACCCCGGCGAGCCGACGACACGATCCGATTGGTTGGCGGATGCCAGCAAGCGAGGAAACGGTAGCGGTCAGCTAAGCGTCCGTGACCTGGGCGATGTATCCGTGGCCAGCTTCGTCATGAGCCTGGACGATGGCACGAGCAGTTTTGTGGTTGATGTCTGGCAGAAGCTGGACAATCACTGGCGGCTCATCAGCCGCTACCAATCGGCGCTGCAGGCGACCGACCTGCCGGCCGGGGACATCGCCCCGACCGGCAAGGGATGATTCGCTCGCGTCCGGCAGGCTGGCTTCAGATCGCCAGCCACGCGAACACGAACAGGGTGTCGTTGTCGCTGGCGTTGCGGCCATTGCCGTCGTAGTTCGATGCCGAGCCATTGAACCGGTTGTAGTGCGTGTATTGCACGCCCAGGCGAAGATTGGCCCAGGGTTGCTTCCAGGAGTCGGCTTTACCGAACGGAGTCCAGTCGGCCTGCAGGGTCTCTCCGCAAGCGCCGGGGCTGGCGCGGCTGGAATCCGGATACCACAGCGGATCGTGCGTGCCCGAGCGCGAAAACCAGGCAGCGTTCAGCCCCCAATTTCCGGCGAAGTAGTACGAGGCGCTGATATTGGTGGAATCGAGCGCATGCCGGTCGCGCTCAGCCGCGCCGCTGGCGAGCGACGATTCCAGGCGCTGCCGTTCGTGCATCCAGCCAGCGCTGATCGTGAGGGCATCGCCGCTGTTCAGGTCGGTTTCGTAACTGGCATCAATGCCTACGTCGTCGTAGCGGTCTGTCAATGCGGATTCGGAGTCCGGCCGGATGCGCGCGCTCAGGCCCGAGGTTCCCACTGTGATGTTGTGGGGCGCCAGCCAGGTGATCCGCCAATACGGTGCGAGACCACTCACCCGCAGGTCGCTGTCGGCATTGACTCGCGATCGGAATGGAGCGGACAGACTGTCATACAAGCCAAAGGATGCGTACCACTTCGAATCCATCGACACATAGGCTTCCGCGCCGACCACCTGTTGCGCCAGGCCTTCATCAATCAGCGGTGAAGCTTCGGGCGCCGGAGCCAGCTCCGAGCCCATGAACGGGAATCGCCACACGCCCTGGGTATGGTGCAGGTCGGAAATGCCCGGACTGTTGTTGAGCGATATTCCAAACACGCCGGAGTGCTCGCCTTTCGCGAACGCTCGCGCGTAGCGCAATTCAACATTGTCCAAGGCAACATGCCGGTCAATGTCCGAATAGGTCGCTTGCACGAACATCCCGATGTGATCGGACAGCCGGCCCGCGCCGAACAGCGACAGCTCCTGCAAGGACGCATTGTTGTTGACGCCGTCGTGCGGGCCGGCGGGTTCGGCCTGGTCACTGGCGGTATGCGTATAGCTCGCCACCAGCATGGCCGAGACGGGGATCGATGAAGCGTCCCCGGCCTTCAGCGTGTAACCACGCAGTTTGAATTCCCGGCCAAAAGGCGTGAGTTGCGGCCCGAAGGCGCCGACATGGCAGGCGGCGCAGGGCTGCCCGGTCTGCCTGGCCAGCGAAGGCAGGGCTTGTGCCATTCCTGCCCATGCCAGGGCGAGGACGGTCATTCCAGAGAGGATTCGGCGAAGGCTGGCGCGGATTCCGGTACTTGAAGGCCTGCAGTTCATCACGCGCTCCTGGCGGTGAAGGTGCGCCGACTATGGGCGCTCGCCGCCGGCAGGACTTGATCAGAATCAAAGGGGCGCCCAGCCCCATCCAGCTTCAAGGCTACAAGGCGTCGAGATCGCCCAGCGCCTGGATAAGCCGACGCGCGCGTTTGTCGGGTTTGCCCGAAGGCGGCCGGTAACCGGCGTTGGCAGCCTTGCGTTCCGCCGCTTCGCGCAGGCGGCGTTCGCGCGATTCGTCCGATTCGCTGTACAGGGTTTGCGCGACCGTAGCCGAACCACGTTTGTCGCTCAGCGCCAGCACCTGGATGTCGAAGCTGTCTTCGCCGCGGCGCACACGCAGCGCGTCGCCGACTTTCACGCCGCGCGAGGCCTTCACATTCTGCCCGCCGATCTCGACCTTGCCCGATTCGATGGCGTGCTTGGCCAGGCTGCGCGTCTTGTAGAAGCGCGCGGCCCACAACCAAAGGTCAATGCGAACGCTGTCGCTGATTTGAAGTGGCGTGGGGGTCATGGGTCCTTCGGAAACGAAAACGGCCGCTTGCGCGGCCGTCTCGGATGCCTTGGCGGCCGGAATTACTCGGCGGCGCGGGCGGCCAGGTCTTCCTTGATGCGGGCCTTCTTGCCCTGCAGGTCGCGCAGGTAATACAGCTTGCCCTGGCGCACGGCGCCGCGGCGCTTCACCGACACTGAATCGATGATGGCGCTGTGGGTCTGGAACACGCGCTCGACGCCGAAGCCATGCGAGATCTTGCGGACGGTGAAGGCCGAGTTGATGCCGGCGTTCTTGATGGCGATGACCACGCCTTCATAGGCCTGCACGCGCTCGCGGTTGCCTTCCTTGACCTTCACGTTCACCACCACGGTATCGCCCGGGCCGAAGTCCGGCAGCTGGCGGGTGGTCTGTTCGGCTTCGAATTGCTGCAGGAGCTTGTTCATGGTTGCACCGGTAATGAGCGTGAATACTGGATCTGGGGCCGGCCAGGCGGCCGCGTAGCCCGGCATTATAGCCAGCGAAGCCGCTGATTGGCTAGGGCTTTTTGCCTGCTTCTGCAGCGGCCGCCCAGGCGGCCTGGAATTCGGCCAGGAGCTTCTTGTCGGCGGGGGCCAAGTCCAGAACGGCCAGCAGGTCCGGGCGGCGCAGCCAGGTGCGGCCGAGGCTCTGCTGGCGGCGCCATCGGCGGATGGCGGCGTGGTCGCCCGACAGCAGCACGGCCGGCACGCCCTCGGTGCCAAGGGTCTCGGAGCGGGTGTAGTGCGGGCAGTCCAGCAGGCCGTCCTCGAAGCTGTCTTGGCTAGCGGACTCGGCATCGTTCAGGGCGCCAGGTTGCAGGCGGCCAATGGCGTCGATCAGCACGGCCGCGGCCAGTTCGCCGCCGGAGAGCACGTAGTCGCCGATAGACAGCTCCTCGTCCACCTCACGCTCGATGAAGCGCTCGTCCACGCCTTCGTAGCGGCCGCAGACCAGGACCAGGCGCGGCAGCAGGGCCAATTCGCGGGCGCGGGCCTGGGTCAGTCGCGGACCTTGCGGGCTCAGGTAGATGACGCGCGCATTCGCCGGGTCGGCGGCGCGCGCGGCGTTGAGGCAGGCGGTGAGTGGCTCGGTGAGCATCACCATGCCGGGGCCGCCGCCGAACGGGCGATCGTCCACGCGGCGGTAGTTGTCGGTGGCAAAGTCGCGCGGATTCCAAGCCTCGACCTGCATCAAGCCGCGCTCGGCGGCGCGCCCGACCACGCCCACTTGCGCAGACTGGCGAACGAAATCCGGGAACAGCGTGAGCACGTCAAAGCGCATCAGAAATCGGCGTCCCAATCGACGCTGACCACGCCCGCATCGAAATCCACTTCAAGAATGAAGCGATCCATCAAGAAGGGAATCAAATGATCGCGCTCGCCGGCCACGACCATCACGTCGTTGGCGCCGGTTTCGAAAAGATAAGAGACCTTGCCGAGCTCGATGCCTTCGCGGTTGACCACGCGCAGGCCTTCCAGGTCCACCCAGTAATACTCGCCCGGCTTGGGCTTGGGCAGGCGCGAACGCGGCACCCAGACTTCCGCGCCGGCCAGGGCTTCGGCAGCGTCGCGATCTTCCACGCCGGGCAGCGTGAGAACCACGCCCTTGTTGGTGTCGCGGCCGCGCGCGCTCGCGACTTCGCGCTCGGTTCCCCGATGCACGAGGATCCAAGGCTGGTACTTGAGCAGCATGGAGGCGGGGTCGGTGAAGCTTTGCAGCTTCAGCTCGCCCCGAACGCCAAAAGCGCCGAGGACCCTGCCCAGCAGGATTCGGCGCTCTTGAGTCATTGCGAGGATCCCGCGCTCAGGCGCGCGGGACGCAGGCTCAGGCCGAAGCCTGGCCCGAAGCTTCCTTGACCAGCATGCGGACCTTGTCGGTCAGCTGCGCGCCCTGGGAAACCCAGTGGTTGATGCGGGCGGTGTCGAGTTCGACGCGCTTTTCCTGGCCCTGGGCGACGGGGTTGTAGAAACCCAGGCGCTCGAGCGAACGGCCATCGCGCTTGTTGCGATGGTCGGTGGCGACGATGTGATAGAAGGGACGCTTCTTGGCGCCGCCACGGGTCAGGCGAATCTTGACCATTTTCGGTGTGCTCTGCTTTTCGGATGGAGTACCGGGACACGGGCGCGGGGCCCGGGTCCTCGGGGAGCCGGGAAGTATAACCGGTTGTAGGGCCTAAGAAAACCCGGCCCGGCTCAGCGCCGGAAGCCGCCCGGGATGCCGCCACCGCCGCCCATCAGGCCCTTCATGCCCCGCAGCATGCCCTTCATGCCGCCGGCCGAGAGCTTGGACATCATCTTTTCCATCTGCTGGAACTGCTTGAGCATGCGGTTCACGTCGGCCGGGGTGGTGCCCGAACCCTTGGCCACGCGGGCCCGGCGCGAGCCGTTCAGCAGGGCCGGATTGCGCCGTTCCTTCTTGGTCATCGAGTTGATGATGGCCACCATGCGCGGCACTTCCTTGCCGGTGACCTGGCTCTTCACCGAGTCCGGCACCTGGGCCATGCCCGGCAGCTTGTCCATGAGCCCGGCGAGACCACCCATATTCTGCATCTGCTCGAGCTGATCGCGCATGTCGTTGAGGTCGAACTTCTTGCCCTTGGCGACCTTCTCGGCGAATTTCGCCGCCTTCTCCTGGTCCACCTGGCCCTGCACCTGCTCGACTAGGGACAGCACGTCGCCCATGTCCAGGATGCGGTTGGCCGCGCGGTCGGGATGGAACACGTCCAGGCCGTCGGGCTTCTCGCCCACGCCGACGAATTTGATCGGCTGGCCGGTGATGTAGCGCACGGAAAGCGCGGCGCCGCCGCGGGCATCGCCATCGGTCTTGGTCAGCACCACGCCGGTCAGGGGCAGCGCTTCGCTGAAGGCCTTCGCGGTATTGGCCGCGTCCTGGCCGGTCATGGCGTCGACCACGAACAGGGTTTCGACGGGCTTGATGGCAGCGTGCAGGGCCTTGATCTCGGCCATCATCGCTTCGTCAATGGCGAGGCGGCCGGCGGTGTCCACCAGCAGCACGTCAACGTAGCTCTTGCGGGCATCGTCCATCGCCGCGCGCACGATCTGCACCGGGTCCTGGCCGACTTCGCTGGCGAAGAACAGCACGTCCACCTGCTTGGCCAGGGTTTGCAACTGCTGGATGGCGGCCGGACGATAGACGTCGCAGCTGACCACCATCACCTTCTTCTTGCGCTTTTCCTTCAGGTGCTTGGCGAGCTTGCCGACCGTGGTGGTCTTGCCCGCGCCCTGCAGGCCGGCCATCAGGATGATCGCGGGCGCCGGCACATTGAGATTCAGCTCGCTGGCCTGCGAACCCATCACCGCCGCCATCTCGTCGTGCACGACCTTGATCAGGGCCTGGCCGGGCGTGAGGCTGGTGAGCACTTCCTGGCCGATGGCGCGGGTCTTGATGCGCTCGATCAGGGCCACGACCACCGGCAGGGCAACGTCGGCTTCCAGCAGGGCGATGCGCACTTCACGCAGCGACTCGCGGATGTTCTCCTCGCTCAGGCGGCCGCGGCCGCGGAGCTTCTGCAGGGTGCCGGACAGGCGCTGGGTGAGTGATTCGAACATGTCTGCTGCTTCTTTCGTGGTTGACTCGAATTATAACCCGGCGATGTGGACCGCTTGGGGCGGCGCCGGCGGGCTAGATTCTGATTCGCCGCGGCAATCCCAGACAGTTCTGGGGTGGTTGGGGGTCTGCAATTGGTCTGGGGTCGGCAGAGGGCTCTCGCCGCCAAGGATGGAGAGCGGATGCTGGCGGTTTGCGCCGGGGGCATCGGCGACAT
>CBHTVR010000055.1:0-12771 GCA_966096795.1 uncultured Gammaproteobacteria bacterium
ATCCCGCCGATGAAGCTGCGCGACTTCACCTTCACCTCGCTGTCCGACGCGGTGTAAGGCCCGTGGGCTGCGCGTGGGCATGAATCGCGCGCAGTTCCTGCGAATGGCCCTCGGGGCGGCGGCAGCCAGCCTGCTGCCGCGCCCGTTGCGCGCCGCGAGTGCGCAATACGATTTCTGGTTCACCCGCCTGATGTACGACTCGGGTGACTGGGACGTGGACCAGCGCATGCCCAGCAACCTGATCACTTCGCTGATTGACTACACCAGCTTGCGTGTCGACCCGACCGAGCATGTGCTGGCCCTGTCGGATCCGCGCATGCTGCAGGCGCCGTTCTGCTACCTGGCCGGGCACAAGCTGGTGGAGTTCAATCCCGAGGAGCGGCGCAATTTCGAGCGCTATGTGCGCAATGGCGGCTTCGTGTTCGTGGACGACTGCAACCATGACATTGATGGCCTGTTCGCCATGTCCTTCGAGTCGGAGATGGCGTCGATCTTCGGCAAGACGGCGCTGAAGAAGTTGCCCAAGGCCCATCCGGTATTTTCGAGCTTCTTCCGCTTCGACGGCCCACCGGCCACCACCTTCGAATTGAATGGTTGGGGCGACGACCTGGTGCATGATTACCTCAAGGGTATCGAGGTCAACGGCCGCCTGGGCCTGCTCTACAGCAACAAGGACTACGGCTGCGAGTGGGACTACGACTGGCGCAACAAGCGCTTCCTGGCCGAGGACAACACAAAGTTTGGCGTCAATATCGTCATCTACGCGATGACCCACTGAATCCGGGATCACTTACACCATGCAAGCCAGCCAAGACGAAGTCGCCGCCCAGGTCCGCCAGCTCGGCGCGCTCAAGGGCGCCATCGCCACTGCCATCGTCGGCCAGACCGAAGTGGTCGAGCAATTGTTGATCGGCTTGCTGGCCGGTGGCCACTGCTTGCTCGAGGGCGTGCCGGGGCTGGGCAAGACGCTGCTGGTGCGCACGCTTGGGCAAGCGCTCAGCCTGCAATTCCGGCGCGTGCAGTTCACGCCCGACCTGATGCCTTCCGACATCCTTGGCACCGAGATTCTTGAAGAAGACCACGGCACCGGCCGCCGCCACTTCAAGTTCCAGCCCGGCCCGGTGTTCACCAACTTGCTGTTGGCCGACGAGCTGAACCGCACGCCGCCGAAAACCCAGGCCGCGCTGCTCGAGGCGATGCAGGAACATACCGTCAGCTATGCCGGCGTGACCCACGAACTGCCCGAACCTTTCTTCGTGTTGGCCACGCAGAATCCGCTCGAACAGGCCGGCACTTACCCACTGCCCGAAGCCCAGCTCGACCGCTTCCTGCTGCATGTGCGCGTGGACTATCCCAGCGAGAACGAAGAACGCGACATCCTGATCGGCACCACGGGCGCCGCGCAGAAGGCAGTGCCTTCGGTGATGAGCGGCGCGCAGGTACGCGAGCTGCAGGCCCTGGTGCGCGAGGTGCATGTCGGCGCCGACCTGCTGGACTGGATCAATCGCTTGGTGCGCGCGACCCGCCCGCAGCTGAGCGAGTCGCCGGACGTGCGCCAATACGTGAAGTGGGGCGCGGGTCCGCGCGCCGGGCAGTCGCTGGTGTTGGCATCGAAGGCGCGCGCGCTCTTGCACGGCCGCTACGCGGCGACGCGCGAGGATGTGATGGCGCTGGCCGCGCCGGTGTTGCGCCATCGCCTGCTGCTGAGCTTCAGCGCTGAAGCCGAGGGCCGCAGCGCCGATGACGTGGTCGCGGCCCTGCTGCGCAGCCTGCCCTTCCCGGGCGCCTGAGCGCGGCCGTGGAGCCGCTGATTCCGCCGTCGCTGCGGGCACGGCTGGGCGAGTTCCGGCTGGCGGCGCCGCGCGCGTTTGGCGGGCGCGGCTATGGCCAGCACGCCAGCCGCAGTCGCGGCGCGGGCCTGGAGTTCGCGCAGTATCGCGGCTACGAACCGGGCGATGACCTGCGCCAAGTGGATTGGAAGTTGTATGCGCGCTCGGACCGCTTCTTCGTGCGCGAAGCCGAACGCGACGCGCCGCTCAATGCCTGGGTGCTGGTGGATGCCAGCGCCTCGATGGGGCAGGGCGATGCCGCGCGCGCCGCTTGGTCGCGGCTGGATGCGGCGCGCGTGTTCGCCGCTTCGATCTTCGAACTCGCCCTGCGCCAGGGCGATCGCTTCGGCCTGTTCGCCGCGGGTGGCGGCAAGTTGCACGGCTTGCCTGCGGGCAATGGTTCGCGCCAGCGTGACCGCTGCCAACTCGAGCTGCGCGCGCTGAAGGCCGCCGGCGAATGGCCCGGTGAAACCGCGCTGCGCCCGGTCTGGGAGCGCGTGCACGCCGGCGACCTGGTGGTGCTGCTAAGCGATGGCTTCGACGAAGCCAGCATTGGCCTGGCCGAGAAGCTGGCCGCGGCGCGGCGCGAACTCTGCTTCGTGCAGATACTTACAGCGGAAGAGCGCGACTTTCCTTTCCGCGGCGGCCGCCGCTTCCGTGATGCTGAAACCGGCGCCGAATTGCTGGCCGATGGCGAGGCCGCGCGCGAGGATTTCCTGGCGCGCTTCGCCAAGGCGCAGGCGGCGCTGGCCGCGCGCCTGGCCGCGGCCGGCGTGCGCCACGTGGTCTGGCATCTGGACGAGGCGCTGGAGTCGCCGTTGCAGCGCCTGTTCCCTGCGCGTAGCGGGCGCGCGGGCATGGCGCCGCCATGAATCTTGGGCTGCTGTTTCCCGCAGGCCTGATCGCGCTCGCGGCCTTGCTGTTGCCGATCCTGTTGCACCTGCAGCGGCGCTCTCAAGCGAAGCTGACCGAGTTCGCCGCCCTGCGCTGGCTGCGCGAACGCCTGCGCCCACGCCAGCGCCTTCAGGTCGAAGAGTGGTGGCTGTTGCTGCTGCGCCTGCTCTTGGTGGCCTGCGTCGCCTTGTTGTTCGCGCAGCCGGTGTGGACTGCGCGTGGCGACGGCAAGCCCTGGGTGCTGGTGTCCACGCAGATCGACGCAGCGCAGTTGCAAGCCATGAAATCCGCAGGCACAGCGAGCCTGTCGTCGTATCCGCCGGATGCGCAATGGCATTGGTTGGCGCCGGGCTTTCCCGACTTCGACAGCGCCATGCCGGCCGGGCCGCAGGCCAGCGCCAGCCTGCTGCGCGAGGCCGATGCGCAACTGCCGCCGAATGCCGGCTTGATCGTCCTGTTGCCGGAAGTCAGCGACGGCTGGGACGCGGAGCGTCCGCGCCTCGCGCGCGCCGTGCAGTGGCGCGTCGTGCCCGGTGCGCCCGCGGCCTTGGCGAGCGCCGGTACGCCGGTACAGCCGGGCCTCGTTGCGATTCGGTTTGCGCCATCGCGCGCGCCATCGCTGCGCTATGTGCGTGCAGCGGCCGCGGCGAACGGACACGCCACCGACGTGGGTGATGCAGCCAAGCCAGTTCCAGAGAATGCGCAAGCCATCGTCTGGTTGAGTCCGGACCCGCCGCCGAAGGCGCTGGCGGATTGGACCGCGAAAGGCGGCACCCTGCTACTCGACGCGCAGGCCAAGTTCGAAGCCCTGCGGAATGCACAGGTGCTCTGGCGTGATGAGAAGGGCGATACGCTGATGCGCACCAGCGCCTTCGGCCGCGGCCGGGTGCTGCAGTGGCAGCGCGAACTGGTGCCGGGTCAAGTTCCGGCCTTGCTCGATGCCGACTTCGCTCTGCGTTTTGAATCCTGGCTGCAGCCGGTTCCCGCGCCGCCAACGCGCGCGCTGGCGCAGGCCTTGCAGCCGTTGCAGGGCGCGCGCAGCTATTCACGCGCACCGAGCCCGCTCGACCCGGTGCTCGCCTGGCTGGCCCTGGCCCTGTTCGCGCTCGAGCGCTGGCTGGCCACGCGCGCGGCGCGTGGGGCGGGCGCATGAGCGCGGGCATGATCGCCATGCTGCAGACGCAGGCACGTTCACGCCGCGCCTGGATCGCGCTGGCGTTCGCCTTGCCGTGGATCGTGCTCGCAGCCGGCTTGGCCTGGCGTTGGAATGCCTGGCTGTGCCTGCCGCCCACATTGGCCGCAGCCGCGATCGCCGCGCACCTGGGCTGGTACTGGCGCCGCATGGATGCCGATTGGGTGGCGCGCGCGCTGGACGCGCGTTGGCCCGAACTGGAAGACAGCAGCGCGCTGCTCCTGTCCGCGCCCGAGTTGCTGCCGACCTTGGCGCGCTGGCAACGCGAGCGCATCGGCGAGCGCCTGCAATCGCTGCGGCCACGTCCGGACTTGCGCGCGCCCTGGCCGCGCGCAGGCCTGCTGATCAACCTGCTCGCCGCAATTGCCTTCGCTTTGTTCGCGATCTATTCGCCACGCTTCGAGTCCGCGCGCACACCCCCCGCGCCCGTCGCGAAGCCGGCGGCCAGCGCCGTGCTGCCGCAGCTGCGGGAAATCTCGCTGCGCATCGCCCCGCCCGCTTACACCGGCTTGCCGGCGCGCACGCAGGACCGCCTGCCTGCACGCGTTCCCGAAGGCGCGCGCCTGGCTTGGTCCCTGCGCTTCGAGCACGATCCGAAATACGTCGAGCTGCGTTTTCACGATGGCACGCGCCTCGCGCTTCAGGCCAAGGATGGACGCTGGACTGGCGAGCGCGTATTGCAACGTTCCACCCTGTACCGCGTGCAAGCTGATGTCCAAGCTTCGCCCTTGCAGCGCCTGGAGGTCGTGCGCGATTTGCCGCCGCGCATCCGCGTGCAGGCGCCGGACCGCAACCTCAGCCTGCTCGAGCCCGGGCAGACGCGCTGGTCGCTCGCCTTCGAAGCCAGCGACGACTACGGCCTGGGCGCGGCGCAGTTGCAGGTCACCCTGGCGCAAGGCAGCGGCGAAAACATCAGCGTCACCGCCAAGACGATTGCGTTGGCCGGGCAGGGCGATGTGCGCACTCGCCGCTATCGTCATGAACTCGACTTGCCGGCCTTGGGTTTCGCCGCCGGCGATGACGTCGTGGTGCGCCTGTTGGTGAGTGACCGCCGCGCGCCGCAGGCGCAGACCACGCGCAGCGCCAGCTTCATCCTGCGTTGGCCGCCGCCTTCGGGCGCGGAAGCCACCGGCGTCGAAGGCCTGGTCAAGCGCACACTGCCGGCGTATTTCCGCAGCCAGCGCCAGATCATCATCGACAGCGAAGCCCTGATCGCCGCGCGCGCGAAGATCAAGGCCGATGCCTTCCTGGCCAAGTCAGACGCCATCGGCGTGGACCAGCGCGTGCTGCGCCTGCGCTATGGCCAGTTCCTCGGCGAAGAAGCCGAGTCCGGTCGCCATGAAGGCGAAAGCACGTCCGCCGCGCAGGGCGATGCCGACGCCCTGATCCAGGCCTTCGGCCACACCCACGACGAGGCCGAAGCCGCGACCCTGCTTGATCCGGACACGCGCAAGATCCTGAAGTCGGCGCTGGATGAGATGTGGCAGGCCGAACTGCACCTGCGCCAGGGCCAGCCGCAACAGGCCCTGCCTTACGAATATCGCGCGCTGCGCTTTATCAAGCAGGTGCAGAACGCCAGCCGCATCTACCTGGCGCGCGTGGGCCTGCAGCTGCCGCCGGTGGATGAGACGCGGCGCCTGGGCGGCAAGCGCGAAGGCATCGCGCCGCTGGCCAGCGCGCCCGCCCTCGCCAAGCACGAGGCGGTGCCCGCGCAGGTGTTGTGGCAGGCGCTCGCTGAAGCAGACGAAGCGACGTTGCGCGCGGCCGCCAAGGATTTCGAAACCTGGCTGCGCGGGCACGAGGACGGCGTGGACGCGCTTGGCCTGTACGCCGCGCTTGATGCCTGGCAACAGGATCCGGCCTGCGCGCAATGCACGCGCAAGCTGCGCGCGGCGCTCTGGCCCTTGCTGCCCGCCCAGGCGGCGGCACTCGCGCCGCGTGCCCGCGCCGATGCCCGCGGCCAGGCCTATCTCGACGCCTTGTCCAAGGAAGGCGCGCCATGAAGCTCGCCTTCGTTCTGGTGTTGGCAGCGATCTGCCTGCTGGCCATGTGGCGCGTCGGCCGGCGTCGGCCGCTGCTGCTGGCGCTGCAGCCGATCATCGCGGCACTGCTGTGGTTCGCGCTATTCCCGCCGAGTAGCGAGCAGCGCGCCGGCACCCTGGTCATCGCCGCGGCGGCGAGCACGGCGCGGCAGGTGGCCGCGCATCGCAGTGAAGGTCCGGTGCTGGCCCTGCCCGAAGCGCCGCCCCTGCCCGATGTGGAGCGCGTGCCCGACCTCGCGACCGCGCTGCGCCGGCATCCGGCGTTGGCGCGCGTGCAGGTGCTGGGCATGGGGTTGAGCGCGCGTGATCGCGAAGCCGTCGGGGATCGCGCGCTGGCCTTCGAGGCAACGCCCTTGCCTGCGGGGCTGGTGGAGTTGTCCGCGCCCGCGCAAGTCACGGTCGGCGCGCGCTGGAGCGTGTCCGGTCGCCTGCAGGCACAGCCCGGTGCACGCATCGAGTTGCACGATCCTTCCGGTCGCCTGTTGCTGGCGAGCAACGCCGACGCGCAGGGCCGCTTCACGCTGTCCGCGCTCGCGCCTACCGTCGGGCGCATGGCCTATCGCCTGGACATCAAGCCAGCCACTGGCGCGAGCACGTCCGTGGACTTGCCGATGCAGGCCAGCGCTGGGCGCAGCGCGCAGGTGTGGAGCCTTTCCGGCGGCGCCAACGCCGAGTTGAAATACCTGCAGCGCTGGGCGCTCGATGCCGGGCTGACATTCCGTAGCCAGGTCAGCCTGGGCAAGGGCATCAGCAGCGGCGACAACCTGCGCCTGGATGCGGAGAGTCTGGCGAAGATTGATCTACTCGTGCTCGACGAACGCGCCTGGCGCGATCTGGGTCCCGCGCGACGCCGCCTCGTGCGCGATGCGGTGGACCAGGGACTGGGGCTGATGCTGCGCATCACCGGCCCGCTCAGCGCGGGCGAGCGCGCCGAGTTGCGCCAGTCCGGCTTCGCCATCAGCAACGACGAGGGCCCGCTTGAAGTGAGCCTGCCCGAACTCGCCGCGCCCAGCTTGCTGCGCCAGCCGATGATGGCCAGCGCGAACGATGGCCTGCCCCTGCTGCAGGATGCGCGTGGCCGCAGTCTGGGTGTGTGGCGTGCGCAGGGCCGCGGCCGCATCGGCCTGTGGTGGCTGGGCGAGAGCTATCGCCTGCTGCTGGACGGCCGCAGCGCCGACTACGGTCGCGTGTGGAGCGGCGCCCTCTCGACCCTGGCGCGCGCCGATGCCGCGCCCGCCTTGCACCTGCTTACGCCCGACCCGCGTCCGCAACAGCGCGCCGTGGTCTGCGGCATTGCCGATTCCGCGCAGGCAAGCGATGACGCGGGACGTGCCGTCGCCTTGATCACGGATCCGCGTCGCCCAGGCTGCGCGGCGTGGTGGCCGGCGAGCAGTGGCTGGCATCGCCTGCGTAGCGGCGAGGCCACGCGCGATGTGTACGTGCGCGCCAACAACGAAGCTCCCGGCCTGGTCGCGCAAGCGGTGCAGGACGAATCCCGCGCGCTGGTGTCACCCGGACGCGCATCGGGGGCCGCCACGCAATCGGTGCCTGGCCCGCGCTGGCCCTGGTTCCTGGCCTGGCTGCTGCTCAGCGCCGTGGCTTGGGCCTTGGAACGCAGGGCGCCGGCAAATTAGCGGCCGCCTGCGATGCGCAGGTGCCGCATCAGTGAACCTGGAACTTCAATTCCCAGGACGGCTTGCCGTCCACGTCGAACACCAGTGAATAATCGCCTGCCGCCCAGGCCGGGTCGGGGCGATAGCTGAAGATGGCCGGTGTCCGCCCCGCGATGTCCAGTACCCGCGCGTCTTCGTGCAGCGTGCTGCCATCGGCCGCTCGCCAATGCAATGCGACGTGCACCTGCGGTGCGGTGCCGTCCAGCATGAGCTCGGCGAAGACTTCCTGATTGGGCGAGAACTGCTTGATGTCCTGCGGCACCGTGCCCGTGGGTGGGTAAACCTCATCGCCCGTCACCGCGAACAGCACCTGCAACTCGCGCGGCGCGGGTACTGCTGCAGGCGCACTGGCCGGCGCGGGCGCGGCAATGGCAGCGGCAGGGCGTGGCGTATTGCTCCCTTGCCCGGAGTCGGGCTGGCAGGCGCATGCGAGCAGTGCGAGCGCCAGAACGGGAAGGGTCCGGATCGTCTTGTTCATGCCGTCTCCGCGTCCAGGCTGGGCTGCGACACGCGGGCGCGCTGGTTCAACCAGGCCGCGACATCGGCCACCGATTCGCGCACGCGGGTGTCGGGGCTGTAGCCGATGGTCTCGTGCAGGCGCGCGCAATCGGGAACGCGGCGTTCAATGTCCTCGAAAGATGCGCCGAACACCTCGCGATGGCTGATGCGCTCGATGCCGACCTTCGCACCCGTGACTTCCTTCACCAAGGCTGCGAGCGCGTTGATGCTGATCTCTTCGCGCGAGCCGATGTTCAGCACGCGCCCGCGGGCCGTCGGCGCATCCATCAACGCCGCCAGGCAGCGCACCACGTCGGCGACATGGGTGAAGCAGCGCGATTGTTCTCCCGTGCCATGCACCAGAATATCGCGGCCCGCCAGCGCGGCTTCGACGAATCGCGGCACCACCATGCCGTAGTGGCCCACCTGGCGTGGGCCGATGGTATTGAACAAGCGCACCACTACCACCGGCAGGTCGCGTTCCTTGCCGTAGGCGATGGCCATGAACTCATTCATCAACTTGGCGCAGGCATAGCCCCAACGATCAATCTCGGATGGACCAATGCCCGGATCGTCATCCTCGCGCAGCGGCATGCGGGCAGACTTGCCGTAGACCTCGGACGTCGAGGCCACCAGCACCGGCGTTGCCGTTGCGGCGGCTGCTTCGAGCACGGCGCGGGTTCCGGCGAAGGCCACGTTCAAGGTGCGCAGGCGCTGCTGCATCACCCGCTGCACGCCGACCGTGGAAGCGAGGTGGAATACGAAGTCCGCCTGCTGCACCAGGGGCGCGACAAGCTGGGCATCGGTGACGCAGCCTTGCACGAAGCGCGCGGCCCCGGCATCGAGCTGGGCCTGGATATTGCTGAGCGTGCCGGTGGACAGGTCGTCGAGCACCGTGACCTGGTCGCCGCGCGCGACCAGCAGGTCGAGCAGGTGCGAGCCGATGAAGCCGGCACCGCCAGTGATCAGTATTTTTCGGGATTGGGAAGGCATGCGTCGGCTCCGGGGGTCAGGCGCCGCGCAGGCGCAAGTAAAGGGATTTCAGGGCGCGCTCCAGGCGCGGGTGACGCGCCAGGAGGCGATAGCAGGCATCGGCGCGCCGGTGCAGGAAGCGCCGCTGACCCGCCGGTGGCAGCGCACCGGCGATTGCGCCAGCCGGCAGGCCCGACTGGAGTTCGAGCCACTCGCTGCGGGTCATGGTCATGCGGATGCGCTGCAGGCTGTCGGCAATCTGCTCGCGCGCTGCCGCCAGCGCGGGATTGCCCTCTGCGGACGTCTGTTCGCCGGTCCAGATGGTATTGCCCGGATGCAGGCGGTACTCCGCGGTCGGGAACAGACGCTGGGCCGTATCAAAGGGCCCGACTTCGGCCGCGCGCAGCAGGAATTCGTAATCCTCCAGCGGCACATGCCGGTCGGAAAACTGCAGCACCGCGTCGGGCAGGCGCGAGCGCGCGATGACATAACTGTGGATCGGAATGAAATTGTCGCGATACAGGTCAAAACGGCGCGTGCCCCAGGCGAAGAAACCGTCCTGTTTGCGGCGCACGTGGTAGTAGCCGTCGGCGCTGTCATCGAGGTAGGCCAGGCGGGTGCCGCCGACGGCGAGTACCGCTTCGGGCCATTCGCGCAGGCGCTCTATCAGCAGGCCGTAGCCACGCTGATAGACCACATCGTCGTCGTCCAGAAAGGCCAGGTACTCGCCGCGGGCAATGCGCGCGCCTTCGGTCAGCAGCCGGGCGCGGGCGTCGAAGCCAGGCTGCGCAGGCACCGGCAGCAGGCGTGTGCGCACGCCGTCGCGCCAAGGCTGGCGATCGAGCAAGGCTTGGGCCGCGGCGCTGAACTCGGCGCTGGGCGCTTGCAAGGCCAGGATCACTTCCAGCGGATGCCAATGCTGGCAAGCCAGGGAAAACAGGGCCTCGTCGAGCATCGCCAGGCGCTTGATCGAGGCCGAGCGCACGACCACGCTCAGCAAGTCTTGCGGGCGCGCGGACCCGTTCACCAGCGCCCCGGCGCGTAGTAGTTGAGGTTTTCGAAATCGCGCACACGCATTCGCTCGGGAGTGGCGATCGGTGCAGGCGGCAGTGCCGGCATCTGCGCGACATCGGCGAACTGGCCCTGACGCAGCAGTTCTGCCTCGACGCGTTCGCGCTGCCCGGGGTCATGCCATTTGTGCGCGAGCAGGCGCTGGCTGAGCAAGCTGTAGCGCGCGCGTGCGCCCTCGTAGGGCCTGCCCGCCACGTCATGCGCGAACAGCGCGCGCGGCGCCAGCTTCACGCCCAGACCGGCGGCGCGCGCGCGCCAGCTCAGGTCGATGTCTTCCATGTACAGGAAGTAGTCTTCGTCAAAACCCTGCAGGGACTGCCAGGCCTTGCGCGTGATCAGCAGGCAGGCGCCCGATGCCCAGCCGGTATCGAAATGCAGCGGGTCATAGAGCTTGGGGTGTTCCTCGGGGAACTGCCGTGCCTCGACCAGGTCGGCCTCGCCCGTGGCCGCGAGCGCGGCCAGCTGTTGCAGGCAGTCGGGATGGAAGGCGCCATCGGGATTGGCGCAGACAAAGGCGTCGACCGATGCCTCTGCGAAGGCCGCGCGCATGAGGCGGTTGGCCGCCGCCGCAAACCCGACATTGCCGGCGCTCGCCAACACCTGCGTGCGCGCCGAGGCGGGCAAGGCGATGGCCTCGCCATTGTGGATGAGCAGCCGACGCAGCTCCTCGGGCCGGAAGCTCGTTCCGGTGCTGGATTTGTCGAGGGAGCGGAAAAACAGGGCAAGCTCTTCGGGCTTGTTGTTGTAGCTCACAACGCCGACCGCCAAGCGCATCCATGCTCCCTGGCGCGGAGCATCCGCGCGAGTCCAAGGCTAAGCTTAGCGCAAGCGCGTGTCGCAGATTCGCGACTGCGTGGACCTCAGTCGGAAATCTCCCGCAACGCAGTCTCGATGTCGGCCATGCGTGCGTGCTCAGGCAGGGCCACGATCAGCTCCTGCAGCATGACGCGTGCCTCGTAGCCACGGTCCAGGCGCGTGGCGAGCAGGCGCGCCGCGAGCAGGGCGTTGTCCACGCGCTCGCGGTCGCGCGGGAAGCGCTGGTTGAATTCGCGCGCAAGCTTCACCGCCAGTTGCGCCTGGCCGCCGCGCGCGGCAATGGCGATCAGGCGGCTGACTTCATGCGGCTCGGCCATCTGGAAACCGGCATCCACCTCGAGCGAATTCACATACAGCGACAGGGCCGGTCGCTCCTGGCCCAGGGCCAGCAGCACGGCGATGTAGTCGTGGCCGTGTTGGCGCAGGCCTTCGCGATCGCCGGCCTGGCGCAGCAGTTCGCGGTAACGCGCATGCACCGGCGCCGAAGCACCGCGGCCACGGATCAGGCGTGAGAGCAGGGCCGCGGCTTCGGCGGGCTTGTCCTCGTGCGCCAAGACCTCGGCTTCGCGCATCAGCGCATCCTCTTCCACCGAGGCCAGCTTGGGCTTGGGCAGGCTTGGCGCGCGCGCCAGTTCGAAATCCTCGCGCTGCGTGTCGAGCAGGCGACCCAGGCCGTAGTAGCCCGCGAACAAGGCATAGAACAGCGGCAGGCGCGCGGTCGCCGCGGCCAGCCATTCCGGCAGCACCGCCACCAGCCCGATATGCGCGGCGAGCGCCAGCCCGAACAGCAGGCCCAATTGCACCGCCAGCGCCAGATAGCGCGGGCCCGAGCGCTGCAGCATCTCGAACCAGGCCAAGGGATTGAGCGCGCGCAGCAGGCTGTCGTCCATCACCAGCAGCGACACGACGGCCGGCAGCGCGAGCATCAGGCCCAGCGCGAGCACGGCCAGCGCGCCGGTGCCGCCGATCAGGCCCAGCACATACGCGAAGAACAGCAGGCCGAACCAGAACAGCAATTGCCGGAACACTTGGCCGTCGGCCACGTGCTCGTGGCGCTCGTCATCGAGTGAATGGCCGGCGCTGGCGGTGAGGAAGCCTTCCACCGCCACGCGCAAAGTCACCATGGCCAGCACGCCTTCCAGGATCAGGCCGAGCACGAAGGAAAATACCGAGGACGGATTGCCCCCGATGCTGAACTGCGGCAGGAAATGCACTTCCAGCACGCCGATGAAGGCATGCGGCACCAGCGCCGCCAGGCTCAGCCCGCCCATCCACGCCAGCAGCGCCGGGCGCAGCGGATAAGACAACATCGAATCGGATGGCAGCGCGGACACTGCCATCGCGACTCAGGCCGCCTGCTCGTCGGCGCTGGGCGAATGCCAAGCCAGCAGCAACTCGGCCTGGCGCGCCTGGGCCTTGGCCAGATGCGCTTCCTTCACATGGCCGTAGCCGCGAATCTGCTCGGGAATGCGCGCAATCTCCACCGCCAGCGCGTGATTGGCCAGGGCCAGGCTCGGCAGCAAGCCCTCGATCGTCTTGCGGTAGTCAACGATGAGCTGGCGTTCGCTGCGACGTTCCTCGGTGCGGCCAAAGGGATCGAAGGCGGTGCCGCGCAGGAACTTCAGGCGCTTGAGAACCTTGAACGCCGTGAACAGCCACGGGCCATATTCGGACTTCACCAGATGGCCTTGATGATCGCGCTTGCTGAACATCGGCGGCGCCAGATTGAGCTTGAGCTTGAAGTCGCCGTCGAAGGTTTCGCGCACGCGCTTTTCGAAATCGCC
>CBHTVR010000056.1:0-12754 GCA_966096795.1 uncultured Gammaproteobacteria bacterium
GGCGGTTTCACCGTCGGCCGGGTCCTGCCCAATGCCCAGCGCCGCAGCCTGGGGCCCTTCGTGTTCTTCGACCATATCGGCCCGGCCGTGCTCGGTGGCGAACAGCCCGTGGCGGTGCGCCCGCACCCGCATATCGGCCTGGCCACGGTTACCTACCTCTGGGACGGCGCGATGATGCATCGCGACAGCCTGGGTTCGGTGCAGGAGATCAATCCCGGTGATGTGAACTGGATGACCGCCGGCCGCGGCATCGCCCATTCCGAACGCACGCCCGAGCGCCTGCGCGGCGTGGACCATCCTTTCCATGGCTTGCAAACCTGGGTGGCGTTGCCGCAGGAATTCGAAGACGTCGAGCCGAGGTTCGCGCATCATCCTGCCGCCACGCTGCCGGTGATTGAAGCGCCGGGGCTGCGCATGGTGGTGGTGGCCGGGCACGGATTCGGCGAGCACTCGCCGGTGGCGGTGCTGGCGCCGACGCTCTATGTCTCGATCGACATGGAAGCCGGCGCTACCCTGCGCATTCCCGCCGAGCATGTCGAGCGCGGCCTGTATCCGGTCAGTGGCGAGGTGGAAATGGACGGCGAGGTGCTGCCGCTGAATACGCTGGCGGTGCTGGATGAAGGCAGCGAGCCGCTGCTGACAGCAACCACGCCCGCAAGACTGATGCTGCTGGGTGGCGCGCCGCTCGACGGCCCGCGTTTCATCTGGTGGAACTTCGTGTCCAGCTCGCGCGAGAAGATCGAGGCCGCGAAGCAACGCTGGAAGAATGGAGAGTTCGCCAAAGTGCCCGGCGAAACCGAGTTCATTCCCCTGCCCGACTGACTACTTCGACTGCTGGAAGGCCTCGAGTGCGGCGTCGCGCGAGGCGCGCATGTCAATCAGCGGAGCGCTCGGATAGTCGGGCGCCAACTTGCGCGCGAGATCGGCGTGCTCCCAGGGCTCGAACAGCGCGGGCGCCGGCAAGGCGGCGAGTTCCGGCACCCAGCGGCGGATGTAGGCGCCATTGGGGTCGAAGCGTGCGCTCTGCGCGGTTGGGCTGAAGATGCGGAAGTAAGGCGCGGCATCGGCTCCTGTGCCCGCCGACCATTGCCAACCTTGGGTGTTTTGCGCAAGGTCCGCGTCCACCAGGGTGTCCCAGAACCAGCGCGCGCCATGCGACCAGTGGTAGCGCAGGTTCTTGCTCAGGAAACTCGCCACCACCATGCGCACGCGGTTGTGCATCCAGCCGGTATGCCAGAGCTCGCGCATGCCTGCATCCACCAGCGGCACGCCGGTGCGGCCCTGCTGCCAGCGCTCCAATACCTTGGGTTGAACCTGCGCCCATTTGAAGCGCGCGAACTTGTCGGTCAAATCGCGCTCGGGCGTGTGCGGGTAATGGAACAGCAGGTGGTGCGAAAACTCGCGCCAGCCCAGCTCGCTCAGGTAGTGCGTGCGATCGACATCGGGAATCGCCGGGCTACGGGCATCGAGCACGGCGCGCGCGATCTGGCGCGGCGAGATCTCGCCGAAATGCATGTGTGGGGAAAGCTTCGAGGTGCCGGTGCGGTCAGGGAAATTGCGCTGCTCCTTGTAGCCCTGCGAAGCGCCTTCCAGGAACACCTCGAGCATTTCCGCCGCGCCGGCCTCGCCCGGCTGCCAGTGTTCCCAGAAGCCGCGGTCCCAGGGGATGCGTGGTTCCAGGCCCAGCTCGTCGATCGAGATTCCCGCGAGATGATCGGCAACGGCGGGCAAACTCGAAGGCGCCGCCGTCGGCTTCTGTTCGGCCACGCGCTGCACCGCGTTCTTCCAGAACGGCGTGAACACGCGGTACGGCTCGCCGCCGAGCGTGGCGACGGTCCAGGGCTCGACCAGAAGCGCGGCATTGCTGCTTTCCGCGCGCAGGCCGCGGGCGCGCAGCGCCTCCTTCACCACGCGGTCGCGGGCAATGCTGGCCGGTTCGTACAGGCGGTTCCAGAACACCGCTTCGGCGCCGCTGGCATCAATGAGTTTTTCGAGTTGCTCCAGGCTGCGGCCGCGCAGCACCAGCAGGCGCGAGCCGAGCTTGCGCAAGTCGGCATCGAGCGAACGCAGCGAGCGCGCCAGCCAGGTCTGGGAAGCGCCGCCAGGCTGCCAGGGCGCTTCTTCTTCCGGCGCGTGGAGGTAGACCGGAATCGGCTGCAGGCCGGCATCAAGCGCGGCCTGCAAGGCGGGATTGTCGGCCAGGCGCAGGTCGCGCCGGAACCAGACCAGGGCCGAGGCCATCAGCTGGCCTTCAAGTACGGGCGCACGGCGCTGAAGCCGCCGTCCAGGCCGATGACCTGGCCGGTAATCCACGACGATTCCGGCGACAGCAGGAAGGCCGATAGCGCCACCGCATCGTCCACCTCGCCATGGCGGCCCAGCGGGTATTGCGCACTGGCCATGCGCTGCGAGGCCTCGTTGGCGAGCATGCGTTCGGTCATGGCGGTGCGGGTAAGCCCGGGCGCGATGCAGTTGACGCGCAGGCCGAGCGCGGAGACATCGGCGGCCAGCGAGCGCGTCATCGCCTCGATGGCGCCTTTGGCGGCGGCGATGGCCACGTGATTGGCCACGCCGATGCGCGCGACCACCGAGGAAAACAGCAGCAGGCTGCCGCCCTGCTTCGCTGCGGAGGCGGTAGCGGCATAGGCGCGCGAAACGAAGAAGGCGGTGTCAAGGTTGGCGGCAAGCACGCCGCGGTATTGCGCCTCGCTGGTGCGCGCGATCGGCGCGATCAAGGTATTGCCGGCGCAGTTGGCCAGGGCCGAGGGTGGCGCGCCGAGTTCCTGGCAGGCGAAGTCCAGCGCGGCCTGGGCGCCGGCTTCGCTGGAGACATCCGCCGACAACACCGGGCCGAACGCGGGGTCCAGGCGGGTAGCATCGCGGCATACGCGCAGCAGGGTCCAGCCGCGTTGCCGGGCTTCGCGCGCCAGGCCCTGGGCCATGCCGCTGCTGGCGCCGGTGATCAGGAGAGTGGTCATGGCGCCATTTCACCTTCCTGACCGTACACGAGCCGTGAACCCGGCCATTACCTCCTGCACTTCCCTGGCGGCGGCGCGCCTGCAAAGCTGGCAACGTCCATCCACCCGCTGGAGCGGAGAATGAAGACGCTGCTGGTCCTGCTGTGCTGGTTCATCCTGTTCGCGCTGTGCTGGCCCCTGGCCCTGCTGGTGCTGGTGCTGGCGCCGATCGTCTGGCTGCTCTCGATTCCCTTCCGCATCTTCGGCGCGGTACTCGAGGGCATGTTCGCCTTCCTGCGTGCGCTGTTCATGCTGCCGGCGCGAATCTTGCGCTGACTCAGAAGCCCAGCTTCGCGCCCGCGCCCAACAGTGTCGCCAGGCCCAGCGCGGCGAACACGGCCGCGGCAATGCTGTGCACCAGCTTCATGGGAATCCTCTTCGACAGCTTGTCGCCGATGAACACGGCCGGCACGTCGGCAATCAGCATGCCCAGGGTCGTGCCGATGACCACCAGCACCGGCGTGGAGTAATGCGCGGCCATGGCGACGGTGGCGATCTGGGTCTTGTCACCCATCTCGGCCAGGAAGAAGGTGATCAGGGTCGCGCCGAAAATGCCGAAGCGCCCCGCGGCGCGCGTTTCCTCTTCCTCGATCTTGTCGGGGATCATCGTCCACACCGCCATGCCGATGAAGGAGGCGCCGAGCACCCAGCGCAGCACCGCCGGACTGACCGCCGACGTAATCCAGGCGCCCAAGGCACCGGCCAGGCCGTGGTTGATGATGGTCGCCACCAGGATGCCCAGGATGATGGGCAGGGGCTTCTTGAAGCGCGCCGCCAGGATAAAGGCGAGCAGCTGGGTCTTGTCGCCGATCTCCGCGAGGGCGACGACGCCGGTTGAAACGAGCAAGGCTTCCATGATTTTTTCCCTGGCCGGAGGCGGCAAAAAAAACACCCCGCCGGAGCGGGGCGTTCCATTATCGCAGCCTGGCTGTTGGCTCAGGCGGGAGTGACGTTTGCCGCCTGCTTGCCCTTCGGACCCTGCACGACTTCGAAGCTCACCGCCTGGCCTTCCTTGAGGGAACGGAAGCCCGTGGAGGCGATGGCCGAGAAATGCACGAAGATGTCCTCGCTGCCGTCTTCCGGCGAAATGAAGCCAAAGCCCTTGGCGTCGTTGAACCACTTTACGGTGCCCTTGCTCATGTACTACCTCGATGCTGGTCGGACGGAATGCGACGGCCTCAGGGTGACATCGGTCACGTTCGCGCCCTGATTATGAACAAGCACAAAAGGCTTGACAATGACCCGCGCTTCAGGCCTCGAGCAGGGCCTGCAACAGGCTTGGCAAGGGGGCGCTGGCGGCCTCGACATTGGCCAGGACCTCGGCCATGGTGATTTCCGCGGCCGGCTGGCCGGAATCGCCGCCACCGCAACCGGCCGCCCAGTTGGCGACCATCGCGATGCAGGCGTACTGAAGGCCCAGTTCCCGGGCCAGGGCAGCTTCGGGCATGCCGGTCATGCCAACCAGGTCGCAGCCATCGCGGCGCATGCGGGTGATCTCGGCGAAGGTTTCCAGGCGCGGGCCCTGGGTGATGCCGTGGCAGCCGCCATCGTGCAGGGCGATGCCAGCTTTCGCGGCGGCGCGCAGCAGTTCGGCGCGCAGCGCGGGCGTGTAGGGTTCGCCAAAGTCCACGTGCAGCACCTCGGTGCCCGGCTCTTCGGACAAGGTGGAGATGCGGCCCCAGGTGTAATCGATCAGCTGGTCGGGCAGCGCCATGACGCGCGGGCCGAAATTTTCAGTGATGCCGCCGACAGCGTTCAGCGCCAGCACGCGCTTGGCGCCGAGGTCGGCGAGGCGGCGCAGGTTGGCGCGGTAGTTGACCTTGTGCGGTGGCAGCGAGTGGCCTTCGCCATGACGGGCGATGAAGGCCACGCTGCGGCCGGCGATGCGACCTACGCGCACGGGGCCGGAGGGCGCGCCGTATGCGGTGTCGCCTTCCAGCGCCTGCACATCTTCCAGCGCGGCGAGCTTGTACAGACCGGTGCCACCGATGACGGCGAGATCAATTTGCAAGCGCGTAGATCCCCGGCAGGTTGCGGCCCTGTTCGTGGAAGTCCATGCCGTAGCCGTAAACGTAGCGGTCGGGTACTTCCAGGGCGATGTAGTCGGCGTCGATGCCTTCGACGCGACGGTCGTGCTGCTTCACGCACAGCACGGCGATGGTGACCTTGGCCGCGCCCTGGTCTTCGCACCAGTCGCGCACGGCTTTCAGGGTGTGGCCTTCATCGAGGATGTCGTCGGCCAGGATGACGTGGCGGCCTTCCAGCGGCGTGGCCGGGCGATGCAGCCAGGCTAGGCCCGAACCGGTGAGCGCGCCGCGATAGCGCGTGGCGTGCAGGTAGTCGAACTCGACATCCATGTCCATTTCCAGGGCCAGGCGCGAAGCGAACAACATGCCGCCATGCATGATGGTCAGGAACACCGGCTTCTCGCCGTCGGCGAGGTCCTCGTGCATCTGCTCGGCGATGGCGGCGATGGCGTCGTCAATATCGTCTTCGTCGAACAACAACTCCGACTGTTCCAACGCAGTGGCGAGGTCGGTGATCATCAGGCGCTCCTTTCCTTGAGGGCGGCCAAGGCGGCGCCGGCCTGTCCATGGCGATGGTCCGCCAGCAATCCTGCCCAGCCCATCGGGCCGCGACCCATCAGCGACAGCAGAGCCGTGGTGTTCGAGGTCGGGCGCTTGTCCATGGCCGCGAGCGAATCGGATACCAGGGCCGGCGGACAGACCAGCACGACATCGCAACCGGCATCGAGGTGCGCATAGATGCGCGCCGATACGCCACCGGCCGATTCCGCCGCCGCCATGCCGATGTCATCGCTGAAAACCACGCCGCGAAAACCCATCTGCTCGCGCAGGATTTCATTCATCCAGCGCGGCGAATAGCCGGCCGGTTCGGGCGCCACGGCGGGATAGACCACGTGCGCCATCATCACCGCATCGGCGCCAGCCTCAATACCGGCAACGAAGGGCACGAGGTCTTCGCGCTGCAAGACATCGAGCGGGCGCGGATCAATGGCATCGTCGAAGTGCGTGTCTTCGAGCACCGAGCCGTGGCCAGGGAAATGCTTGAGCGTCGCCGCCATGCCGGCCGCATGCATGCCGCGCACATAGGCGCGGGTGAACTCGGCGACGATCGCAGGTTCAGCGTGGAAGGCGCGATTGCCGATGGCGCGGTTGCCGCGGCCAAGATCCACCACGGGCGCGAAGCTCAGGTCCACGCCGGTGGCGCGGATTTCGCTGGCCATCAGCCAGGCATGTTCTTCGGCCAGGGCCAAGGCGGCGGCTTTGTCGGCGGCGTAGAGCTTGCCGAACTGTTCCAGCGGCGGCAGGTCGGCATAGCCCTCGCGAAAGCGCTGCACGCGCCCGCCTTCCTGGTCCACGCAAATCAGTTGCGGGCGCGGGCTGGCTTCGCGGATGGACTGGCTGAGCTCGGCCACCTGTTCGCGCGAGGCGAAGTTGCGGCTGAACAGGATCACGCCGGCGCAGGCCGGGTGCTGCAGCCAGTCACGCTCGGCCGCGTCCAGTTCCTTTCCGGAAATTCCGATCACCAGCATCCGCCAACTCCACTGTTTGTGCCGGCGAGGGCCGGCAGCCGATTGTAAACCCCTAATCGCGTCGCGGATTCAAGCCCGGAACGCCTACTTACTTTTCGAACAGCGCGATCGATTCCACGTGCGCAGTTTGCGGGAACATGTCCATGGCACCGGCGCTGATGAGCTTGTAGCCGCGCTCGGCGACCAGGAAGCCGGCATCGCGGGCCAGCGAGCCCGGATGGCAGGACACGTAGACGATGCGCTTGATGCCCTTCAGCGGCAGCTGGGCCAGCACTTCGGCCGCACCGGCGCGCGGCGGGTCAATCAGCAGCTTGTCGAAACCTTCGCGCATCCAAGGCTCCTGAGCCAGGTCTTTCGCGAGGTCGGCGGCATGGAACTCGACATTGGCCAGGCCATTGCGCGCGGCGTTGTCGCGGGCGCGGGCGACCAGTCCGGCCTCGCCTTCCACGCCGACCACGCGGCCGGCACGACGCGCCAGCGGCAGGGTGAAGTTGCCCAGGCCGCAAAAAAGATCGAGCACGCGGTCGGAAGGCTGTGGATCGAGCATCTCCACCGCGCGCGCGATCATCTTCTGGTTCAAGCCGGCATTGACCTGGATGAAATCCAGCGGACGGAACGCCAGGCGCAGGTCGAATTCCGGAATCGGGAAACTCAGGTCAATTTGTTCTGGCCAGAGCGGGCGCACCGAATCCACGCCGCCCGGCTGCAGCAGGATGGCGAAGCCGCTATCGCGCGCGAAGCCGCGCAGGATGTCCTGGTCGCCTTCAGTCAGCGGCTCGAGGTGGCGGAACACCAAAGCCACCGGACCATCGCCGGCAATGAATTCAATTTGCGGAATGCTGCGCTTGCCCGCCAGTGAATCCACCAGCGCACTCAGCTCGCCGATACGCAGGCCAAGCTCGGGCAGGATGGTGTGGCATTCGCCGAGTTCGGCGACAAAACGCGGATTGAGCTCGCGAAATCCGATGACCGTGCGCCCCTTCTTCTCCACGTAGCGCACCGAAAATCGGCCCTTGCGGCGATAGCCCCAGGCTTCGTCCACCAGCGGCTCGAGTACGCGCCCGGGCGTGACATGGCCGATGCGGCTGAGGTTTTCCTGCAGCACGTGCTGCTTGGCGGCGATCTGCTGGTCCTGGCCCAGGTGCTGCAGCACGCAGCCGGCGCAGACGCCGAAGTGCGGGCAGCGCGGCTCGATGCGATCGGGCGAGCGCTTGAGCACCTCGATCGTCTCGCCTTCGTCGTAGTGGCGGTTGCGGCCGGTCTGGCGCACGCGCACCGTCTCGCCCGGCAGCGCGCCGGACACGAACACGGCCTTGCCTTCAACGCGCCCTACCCCGCGGCCGTCGTGCACCAGGTCGGTGATTTCGATGTCGAATTCGCGCTGGGCGAGCTTGCGGTTGCGGGCCACGGACAGCACCAATGAAAAGGGCCGCGGATTGTCTCATTCCGCGGCCCCGCTTGCAGCCCGATAGCGGGCGAAAACCGGCTTACTTCTGCTTCCAGCTGCCGTCGGCGGCCTGGTACCACCAGCCACTGTGGGCGCTGGCGATCCACTGGCGGGCGAAGGTTTCGCGGATCTGCTCTTCCCATTCCTCGTGCCCGCTGGCCACGGCGATCTCGCGGTAGACCGCCTTGCGGTCGCGATTGTCATCGGCGATCAGCTGGTTCACGGCAACGCGGTCCTTCAACGCCACCTTGGCCGGCTCACGCAGGGCGACCAGGCCGTCCTTGCCGAAGCCCAGGGCGCCGCTGTCGAAGTGCGCCTGCAGCGAATCCTTGAAGCGCGCAGCCATGCGGTCCTGGATCGCCTGGATGGCGGGCGTGCGGATGCTGATGTCCACTTCGGCGGCATTGGCGCTGCTGATGAAAAAGGACATCGGGTTGAAGCTGGGCATGCGCAGGGTCTGCGGTGGCTTCGCCGGTTCGGGCGCGGGCGCAGGAGTCTGGCCGGCATCCTCGGGGCCGATGACCTTGTCCACGAACTCCTCGGCCGCCTGCTGCGCCTCGGCCGCGGGGAAGTAGACGTTGATCGTCACGCAGGCCGCCAAGGCCAGCGATGCCGCGATCAGGAAGGGGGACAGCCACTTGCGCATTTGAATCTCCTAGTCGATAACCGGCGCCTGGCCCGCGGTGGCAGCGCGCAATCGCGATACCAGGGTGGGCCAGTCGACCCGGCGCCGGAAGCCCACCACCTGGATGCGTGGCAGGCCGGCGCCTTGGACGATGATATAGCCTTCGCCGGCTGAACCGACGCCGTCCATGGTGCAGACGTTGTCCTTGAGCCGGCAGCCCAGGCCGATGCGTTCGTAGCCGAAATCGTCGAACACTTTCAAGGCCTTGGCCTGCAGCCCGCCGACCAGGCCACTGCCGCCGACGCTGGAAATGTCGTTCACCGCGCGTTGGCTCAGGCGCTTCTTGCCATCGTAGGCCGGGTCGGTTTCCAGGCGCGCATCGAAGGCCACCGGCGACCAGTTCACCAGGCGCAGCTGCTTGATGTACCCGTCCAGGCGCCCGGTAATGGAACCGAAACCGAACACCTTGGTCAGCGGCTCGAGGCTGATGTCTTCTATGCCCACGTTTGCCGAAAGACTGGGCGCATTGCTGAAAGGCCGCTCCATGACCAGGTCGCGCAGCGCCATGGTGCCGCCGAACAGGCGCATCTGGATGCCGCCTTCGAAGTCGAGGATATCGTTGGCGTAGCTTGCCGAAGGCAGGCTGCCAGTGACCGTGCCGCTAAAGGCCGGCCAGCCCAAACGTTGCGACAGGCTGGCGAGATCGAGCGACTCCACGCCCAGGCCGAACTGGAAGCGCGCGCCAGTCGCTGCTTGCGGCGCTTGCCAACGCAGGTGCTCCAGCCGCAGCTTGCCTTCGAGGGCATCGATGGCGACCGGCGTGCCGAGCTTGAGCTCGCCATTGGCGCTGCTGAAATCGAAGTGCGCCGGTCCCAGGCCAATGCCGAACAGGGCGCCGCTCTGCCAGGCCAACTGGCTGGCGGCGGCTTCGCTGCCGCGGGTCCAGGCCAGTTCACCGCCGATGCCCGCCAGGGTGAAGCGCGCTTTCGCATCCACCGCGTTCACGTCAGTCAATCGCGTGCGAAAACCTGCGAACTGGCCGCTGCCCATCTGCAGGTTTGCGCTCAGTGATCCGCTGAGGATCAGGTCGGGAAAGCCTGCCGGTGCCAGCACGCCACTCAGATAGCGGTCGCGGGCGATCGCCAGGTTCGGCATCTCAAGGCCAAGGTCGAGATCGCTCAGTTCGTCCTTGGCATCGAAGCCGGCACGGCCCTGCGCCATCAGCACCCCTGGATCCTTCCATTCGATCTTGGGCAACTTCCACGGCGCATTGCCTTCGCGCCGCGCGGCCACGTGGATGGCGACCGGCGTGGAGGGAAAGCGCGTGTACAACTGCTGGTAAAGCAACTCGCCGCCGGTGATGTCGAGCAGGGTGTCCACGCTGCGCACTTTCCCGGCCTCGATATAGGCCACTCGCAGCCGCCCCTGCAGTCCGGCCGCCGCCAGCAATCCGTCCGGCGTCTCCAGGCCGAGGTTGCTGACCTTCAAGTCGCTGCGCACTTCAAACGGTCCCTTGTCGGGCGAAAGGAAAGCGATGTCGCCCGAGAGCTTCGCCTCGCTCCAGCGCCCCTGCGCCCACATGTCGCGCAGGAAGGCTTCCAGCCACGCCACCGGCACCTGCTCGATGTGGATGTCGTGGCGATTGCCGGCAGCGACCGCGTTGCGGTAGCGCAAGCTGCTGCCACCGGCCACCAGGTCGGCCTGGGTAATGCGCGGCGTGTAACCGACCGCCAGGCGCTTGGCCGGCGACCCGGGCAGGCGCAGCACGCCATCGCAACGCCAGCCATCGCTGCCAACGCGGCGCAACGGGCATTGCCAGTCCAGCTTCTGCCCGCGCCAGGACAAGCTGGGCAACTCGGCGCTTCCGGCCTGGAGCCGCAACTTGCCTTCGCTGGCCCCCTGGGGCCAGTCCAGCTGCACTTGAACATCCTGCAGGCTGCCGGCACCGGTGCGTACGGCCTTGACCCGCGCCTGAAGCAATTCGGCCGACACCGGCTGGCTTGCGATTAGCCCGAATGTAAGAAAAAGGAGCTTGTGGGTGGCGCGGGTGATGCGCATGCTGGCAAGCATAAACGCTTTCCCCGAATGCCAGATGAGCGAACCCCTGCCCCTGCCGCGCCTGTTGGTGGTCGAAGACGACCCGATCAGTCGGTGCTTCCTCGAGGACGCGCTGTCGGCCCTGCCTGCCGAAGTGGAAAGTGCCGGCGACATCAGCCGTGCCCTGGCGCTGGTGCGCGGCGGCGAATACGCCCTGTGGCTGGTGGACGCTCACCTGCCCGATGGCGATGGCCTGGACTGCCTGCGCGCACTGCGCGATGTGTCGGCAACGCCGGCGCTGGCGATCACCGCCGGTGTCGGGCGCGAGGAACTCGATGCCCTGTGCGTGGGCGGCTTCCTGGAGGTCTTGCTGAAGCCGGTGTCGGTGGTGGCACTGCAATCGACCGTCACCAGACTGCTGCGGCGCGCCGCATCGCGCGTGCGTGAGCCGCAGCCCGAAGGCAAGCTCCCGCTCTGGGACGAAGGCCGCGCGCTGGCGGCCCTGGGCGGCAACCACGACTCCCTGGAAAAACTGCGCAAGCTGTTCCAGGCCGAACTGCCGGAGCTGCGCGCGCAGCTTGCCGCGCATCGTTCGACCGACGACGGCGAGGGCATCCGCGCCGTCCTGCACAAGCTCAAGGCGAGCTGCGGATTCGTCGGCGCCGCGCGAATGCTGCGCGCCGTCAACGCCCTGGCCGATGCGCCGATGGACGCCGATGCCTGGCAGGATTTTGACCATGCCGCGGACGATGTCCGGGGCTGGAGCGGTGCTCAGTCCTGAGCGCGGCGATTGCGCACGCGCGCAAGTTCGTCGAGCAAACCCCAGGAGCGCAGTGGCGTGCTGCCCAGTTGCGCGGCCAGCACCGGGCGCAGGCCGCGACGAAGTTCGGCGAGCGCTTCGTTCCCGGGCATGCGGTCTTCGGCCAGCGCGAGCAGGCTTGCCCCCGACAGGCTCTCGCCGCCGCGGCGAGAGTCCGGCACCGGGCCCAGTTCGGGGTCCAGGCGATAGCGCGATGCCGCCAGCACTTGCTCGCCATCGGCGTCACGATCCCAGGGCAGTCCGACGCCCAGCGCCTCGAGCAGGTCGCGTTCGAAGCGGCGCAGGTTCCAGGCCAGGTTTTCACCGCGCGCCAATTCGGCCCGTGCACGCGCGTACAGATCGAAAAGCGCCGGCGCAGCATCATTGCGCGGCGTCAGGCGCAGCAACAATTCGCTGATGTAGAAGGCGGCAAGCTGGGCATCGCCGCCCAGGGCCGGGGCCACGTCCAGGGCTTCGGCCTGCAGCAGGCGTGCCAACTCGCCGCGCAGAAGATAGTCAGTACGTATGTATTGCTGGGGTTGCAGCGCAGCGCGCAGCACCTGGCGCTTGGGGCCGTTCAGGCCGCGTGCGACCACGCCGACGCGGCCGTGGTCGCGGGTCAGCAGTTCAACGATGACACTGGTTTCGCGCCAGGGCCGGGCATGCAATACGTAGGCCGGCTGTCCTTCGACCCGCATGCTCAGTCGGTGTAACCGAAACGGCCGAGCGCGGCCTCGTCGTCGGACCAGCCCTCGCGCACGCGCACCCAGGTTTCCAGGAACACTTTGCGGTCGAACAGGCGTTCCATGCCCAGGCGCGCGCCGGTGGAGATGGCCTTCATGCGCTCGCCGCCCTTGCCGATGACGATGGCTTTCTGGCTATCGCGTTCAATCCAGACGACCGCGGCGATGCGCAGCAGGGCGCCGTCTTCCTCGAACTTCTCGATCTCGACGGTGGCGGCGTAAGGCAGCTCGTCGCCCAGGCGCAGCATGAGTTGTTCGCGCACCAGCTCGCCGGCCAGGAAGCGCTGGCTGCGATCGGTAATCTCGTCTTCGGCGTAATGCGGCTCGGACTCGGGCACCAGCGACAGCAGGTCCTTCACCAGGGCTTCGGTGCCCTTGCGCTTGAGCGCGGAGATCGGGTGCACCGAAACGAAATCGCGACCGGTGGTGACTTCAGTAATGAATCCAAACAGCTTGGTCTTGTCGGCCAGCTTGTCGACCTTGTTGATCACCAGCACGCAGGGCACGCCCGATTCCTTGAGCGCGGAATA
>CBHTVR010000057.1:0-12474 GCA_966096795.1 uncultured Gammaproteobacteria bacterium
ACGACAAGGGCCTGGTGCCCGACCGCTGGCCGAGCAAGAGTTTCTCCAGCATCGCTGCCATCGGCTTTGGCCTGACCGCTTACGGCGTGGGCACGGAGCGCGGCTGGATCACGCGCGATCAGGCGATCGAACGCACGCTCGCCACCCTGCGCTTCTTCGCCAATGCGCCGCAAGGCGATGCCGCCGAAGGCATGAGCGGCTACAAGGGTTTCTTCTACCACTTCATCAAGATGGACACGGGCGCGCGCGACGCCAAGTGCGAGTTGTCCACCGTGGACACCACCTTGTTGCTGGGCGGCGCGCTGTTCGCGCAGAGCTACTTCGACAGGGATAACGCGGCGGAAAAGGAAATCCGCGAGCTGGCCGAAACCATTTACCGGCGCGTGGAATGGACCTGGGCGCAGCCGCGGGCGCCGCTGGTGGCGATGGGCTGGAGCCCGGAGTCGGGCATGCATGGCTACGACTGGAAAGGCTACAACGAGGCGCTGCTGCTGTATGTGCTGGCGCTGGCCTCGCCCACGCACCCGGTCGGTGTGGATGCCTACAAGGCCTGGGCTTCCACCTATGACAAGACCTGGGGGGATTTCCACGGCCAGGAACACCTGAATTTCCCGCCCCTGTTCGGCCACCAGTATTCGCAGGTCTGGCTGGACCTGCGCGGCGTGCAGGACGAGTACATGCGCGGCCGCGGCATCGATTATTTCGAGAACAGCCGGCGCGCGGTGTATTCGCAGCGGGCCTACGCCGAGGCCAATCCGCAGCGCTGGCAGGGTTACGGCGCGAATGTCTGGGGCCTGACCGCGAGCGATGGCCCGATTGACGCTACCTACGACTACCAGGGCCAGCCGCGCAAGTTCCAGACCTACGCGCCGCGCGGCGCCGGGCTGGAGTACACGCTGGACGACGGCACCATCGCGCCGACGGCCGCGGCGGCTTCGCTGCCCTTCGCGCCGGAAATCGTCATTCCCGCCATCCTGGAGATGCACCAACGCTACGGCGAGTGGATCTACCGCCAATACGGCTTCGTGGACGCCTTCAACCCGAGCTTCCATTACGATGTGGCCCTGAACCAAGGCAAGGTGCACCCGGGCATGGGCTGGGTGGACGATGACTACATCGGAATCGACCAGGGGCCGATCGTGCTGATGATCGAAAACCATCGCAGCGAGTTCGTCTGGCAGGTGATGCGCCGCAACCCGCATATCCGCCTGGGCTTGCAGCGCGCGGGCTTCACCGGCGGCTGGCTGGACGCGGCCACGAAGCAATGAAGCGCGCCCTGGCGCTGCTGGCGGCGCTGGCGATATTCGCCACCGGCTGTTCGCGCCAGGACGACAAGCGCGAAGTGGTGCGCTTCTGGGCGATGGGCTTCGAAGGCGAAGTCGTCGCCCAGCTGATTCCCGAATTCGAACGCCAGCACCCGAATATTCGCGTCGAACTGCAGCAGCTGCCGTGGACGGCGGCGCATGAAAAACTGCTGACCGCCTTTGCCGGCGATTCCACGCCGGACCTGTGCCAGCTTGGAAACACCTGGATTCCCGAGTTTGTCGCGCTCAAGGCCATCGAGCCGCTGGATGCGCGCATTGGTACTTCGCGCGATATCGAGGTGGCCGATTATTTCCCGGGCATCTGGGACACCAATGTGGTGGCTGGCACGGTGTATGGCGTGCCTTGGTATGTGGACACGCGCCTGCCTTACTACCGGCGCGACCTGCTGCAGAAGGCCGGCATCGGCAAGCCGCCGGAGAACTGGAATGAATGGCGCGCCGCGATGGCGGCGCTGAAAAAGCAGGCTGGCCCAAAACGCTACGCCATCCTGCTGCCCCTGAACGAATTCGAGCCACTGCTGACCTTGGCGCTTCAGCAGGACGAACCCCTGCTGCGTGACGACGGCCGCTACGGGAATTTTCGCAGCGCCGGATTCAAGCGCGCGCTGGATTTCTACAAGGAAATGTTCGACCAGTCCTGGGCGCCGGCGGTGCAGAACACCCAGATTTCGAATGTCTGGGACGAGTTCGACAATGGCTTCTACAGCTTCTATATCTCCGGGCCCTGGAATATCGCCGAGTTCAAGAAGCGCATTCCCGCCGCGCGCCAGGACGAGTGGATGACGATGGAAGTGCCGGGCCCGAATGGGCTGGGCGCGTCCATCGCCGGTGGTTCGAGCCTGGTGCTGTTCTCGGCTTCGCAGCACAAGGACGCGGCGTGGTTGCTGCTGGAATACCTCAGCTCGGCCAAGGTGCAGCGCCAGTTCCAGAGCCTGAGCGGCGACCTGCCGCCGCGGCGCAGCGTCTGGGACGTGCCCAGTCTCGCCGCCGACCCGTACGCGCGCGCCTTCCGCAACCAGCTCGAGCGCGCCAAGGCCACGCCGAAAGTGCCCGAGTGGGAACGCATCGTCACCGAGATGCGCCTGGTGGCCGAGCAGATGGTCAATGGTCGCGTGACCGTGGACGAAGCGGCGGCCGAACTTGATCGCCGCGCCGACGCCATCCTGGCCAAGCGCCGTTGGATGCTCGACCAGGGCGGTGCGCCGTGAAGCTCGCAACGCGACTGGCAGGCTGGGCCTTCATCGCGCCCGCACTGACGGTGATCGCGCTGTTCTTTGGCCTGCCCGTGTTGGCGGCGCTGGGTTTGAGCCTGACCGACTTCGATATCTATGCGCTGTCCGATTCCAACAACCTGCGTTTCGTGGGCCTGGGCAATTACGCCGACCTGCTCGCTAATCCGTTGTTCTGGAAGGCGCTGGGCAATACCTTCTACTTCGTGCTGGTGGGCGTGCCGCTGTCCATCGCCATGTCGCTGGCGGCGGCGCTGCTGCTGCAATCGCGGCTGGCGCGCTTCAAGGCCTTCCATCGCACCGCATTTTTCGCGCCGGTGGTGACCACCGTTGTCGCCGTCGCGGTGATCTGGCGTTACCTGTTCCACACACGCTATGGCCTCGTGAACTGGGGGCTGGGCCATCTGGGCATCAACCCGATTGACTGGCTGGGCGACCCGCATTGGGCCATGCCGACCATCATCCTGTTCGCGGTGTGGAAGAACTTCGGCTACAACATGATCATCTTCATCGCCGGCTTGCAGGCCATTCCCGAAGACCTGTACGAGGCCGCGCGAATTGATGGCGCCGGTGCCTGGGCGCAGCTGCGTCATCTCACGCTGCCGCTGTTGGGTCCCGTGCTGCTGCTGGTGAGCATCCTGACCATGGCCGGCTATTTCCAGCTCTTCGCCGAACCCTACGTGATGACCCAAGGCGGGCCGCTGGAAAGCACGGTAAGCGTGCTCTACCTGATGTACGAGCAGGGCTTCAAATGGTGGAACCTCGGCAGCGCCTCAGCCGTTGCCTTTGTGTTATTCGCATTGATGGCCGGCATCACCGGCGTGCTGATGGCCATTGCCAAACGCCGGGGTGCCGCATGAATCCGCGCCTGGCCCGGGCCTTGGTGAACGGCGCGCTGGCGGGGCTGGCGATCCTCAGCCTGGCGCCGCTGCTGTGGATGCTGTCGGTCTCGCTGATGCAGCCGGGCGAGGCCAGTGCCTTTCCGCCGCCGCTGTGGCCCAAATCACCCACGCTGGACAACTACACCGAACTGTTCGCGCGCGCCGGCATGGGCCGCTACCTGCTGAACAGTTTCGCCATTGCCAGCCTGACGACCTTGCTGTCGCTGCTGTTCAATGTCTCGGCCGGCTATGCCTTCGCCAAGTTGCGCTTCGCCGGGCGCGAGAAGGTGTTCGCCACCTTGCTCGGCGCGCTGGTGATCCCCGGCCAGGTGGCAATGATGCCGCTGTTCCTTTTGCTGAAGCAGATGCACCTGGTGAACAGCTATGCCGGCGCCATCGTGCCGGGCATGGCCGGCATCTTCGGCATCTTCCTGGTGCGTCAGTACGCGCGCTCGCTGCCGGATGAATTGCTCGAGGCCGCGCGCATGGACGGCGCCAGCGAGCTGCGCATCTTCTGGCAGATCGCGCTGCCGGCGCTCAAGCCCATTCTGGTGACACTGGCGATCTTCAGCTTCCTCGGCAGCTGGAACGATTTCATGTGGCCCCTGATCGTCCTCGGCGACAGCCACCTGCACACCCTGCCGGTGGCCCTGGCCTCGCTCTCGCGCGAGCATGTGCAGGACAACGAACTGATGATGGCTGGCTCGGTGGTGACGGTGTTGCCGGTACTGATCCTGTTCCTGTCCTTGCAGCGGTATTACATGCAGGGCTTGTTGGTGGGGAGTGTGAAGGGATGACGTCAGCGCTGGAATGGCCAAGGCAGACATCGCGCGCTGCGTGGGCGCTGACTGTCATGGTCTTGTGGGCGAGCCCCATCCAGATCACGCAAGCTGAAGAACGAGCTTCCCACACCCTCGACAACTTCGAAAACATCACTCCCTGGTCCACCACCACCTCCGACCAGGTCACCGCCACCCTGCGCCAATCCGAAGGCACGAACGGCAAAGCCCTCTGCCTGGCCTACGACTTCCACGGCGTTTCCGGCTACGCCGTCGCCCGGCGCAAGCTGCCACTCGACTTCAACGGCAACTTCGAGCTGGCCCTGCAGCTGCGCGGCAACGCCCCCGCCAACAACCTCGAGATCAAGCTGCCCGATGCCAGCGGCGAAAACGTCTGGTGGGCGACCCGACCCAACTACACGCCACCCACCGAATGGACCACGCTGAAGATCAAGCGCCGCCAGATCAGCTTCGCCTGGGGCCCGAGCGAAGACAAGACACTCCGCCACACCGAGTTCTTCGAGCTCACCATCAGCGCCGGCAAGGGCGGCGGCAAGGGCGAGTTGTGCTTCGATGAATTGAGCCTGCGCGAACTGCCGCCGGAAGATGCGCCGCTTCCGCCGATCAAGGCCACGGCGTCCAAGGGCAGGGCGATGAACGCCGTTGATGGCGATGCGGGCACCGCCTGGACCGCGCCCGTAGGGCCGCAGCAACTGACGCTCGACTACGGCCGCGTGCGCGAATTCGGCGGACTGAGCCTGCGTTGGGCGCCCGGATTGCAGGCGACGCGCTACCGCATCTCGGCGTCCGAGGACGGTCGCGCCTGGCGCGAATTGCGCGTGGTGGACGAAGGCAGCGGTGGCGAAGACGCGCTGGCCCTGCCCGAGTCCGAAGCGCGCTACCTGCGCATGGACCTGGAGCGCGGCGCCGGTACGAGGTATGCGCTGCAGGAAGTGGTCACCGAGCCGCTGTCTTTTTCCGCCACGCCCAACGACTTCATCAAGGCCCTGGCCGCGCGCGCGCCGCGCGGCAGCTTCCCGCGCGGTTTCTCCGGTGAGCAGCCGTACTGGACGGTGGTCGGCGTGGACGGCGGCGCGGAGCCGGGTTTGCTCGGGGAAGATGGCGCTGTCGAGTCGGCCAAGGGCGGCTTCGGCGTCGAGCCTTTCATCGTGGACGGTACGCGGCTGATTTCCTGGGCCGATGTGCAGTCGAAGCAATCGCTGGCCGATGGCTACTTGCCGATTCCCAGCGTGGACTGGACGCATGAAGCGGCCACGCTGCGCATCACCGCCCTGGCGACAGGCCGTGCCGATGCCGCCAACATGCTGGTGCGCTATCGCTTGGGCAATCCCGGCGCGACGTCCCGCAAACTTCGCCTCGCGCTGGTGCTGCGGCCGTTCCAGGTCAATCCGCCGAGCCAGTTCCTCAATACCGTGGGCGGCGTTGCGCCGATTCACAGCATTGCCTTGCAGCCGACGACGGTGACAGTGGATGGCGTCGCGCGCGTCGCCAGCCTGCAGCCCGCCGATGCCTTGGTCGCCAGCCATTACGACGCGGGCATGGCCGAGCAACATCTCTTGCAGGGCGGAACGAATGCGCCGGTGCAGGCGAGTGATGCCGGCGGCCTGGCCTCGGGTGCGATGCTCTACGACTTCGAACTTGCACCGGGCCAGTCGCGCGAAGTGGATCTGTGGCTGCCGCTCCAGGGCGGCACCGCGACGCCGCCGGCGGGCTTCGATCCGCAGGCCGCGCAGGACGCGGTAGCGGCGAAGTGGCGTGAATCCTTGAACCGCGTGCAGCTTGATGTTCCGAAGGCGGGCCAGCCCCTGGTGGACACGCTGCGCACCGCCCTGGCGAACATGCTGATCAGCCGCGCCGGCCCGCGCCTGCAGCCGGGGACGCGTTCGTATGCACGCGCCTGGATCCGCGATGGCGCGATGATTTCCGAAGGCCTGCTACGTTTGGGCCATGGCGACGTGGCGGAGGATTTCCTGCGCTGGTACGCGCCGTATCAGTTCGCCAACGGCAAGATTCCCTGCTGCGTGGACGACCGCGGCAGCGACCCGGTGCCGGAGAACGACAGCCAGGGCGAATTCATCTACACCGTCGCGGAAATCTACCGCCACAGCGGCGACAAGACCTTGCTCGTGCAAATGTGGCCGCGCGTGCAGGGCGCGGTCCGCTACATGGACGAGCTGCGTCGCTCCGAACGCAGCGATGCGCAGAAGCGCGAACACCCCGAGCTGTACGGCCTGATGCCCGCGTCCATCAGCCACGAAGGCTATTCGGCCAAGCCCATGCATTCGTACTGGGACGATTTCTGGGCCCTGCGCGGTTACAAGGACGCGGTGCAGATTGCCGCTTGGCTGGGTCATGCCGATGAAGCCAAGGCCATGGCCGCCTCGCGCGACGAGTTCGCCGCCGACCTGCACGCTTCGCTGGACGCGGCGGCCACGAGGCACGGCATCGACTTCCTGCCAGGCGCGGCGGAGTTGGGCGACTTCGACGCCACCTCCACCACCATCGCGCTCGCCCCCGGTGGCGAGCAGGAACGCCTGAACCCGCAACGCCTGCACAACACCTTCGAGCGCTACTGGAAGGAGTTCGAACAACGCCGCGACGGCGCGAAGCCCTGGGACTACTACACGCCCTACGAACTGCGTACCGTCGGCGCCTTCGTCCGCCTGGGCTGGCGCGAACGCGCCTTGTCTGCGCTGGACTTCTTCATGAAGGACCGCCGGCCCGAAGGCTGGAACCAGTGGGCCGAAGTGGTGGCGCACGATCCGCGCAAACCCTTCTTCGTCGGCGACCTGCCGCATGCCTGGGTGGCTTCGGACTATGTGCGCTCGGTGCTGGACATGTTCGCGTACGAACGCGAGAGCGATGGCGCGCTGGTAATTGCTGCAGGCATTCCGGACGCATGGCTGGAGGGCGAGGGCATAACGGTCACAAGGCTGCGCACGTCGCAGGGGCTGCTGAGCTACAACATCCGGCGAGCGAAGGACGCGCTGCTCCTCCATATCGAAGCCGGGCTGAAATTGCCGGAGGGCGGCATCATCGTGCAGGCCCAAGGACAGGAATTACGCGTGAAAACCTTGCCCGCTAGCGTGCGCATCAAAGGCTGACGCGGTCGCCTAGCGGCAAGCCCCGAATCCCCATTCGTACTCTCCCTTGTTGGCGAAGTACTTGTCGTACAAGGCTCGTGCACGGGCATTGGCGGCGGCGATTCGGTTGGCAGGTACCTGTTGCGAGGCCAACTCGACTTGGCTGGAGAGCTGCGTTGCTGTCTGTCCGCGCGAGCCGAGCATCATCAGTTGCAGGTTCATATACTCCTCGTCGGGGGCTGCTGAAGCCCGAAGCCCGCCGATCAATTGTCCGTGGCGCTCGCTGAAAACCATGTTTGTCAGGCTGACCATGCGCCAATCTCCCCGTTTCATGCCTTCCTCAAGCAGTCGTCTGGCATTCGTGTCGTAGTCCGAGATGAAACCGGGAAGCACGCCCATCTGGGTGTGGCCGACGGCCTGGCCCTTGAATTGCGGGTCTTTGGGCGTGGGCCAGCGCGTCATGATGTAGCAACTCGCTGCATCGCCGTCACCGGCATTCGCGGCTCGGAGCGCGACCTCATAGATGCTTCCATCGCCGACCGACGTCCCCAGCTTTGCGCAAGCCTCGCGAGTGCTTTCCCATTCGGCCAGTGCGTCCTGCCAGCTCTTCATTGCTTCCGGGCTGAGTGTTTTGGCAGTGTCGGCGTTGTTGATCCATGAATCGGGATCTTTCGACAGGCGCTCCCGTTCGCCCGCAATGCCCGCCATTCGTTCGCAGGTCATCCGGAATCGAAACAGGCGCGACAGGGCCTCGGGGTCCGCAGGTCGGGAAACCCGTGCGGACTGCGCCGGGCTGGTAGAGGGCGAGTTGCTGCGTGCGGGCTGTGCAGTGGATGCCGAACTTGGCCGACATCCTGCACAGGCAGGCTCGGCAGGCCGGTGCCGGTTCACCCACAGAATTGCCAGGCCCAGCAGCGCGGAGGCAAGCAGCCACCGCCGCACGGTCATGTCACATCCGCCGCAGTGCGATCGCCGCGAATCATCAATAAGGCAGCGGATCGCCCAACGAGCCGCCGTTGGAGGCGATGACCTTGCTGTACCACTTCGCGCTGTCCTTCGGCGTGCGCTGCTGCGTGCCGTAATTCACGTGCACGATGCCGAAGCGCTTGGAATAGCCCAGGGACCATTCCAGGTTGTCGAGCAGCGACCAGACCATGTAGCCGCGGATATCGCAGCCGGCGTCCATGGCTTTCTTCACCGCGCCGATGTGCTTTTGCAGGTAGTCCATGCGCAGCGGGTCGCGCACGCGATTGTTCTCGGCCACCGGCGGATCGAAGAAGGCGGCGCCGTTCTCGGTGATGTACAGCGGAATGTCGCCGTAGTGGTTCTTCACCCAGGTCAGGGTGTCGGTCAGGCCCTGCTCGAACACTTCCCAACCGGTTTCGGTATAGGTGCCCAGCGGCTGGCGCACCGCGCCGGCCTTCAGCGGATAGCTGTCGGTGGCCTGGGTAACGCTGCGGGTGTAGTAGTTGATGCCCAGGAAATCGATGGGGCTGGAGATGAGCTCGAAGTCCTCCGCCGGCCACTCGGGCCAGGCTTCGCCGAAAATTTCGCGCAGCTCGGCCGGATAGGACTTCTTGAATACCGGGTCGAGGTACTGGCGATTCATGTAGGCATGCGCGCGTTTCACGGCGGCGGCGTCAGCCGGCGAATCGGTGGACGGGTACTTCGGTTCCAGGTTCACCACCAGACCGATCTCATGCTTGCCTTCGGCGCGATACGCCTGCACTGCGGCGCCGTGCGCGCGCATCAGGTGGTGCGAAGCGATCGGCGCTTCAAATCGGCTGCGGTGGCCCGGCGCCAGCGCGCCATGCAGGTAGCCACCGTCGGTGACAACCCAGGGTTCATTCAAGGTGACCCAACGCTGCACGCGGCCGTCGAGGTTTTTGTACATCAGGCGGCCGTAGTCGGCGAACCAGTCGGCGATGTCCGGGTTCAACCAGCCGCCGCGATCTTCCAAGCCCGCGGGCAGATCCCAGTGAAACAGCGTCGCGAGAGGCGTGATGCCCTTCGACAGCAACTCATCCACCAGGCGCGAATAAAAATCCACGCCCTTCTGGTTCACGCGACCGCGCCCTTCGGGCAGCACGCGCGACCAACTGATGCTGAAGCGATAGGCCTTCAGGCCGAGCTCGGCCATCAACGCCACGTCGTCCTTGAAGCGGCGGTAGTGATCGCAGGCCACGTCACCGGTGTCGCCGTTGTGGACCATGCCGGGCGTGTGCGCGAAGCGCGTCCAGATGCTGGGGCCGGCGCCATCGGCCAGCGGCGAACCTTCAATCTGGTGTGCAGCGGTGGCCGCGCCCCACAGGAAGCCCTCGGGGAAAACCGAAGCCTTGCTCATTGTCTGAATCCCCCGTCCCGACGCGCATGTAAGCGTTTACATGGCCAGAATATCGCAGTCCCTCGGGCCTTGCATAGGCCTTGGGGAACGGGCCCCGCGGCGCGCGGTCGATAAAACCGAGCGTGCTACATTGTCCCGAAGCCCAGTCGACCTTTTTATGCAGATTTCCCGGCGTTTCCCCCTGTTTCTCGCCATCCTGGTCCTGTCCGCCTGCGCGCAGCCGGTGAAGAAGGCGCCCGAGCCCGTCCCCGTCCAGGCCGCCCCCGCACCCGCTGCTGCGCCGCCGCCCGCCCCGGTGGCGCCGCCGGCACCGGCACCCGCGCCCGTCGACGCCGTGGTTGCACCGCCGTCGCCGGAAAAATTCGAGGCCTTCATCGCCGCCACCGAGAAATCCAGCGGCATGCCCGCCGCGGAAATCCGTGCCTGGCTGGCGCAGGCGCGCTACCAGCAAAGCATCATCAACGCGATCAGCCGTCCCGCCGAGGGCAAGCCCTGGAAGGACTACCGGCCGATCTTCATGAATGCCACGCGCATCAGCCAGGGCCGCACCTTCTACGCCGAGAACCGCAGCGCCGTGGACGCCATCGCCGCCGAGCGCGGCGTGCCGGCGGAAATCATCCTTTCGATCATGGGCGTGGAAACCAGTTACGGCCGCATCATGGGCAACTACCGCGTGCTCGACGCGCTGTACACGCTGGCCTTCTACTATCCGCGCCGCGAGGAATTCTTCCGTAGCGAACTGGCGCACGTGTTCGCGCTGGCGCGCGAGCAGCGCCTGGACCTGGCCACGCTGAAGGGCAGCTACGCCGGCGCGATGGGCTGGGGCCAGTTCATGCCTTCGAGCTATCGCAACTACGGCAAGGACGGCGATGGCGACGGCCGCGCCGACCTGCTCGGTTCGCGCCAGGACGCCTTCGCTTCCATCGCCAACTACTTCGTCGGCTATGGCTGGCATCGCGGCGAGCCCATCTTCGTGCCGGCAGTGGCCGATGCGGGTGCCGCGCCCTTCGTGCCCGACAATTTCGAAGCCAAATACACGCTGGCGGATCTTGCGGCGAAGGGCTATCGGCCGGCGCAGGCCGGCGCGCCCGACCTGCCGGTGACCTTGCTGACGCTGGACGGCGACAACGGCCCGGAATACTGGATCGGTTACCACAACTTCTGGGTGATCACCCGCTACAATCGCTCGCCGCTGTACGCGATGGCGGTGTTCCAGTTGTCGCGCGAAATCGCCGCGCCCGATCCGGCGCCAGTTGCTGCGCCGGCCGCTGCGCTTGCGCCGATGCCCGCCGCGGCGCCTGCGCCCGCCGCGCCCAGCAGCGCCGCGCCGGCTGCAGGCACCACGCCTTGAAGCCTGGCCTGGGGCTCGCGCCCTGCTTGTTGCTGCTCGCCGCTTGCGGCCATGCGCCGGCCCACCGCGATTCGAACACCCGCAACGAAGCGCGTAGCGAACAGCGCGCGCAAGCATCGCAAGCCCCGGTCGAATCGCGCCGCGACTCGGTAGCGCGCGCGGCCGACCCTTGCGCGCCCACCCGCGTGCACCACGACAGCGACTACACGCCCGGCGGCCTGTATGCGCCCGACATCGCCGACGGTCGCCCGGACCTGGCAGTGGATGTCAGCGCGCTGCCCGAACCGGTGCCGCGCGCCGAGCCGCGTTCGCGCTACGGCAACCGCTCGCCTTACACCGTGCTCGGCCGCAGCTACCGCGTGCTCGACAGCGCCCAGGGTTACCACGAGCGCGGCGTCGCCTCCTGGTACGGCACCAAGTTCAATGGTCGCGCCACCTCCAGCGGCGAGCTCTACGACATCTGCAGCTTTACCGCCGCGCACAAGACGCTGCCCTTGCCGAGCTATGTGCGCGTCACCAACCTCGACAACGGTCGCCAGCTGATCGTGCGCGTGAATGACCGCGGGCCCTTCCACGAAGGCCGCATCATGGACCTGAGCTACGCCGCGGCGATTCGCCTGGGCGTGGACCGCACCGGCACCGCGCGCGTGGAGCTCGAAGCTGTCGGCCCGGGCGATGGCCCCAGCGCCAGGCCCAGCTACACGCCCATCACCCGCGAAGAGCTGCAGCCGATGCCGCCCGAAGACGCCTATGCGCCGGCTCCGGAAGCATCCGATCCGCCCCCGCGTGCGGCGACGACGGGCGAGCAGTGGGTGCAGGTGGGCAGCTTCGCCGACAAGGACAATGCCCGCCGCCTGGCCGATCGCCTGCGCGACGCCGATGTGGACGATGTGGGCCTGGACCATGTCGAAGTGGACGGTCGCGACCTGTGGCGGGTGCGCATCGGCCCGGTGGACGGCGCGGACCTGAACCCGCTGCTCGATCGCCTACGTGAACTGGGCCTGTCCCGCCCGCGTGTTTTCAGCCAATAAGTCCGTAGAATTGCCTTCACATTTTCTTCCCGGCCCGCCCCAGGCCGCCGCTCCCGGAGTTTCCCCTCGATGCGCGTTTCCCGATTCCTGATTGCTGCGCTCGGCGCGGCCTTGACTGCCGTTGTTGCCGCCCAGACTCCCACGCCGATGCCGCAGGCCGCCGCACCCGTGGGCGCCGCCATGCCGGTGCCGCCGGCGCCGGTTCCTGTGGGCGCGAAAGCCTGGATCCTGCTCGACTACGACACCGGCCAGGTGCTCGCCGGCCAGAACTACGACACGCGCATGGAGCCGGCCAGCATCACCAAGGTGATGACCTCCTACGTCACCGCCGCGGAAGTGAAGAACGGCAAGATCAAGAACGACGATTTGGTGACGATCAGCGAACGCGCCTGGCGCGAAGGTGGCGCCGGCACCGAAGGCAGCTTCAGCG
>CBHTVR010000058.1:0-11903 GCA_966096795.1 uncultured Gammaproteobacteria bacterium
GCATCTTCAGGTCGAACTCGCGCAGCGGGTGGCGGATGTCCATCACCACCACCAGACCCGCCAGGGCCTGGCGTTCCTGGAAATAGTTGTTGATGAAGGCCTGCCAGTGCGCCTTCAGGTCCATCGGCACCTGGGCGTAGCCGTAGCCGGGCAGGTCCACCAGGTAGCGGTCCGGGGCGACTTCGAAAAACACCAGCTGCTGCGTGCGGCCGGGGGTCTTGGAGGTCTTGGCCAAGCGGTGCTGGTTGCACAAGGCGTTGAGGGCGCTGGATTTGCCGGCATTCGAGCGCCCGGCGAAGGCCACTTCGCGGCCGGTATCCGGAGGCAGCTGCTTGGGCAGGTGGGCGGCCAGCTTGTAGCTGGCGGTGGCTAGGTAGTTCGACATGCCGCCATGGTACGTGATGGCCGGCCCCGGGCCCGGCTTTCATTGACCGGTCCCGGCCGTGGCTGGGATAATCGCCCGCTATCCGGCCCTCGGCCGGGAACCGTCTATTCCGCTATTTCCGCGTTTTCCGGAGCTGGTCCATGAAGTTTTCGCGCATCCTCGGTGTGGCCGCCGCTGTCCTGATGACCACCGCCGTCGCCAGTCAGACCACGACCCCGCCCGCTGCAGCACCCGCTGCCAGCAGCACCGCGCAGCCCGCGGTCGCCGCCGATGCGGTCGCTGACGCCACCGCGCCCGCTGCCGCCGCGCCCGTGGCCGACACCGGCCCGGTGCATCCGGGTGATGCCAAGGCCGGGCAAACCAAAGCCGGCGCCTGCGCCGCCTGCCACGGCCTGGACGGCAACTCCGCCGATCCGCAGTACCCGCGCCTGGCCGGCCAGCACGAGCGCTACATCTATCGCCAGCTCAAGCTGTTCAAGAGCGGCGAGCGCGCCACCCCGATCATGATGGGCATGGCTGCTCCGCTGAGCGAGCAGGACATGCGCGACATCGGCGCCTACTTCGCCACCCAGAAGGGCCAGGCCGGCGTCGCTGACGACACCGTCATCAAGTCCGGCCCGAACGTGGACAAGAAGTTCTACCAGGTCGGCGAGAAGCTCTGGCGCGCCGGCCGTCCGGCCGATGGCGTGCCGGCCTGCATGGCCTGCCACGGCCCGACCGGCCGCGGCAACCCGGGTCCGGCCTATCCCTCGCTCGGCGGCCAGCATGCCCAGTACACCGTGGCCAAGCTGCAGTTCTTCCGCGGTGGCGAAAGCTACGGCAAGGACGCCAATGCCAATGTCGTGATGGCGCAGGTCGCCAAGTCGCTCAGCGACGAGGACATCCAGTCCCTGGCCACCTACATCGAAGGCCTGCACGCGGCCAGCACCGCCACCGCCAAGGCGGAGTAGGAACCAAGACCCGGTTCGCCGGGTCAAAGCCGAAATTCAGGGAGCCGAAGGCAAACGTCTTCGGCTCTTTCGTTCCAGCCCCCGCAAATTGTTTCTGGAGACTGCCGATGATCCGTCGCTTCCTGGTCCCCGCCCTGTTCGTGGCTGCGCTTGGCGCCTGCTCGAAGACTGAAACCCCGGCGCCTTCCGACAACGCCGCCGCGCCCGAAGCGCCGGCCGCATCCGCCGCGCCGCCAGCCCCCAGCGCGCCCGCGCCCGCCGCCAACGCCAGCACCGGCGCTGCCGCCAGCACTGACGTGTCGGCGACGGCGCCGCCTGCCGCCGCACCCGCTGCCGCGCCCGCGGATCCGAATGCGCCGGCGCCGCGCCTGGGCACCGACTACGAAGTCATCGCCGTGCCGCAGCCGACCTGGAATCCGGCCGATGGCCGCATCGAGGTCACCGAAGTATTCAGCTACATGTGCATCCACTGCGCCGAGTTCCAGCCCAACGTGGATACCTACAAGCCCAAGCTCCCCGCCGATGTGCGCTGGACCTATGTGCCGGCCGCCTTCGGTGGCCCGTGGAACGAAGCCGCCAAGGCCTTCTTCACCGCCGAGACCATGGGCGTGCAGGAGCGCACGCATGACGCCGTGTTCAATTCCATCTTCATCAAGAAGGAAGTCACCGCCGGCAAGCCTGAAGAGTTCGTCGAGCTGTACGGCAAGCTGGGCGTGGACAGGGCCAAGTTCCAGGCCATCATGTCCAGCTTCGGCACCACCGCCAAGGTCAATCGCGCGCACCAGTTCGCGCTGCGCACCGGCGTGAATGCCACCCCGACCATCATCATCAATGGCAAGTACCGGGTGAACATCACCAACGACCGCGGCGCCAAGGGCATGCTCGATACCGTGAGCTACCTGATCGCGCAGGAACGTGCCGGCGCGGCCGCGCCTGCCGCCACCGCACCCGCGCCCGCGCCCTGATACTGCCGGAGACCATGGCAACGCCGGCCGCCGCTTCGCCCCTGCGCCTGCTCAGCTGCAATATCCAGGCCGGCTCGAGCACGCGCGCGTATCGCGAATACATCACGCGCAGCTGGTCGCATGTGTTGCCCAACGGCAAGCGCGCCAACCTCGACAGCCTGGCGGAATTGTTTTCGCCCTTCGACATCGTCGGCCTGCAGGAAAGCGACCCGGGCAGCATGCGCTCGGGTTTCAACAACCAGAGCGACTACCTGGCCGAGCGCGGGCGCTTTCCCTTCGTCAGCCACCAGGCCAACCGGCGCATCGCGCGCATCGCCGGCAGCGGCAATGCGCTGCTGAGCCGGCTGGAACCGACCGAACTGCTCGACTACGCCCTGCCCGGCCGCGTTGCCGGACGCGGCGTGCTGCTCTCGCGTTTCGGCCGCGGTGACGACAGCTGGCTGCTGGCGGTGACGCATCTGTCGCTCGGGCCGAAGTCGCGGCACCTGCAGCTGGGCTTCCTGGCCGACTTGCTCAGCGAGGAAAAGCGCGTGGTGCTGATGGGCGATTTCAACTGCGACCCGCACGCCGCCGAGATGCGCACGATCTACCAGCGCACCGCGCTGGCACCGCCGCCACAGTCATTGCCGACATTTCCAAGTTGGGCGCCGGAGCGCGCGCTCGACCACGTGCTCACCGCCGGCTTCGACGTGGTGGACTACCGCGCCCTGCCCGCCGCCGGCTCCGACCACCTGGCGGTGGCGGTGGAGCTGCAGCCGAAGCACTAGCGGCGGCTTTGCCCTAAGCTCGTGCCATGTACCTGAGCCACTACGGCCTGGCCGAGCCGCCTTTTGCCATCACTCCCGACCCGCGCTTCGTCTTCCTGGGCGAGCGCCATCGCGATGCCTTGGCGCACTTGCTGTACGGCATCGGCCAAGGCGGCAGCGGCGGCTTCGTGCAACTCACCGGCGAAGTCGGCACCGGCAAGACCACGCTCTGCCGCCTGGTGCTGGAGCAGTTGCCCGAGAATGTGCGCATCGCCCTGGTGCTGAACCCGCGGCAGACGCCGCTGGAGCTGATCGAAACCATCTGCGAGGAACTGCATGTCGAACCGGAAACGCGCCGGCGCAGTCTCAAGACCCAGATTGACGCGCTGAATGTGTACCTGCTGAAGGCCTACGCCGATGGCCTGCGCGTGGTGCTGATCATTGACGAGGCGCAGGAACTCTCGCGCGAATTGCTGGAGCAAGTGCGACTGCTGACAAATCTCGAAACGCCTACACAAAAACTCCTGCAGATCGTGCTGATCGGCCAACCGGAATTGCGTGAAACCCTGGCGCGTCCCGGCCTTCGGCAGCTGGCGCAACGCATCACCGCCCGCTACCACCTCACGCCCCTGCAGCCGAACGAAACCGGCGCCTACCTTCGCCATCGCATGACCGTGGCGGGCGCCAGCGCCTTTCCCTTCGACGATGCCGCGGTGAAGCGCTTGCACGCGCTGTCCGGCGGCGTGCCGCGACTGTTGAACGTGCTGGGCGAACGCGCGCTGCTGGCCGGTTACGTGCACGGCCGCCAGCGCATTGATGTGGCCCTGGTGGAGATGGCCGCCGCCGAAGTATTGCCGGCGCGCACGCCGGAAAATTACGGCTGGCGCATCCTGGGCTGGAGCCTGGTGCTGGCTGGCATCGCCTCGGTGTGGCTGGCGCTGTGGTTGCAGGCGGGGAACTGAGATGTCACTGATCCTGGAAGCCCTGAAAAAATCCGAAGCCGAACGCCGGCGCGGGCAATCGCCCGACCTGTTCGGCCAGGCCCTGGGCAATGCGCCCGCGCGGCGCGAGATCCCGCGCGTCTGGCCGCTGCTCTTGCTCGGCCTGATCCTGCTGGCCTCGGCCTGGATGATCTGGTCAGGTGGTTCGCGCGGCGAAGCGCCCACGGCGCCGGCCACGCCTGCGCCGCAGGACGAAACCTCCGCGCCAGCCAAGATCGTCTATGTGCCCACGCCTGCGCTGCCGCCGACCAAGCCCGGGCACAAGCCCAGCACGAAGCCGGCGGCCACTGCGCCTGCCACGGTTCCGGATCCTTTCGTGCAGGCCGAGATCGCGAGCACTGCGCCCGAACCTGCACCCGCCACGGAAGAAGCGCTGCCCACGCTGTCCGCGCTCGACGCCGGCAGCCGCGCCGCGCTACCGCCGTTGAAGTTGAGCATGCACGTGTACGCCGACGACCCGGGCAAGCGCTTCGCCATCATCGACGGCCAACGCATCACCGAGGGCGCATTGCTCGCGGGCGGCGTGGTCGAGTCGATTCGCCGCGACGGCGTGGTGATCACTATCAACGGCCGGCGCCTGCTGCTGCCCAAGCCCTGATCGGATTTATTTGCCGAGCCAAGCCCGCGGATCGGAAGGCTGGCCGTTGCGGCGCAATTCAAAATACAGCGCGGGCCGCCCCTGGCCACCGGAACTGCCGACGGTGGAAATCGCTTCACCCGAAGCCACCGAATCGCCAACGTTCTTCAGCAGCGCATCGTTGAAGGCGTACAGCGTCATCCAGCCATTGCCATGGTCGAGGATGATCAGCAGGCCGTAGCCCTTCAACCAATCGGCGTAGGCAACGCGCCCGGCGGCCACCGCGTGCACTTCGGCCCCGGCGTTGCCGGCAATCAGCAAGCCCTGGCTGCGATGACCATCGGGCATGACGCCACCATAGCCTGCCAACACGCTGCCATTGAGCGGCAGGCGCAGCGGGCCGAGCGGAATGCGTGGATCGCTGTCCACCACCGGCGCGCTGTTCTTGCCGTTCTTGCCCTTGCCCGTGGGCGCCTTCGGCGGCGCCTGCTTGGGTAGCTGCGCCATCAGCTTGCGCAGGCGCTCCAACAGGGCGGCGGTGTTCTTCTCGTCGCGGCCCAGCGCGCTCATGCGCGCCTGCTTGTCGCGGTATTGGCCATCCAGTGTGCTGACCGTGCGGCTGCGCGCCTGCTTTTGCTCGGCCAGGGTCTTGAGCTCGCCTTGCTGGCGCTCGCGCGTGGCCAGCAACTGCGCCTGCTTGGCCTTGATCTGCTCGCCGACTTCAGCCAGCGACTGCAGCTCGGTTTGCAGCGAGCCAATGCGGGTCTGGCGGTCGCGTTCGAAATAGCGGTGGTAGGCCAGCACCCGCGCCAGGTCGCTCATGCGGTCCTGTTCCAGCAGCAGCTTGAGTTGCTCATTGCGGCCCAGCGCGTAGGCGGAACGAATCAGCGCGGCCAGTTCGGCGCGCTGGCGGGACAGGCTGGCTTCCAGCGCGAGCTGCTTTTCCTTCAGCGCATCCAGCGCCAATTGCTGCGCGGCGAGTTCCTTCTCGGTGTCGCTCAGGCTGCGCTGGCTGCCGGCAACTTTGCCGTCGGCCTCGCGCAGGGCCCGCGCCGCCGCGTCGCGGTCGGCCTCGATCTTCTTCTGCTCGTCGGCCAGGGCCTGGATGCGGGCGCGGGTCTGCTGCAATTGCTTGGCCGCTTCGGCGGCCTTGGCGGCGCGTTGCGCCTGGGTATCGGCCTGGGCCGGCGCAGCGCCCAGAACAAGCAACAATGCGAGCAACGCTAGCCGCACTCAGCCTTGCTCCAGCAGCGAGCGACCGGTCATTTCCGCGGGCTTGGCCAGGCCGAGCATGTCCAGCAGGGTCGGCGCGATATCACGCAAGGCGCCGCCGCCACGAAGCCGGCGCTTGCGCCCGACATACACCAGCGGCACCGGGCCGACGGTGTGGGCGGTATGCGGCTCGCCGGTGATGGGGTCACGCATCAGTTCGAGGTTGCCGTGGTCGGCGGTGACGATCATCTCGCCGCCCACGTCCGACAACGCGGCGCGCACTTCGCCAAGGGCTTTGTCCACAGCCTCTGCCGCCTGGATGGCCGCAGGCAGCGAACCGGTATGGCCGACCATGTCCGGGTTGGCGATATTGCAGATGATCACGTCGTGGCGCTGCGATCGGATGTCCTCGCACAGTCGCGCGGTCAGTTCCGGGCAGCTCATCTGCGGCTGCAGGTCGTAAGTGGCGACTTGCGGCGAAGGAATCAGCACGCGGTCTTCGCCCGGCTCCGGCGTTTCCCGGCCACCGCTGAGGAAGAAGGTCACGTGCGCGTACTTTTCGGTTTCGGCGATGCGCAGTTGGGTCAGGCCGTTCGCCGCCAATACTTCCGACAGCGTGTTGTGCAGGTCTTCCGAGCCGAACGCCACCGGCGCTGGCAGCCTGGCGTCGTACTCGCTCAGGCAGACGAAGCGCGACAGCTTGAGCTCGCGCGGCCGCACGAAACCGTCGAAGCCCGGCTGCACGAAGCAGGCCGTAAGTTCGCGCGCGCGATCGGCGCGGAAATTCATGAACACCACCGCGTCGCCATCGGCAAACGCGGCGCCGGCGCCGATGACGGTGGGCGCGACGAACTCGTCGCCTTCATCGCGGGCGTAGGACGCCGCCAGCGCCGACAAGGCATCGGAGGCGTAGTGGTCGGAACGCGCGTCGGTGATGGTGAGGTAGGCGCGCTCGACGCGGTCCCAGCGCTTGTCGCGATCCATCGCCCAATAGCGGCCGCTGATGCTGGCGATGCGGGCATTGCCCAGGCGCTCGCAAAGCGCCTGTAGCGCGCGCAGGCTGGCTTCGGCCGAACGCGGCGGCGTGTCGCGGCCGTCCAGGAAAGCGTGCACCGCCACCGAAGCCACGCCCTGCGCCGCCGCCAACTCAAGCATCGCAAAGATGTGCGCCTCGTGGCTGTGCACGCCGCCGGGCGAGAGCAGACCGAACACATGCAGGGTGCCGCCGGACGCCTTCGCCGCCGCGCAGGCCGCGAGCAATTGCTCGTTGCGCGCAAAGCTGCCGTCTTCAATCGCCGCGTCCACGCGGGTCAGATCCTGGTAGACGATGCGGCCGGCGCCGATATTCATGTGCCCGACTTCGGAATTGCCCATCTGCCCGTCCGGCAGGCCGACGAAGCGGCCTTCGGTGTGCACCAAGGTGTGCGGGCAGTCGGCCAGCAGGCCGCGCCAGTTCGGCAATTCGGCCAGCGCGATGGCGTTGTCCTCGCGCTCGACCCGGTGACCCCAGCCGTCCAGGATCAACAAAATCACGGGCTTGGGGCGGGTCATTGGCCACTCCTGACGTTCGGCACGGGCAAATTGTAACCGCGCGGCCTTCAATGGGCTCTAAACCTTTCAGGCGGCCCGTGCATCACAGCCTTGGAACCGCCCTGAACCTGAAACCCTGGAGACGCCCATGATCCGCCGCCACTTGCTCGCCTTTGCCCTGGCCCTCGCCCTTCCCGGTCTCGCACTGGCCCACGACACCGATGCGCCCGGCGGCGATATCAGCCACGTCAACGGCGGCATTACCGCCGAGGCCGGGCAAAGCTATGGCGACCTGGACACCGTCAATGGCGGCATCAGCCTGCGCTCGCGCGCCAAGGTGGGTGACGTCAGCACCGTCAACGGCGGCATCAGCGTAGACGACGATGTCCAGGCCCGGCAGCTGGGCGCGGTCAATGGCAGCATCACGGCCGGCGAACGCGTCAGGGTCGAACGCGGTGCTGAAACCGTCAATGGCGGCATCCGCTTCGACTTCTATTCCAGCGTCGGCGGCGATGTGAGCACCGTCAACGGCGGCATTACCGTCAAGAAGACCGCGGTGAAGGGCAAGATCAAGACCGTCAACGGCGACATCACCGTTGGCAATGGCTCGGTGGTGGGCGGCGGCATTTTGGTCGAGAAGCCACAGGGCATCAGCTGGGGCAAGGTGCGCGTCCCGCGCGTCCTCATCGGCCCGAACGCGGTGGTGAACGGCGAGCTGCGCTTCGAACGCGAGGTCGAGCTGTACGTGCACACCAGCGCCAAGATTGGCGCCGTCAGCGGCGCCACGGCCAAGCGCTACACCGACACCATCCCCGCCCGCCGCGACTGAACACGACCGGCCCCGCGCAGAAGCGGGGCCTGGACACCGGTTTGGCGCCGGTGGCTGAGATTACAATGCGGCTCTGTCCCCGGAGATGCGCATGAGCCACCGACGCCACCTGCTTTGCCTGCTGCCCGCCCTGGTGCTGCTGGCCAGTTGCCAGACCAACCGCCTGCAGCAGACCGAGGCCTCGCTGGTCGCCGCCAATGAACAGGCCGGCCATGCCTTCGGCCCGGAGATTTCCGCGGAAGATTTTTCCGCCCACATCAAGGTGCTGGCCTCGGACGATTTCGGCGGCCGCGCCCCCGGCAGCGCCGGTGAAGAAAAAACCCTGAACTACCTGCGCGAGCAGTTCGAGCGCCTGGGCCTGGAACCGGCAAACAACGGCAGCTATTTCCAGACCGTGCCCATGGTCGAAACCAAGATTGATACCGCCACCAGCAAGATGCAGGTGAAGGTTGCCGGGCAAGACGTGTCGCTGCATTTCGGCGACCAGATGGTGATGGGCAACCACCAAGGCAAGGAAACGGTGAATGTCGCGGACAGCCCGATGGTATTCGTGGGCTACGGCGTGAACGCGCCCGAGCAGGGCTGGAACGATTACGCCGGCCTGGACGTGAAGGGCAAGACCGTGGTCATGCTGATCAACGACCCGGGCTTCCACGACAACGACCCGAACTTGTTCGAAGGCAAGCGCATGACCTATTACGGGCGCTGGACCTACAAGTACGAAGAGGCCGCGCGCCAGGGCGCCGCCGCCGCCATCATCATCCACGATACGCCCGGCGCCGCTTACGGCTGGGACGTGGTGCGCGGCAGCTGGAGTGGCGCGCAGTTCGATCTTCCCGCCGCCGACGACCCGGCGCCGCGCCTGCCCGTGCAGGGCTGGATTACCGGTGAAGTGGCGAAGGACCTGTTCGCCCGCGCCGGCCTGGACTTCGACCAGCAGCGCAAGGCCGCCGGCCAGCGCGGCTTCAAGTCGGTGGCGCTGGGCGATGCGCGCATGAGCGCCGAGCTGCACAACAGCATCCGCAATGCCAGCTCGCGCAATGTGGTGGCGCGCCTGCGCGGCAGCAAATATCCGGACGAGGCCATCGTCTATTCCGCGCACTGGGACCACCTGGGCACGCATCCCGAAGAAGCCGGCGACAACATCTACAACGGCGCGATTGACAACGCCACCGGCGTGGCCGGCGTGCTGGAAATTGCCGAGCAGTTCACCGTGCAGTCGCCCAAGCCCGAGCGCAGCGTGGTGTTCCTGTTGGTGACGTTGGAAGAATCTGGCTTGCTCGGCTCGGCGTACTACGCCGCGCATCCGGTGATTCCGCTGGCCAAGACCGTGGCCGTGGTGAACATTGATGCCATGCCCGTGGTCGGCCCGACCAAGGACTTCGTGGTGGTGGGCCTGGGCAATAGCGAGCTTGATGACGTGCTGCGCCCGATCGCCGCCAAGCAGGGCCGCACGCTGGTGGAAGAAAGCGCGCCGGAGAAAGGCCAGTTCTTCCGCAGCGACCACTTCAGCTTCGCCAAGGCCGGCGTGCCCGCGCTGTATGCCAAGGGCGGCACCGACCATGTCGAAAAGGGCCGCGAATACGGCCTGGCCATGCTGGACGACTACACCGCCAAGCGTTACCACAAGCCCAGCGACGAGTTCGACCCGAACTGGGACTTGCGCGGCGTGGTGCAGGATTTGAACGCGCTCTATGGCGTGGGCAAGGCCCTGAGCATGGGCCAGGCCTGGCCCAACTACCGCGAGGGCAATGCCTTCCGCGCCGTGCGCGAGAAGTCGCGGGCGGGGCAGTAAGGCTCGACCCGCGATTTTTTCATGGGCGGGATTCGCGCCTGCCCCATCCCTGTAGGCGCCTTGCTGGGGCGCTACCAGGGCGGTGACGGTTACGCCGACTGCTATGCCATTGAAGTGCCGTTCGCGGTTTCGCAGGCGCAGTTCGTCGAGGCCTTTTACACCACGTGCGCGTTCAAGATCGAGCGCCTGTTGCTGGCGTTATTCGCTTCACGCCCTTGCACCGATGCGCAAGCGCGTGAGCTCGCCCGGGGTGAGCGCGAGCGCTTCGCCGCGTGGTCGGTGGAAGAGCGCGATGCCTCGCAATTGCTGCTGTGCGATTTCCTGGGGCGCACGCGCTCGTGGTTGATGGCCGCGGCCCTGGCCGATGGCGCAGGCACGCGCCTGCATTTCGGATCGGCGGTGGTGGCGCGGGTGGATGCGCGTAGTGGCAAGGACCGGATGGGTTTTGGATTCCGGGCACTGCTTGGCTTTCACCGGCTTTATTCGCGGGTGTTGCTGGCAGCGGCGGTGCGCAAGCTAAGGCGAAGAGTGTCGCAAGACTGAGAAGAAAATGTTTGCGTTGCGCGGTCGAATCTGCCCCGCCCATTTCGGCGGCAGGGCGAGTCCTGACAGCGCCGATATACCGGCACCGCAAGCCACGACCCTCTGCATCCAGACGTCTTACTCCGGATTCTGCGGGCAACTCCGCCGAACATCCGCGACGCTGCGGAGGCTTTGCTCCGGGACAATATCGGTGCACCGCCGCCGTCTAATACTGGATCCGGGCGCATATCGCACCGGCAGGGCCGATATGCAAGATTCGGACGCTGGACTGGTCACGCCGCAGTGGAAGACAGGCTGCTGATTCCATTGGCGAAGTTGCTTGACGGCGCGGAGCCGATACCCCTAAATGCATTTCTTACACCCCACTTTGGGGTCTAAAAGTAGTTAGAACCATGAAGTTGTTTGCGCGAAAACTAGGTGAATCAGCGCTAGCACTATTCGCGTCTTCATTCGTCTGCGCAATTATGTTTACAGCCCTGCTCTGGGGCTCTCAGGCCTGGTGGCTAGCGAACTGCATGCAAAGTGGGCCGGGGAGATTTGCGTGTCATGCGGCGGCTTTTTACAACGGTTGGTGGTGGCTCGCGATGTGTGCGGCTATTCCACTAGTCGCCGTGCTGCTTTTCGCCGGCCGAGCCGATTCCCGTCGATGAGGCAGGGTTCTAACACCTCATTCAAGGTGACGCGCCGGCCTGTCACCCAGTTTGCGGTGGCAAACTGGGCGCCAGTCCCCCGTGCACCTCAACTCGATCGTTAGGCCCCAAGGGGATCTCGAACAATGCCCACCAAACTAGCCGCTCTCGTAATCATTGTGTTGCCGGCACTACTTGAGTTTCAAATTGCCCGCGCAGCTGATGTTGATGCCCCCGTGCAGAGGGCCTTCGAGCGCGCCGTCGCAGGCGAGGTTCTACTGCAGACCGCGCGCAGCTGCGGCTGGGTCGAAAGTTACCAAGTATTTTTCGCTGCCCGCAATGCATCATTAAAATCAGCCTTGGTTGGTCTTGATGCACGAATGCGAGTGGAGGTCAGCCTGCGACTGTTTGATAGCAAGAAGGACTGGTTTAAGTTCGCGGAAAGCCAAGCGAAGCGGATGGTGCTCGATGGCGCTTGCGACCAAGCTGCCACTAGATCAGCCTGGGACCAGCTTCGCGCACTATCAGTGCCTGCAGCAGACCCGCAGCCACCCACTGAGCCGCCGACTTCGCAGCCACAGACCCTCGCGCCAGCCAAGCCTGCAGGTGGCGGCACTTCAGCGTTGCCGAGATGATCAATTGCAGGCCCATGGCTGCATGGCCTAACAACTCATTCGAAGGGACGCGATAGTTCCTACGCTTTAGTGGACACCCTGAACTAACCCTTCAGGAGCAGTCCGA
>CBHTVR010000059.1:0-11561 GCA_966096795.1 uncultured Gammaproteobacteria bacterium
ACCGCAACCTCGGTGGCTGGACCTTCCCGACCGGCTGGTTCCAGTCGGTGAACTCGATCGCCATCATCGTCTGCGCGCCGATCGTTGCCTGGGTTTGGGTGAAGATGGGCAAGTCCAATCCTTCCATCCCGCGCAAGTTCGGCCTGGGCATCATCTTCAACGGCTTCGCTTTCGCGCTGCTGTGGTTTGCCCTGGCTTCGCTGGTGGACACCGACGGGAAGATCCCGTTCTGGACCCTGTTCATGGTCTACGTGATCCAGTCGGTGGGTGAGCTGTGCCTGTCGCCGATCGGCCTGTCCATGGTGACCAAGCTGGCGCCGTTGCGCCTTGTCGGCTTCGGCATGGGCGGCTGGTTCCTGTCCACCGGTATCGGCAACAACCTGTCCGGCATCTACGCGGCCATGATCAGCGGCGAAAGCGGCATGACGGTGGAATCGGCGCGCACCGGCTACACCCAGGGCTTCTTCATCCTGGTGATCGGCGGCGTGATCCTGTTCCTGATCGCCCCGCTGATCCAGAAGCTGATGCACGGCGTGAAGTAAGCCGCGTTTGATGTCGCGACTTTTCGCGCTGCTGCTGGCGTTTTCATTGACGGCCTGGCCCCTCGCGGGGCCGGGCCGTGTCATTTCCGCAGGACTCTCGCGCAGTTCGCCCGAGGTCCTGGCCAAGTCGCTTTACCAGGCCTGGCGCCAGGGCAAGCGCAAGACCGCGCTCGGCATTGCCGAAAAAGCCGCGGTGGCCAAGCTCTTCAGCGTGAAGTGGCGGGCGATGACATTCGGCGGCTGCCACGTCCGTGAAGAGGGCGGCTTCGAGTGCCTGTACACGGACAAGGCCAATGACTTGTCGCTGGCGATGATCGTCGAGGGCGGCGCCAGCCTGGGCGGCTACAACATCAGCGAGCTGAGTTTTTCCAGCGAAGAATTAGCGCGCTCAGGCCGGACGCGTCGCGATCTCGCTTTCTTCCATGCGCGTCAGCAGGCGGTCCAGAGCCTGGCGCTCGTCCGCCTTCAGCATGCCCAGCAGCCGCCGTTCATAGGCCAGTGCCAGCGGCGCGACTTCGTCGTACACCTTGTAGCCCTTGGCCGACAGCGCCAGTACCGAGCGGCGGCGGTCGCTGCCGTGCGTGCGCCGCTTCAGGCGCCCGCTCGCCAGCAGCGAGGTCACGGCTCGGCTGACCGCAACCTTGTCCATGGCCGTGCGCTCGGCCACTTCGCCCGCCGACAGGTCCGGGTAGCGGCCTAGCACCGCCAGGATCCGCCATTCGGTGACATTCAGGCCGAAACGCTCGCCATAGAGTCGGGCGATGTCTTGACTGATGCGGTTGGACAGCACGGACAGGCGGTAGGGCAGGAATCGGTCCAGCTCCAGGACGGCGTGGGTGGCGGAATCGGGCATGTGAAGGGGCGGCTTGCGAATAGTTACAGATGAAACTATATAATCACGGCCTTCACCGCAAGCCCCGACCAGGAGCCCCGTCATGAGTGCCCAGCCTAACCTCGGCATGCAGCCGACCACCTTCGAAAACCCGATGGGCATCGACGGGTTCGAGTTCGTCGAATTCGCCGCGCCGGCCGGCCGTGGACCGGAGCTGCACGCGCTGTTCCAGCGCATGGGCTTCTCGGCCGTGCTTCGGCACAAGACCCGCGCCATCACCGTGTACCGCCAGGGTGGCGTGAACTTCCTGGTGAACGAGGACCCGGACAGCTTCGCCGCCGACTTCGCTGCCGCGCACGGCCCCTGCGCCTGCGGCTTCGCGGTGCGCTTCAGCCAGCCGGTGGATTCGGTGTTCGCGCGCGTGCTGGCCAATGGTGGCGAGGCCATCGGCGCGAAGAACTCCAGCAAGGCCGTGGCCACGCCGGTGGTGAAAGGCATCGGCGACTGCATGCTGTACCTGGTGCCGAACTCGGGCGACCTCTATGCCGCCGATTACGCGCCCATCCCCGGCGCCGACCAGAATCCTGTCGGCTTCGGACTGACCTTCATCGACCACCTCACCCACAACCTGTACTTCGGCAACATGCAGAAGTGGTCGGACTACTACGAGCGCCTGTTCAACTTCCGCGAGATCCGCTACTTCGACATCAAGGGCGCCAAGACCGGCCTGGTGTCCAAGGCCATGACCGCGCCGGACGGCGTCGTGCGCATTCCCTTGAACGAATCGAGCGACCCGAAGTCGCAGATCAACGAATACCTCGACGCCTACCACGGCGAAGGCATCCAGCACATCGCCTGCTTCACCGACGACATCTATTCCACCGTGGAAGCGATGCGCGCCAGCGGCTGCGAGTTCCTGGATACGCCCGACACCTACTTCGACGTGATCGACGAGCGCGTGCCCAACCACAATGAAGACGTGCCGCGCCTGCGCAAGAACAAGATCCTGATCGACGCCGACAAGGAGACCAAGCAACGCAAGTTGCTGCAGATCTTCACCCAGAACGCGATCGGCCCGATCTTCTTCGAAATCATCCAGCGCAAGGGCAATGAAGGTTTCGGCGAAGGCAATTTCCAGGCCTTGTTCGAGTCCATCGAGCGCGACCAGATGCGCCGCGGAGTGCTCTGAGCCATGGCGGCCTACCAGAGCGGTTTCGGCAACGAGTTCGCGACGGAGGCCTTGCCCGGCGCGCTGCCGGTCGGGCGCAATTCGCCGCAGAAGGTGGCGTACGGCCTGTACGCCGAGCAGGTGTCGGGCACGGCCTTCACCGCGCCGCGCCATAGCAATCGCCGCAGTTGGCTGTACCGCATCCGGCCGGCGGCGCAGCACGGCCCGTTCTCGTTGCTGGCGCATGCGAGCTTCCACAATGACTTTGGCAGCGGCCCGGTGACGCCGGAGCAGTTGCGCTGGAATCCGCTGCCGATGCTGGGCGCGCCGACCGATTGGCTCGATGGCCTGTACACCATGGCTGGTAATGGCGGCGCCAGCGCGGGCGCGGGTCTGGGCGTGCACCTGTACGCCGCCAACAAGGGCATGAGCGGGCGCTATTTCTATAACGCCGACGGCGAGATGCTGATCGTGCCGCAGCAGGGCCGCCTGCATATCGCCACCGAGCTGGGCGTGCTCGAGGTCGAACCGCAGGAAATCGCGTTGATTCCGCGCGGCCTGCGCTTCAGCGTGTCCCTGCCCGATGGCGAGGCGCGCGGCTATGTCTGCGAAAACTTCGGCGCCATGTTCAAGTTGCCCGACCTCGGTCCGATCGGCAGCAATGGCTTGGCCAATCCGCGCGATTTCCAGATTCCCGTCGCCGCGTATGAAGATCTGGACGGCAAGTTCGAACTCGTGGCCAAGTTCCAGGGCGGCCTGTGGCGCGCCGACATCGGCCATTCACCGCTGGACGTGGTGGCCTGGCATGGCAACTACGCGCCCTGCAAATACGACCTGCGCCGCTTCAACACCATCGGCTCGATCAGCTACGACCATCCGGACCCGAGCATCTTCCTCGTACTGCACTCCCCGAGCGACAGCGAGGGCGTGAGCAATATTGATTTCGTGATCTTCCCGCCGCGCTGGCTGGTAGCCCAGGACACCTTCCGGCCGCCGTGGTTCCACCGCAATATCGCCAGCGAGTTCATGGGCCTGGTGCACGGCGCCTACGATGCCAAGGCCGAGGGCTTCGTGCCGGGCGGCTCGTCCCTGCACAATTCCATGAGCGGCCACGGGCCGGACGCGGCGACCTTCGAAAAGGCCTCCAGCGCCGACCTGTCCAAGCCGGATATCATCAGGGACACGATGGCTTTCATGTTCGAGTCCCGGCACGTGATCCGCCCGACCGCGCAAGCGCTGGCCGGCGGCCACCGCCAAACCAATTACCAGGCCTGCTGGCAGGGCCTGAAAAACAACTTCAAGCACGGATGACGCGATGAAACTGGCTTCATTGAAGGAAGGCGGCCGCGACGGCACCCTGATCGTCGTCTCGCGTGATCTGTCCAAGGCGGTGAAGGCCACCGGCATCGCGCCGACCCTGCAGCGTGCGCTGGAAGAATGGCAGACCAGCGCCCCGCGCTTGAACGCCATCTACGAAGTGCTCAACCTCAGCCCCGCCGAGACCATCAATGGCGAGCCGGTCTTCGCGCTCGACACTTCGGCCCTGGCTTCGCCGCTGCCGCGTGCTTACGAGTTCGTGGATGGCAGCGCCTACTTGCCGCACGTGGCCCGTGTGCGCAAGGCGCGTGGCGCCGAAGTGCCGGAGAGTTTCTACACCGACCCGCTCATGTACCAGGCGGTAAGCGCCGGCTTTCTGGGCCCTCGCGATGCGGTGAAGGTGCCGAGCGAAGACTACGGCATCGATCTGGAGGCCGAGGTGGTCGTCGTGACCGATGACGTGCCCATGGCCGCCACGCCCGAGCAGGCCGCCGAGCATATCCAGCTGATCGGCCTGGTGAACGATGTCTCGCTGCGCAACCTCATTCCCGCCGAGCTGGCCAAGGGCTTCGGCTTCCTGCAGTCCAAGCCGCGCTCGGCCCTGAGCCCGGTCTTCGTCACGCCCGACGAACTCGGCGATGCCTGGCGCGACAGCAAGGTGCATCTGCCCCTGCTCACGCATATCAACGGCCAGTGGTTCGGCGCGCCGGAAGCGGGCGTGGACATGCAGTTCAACTTCGCCCAATTGGTGGCGCACGCCGCCAAGACCCGGCCGCTGTCGGCCGGCACGATTGTCGGGTCCGGCACCGTCGCCAACGAAGACACCTCGCTCGGTGCCTCCTGCTTCGCTGAACTGCGCACGGTGGAAACCCTGCGCGACGGCAAGCCCAGCACGCCCTTCATGAAATACGGCGACACCGTGCGCATCGAGATGCTTGATCGCGCTGGCGCAAGCATCTTCGGCGCGATCGAACAGAAGATTTCCGCCGCTTGAGCCGATCCGATACCGGCGAAATCCGGTATCGCCGCGGCGGGCGCTCGCTCGCCGTACTTCTGCTGGCCGTCGCCGCATTCTTCGCGTGGAACCACTTTCGCGGTGGCGCGCGCTCCGCGACCGCCGCGCGAGTTTCGTCACCAGTAGCGGTGCCGGTGCCTGCGCCGCACGCGGCGACCACCGCGATGCCGGTGGCGAATGGCATGGGTCCTGCCCATCTGGATCGGATCGTTTCGCTTGGCCAATTGATCAGGCAGGCCAAGGATGCGAGCCCGGCGATGCGGGCGCAGGCCTTGGCCGAACTGCAGTTCGCCGCCTTGGTGTGCCAGAACCTTTCGACGATGGTCCGGGTCAGGACGCAGCGTGAGCTTACCGGTCGGATGCGGGCGGAAGAGTTGGCGTCACTCAACTGGCAACGCGGCTTTCATCAGCGTTTTTGCGATGGCCCCGAGGATCTGTTGTCGGACGTTTCGCAGCAAATGATAGACGAGCGCGACGCGAATCAGGATGTCTACCGGGCGATGGGCCTGGCGCTGCTGGAAGGGGATGAGGTTGAACAGGTCGGCCTGCCACAGGCGCGAAAGCTGCTGGCGTCCGGCCAGGCGGATGCCGTCGAACGCGCCGCCCAGTTCCTGCAGGCGCAAGGCCAGGACGTCGTGGCGATCTCCGATGGCCAATTCCCGACTCAGCTGGATACACCGAAGAACCGCCAGGAAGTCCAATGGTTGGCAGTGCAACTGGCCGGGTGCCGGATGCGCGGCGGTTGTGGGCCCGGCGGCCTCTATACCGCCAGCTGGTGCGTTCCCGACTGCGCGCAGGGCCGCAGCCTGCAGGAGGCCTGGCGCCACAAGTATTCGCCGGAACTTCTCGACCTGGCGTTGCGCCTGTCGGCGCAACTCGGATCAAGCGCCCACGCCAATCCGTAAGGCTGTCAGCGCGTTTGCTCGCTCAGCACTCGTCGTTGCGAACCACCGCGCCCTTGCCGCCCTGGCAGACCAGCTGGTAGGCGCCGCCTTCGGCGAAGTCGAAGGTGATGCGCGCGCCATCGCGCGGCGCGGCCTCACCCGGGCAGGAGTACCAGACCGTGTGCACGCCGGCCAGCACCTGGGTGGCGCGGCGCTTGCCGAACAGGCTCGGCTGCGAATCCACCGCGTCAATGCCGTAGGAAATGCCGGCCAGCGCGTCACCCTTGGCGACGAAGGAAAGCGTCGCGGGCTTGGCGGCCGGCGACGGCGGCGGTGCGCCAGAGCCCGACAGCGCGAAGGTACCGAGAATCAGAATGCTGCCCAGGCTGCTCATTGCGCGTCCCCCTCGTTTGGTATGGGCCGAGTGTGCAATGCGCGAAGCCGCCCGGGATAGGGCAGGCGATGGATTTTCGCCGCACGGTGGTTTGGCGGCGATAAACGGCAGCCAGTTGCCTTGGGCTCAGGCCGGCGCGGGCGCGTCCGCCTGCTTCTCGGGGCGCGCGGCGTCAAAGGCTTCCAGCTGCTGGCAGGCGGCATCAATGCGCACGATGGTCGGGTAAGCCGACAGGTCCAGGCCGACGCGGCGCGCGTTGTACACCTGCGGCACCAGGCAGCAATCGGCAATGGTGGGCACATCGCCTTCGCAGAAGGCGCCGGTGGAAGGATTGTCAGCGAGCACGGCCTCGATCGCGGCGAAACCCTTGCCGATCCAGTGCCGGGTCCAGTCCTCGCGCTGCTGTGCGCTGGCGCCGAGCTCGCGCTCGAGGTATTGCTGCACGCGCAGGTTGCCCAGCGGGTGGATGTCGCAGGCCACCATCGCCGCGATCGCCCGCGCGCGCTGGCGGTCACGCGCCACCATCGGCAGCAGCGGCCGGTCGGGGAACGCCTCGTCCAGGTATTCCATGATCGGCAGCGATTGCTGCATCACGCGGTTGCCATGCATCAGCACCGGAATGAGCTCCTGCGGATTGACCTCATGAAAACCCGGCAAGTGCTGCTCGTCCTTGGCCAGGTGCACCGCCACCGACTCGTACTCCAGCTCCTTGAGCGCCAACGCAATCCGCACGCGGTAGCAGGCACTCGAACGCCAGTACGTATAAAGCTTGAGCGACTCTTCCATGCCGACCTCCGTGAGATGAGGCCAAGCCTACGCCGCAAACTCCCCCAATCCAACAATCAACCAGATCGGGAACGGCATGTACTGCGGTCTCGCGTGGAGAGTGCCGCAGGCGACGGAGGGTGGGGGTTTCGGAGGCAGGGAGGCCATGGATGGCCGACCGGGCGGGCATCGGTTGGCAGGACGCGGCGTACCGATGACCGACCGCCGAAACCCCCACCCTCGGGCGCCGGAGCGCCCCAGCCCAACAAGACCTCAGAAGGTGCCGATCAGAATCCAGCCGACGCGTCGGTGGAGGACGAGAACACATCCGCATAAGGATCGTGCTCGCCCGTCGAACCTTCGGCCAGGCGAATCTTCAAGGCCAGGCCATCGCGAGAATCGGCCTTGCGCAGCGCCTCTTCCAGATCGATCTTGCCTTCCTTGTACATGCGGAACAGCGACTGGTCGAAGGTGTGCATGCCTTCCTGCAGCGACTTGTCCATCGCGTCCTTGACCTCGTGCACCTCGCCGCGGCGGATCAGGTCGCGGATCATCGGGGTGTTGATCAGGATCTCGCTGGCGGGCAGGCGCTTGCCGTCCTTGCCGACCACCAGGCGCAGGGAAATCACCGCCTTCAGGTTCAGCGACAGGTTCATCAGCACGTTCTTGTGCGCCGCCTCCGGGAAGAAGTTCAGGATGCGGTCCAGCGTCTGGTCGGCGTTGTTCGAGTGCAGGGTGGCCAGGCACAGGTGGCCGGTTTCGGCGAAAGCAATCGCCGATTCCATGGTCACCGCGTCCAGGATTTCGCCGATCAGGATCACGTCCGGCGCCTCACGCATCGCGTTCTTGAGCGCGTTGTGGAAGGCGTGGGTATCCAGGCCCACTTCACGTTGGTTCACGATCGACTTCTTATGCTTGTGCAGGAATTCGATCGGATCTTCGATGGTGAGGATATGGCCGGTATTGTTGGTATTGCGATGATCGATCATCGCCGCGAGCGCGGTGGACTTGCCCGAGCCGGTGGAACCGACCACCAGCACCAGGCCGCGCGGCTCCATCACGATGTCCTTCAACACCTGCGGCAGCTTGAGCTGGTCGATGGTGGGGATTTCGGATTTGATGGCGCGGATGACCATGCCCACTTCGCCGCGCTGCTTGAAGCAGTTCACGCGGAAGCGTCCCGCGTCCTTCACGGCAATGGCCATGTTGAACTCGAGGTCGCGCTCGAACACGGGCACCTGGCCCTCGTCCATCAGCGAGTAGGCGATCTTCTTGACCATGCCCGAGGGCAGGCCGGTATTGCCGAGCGGATAGAGCCGTCCCTCGACCTTGATGAAGACCGGCGCGCCCGTCGTCAGGAACATGTCCGACGCGTTCTTCTCGGTCATCAGTTTAAGGAAATAGCCGATATCCATACCTGTCCCCACTCTCCAGGCCCGTTGACTCGGGCGGACTCATGCCGACAATACCAAGTATGCTGTGCTGCAAAATGAGACGTATGACACTATCTGAACGACTTGGCCTTGCCGTGCTGGTGTTTGCAGCGGCCCTGAGCCCCGTGCTCGCCGCCGATCCGCCCGATGCCGCCATGATAGCCGCCAGCCAGGCCATCGGTTCGGCCGCACGCACCGAACCCCAGGGCCCGGCCGCCGACCTGCTGGCCCACGCCCGCGAACTCTACGGCCAGGCCAGCGATGCCGTCGCCCGGCGCAAGTTCAAGGACGCCCAGCGTTTCGCCGACCAGGCGCGTGCGGTGGCGGCCCAGGCCGAGGCGCGTTCGCGCCTGATCCACGCCCGTTCCGATGTGGACGAGAAGCAGGCCCGCAACGCCGACCTGCGCCGGCAATTGCAGATGCAGCCGGAGGCGCGATGATCCGCGCGCGAATCCGGGCTTGCCTGCTCGCGGCGCTGTTCGCGCTGCTGCCGCAGTGGTTGCTCGCGGCGACGCCGGTGGTCGATCCTCAGGTCGAAAGTCTTTCCGCCCAACTCGCTGCGCTCGATGCCGATCCGGCGACGGTGGGCCGCGCCCGGCTCGAACGCTTCCAGGCCGAGCAGGCGCTCGCCGCGCTGCGCGTGGCGCGTACGCGTGATCGCGAGCAGGCCCTGTTCCTCGCCCAGGCCTGGGTGTCGGCCGCGCAGGATGCCGCGCAGGCCGAGGTGCTGCAGGAACAATCCGCGCAGCTCGATCGCGAGCGTGACCAGCTGATGCTCGACGCCAGCCGCCGCGAAGCCGAGATGGCGCGCCGCGAGGCCGAACGCCTGCGCACCGAAGCCCTGGCCCGCGAAGAAGAAAACGCGCGCCTCGCCGCCGCCCAGGAACAGGAACGCCTGCAAGCCGAACAGGCCGTCGCCGAAGCCAGCGCCACCGCCGACCAGGCCGTGAGGCTGGCGCAGGCCCGCGACCGCGAAGACGCGCTGGCCAAGAAGCAGGCCGAACTCGCCGCCGCCCTGGCCGAGGACGATGCCAGCGCCGCGCCGCCGCCTTCGCGCGTGGTCGGCGCGCGCCGCGTCTACACCTTGCCCGGCAGTGCCTTTGCCAGCGGCAGCGCCAGCCTGAGTGCTGCGGCCAAAGGCAGCCTGCGCGCGCTAGCCGCGCAAGTCGGTGGCAAGCGCATCCGCATCGAAGCCCACACCGACAGCCAGGGCGCCGATGCCGCCAACCTGGCTTTGTCGCAAAAGCGCGCCGATGCCGTGCGCCAGGCCCTGCAGGCGCAGGGCATTCCCACGGCCCGCATGAGCGCCTTGGGCAAGGGCGAATCCGACCCGATCACCGGCAACGACACGCCCGAAGGCCGCGCCCGCAACCGGCGCGTCGAGATCAGCGTCGAATAGTCCGGTGAAACAGGCACTTGCCGGCGGCCGTCCAAAAACGGCGCGGCTAAGTGCTTGATAGTTCGATCCGGACCGGGGCGCCGGTTATGCCCCGGTTATGCGGCTAATCGCTGTCAGATCAAACACTTGCGATACCTCTTGCGAGCCGCAAAAGGCCGGAGTAGCGTCGGTTTTGCCGGGTGGAGACTCGTCCGTCCGGTGAACCGAGCCAGGCCGATGAATGCAGAAGTCGCACCACGGGAAGCCGCCGCCGCACATTCTTCGGCGCGCGCGCATACCCGATACGACGCCCGCGCCGACCTGACCTTGTCTGAAGCCCGCACGCCTCGCGCCTGACAGCGCGGGGCGTTTGCATTTTTGGAAGGAGGTCAACCGATGTTTGAAGGGCAGCCACAAGAGGAACTCGAGGCGTTGATGAAGGGCGATGCGGAATTCCGCCTGCTCCTGCAACGCCACCGCGAACTCGACAAGCAGGTGCTGGACGCCGAACTGGGCGTGCTTCCCCTCGACGACAACACCCTCTCGCGCATGAAGCGCGAAAAGCTCTACGCCAAGGACCGACTCCTGCGGATGTACGAGACCAAGCACCACCACTGAGTTCAACGCCGGACGGCGGCGGCCCACCTCGTCGGGCCGCCGCCGTCCGCAACCCGGCTATAATTTCCGGGTCGGGCGCCTGCCCATGGAAGAGACCGGGCATGAGCGTCCAGCAAAGCGTCCTGGAACTGATCGGCGAGACGCCGATGGTGAAAGCCCAGCACCTGGACACTGGTGTCTGCGAGCTCTACCTCAAGCTTGAATGCATGAATCCCGGCGGATCCATCAAGGACCGCATCGGCCTGAAGATGATCGAGGCCGCCGAAAAGGCCGGCAAGATCAAACCCGGCGACACCCTGGTTGAAGGCACCGCCGGCAACACCGGCATCGGCCTGGCGCTGGTTGCACAGCAGAAGGGTTACAAGCTCATCCTCGTCGTGCCCGACAAGATGAGCCGCGAAAAAATCTTCAACCTGCGCGCGATGGGCGCCGAAGTCGTGCTCACGCGTTCGGACGTGGCCAAGGGCCATCCGCAGTACTACCAGGACATGGCCGAGAAGCTGGCTGCCGACACGCCCGGCGCCTACTTCATCAACCAGTTCGGCAATCCCGACAATCCGCTCGCGCACGAGGAGGGCACCGGCCCGGAAATCCTCGCGCAGATGGACGGCGACATGGACGCGATCGTGTTCGGTTGCGGCAGCTCGGGCACCATGACCGGCCTGTCGCGCCACTTTGCCAAGCACGCGCCGAAGGTCGAGTTGATCCTGGCCGATCCGGTCGGATCGATCCTCACGCAGTACATCAACGAGGGCGTGCTCAGCACCAAATCCGGCAGTTGGTTGGTGGAAGGTATCGGCGAGGATTTCCTGCCGCCGATTTCCGATTTCACCCGCGTGAAAAAGGCCTACGCGATTTCCGACAAGGAAAGCTTCCTCGCCGGGCGCGAGCTGCTGATGAAGGAAGGCGTGCTCGGCGGTTCGTCCACCGGTACCTTGCTCGCCGCTGCGCTGAAGTATTGCCGCGAACAGACCACGCCCAAGAAGGTGGTGGTGTTCGTCTGCGACACCGGCAACAAGTACCTGTCGAAGATGTTCAACGACTACTGGATGCTCGACCAGGGCTTCCTCGAGCGCCCCACCTATGGCGACCTGCGCGACCTGATCCTGCGCCCCTATGCTCAGAAGGACACGGTGGTCGTGGGCCCGAACGACTCGCTTACCGTCGCCTACCAGCGCATGAAGATGTACGACGTCTCGCAGCTGCCGGTGATGG
>CBHTVR010000060.1:0-11365 GCA_966096795.1 uncultured Gammaproteobacteria bacterium
CGAGGGTCGGCGTGGCGGTCATGGCGGGGCTCCGGGTGGGAAGACTGAACCCTGCCTGCGCAAAGGCGATTGATTGCTCACGCGTAATACCGTTCAATGGTCAACCCGGCCCCACGCTGCCGGCGCAGCGCGATTTGGCGTGCTTTAGTGCCCACCGATTCGGAATCTTCCCACCCGCGCCTGCGCCAGTTGCTGATGGTTGCGCTCATCGTCGCCGCGCGAGTCTGTCGTTCCGCAGCGGCGAAAAGGAAACTCGAATGATCGACCTCAAATCCGTGGATGAACTGGCACGCCGGCTCAGCGAATTGGTTCCTCCAGGCCTGAAAGACGCGCGCGCCGACATCGAGCAGAACATGAAGGCCACGCTGCAAGCGGGCCTGGCCAAGCTCGACCTGGTCACGCGCGAAGAATTCGAAGTGCAGCGCGCCGTGCTGCTGCGCAGCCGCGAGAAGATCGACGCGCTCGAACGCGCCGTGCAGGTGCTCGAAGCGCGCCTGGCCACGCCCGACCCCAGCCGCAACTAAGCGCGACCTTTCTTGCCATGAGTCTGGCGCTGGCCCACAGCCGCGCCTGCACGGGCGTGCACGCGCCGTCGGTGCGGGTGGAGGTCTATCTCGCACCGGGATTGCCGGCGCTGAACATCGTCGGCCTGCCCGAGGCGGCGGTGCGCGAAAGTCGCGACCGCGTGCGCGCTGCCATCCAGTGCGCGCAGCTGGAGTTTCCCAGTCGGCGCATCACCGTCAACCTCGCGCCCGCGGACTTGCCGAAGGACGGCGGGCGGTTCGACTTACCGATCGCGCTGGGCATCCTCGCGGCGAGTGGCGCGGTGAATGTGCAGGCGCTGGCGCGAACCGAATTCCTCGGCGAGCTTTCACTCACTGGCGAATTGCGTGCAGTGGATGCCGTGTTGCCGGCCGCGTTGGCCGCCGCGCGCGAAGGCCGCGCACTGATCGTGCCCACCGGCAATGGCGGCGAAGCCGCGCTCGCTGGCGAGGTGGAGGCCTACACCGCGCGCACGCTGTCCGAAGTCGTGGCGCACCTGAACGGCAGCAAGCGCCTGCCCGCCGCGCAGCGCGGCGAAATCGGCAACGCGCCCCTGCACTGTGCCGACCTCGCCGATGTCCGCGGCCAGGGCCTGGCGCGGCGCGCGCTGGAGGTCGCCGCCGCCGGCGCGCACAACCTGCTGCTGATCGGGCCGCCGGGTTGCGGCAAGACCTTGCTGGCGTCGCGCCTGCCTGGCCTGCTGCCCGAAGCAACCGAAGCCGAAGCCTTGGAAAGCGCAATCATCGCCTCGGTTAGCGGCCGCGGCCTGGATCTTGCGCGCTGGCAGCAGCGCGCTTTTCGCGCGCCACACCACACCTCCAGCGCCATCGCGCTGGCCGGTGGCGGGCCGGGGCCGCGCCCAGGCGAGATCTCTCTCGCGCACAACGGCGTCCTGTTCCTGGATGAGCTTGCGGAGTGGGGTCGCCACGCGCTGGAAGTGCTGCGACAACCGCTGGAGTCGGGCGTAGTCACGATTTCCCGCGCCGGGCGCAGCTGCGAGTTCCCGGCGCGCTTCCAACTGGTCGCGGCCATGAATCCCTGCCCCTGCGGTTGGGCCGGCGATCCTTCCGGCCGCTGCCGCTGCACCATCGAAGTGGTGTTGCGCTATCGCTCGAAGCTGTCAGGCCCGCTGCTCGATCGCATTGACCTGCAAGTGCCGGTGCCGCGGCTGGCGCCGGCGGAAATCCGCGGCAACGCGCCACGCGGCGAAAGCACCGCCAGCGTGCGCGAACGCGTGCTGTCGGCGCGCGCGCTGCAACAGGCGCGCTGCGGCAAGGCCAATGCCCGGATGAGTCAGGCCGAAACCGAAACCCATTGCCGCCTGCGCGACAAGGACCAGCGCCTGCTCGAGCGCGCGATGGCCGCGCTGCAGCTGTCGGCGCGGGCGACGCAGCGCATCCTGCGGGTGGCCCGCACCCTCGCCGACCTCGAAGGCAGCGAACAGATCGCCGCCGCCCACCTCACCGAAGCCATCGGCTACCGCCAGCTCGACCGCGACACGCTCTTGCCCGCCGCCTAGGCCCGCGCTAGCGTGGCATCGGCGCTCATTCGCGCCCGTTGCCGAAGGAGGCAGCGATGAGCACCGCCACCGGCCGCTGCCTCTGCGGCGATCTTCAATTCGAAACCGCCCTGCCCAGCAAATGGGTCGCGCACTGCCACTGCACCATGTGCCAGCGCAGCGGCGGTTCGGCTTTCGTTACCTGGGTCGGCGTGGACGAAGCGCAGTGCCGCATTCTCGACCCGAAACAGCGCTTGCGCTGGTACCAGTCTTCGGACCTGGGCGAGCGCGGCTTCTGTTCGCGCTGCGGCTCGACGATGTTCTTCAAGTCCGGGCGCTGGCCGGGCGAGTTGCACGCCACGCTGGCGAACTTCATCGGCCCCATTGATCGCGCGCCGCAGGCGCATGTGTTTTGGGACACGCACGTGGACTGGGTTCGCACCGACCCCGGCGATGGCCTGCCGCGCGTGCCCGCGAGCGAGGTGACCTAGGCGCAGGCTCAGCCGCGCGCTTTGCCCAGCGGGTCGAGTTCGCGGCGGTGTTGCCCGGGAACGCGGCGGCCAAAGCCGCAAACCGCCAGCGCGCCCTGGCTCAGGCCGTCCAGCCCAAACAGGCGCTCGGCGCAGTCGTCATTGATGGCCGCCGTGATGAAGGCGCCCAGGCCTTGTTCGGTGGCGGAAAGGTAGAGCGTCTGCGACAGATGCCCCGCGTCCAGGTGCAGCACCCGCCAGGCCTTGGCGTGGTTGCGGTACTTCCAGAAGCTGCGTTCGAATCGCGCCGCCAGCAACACCTGCACCGGCGCGGCCGCGAACCAGGGCTGGCCCGCGACCAATTCGTACGCCAGCGTCGCGAGGTCGGCGTCTTCGGGTGTGACCAGGGGCTCAAGCGCATGCGCCAGCGGCTGGTAGTGATAGGCGCCGGGCGCTAGTCCGTCCACGCGCTGCACCAGCAGGTAGGCCTCGATCGGGTGCAGGCCGCCGCCCGAGGGGCTGTGCTTTTTCAGCACCGCCGCGCCGGGCGCGAGTTCCTGCCGGGCCTGGGCGCCGAACACCCGCTGCAGCAGGCGCGAGAGTTCGGCCAAGGGCAGCGCGCTGGATGGGTCGAAGTTGCGGCAGGTGGTGCGCGCGCCCAGCAGCTCGTCCAGGGGCGTGGCCGCGCTGTCGGGCAAAGGCAGCCATCGCTCGCGCGGCTGCAGCTCGAGCGTTTCCGGCGGCGGCGGGCCATGCGCCTCGATCAGCTGCGCGAGGCTGCGCTTGCCTTGGCGCGCTTCGTCAGCGGCGACATCTACGCCGCTCCAGCGACCGAAGACATGGGCCACGGCCGAGGGCGTCCACCACGGCAACTCCCGCAGGCTGCGCTCGCGTTCACGCAGGGCCGCGTGGGCTTCGTGATCACCGATCAGCAGGCCGCTCGCCAGCAGGGCTTCGACCCGTTGCGGGTCACAGCGCGACTCCAGCGACTCGCGGTCGATGCCTTCGGCCGGCACCGCGTCGAGCACGGCCAGGTCGGCGAAGCTAAGCGTCAGCGGTTCCGACAGGTGTGGCGCCAGCGCCAGCCATTCGGGTTCGCGATGCAGGCCGGCACCGCCGCGCAACAAGTCCTCGAGCGAGAACTCCGGGCGGTCTCGGCGTTGTACCAGCAGGTGGAAGGGTCGGCCCAGGCGCATGCTCGCGCTCCGTCATTTGTGACGAGCATGCCAGATTCGGCGACCCGGCCCCGAGCATGTTGCACCTGCACAGCGCAGCCGCTAGCCTTCGCGCTGCCTCAACCCGGGGCACAGGGGACGGTAATGGCAAAGAATTTCTCCCGCGATATCGCCGACAAGCTGCTCGACAAGTTGTCCAGCGACGACAAGTTTCGCGAGCTGTTCGAGCGTAATCCGCGGGCGGCCCTGCACCAGCTGGGTTACGAGACGCCCGAGGAACTCAAGGGCATCGCCGGCTCCGACCCGGTCATGTGCCTGGGCACTTCGTCGGGCCTTGCCAGCAAGGAACAAATCCGCGCGACCCGATCAACCCTGCAGGAACAGCTCACCAGCGCGGCTTTCCACTACGACCTGGCGCTCTGAGCCTGGCTCGCACGCGCGCCGGGTTTCGGCCCGTTTTCGTCCAGGGCGCTGCGCAAGGCGCGTAGCCTGGGCGCCACGAAATCCAACTGCCCGGCCTGCGGCCAGGCCCGCAAGAAAGCCTGCAGCTGTTGCCGCGCCAATCCGGTCTGGCCGAGCTTGAGCGCGTACTCGGCCCCGCTCAGCAGGGCGAGGTTGCTTTCCACCACGTTGACGGCGCTCCACATGTCCCAACTGTTCCATTCGCCGTAGGCGCGCCCACGCGCGGACGCCAGCCATTTCGCCTCGGCCAGGGCCGAGCCCGTGTCCTTGTTGGCGGCATAGGCGCGCATCAGCAGCACATGGCTGAAGTACAGCTCGCTGCCATCGTGGCGCGCGCGCAGCAGGCTGATGGCGGCATCGGGCTTGTTCGCGGCCAGGGCCAGCTCCGCCTGCACGATGGCGCGCATGCCCAGGTCGCTGGAACTGCTGCCCGGACCAAACTCCGGCGCGGTCAGGTCGAGCACCTTGTGCGCGCTGGCGAGGTCGCCGTGGCGAGCGGCGATCCAGGCGCCGGCCAGTAGCGGAAAGACTGCATAACTGCGCTCGGTTGAGTCCTTGCCCGCCAGTCGCCGAGTTTCGAAGGCGATGTATTCCTGCCACTGCCGCGGCTTGAGCTGCCCGCTGTAGTCATCGAGCGAGAGCCGCGTGCCGACCAAGGCCCGCGCAGTGAGCGGCGAGGTGGCATCGGCCTGTCTTTGCAACTCGGCCAGGCTCTTGAACGCCTCGGACCAGCGCCCCTGGTCGAGCAGGAAAATCGGATCGTCGGCACGCAGGCGCACATCACGGCCAGCCATGCCGCTTTGCGACTGCGCACCCAGCGCACGCGCAGCCCCGTCGAAGTCGCGCTCGGCCGCATACACCTCGGCAACCTCGAGCTTCTCGCCACCGATGCCCAGGGCCTCGGCGCGCTGGAATGCAGCCTTTGCCTCAGCGTAGCGATTAAGCGGAAGCAGGATCGCGCCCTGCAGGAAATAGGCATTGGCCTGGCGGGAATATTTCGGCGACAGGGCGGGCGTGAGGAAATCGAGCGCCTTGCGATAGTCGTTGTTCTCCAAGGCCGCCAGCGAATAGCCGTAATAGGCGGCGAAGGCGTCGGGATACATCGCAGCCCAGACCTTGTACTTGCCCATGGCCTCGCGGTTGCTGTTGAAGCGGGCCAGGAAGGAGTCCAGCTCGAGCGCTTCGCGCTGGCTCAGGCGACCGCGATTGGCGCGGGCGCTGAGGGCAATCTGGTGCGCGCGGGCGATCTCGCCATTGCGGGCGCGCACGCGCGCCACGCCGATCTGCGCCATCGCGAAACCCGGGTCCAGGGCCAGCGCCTGTTCGTACAGGGCCAAAGCCTCTTCGTCTCGGCTTTCGCGGAAGGCGGCTTGCGCCAGCGTATACGCGCGCAGCGCATCGAGGTTGGAGGTGGTCACCTCGGCCAGCGGTTTCGAGCTGGCCTTGACGTTGCCGACGGACTCGCCCAATTCTTCGCGCAACTCGCCGGTGACCTTGTCCAGCGACAGCATCGCCGAATCAACGCCGCGGCCCTCGGCCGATTCGGCGAAGACCGTGGTCTGGTTGCTCGGGTCCACCACCTCCACGCTCACGCGCAGGCGACCGCCGACTTCAGCGACCGAAGGCAGCAGCAGGGCACGCGCGCCTTCGCGCAGCGCGATCTCGCTGCCGACCGCGCGGTCCACCGTCGCCATCTGGCTGCGGCCCATGCGCTTGAGCGCGTCCTTCACCTTCAGGTCGGACACGATGTTGACGTGGCGCGATTGCTCCAGGCCCACACGCAGGGCCACGTCGAGGGTGTCTTCCAAGCGCGGGTCGCCGGTGAAGTTGCTCATGTCGCCAACCACGACCCAATCGCGTTCCTGGAAACCGATCGCCGGCGGGCTGCGGAAAACGGCATAACCGTAGAAGCCGAGCACGCCGATCAGCAATGCAACCTCCGCCGCGAGCACCGGTGGCCGCCGCCAGAACGGCAGTTCGCGCCAAGCCTTCTGCCCCGAGGGCGGCTCGCGCAGCGGTGCAAAGCCCGCTTCGCCGACTTCATGCACCAACAAGGGCGCAGGCACGCCCTTGAAGCGATAGCGCCCGTGCATCATCCAGCGCAGGCGCTGGGCGCGATCGCCCAATTCCGATTGCGCGCGCTGCGCCAGGCTTTGGGCCATGCTTGAGATCAGGATCTGGCCGGGCAAGGCCAGCGTCATCAGGCGCGCAGCCACCGGCTTGGCCAGGCCTTCCACTTCCAGTGGCTTGGCGCCGGCGGCGACGGCATCGGCCGGGTTCGACCAGGTCATCACTTCGCCGACATGGATGCCGACGCGGGCGGTGAGCCTGGCGCCCTCGTTGACACTGAACTGGCGCAGCGCCTGCTGGTAGCGCAGGGCGAAATCCACGGCCTGGATCGGGCGTTCGAAAATGGCCAACAGGCCGTCGGCCTTGTCGATCAGGCGGCCGCCGGTGAACTCAAGCAAGTCGCGGATCTGCAAGTCGAGCCGCTGCAGGGCGCGCGCCGCGCGCTCATCGCCGAAGGCGGCGACGAAGGCAGTCGAATCCACCAAGTCAGCCAGAAGCACCGCACGCAACAAGGGCGTGACGGGGCTACCAACCGAAGATCGGGAGGCGCTGCTTGCCTTGGGATTCATGTCCTGAGCGGGAGCCTATGTGATACCGGGAACGTCAAAGCCCCTTGCTACAGGCCACAGGCCCTCAGAGCGCCAGGCGCCAGCGGTCGCCGCCCCGGCTCTTGGCTTCGTACAGGGCCAGATCGCCCTGGCTGTACCAGGCCGACCAGCCGCCCGGGTCGCTGCAAAACACGCCGCCCACGCTGACAGTAAGCGATTCCTCGCGCAGGCTGGGCAAGCGCAGGGCGCGAATCGCGGCGATGAGACCAAGCGCACGATTGGCCAGGTCGCCCTCATCGGCCACCCGTAGCACCAATGCGAATTCATCGCCGCCCAAGCGGCAGGGCAGTTCCAGCGGGCCGGCGATGCGGCGCACTTCATCGGCCACCGCGCGCAGAGCCGAATCTCCGGCCAGGTGCCCGCTGGTGTCGTTGAGGCGCTTGAAGTGGTCGATATCAATCAACAACAAGGCCAGGCGCTTGCCGACCAGGGGATAACGCGAGGTCTCGTCCAGGAAACGGTACAGGCCGCGCCGGTTCGACAGGCCGGTCAGATCGTCCGAGCGCACCAGCTGCTGGGCGACCGACAATTCACTTCGGGTCTGGCGCAAGGTGTCCAGGGTCTGCATCAGGTCTTCATTGCGCCGGCGCAGGCTTTGCATCAGCTGCTGTTCGCCGCTGACCAGGTAGGCGAAGCTGCGCTGCATGAAGCGCGAAATCGCCGCCGGCTCGCGATCCAGCAGGCGCGAGAAGGCTTCCGAGCTGATCTCGATCAGCACGCCCTCGGTCTCCACCACTGCGGTGGCAAAGCGCTGGTGCTGGCCCAGGAACACCGACAGCTCGCCGAAGAACATGCCGGCCGAGAGGATTTTGTCCGCCAGCCCGTCTTCGAAGCGCAGGCGCACTTCGCCCGATTCGATCAGGTACATGCATTGGGCATCGTCGCCGCGCCGGAACAGCTGCTCGCCAGGCAAGACCGCGCGGGCATTGCCGGCACTGCTGAGCAGGCTGCGCTCTTCCGGCGTGGGCACGCTGGGCAGCAGGTTGCTGCTGCGCAGGGCCTGGGCCGGTGGCTGGATATCGACTGGGTTCACGGAAGGGTCGGGACGGGCACAGACCCGAGTGTAACCAAACTGTCCGGAGCCGGCACCCGAAAGGCGTGCCGGCAGTCACGCAGGCGGAAACTACCCTCCCCCGATCAGGCGGCCTTGTCGGGTGCGTCCTGGAACTGTTCTTCCTCGGTCGAACCCTTGAGCGCGGTCGTCGAGCTGGTGCCGCCCTGGATGGTTTGGGTGACCGAGTCGAAGTAGCCGGTACCAACTTCGCGCTGGTGCTTGACCGCCGTGAAGCCACGCTCGGCGGCGGCGAACTCCGCCTCCTGCAGTTCGACGAAGGCGCTCATCTGGTTGCGCGCGTAGCCGTAGGCCAGGTTGAACATCGAGTAGTTCAGCGAGTGGAAGCCGGCCAGGGTGATGAACTGGAACTTGTAGCCGAGCTTGGCCAGCTCGTGCTGGAAGGAGGCAATGGTCGCGTCGTCGAGGTTCTTCTTCCAGTTGAAGGACGGCGAGCAGTTGTAAGCCAGCAGCTTGCCCGGGTACTTGGCGTGGATGGCTTCGGCGAACTTGCGCGCGAACTCCAGGTCCGGCTTGCCAGTTTCGCACCACACCAGGTCGGCGTAGGGCGCATAGGCGACACCGCGGCTGATGGCCTGGTCCAGGCCGTTGCGGGTCTTGTAGAAGCCTTCCACCGTGCGCTCACCGGTGATGAAGGCCTGGTCGTTGGGGTCGATGTCGGAGGTGATTAGGTCGGCGGCTTCAGCGTCGGTGCGCGCGACGATCAGCGTCGGCACGCCCATCACGTCGGCGGCCAGGCGCGCGGCGATGAGCTTCTGCACCGCCTCTTGCGTTGGCACCAGCACCTTGCCGCCCATATGGCCGCATTTCTTCACGCTCGCCAGCTGGTCTTCAAAGTGCACGCCGGCGGCGCCTGCTTCGATCATCGACTTCATCAGCTCGAAGGCATTGAGCACGCCGCCGAAGCCGGCCTCGGCGTCGGCCACGATTGGCTGCAGCCAGTCGACGCTGTCGTTGCCTTCGGCGTGGTTGAGCTGATCGGCGCGCAGCAAGGTGTTGTTGATGCGCTTGACCACCAGCGGCACCGAGTTGGCGGGGTACAGCGACTGGTCGGGATACATTTCGCCGGCAACGTTGGCATCGGCAGCGACCTGCCAACCGGAAAGATAGATGGCGTTGAGGCCGGCCTTCACTTGCTGCATGGCCTGGTTGCCGGTAAGCGCGCCGAGTGCATTGACGAAGGGCTTTTCGCCGAGATAGCGCCAGAGTTTTTCGGCGCCGAGCTTGGCCAGCGAATGCTCGATGGCGACGGTGCCGCGCAGGCGCACCACTTCCTCGGCGCTGTAGCCGCGTTGCACGCCGGCCCAGCGCGGATTGTTGTTCCAGTCGAGGCGGAGTTGGTCGGCGCTGGGGAGACGGGTGTTCATGCGGCTTTCCTTGGGTCGGTGCGGCGGTGGGAAAATTCAGTCGAGGCGCTCGTAAGCGTCCAGGGTCAGGAAATCGGCGAGCTCGGGGCTGCGCGTGAGCGCGTCGAGCAGGGCGATGGCCTCGGGGATGCGCGCGGCGCCGGGCAAGTGCATGCGCTCGGACAAACGCGAAGGCAGGGCCAGCAGCGCGCGGTCAAACAGGCTGAAGTCCAGCGGAGTGCCGTCATCCAGATGCAGGCCGCCGTTGTCGGTCGGGAAATGCAGCCATTGCCACAACTGCGCGCGCGAAATTTCCGCGGTCGCCGCGTCTTCCATCAACCAGTGGATCGGCACGCAGCCCTGGCCGTCGAGCCAGGCGGCGAGGTAGCGCACGCAGACTTCCACGTTGTTGTCGAAGCCGGCGCGGGTGATGCTGCCGATGCTCGGGCGGATCAGGTCATTGCGGGTGCTGGCCACGTCCTTGCGCAACTGCTCGCGCTGGTTGGCCTCGGGCATGTGCGCGTCGAAGACTTCGCGCGCGACGGGAATCAACGCCGGGTGCGCGACCCAGGTGCCGTCGTGGCCGGCGCTGACTTCACGCAACTTGTCGGCGCGCACGCGCGCCAGCGCCTGCTCGTTCGCCGCCGCATCGCCGCTGATTGGAATCTGCGCGGCCATGCCGCCAATGGCGAGCGCGCCGCGACGATGGCAGGTCTGCACCAGGCGCTCGGCGTAAGCCTTCAGGAAGCCCTGGCCCATGGTGAGCTGCGCGCGCTCGGGCAGGACGCGGTCGCGATGCCGGCGGAAGGTTTTCAGGTAGGAAAAAATGTAGTCCCAGCGCCCGCAGTTCAGCGCGACGATGCGCCCGCGCAAGGCGTGCAGGATCTCGTCCATCTCGAACGCGGCGGGCAGGGTTTCGATCAGCACCGTCACCTTCATCTGGCCGATCGCCAGGCCGAGGCGGACTTCGATAAAGGCCAGTACCTCATCCCAGAGCTGGGCTTCTTCCATGCACTGCAGCTTGGGCAGGTAGAAGTAGGGGCCACGATCCTTCGCCGCCAGCGCCTTGGCGTTGTGGAGGGCGAACAGACCGAGGTCGAACAGCGCGCCGGACATGCGCGCGCCGTCCACCAGCACGTGCTTCTCATCGAGGTGCCAGCCGCGCGGGCGCACCATCAGCACGGTGCTGCGCTGCGGGTCGAGCGTGTAGTGGCGGCTGCCGTCGGGCGCCATCCAGTCGAGCGTGCCGTCCACCGCCTTGCGCAGCGCGCGCTGGCCGGTGAGCAGGTTGGTCCAGGTCGGCGAGGTCGAGTCCTCGAAGTCGGCCATGTAGACCTTGGCGCCCGAGTTCAGCGCGTTGATCACCATCTTCGGATCCACCGGGCCGGTGATCTCGACGCGGCGGTCGAGCAAGGTGGGCGGAATCTCGGCGACCTTCCAGGCCGACTCCCGGAGGGCGCGGGTGTCTTCGCGGAAGTCCGGCAGCTCGCCGGCATCGAAGCGGGCGGCGCGGACCCGGCGCGCAATCAGCCGGGCCTGGCGGGCCGGCTCGAAGCGCCGGTGCAGCTCGGCCAGGAAGGCCAGGGCCGCCGGGCCCAGCAGCTCGGCCTGGCCGGGCTGGGTCGGGGCGCGCAGCTCAATGCCGGAGCCAGCTTCGGCATCCGAGGGGCTGAATACGGGGGTGCGATGGGCTTTGTCCATGACCCGACTCTGGACCCCGGGGCTATTTCTTGACAAAGCAAATGTTTCAATGGAATGTATTAACAAAATGAATAGTACGACGAAGCAAGCACGTTTCTACTACAAAGGCGACCGGCTCAAACCCCTTCGCGCCTTCTGCCAGGTGGCCCGCCTGGGCTCGGTGTCGCGGGCTGCCGAGGCCCTGTTCCTCAGCCAGCCCGCGGTAACCCTGCAGTTGCAGGCCCTGGAGCGGGATTTCGGCACCGCCCTGTTCGAGCGCCTGGGCCGGCGCCTGACCCTGACCCGGGCCGGTACCGAGCTGTACGAGCTGGCCCGCCCCCTGGTCGAGGGCCTGGACGGCATCGAGGGCGAGTTCCGCAACCGGCTCAAGGGCCTGGAGGGCGGCGAGCTGCACGTGGCCGCCGGCAGCTCGACCATCCT
>CBHTVR010000061.1:0-10822 GCA_966096795.1 uncultured Gammaproteobacteria bacterium
GAGCGCTACGTTCGGGACGTAGAAGTCGCAGGTTCAAATCCTGTCTCCCCGACCAGTTCCAGCATGCAAGAAGGCCGCCTCCGGGCGGCTTTCTCGTTTCCGCGCCAGGCGCGGCCCGTGAATTGCACCGCCGCGCCCTATCGGTATGATTGGGCCGGGCCGGCGCGCTTGGGGAAGAGGCGCAGGGCCCTGAACTGGGGAGTTCACCATGCGTGTAAGGCTTCTGCTTGCGGCCCGGCCGCGTCGGTTCCTGCCATTCCTGTTGTTGGTCTTGCCGATTTCCACCTTGGCAGCCAGTACCGGTGACCCCGGTGCCTTGGGCGCTGTCAGGGACAGCCAGCAGATCACCGTTCCCGAAAGCAACCGCGCCTACGCGGCGACAACGGCCAGCACCGGTACGCGACCCGCGGACGATTCCCTCGCCAAAGCCCTGCAGCCTGCGCTCGATGCCGCCTTCAGCGGCGGCACGGTGGAGTTGAGCGGCGATATCACCCAGACCGGCAACACGCTTTATTCCAAGGGCAAGCTGTCCGGCAACGATGTCGGCTACCAGGTGGAGTTCAGTAATCTCGGCGTGGCGCTGAAAGCCGTCGCCGATTACAATAACGGCCCCGTGTTCAGCGGCGCCACCCTGCCCGGTTCGCGCCAGGCATCCACGCAGGGCCTGTACCTGCCCGACAGCATCCTGCAGCAGGCGCGCCTGGACCTGCAGACGGTGGTGCTGAGCAACGGCCAGCCTTCCGTGGTGACGATGGGCTTCCAGGTGGCCTCCGGGATCAAGTTCCTGGACGAGAAGGGCCTGCTGATCGAATTGGCCGACATCACCCTCGGCCTCGAATACAACATGGACAGCAACAAGGTGGCGGGCGTGCTGGGCGGCGCGCTGCGCGTCGGTCCGAGCAGCGCGCCGGTCACCTTCTCGGTGCGCAGCAGCCTGGGCACCGATCCGAAAGCCTTCGAGATTGTCGGCACCGCGGAAAAGATCGACTTCGTCGGCATGCTCAAGGCCATGTCGCCGAAGGGTTTCGGCGACCTGCCGGTTCCGATTGACGCGCTCAGCCAGTTCGCCCGCGTGGATCTGGCGAAGTTGACCGTGCGGCCGCTGCAGTCGAGCGTGAATTTCTTCGCCACTTCGGCCTTGGCCGCGATCGAGGTTTCGTTCAAGGAGAACGAGGTCTACACCGTCCAGCCCAAGGCCGATCCCGAGCCGCTGGAAATCTCCACCTCGCTCACCGGTTCCTACGCGAAGCCGCCGCTGCCGCCGCCGCCCTCGCCCGACACGCCCGCGACTCCCGCTGCATCGCCTGCGCCTTCGGGCAGCGCGACCAACACCGCCAGCACCGGCCTGACCGGCGGCTACAGCAAACCCGCGCCGCCACCTGCAGACCTGCCGCCCGCCGGACAGCCAGCACCGCCCGCGCCGGTGTCGCGCCGCGACCTGGGGTTCATGCTGGCCTTGCAGCCGCTGCCCACCTTCAAGTTCGCCAGCGTCATTCCCGAACTGAAGGTCGTCGACCAGCTCAACTTCGTACAGGGTGCGATTGTCTATTCGAGCTTCCGTGGCGAAGCGCGCCCCGACACCAACCTCGCCGCCTTCCGCAACTGGTCGCCCACCACCCTGATTTCGCCGGGCCTGACGGTACTGGTGGTCGCCGACATCAAGGATTTGCGCCAGGCCAAGCTCGATCGCGCGCTCGCCGGCTCGGGCATCGGTGGCAAGGTCGCCAACAGCTTCCTGGACACCGCCCAGTTCATCGTCGACGCCTCGCCGGTGAAGCAGCTGATCTTCCGCGCCAATGTGCCCAAGCAGATCTCCTCGCTGTCGCTGGACTTGCTGGCGACGCTGGCGACGCCGCGCATCGGTGGCGTGCTGGATTTCCGTGACCTGAGCATCTCGGTCAAGCCGCTGGCAATGACGGTGAACATTGGCGGCACGATCGACATGAAGCTGCCCAAGGCCGTCACCTCGGCCGAGCGCCTGATCTTCACTGGCGGCTTCGGCTACGAAATGCCGACCACGGGCGTGGTCAGCGGCGCGATGAAGTCCGATATCACCGACCTGTTCGGCGTGAAGGGCCTGCGCATCGGCCGCGCCGGTTTCAGCGCCGGCCTGAACTTCGAGGCCGACGGCATTCCGATTCCGGACAATATGCAGATCGTCGGCGGGCTGGGGCTGTCGTTCGGCAAAAATCGCACCGTCTTCGAGGATGCGTCTTTCGCGCTCGGCTTTGACATCAACAAGCCCGAGAACCTGGCCCTGGTGTTCAACCTCGACTCGCTCAGCTGGCAGAACCTGATCACGGGCTTTGCCGGCAAGAACGTGTTCGATCGCTTCGACAAGACCCCGGGGCTCAAGCAGATCCTCAAGTCCGACCTGCAGGACCTGCAGTTCCAGCTGGCGCTGCCCGGCTTCACCTTCGTCTCGCCCACCGGCTACAGCTTCACTGGCACGCGCATCGCCGGGCGTGGACGCATCGCCGGCATCGGCGGGCGCTTCGACATCGCGGTGGAGTCGCTGCAGAACCCGCTGGTGGCCGAAGTGGAACTGGACAAAATCAAGCTGCCCAAGATCGCCGGCTTCGAAACTTTCGTGCTCTCGAGCTTCGATGGCCAGAGCGGCCCGCATGCCTCGCTCAACCTGACCATGGCCAATATCGGCACCGGCGCGCAGCAGCCGCTGCTGGCGATTGACGGCGACCTGATCCTGCTGGGTTCGCGCAGCCGCACGCGCATCGTGTTTTCCGGTAGCGAGTTCTCCGGCGTAAGCGAAGGCCAGATTTACGGCGTGCTCGATGGCAAGCTCGAGTTCTCGGGCCCCTCCTTCGAGAACCCGCTCGACTCGATCACGGTGAAGGCCTCGCTGGATATCGACAAGGTCGGCAAGAAGATCATGGGCGTAGCCACCCGTGCGCTGACCCTGGGCACCGTGGCAGTGAAGCTCAAGTCGATTACCTTCGAAGGCACGCTGGGCACGCTTCAGGCCGGCGCGAAGGCCAAGGTGGTGATACACGTGAATCCGCCGGGCGCGGAGTCCTTTGACCGGACCATCAGCGTCAACATCGACGCCAAGGATGCCGCCAACCTGATCGAGGACATCGGCAAGCAGGTCGGCGAAGAGATCAAGAAGATCGTCCTGGCCGGAGTGAAGGCGGTGACCGGCGCCGCCGGCGACGTCTGGGAAGTGGTGTCCGGTGGCCCGAAGGTCTGGGGCAAGACCGCGGCGCAGATCTTCGCGGCGGTCGAGGATGCCTTCGACCCGGATGAGCGCAAGCGCCTGAAGCTCGATGGCCCGCAGTTCCGCGTGTCGGTGCAGAGCACGGGCAACCTGATGGTGCCGATTGGCCTGGACGGCCGCTCCGGCATACGCACGATGAAATCGCGCGGCGATGCCTATTACGAGGAACTGTGGCAGTTGGTGCCTTCCGAGGAAGACGGCGAGTTCTACCTGGTCTCCGCCTGGGACGGCCAGGACCTCAATGTGAAGGAAAGCAGCACCGCCGAAGGCGCGCAGATCCTGCTTCAGAAGCACAAGAAGAAGGACAAGGCCAACGAGAAGCTCAGCGTCATTCCGGTGGACGGCCAGGACGGCTGGGCGCTGCTGCAGTTCAAGCATTCAGGCATGTATGTGTCCATCAATGCCCGCGGCGAACTGGTGCAGAGCGCAAGCACCGGCCCGGCGTCTATGTGGAAGTTCGCGGACGCCGGCACCAAGTACTGGGGCGGCGCGGGCCCGGCGCCGACGCCGGCACAGGTGGCGGCTTCGGTGATCGTGTTCCAGAAGGAGAACTTCAGCAACGCCTGGCTGCCGCTGCACGAAGGCGACAACGCGCTGGGCGTGCCCTTCGCCAATGACGTCGCTTCCATCCGGGTGCCCAGCGGCTTCCTGGTGACCCTGCGCGACAAGTTCGAATGCACCAGCAAGCCGTCCGACCTGCGCCTGGTGACGGACGCCAACAGCATCCGCGGCTCGGGCCTGCAGAACGACATCGCCTGCATCAATGTGCAGCGCGGCAGCCTGCCGGCCAACTACATCGTGCGCATCTTCGTGCAGCCCAATTATTCGGGCGTGTCGCGCGACCTGGGCGAAGGCAAGTTCGTGCTGGACGACACCTTCCGCAACCGCGTCAACTCGCTGCAGATCAAGCCCGGCTACCAGGCTGCCCTGCACGACAAGGACGATTGCTCGACCGGGCCGAACTCGCTGGTGATTACCTCCGAGCGCCCGGCCTTGGCGGGCACCGGCCTGGTGGATGACGTGGCCTGCGTGATTGTCAGTCGCGCCAGCGCACCGCCGCCGGCTTCGGGCGCAAGCCCGCTGCCCCTGGTCCAGGTCTTTGCGGACGAGAATTACAGCGGCGCTTCGCAGCAACTGGGCGTCGGCCAGCATGTGCTGACCGATGCGCTGAAGAACAAGGTCTCTTCCATCCGCGTGCCGGCCGGCATGCACGCCGTGCTGTTCGACAAGGATGACTGCGCGAGCAGCGGTAGCCTGCCGGTCAATGCCGACCTGCCCAACCTCAAGGGCACGGGAATGAATGACGATGTGGCCTGCGTGGTCGTAAGCCAATGACAAAGACGTCGTACTGCCCTCGGGAGTCAACGGACATGAAGCGAATTGCCGTTTCCGCAGTCATCGGGCTCTGCCTGATGCTCGGCCTTGCCGACGCGGCGCAAGCCGCGGACAAGAAGAAGGAAAAGAAGCCGGCATCGTCGGCGAGCCAGGCCGTGCAGGCCGCGGCTAACGGCATGGCCCAGCAGGCGCAGGCGCAGTTGGGCCAGGCAGTGGCGAACCAGGTCGGCGCGAGTTTGGGAGGCGCTGCCGCGGCTGCGCCGGGCGCAGGCGGGAATGGCAACGGAAATGGCAACCCGAATGGCAACCCGAACGCGAACTCGAATGGCAATGCCGGCATGAGCCCGGGCCAGCTCGCCTCGGGCCTGGGCCAACAAGTGCGTTCGCAGGCGGCCCAGGCGGTCACCGGGCAGATCACCGCCAGACTGGTTCCAGGCGCGGCGCCAGCTTCGACTTCGGATATTGGAAAGCAGGTGAAGGGCCAGGCGGCGCAGATGGCTGGCAACGTCGCCGCCAGCGAGGCCGCCCGACTGTTGGCGCCGGCCGCTTCTGGCAACAACGGCAAGGGCGTGGGCGGGCAGATGAGCTCACAGCTGTCGCAGGCGTTCGGCGCCAGCCTCAGCCAATCACTGTCCGGCAATGGCCACAGCGCCAATATCAGCAAGGACCTGCGCAACGGCCTCGGCCAGGGCGCGGCCAATGCACTCGCGGCGCCCGTGGCACAGAAGCTTGGCGCAAGCCTGCCCGTGGGCAAGGCCGGTCTGGCGGGCGGCCTGCAGCAAGGATTGCAGCAAGGACTTCAGCAGGGCTTGCAACAGGGACTGTCGGCGGAATTGCAGAAGCATTCTGGCATGGTGGATGCTCCGGCGGGCCCGGGACTGCAAGCGGCCCTGCAATCGAGCATGAAGGGCGCAGCGGCCGGCGCACTGACAAGCTCGGTGCAAGAAAAACTTTCGCAGAGCATTCCCGCCGCGAAACAACCGGTGGCGGGCGACCTGCTTCTGCTGGGCCTGAAGCGTTCCGGCTTGAATGTGCCGGGCAGCACCGGCAGCTTTGCGCCACCGGCGGACTCGGCCCTGCCGGTGGACAGCGAGAGCCTGCGCACCGGCGTGAACATCCTCAGCAACGATCAGGGCCAGGCCGGCCTGGGCGTGAAGTCCAATGTCGAGGTCGGATCGAAGAAGGTCGAGATCAGCGGCGCGATCGATCCGAATTCAAACTCCGAAAAAGGCAAGTCCGCAGGCGTGCAGATCAAGATCGGCGGCAACTAGACCGTTCGCATTCCACCTGCGGGTTCGAACAAGAGAAAGCCGCCCGGAGGGCGGCTTTCTTGTGAACGGTGCTGGTAAATATTTCAGTCCGCCACGAATCGCGTCCCCACCAGCATCGTTGCCGAGTCCACCAGCGTGGCGGTGCCCACCAGGTTCAGGCTGATGATGGTGTCGTTCTTGAAGAAGTTGGTCGCCTGCGCCGCCGTGAAGCCATAAGTCTCGACCAGCGCGCGCTTGCTCACCAGGCCATCGATGCAGGTGCGCGAGGAAGAATCCCGCTCGATCTGGAACTCGCCGGCCTGCAGGCCGCGCGAATGCCTCACGCCCGGAATACTGACCGTGATGGATCCGCCGAAGGGCAGCCCGGTCACCGGGTTGATCTGGGTCGGGGAATTGAACGCCGCATTCTCGATGGTGTAGCTCATGCTGACCTGGAAGCGGGCGTTGCCCAGGTAATTGGCGGTGGGATTGTTGTAGAAATACACAACCGAAGGCGTTTGCCAATGGCAGATCAGCGAGTTGGCGGTCTTGGCAGGAATCAGCACGCGCGCCGCATCGTTGACGGTGAAGGTGGTCGTCGCGGGGGCGGGATTTGCGACAAAGCAATGATCTTCCGGCCCGAACGGCGCACTCGGATCCGGCGTGCAGTCCTGGGCCAGGTAGATGCCACCGGTGGTCATGACGCCGGCGAATTTCACGTAGCGCCCAAAGGAATCGGCATCGCCCGTGGTCGCCGTCGCTGCAGCAGCTTCGACGGCGATCAGCTGCGCCATCTCCTTGCGCGCCTTCGCGTACTCCTCGTTCTGAACTTTCGCCGAAGCAGTGACGGCGAGACTGGTGCCCATCAGGGCGCAAGCGAGGACTCGTTTGTTCATCTTCAACTCCTGTCGTGGGGGGTAACGGGCTTCTGCCCAAACCATCCAACGCCAAGAGCGACCCATTCCGGCCTGCCAACGGGCAGGCCAGACGCGACGCGTAGAGCTACCGCTGGCAAATCACAAGGCTTCGAGCCTCTGGCGCAACGCTGGCAGACGCAAATCCCCCGCCGCGCCCGGCGACACCCGCGCCTGCAAACTCGCCTCCGGATTGCCTGCGGCCCAGTGACCCGGGTCCGCCGCCTGCCGGTAGGCATCGCGAAAGGGCAAGCCTTCGCGTGCCAGGTCGACCGCAAGATCGGTGGCGTACATGGAAGGCTCGAGCGCCGCGCGCATGCGTTCGACATTCCATTGCATGCGCCGCATCAAGTCCGGCAACAAGGCGAGCGCGCCAAGCCCACGCCCAAAGGCATGGAAGATCGCGCCCTTGCTGAACTGCAGGTCGCGGTGATAGCCCGAGGGCAGTGACAGCAATTGCTCGATTTCGGTGCGCGCTGCCGCAGCGCTGGCATAGGTTGCGCGCATCAGTTCGATGACATCGGGATTGCGCTTGTTGGGCATGATCGAACTGCCGGTGGTGTACTCCGGCGGCAGCGCGACAAAGCCGAACTCTGCGCTGGTGAACAGGCTGAGGTCCCAGGCCAGGCGGCGCAAATCCAGCAGTGCCGAGCCCAACGCTTCGATCGCGGACATCTCGAACTTTCCGCGCGAAAGCTGCGCATAGGTTGCCGCCACCTGCAGGCGCGCGAAGCCGAGTGCCTGGGTGCTGTGATCACGGTCCAACGGCAGGTTCACGCCATAACCGGCAGCGCTGCCCAACGGATTCGCGTCCACCCAGTCCAGGGTCTGTCGCGCGCGCAGGCTGTCGTCCATGAAGGCCTCGGCCCAGCCCGCCCACCACATGGCAGCGGAGCTGACCACGGCGCGTTGCAGATGCGTGTAGCCCGGCATCACGATGCCCTGCTCCGCCTCGGCGCGATCCAGGGCCACGCCGGCGCACTCGCGCGAGATCGCGGCCAGCCGCGCCAGGCGATCCTTCAGCCACAGGCGCGTGGCCACCAGGATCTGGTCGTTGCGGCTGCGGCCGGTGTGGATGCGCCGGCCGGCATCGCCGAGGCGCTCGGTCAGGCGCGCTTCGATGGCGGAGTGGCCGTCTTCGAAACGCTCGTCGAGCACGAAGCGGCCTCCGCGGAAATCTTCGGCCAGCACTTGCAGCTCGCGTTCAAGGCCTTCGAGCTCCGCGGCGCTGAGGATGCCGATCTTCTGCAAGCCCCGGGCATGCGCGGCGCTGGCCTGGATGTCGAACAGGAAGAACTCACGGTCCAGGATCACGTCCTCGCCGGCCAGGAAACCCTGGATGGCCGCATCCACGCTTACGCCGGGTTTTTGCCAGAGCAGCTCGGCCATCGTTCAATCCTTGGAAAATGCGGGGATACCCTGGAGTTCGGGCAGGCCAAAGGCCAGGTTCAAGTTCTGCAGGGCCTGGGTGGCCGCGCCCTTCAACAAGTTGTCGAGCACGCTGACCAGCACCAGGCGCCGCCCATCCGCCGAGAGCGTGAAGCCGCCGATGCGCACACCCTGCTCGCCCGCGATGCGGCTGACCCAGGGCGCCTCCTCCTGCACGGCGACCAGCGGCTCGTGCTTGTAGAAAGTGCGAAACAGCTCGCGCACTTCGGCCATCTCGAAGGGGCGCTGCAGATGCGCATTCACCGTCATGGTGATGCCGCGGAAATGCGGCGCCACGGCCGGCATGAACTCCACCGCCTGGCCCAGCTGGCGCGTGACTTCGCGCTCGTGGATATGGCCGATCAGCGAATACGGCATCAGGTTGTCGCGCAGGAGCTCGGGATCGTTCTTGTCGGAGGGCTTGGTGCCGGCGCCGGAATAGCCGGAGACGCCGAAGCACTGCGCTGGCGCGGAAACAAAGTCCTTGATCGGCGCCAGCGCGAGTTGCATCGCCGTGGCGTAGCAGCCGGGATTGCTGATGCGGCGCTTGCCTTCGGCTTGCGCGCGGGTGAGTTCGGGCAGGCCGTAGTACCACTTATCGTCAAAACGAAAATCCGCCGACAGGTCCAGCAGCACGGCCTGGCTGCCGATGAGGTCCAACTCGTCGGCGAAGCCGCCGGCCATGCCATTGGGCAAGGCCAGCACCATCGCATCCACGCCCAGGGCCGCGGCCTGCGCCGGCGTCGGGTTGTTGTAGCGCAACTCGCCCAGGTCCAGCCCTTCGTGCGGGCCGACAAGTTGACCATCGCGTTCGCGCGAAGCCACGAAGGACAGCTCGAACACCGGGTGCGCCGACAGCAGCTTGATCAGCTCGCTGCCGACATAGCCGCGTGCGCCGACCAAGCCGATGCGCAGGCTCACGACTGCGCGCTCCGCTGCGCCAGCTGGAAGTCCAGGTGCTTGCGCACCGTTGGCCATTCCGACTCGATGATCGAGAACACCACGGTGTCGCGGAAGGCACCATCGGGGTCGCGGCTGGAATTGCGCAATACGCCGTCCTGCTTCGCGCCCAGGCGGGCGATGGCCGCGCGCGAACGATGGTTGAACCAGTGCGTGCGGAACTCAACCGCCACCGCGCCCAGGGATTCGAAGGCATGTGCCAGCAGCAGGCGCTTGGCCTCGGTGTTCAAGGCCGTGCGCTGCGCGCGCTTGGCGTACCAGGTGTAGCCAATCTCCAGGCGACGGTTCGCGGCTTCAATGCGGCAATACCGCGTGCTTCCGACGATCACGCCGCCGGCGTCGCGCACGAGAAAGGGTAAGGCTGTGCCGTTGGCCTCGCCTTCCAGCGCGGCGGCGATATAGACCTCCACACCCTCGGGCTCGGGCACCGAAGTAAACCAGAGCCCCGACAGGCCGCCCTCGGCCAGCGCGGCGCGCAGGCCATCGGCGTGCCCGAGCCGCAGCGGCTCCAGCGATACATGCGTGCCGCGCAGGGTGACCGGCAGGGTCCAGGCAGTGCTCATCTCAATCCTTCAGCGTGGCCGGGCGGGCCTGGCAATGGTCCACCGCGAAGCGGATGTCATCGAAGCTTTCCAGGCCATACCAGAATACATTCCACTTCTCGCCCTTGACGCAACCGTCGGCTTCGGAAAAGTAGAACTCGTTGATCGGGTTGTCCGAACGAGAACGCCAGAACAGGCGCGGCGTGGCTGCGCGCATGACCTGCCAGGCGGCGCGCCCCAGGCCCTCGCCCTGGGCATCGTCGCTGACGGCGAACTTGTCCAGGTGCGCAATGCCGTTCTCCAGCGTGATCAGCAAGGCCGCGCGATAGTGCTCGCTGACAAAGGCCTGGTGCAGCTTGGTGGTCTTGAAGTAATCCGCGGCCAGGCGCCGGCCAAAGCCCGATTCCACCAGGGTCTTGAGCTTCGCGAGATCCAGACGCGACCAGGAGTTGACGCAGCGCACGCGCTCGCCACGCCGCACCAGGGTGCCCGAGCCGCGGTGGGTGAAAAGTTCCTTCGCCAACTCGTCCGGGCGCGTGATGGACACCGAGGACGAGGGCGGCAGCTGCATCAGCAGGTCGTGGATCTGCTCGATCTTCACCTTCATGCCCGAATGCAGCCAGGGCTGGCGCATCAGCTCTTCATACTCGGTGCTCAGGTTGATCGAATCAATCAGCTCGCCGTCGCCGTCGAGCAGACCGCCGGTGCCGGTGAGGAAGATGATCTTGTAGGGCTGCAGGGTCTTGACCAGCTCGTTCGCGGCCCAGTCGGCATTGACGTTCAGGATCTGGCCACCGCTGGTTTCACCCAGGGAGGCAATTACTGGAATCGAGCGCGCGTTGATCGCGGCCTGGATGCTGGCGGTATGCACGTCCACCACTTTTCCGACCAGGCCGTACTTGCGCTTGTTGAGGAAGTCGGACTCGAACACGCCAGCGGTAATCGAAGTGGCACGCACGCCCTGCGCCTGCAGGGCCTCGACCAGGCGCAGGTTTTCCTGCTGCGACACGCGGCGCACCACCGACAGGCCTTCGGCGCTGGTCACGCGCAGGCCGTCCACGGTCTGCTTCTCGATGCCGGCGGCCTTCATTTCCTCGTCCAGCTGCGGGCCGGCGCCGTGCAGCACGATCGGCGTCAGGCCGACCTGCTGCAGGAAGG
>CBHTVR010000062.1:0-10448 GCA_966096795.1 uncultured Gammaproteobacteria bacterium
AGCGCAGCGAAGCCCCACTCCGTTTGATAGGGGGCGGGGTCGGAATGGCGGCCCCACCAAGCACGCAGTGCGACTGGGGCCGTCATGCAGACCCCGTTGGCCGAAACCCGGCAGTGTGTTGGTTTGAGGCTTCAGGCCGCGCGATTGCAGTGAAGGGGGTGCGGGTAGCCATTTTCAGGGAGGCGGTAACGTGCGCCGTCTGAAAATGGCTGCCCGCACCCCCTTCCCAAGGCACAGCCGTTGAGCGCCCCAGCCTCGAGGCGTATAATGCCGGGTTCCGCGTAACCCGTTGATTTTGCTGGCCGGCCGAACTTCGCCGACCGCGCTTTGGAGACCGTAATGGCCCGCATCACCGTTGAAGACTGCCTGTCCGTCGTCGAAAACCGCTTCGAGCTGGTCCTGATGGCCTCCAAGCGCGCCCGCCAGCTGGCGACCGGCGTCGAGCCGACCCTGGACAACTCCGAGCACCAGGACAAGCCCACCGTGATGGCCCTGCGTGAAATCGCCGCGCGCAAGATTGACCAGGCCCTGATTGATGAAGTCGAGAAGGTCGAGCGCGAGCGCGCCGAACGCGAAGCCCTGGAATGGGCCGCCGCCGAAGTGGTGGACGACGACCTGAGCAAGGGCGGCGACGACTAAACCGGCGCGCAATCCCAAGCTTTCGAGACGGCCCTGCGGGGCCGTTTTTCGTTGCGGGGCGCGGGCTTGGCGGGATAGGCTGGAACCATGTCCTCGCTCACCCAGCCCAGCGCCGCGCTGCAGCCCAATCCGGACCCCTGTCCGGACGCCGTGCGCGCGCTGGAGCTGAAGCTGGCCGACTACCTGCCGGCCGTGCAGATCGCCAAAGTCCGGCGCGCCTATCAGGTCGGCGCGGCCGCCCACGCCGGCCAGACCCGCAAGTCCGGCGAGGCCTACATCACCCATCCCGTCGCCGTGGCCGGCATCCTGGCCGAGCTGCGCCTGGACGCCGAAACCCTGTGCGCCGCCATCCTGCACGACTCGCTCGAAGACACCGACCTGCCGCGCAGTGCGATTTCCGATGAGTTCGGCGAACCGGTGGCGGAGCTGGTGGACGGCGTCACCAAACTCGACAAGATCCAGTTCCGCGACCGCCAGGAAGCCGACGCCGAAAGTTTCCGCAAGATGATGCTGGCGATGTCGCGCGACCTGCGCGTCATCCTGATCAAGCTCGCCGACCGCCTGCACAACATGCGCACGCTCGACGCCATGGCCGCCGATTCGCGCCGGCGCATCGCCCGCGAAACACTCGAGATCTACGCGCCCATCGCCCACCGCCTGGGCATGAACAAGATCAAGGCCGAACTGCAGGACATGGGCTTTCGCGCCCTGCATCCGCTTCGCCACAAGGTCATCGCCAAGCGCATCGCTGCCCAGCCAGTGATGCGCCGCGAAGCGATGGCAACGATCGAAGCGAAACTTTCGCAGAGACTCGCGCAGGAAGGCTTGCCGTTCCGCCTGGTGGGCCGCGTGAAGGCGCCCTGGAGCATCTACCAGAAGATGCTCCAGGAAAACAAAAGCTTCGACCAGGTGATGGATGTATTCGGCTTCCGCCTGGTGGTGCCGAAACTGATGCAGTGCTACCACGCCCTGGGCGCGGTGCACTCGCTGTTCAAGCCGCTGGATGCGCGCTTCCGCGATTTCATTGCCATTCCCAAGGCCAATGGTTACCAGAGCCTGCACACGGTGTTGTTCGGCAGCTACGGCACGCCGGTGGAAGTGCAGATCCGCACCGAGGAAATGGACGTCATCGCCGAACGCGGCATCGCCGCGCACTGGTTGTACAAGGCCGCCGGGCAGGGCATGAACAGCGCCCAGGCACGCGCCCAGGACTGGGTGCGAAGCCTGATGGACAGCCAGGAATCGGCGGGCTCCTCGCTCGAATTCCTCGAGAACGTGAAGGTCGATCTGTTCCCGGACGAGGTCTACCTGTTCACGCCCAAGGGCGACATCTTCTCCCTGCCGCGCAACGCCACGGCGCTCGACTATGCCTACGCCGTGCACACCGATGTCGGCAACCACGCCGTGGCCGCGCGCGTGGACAAGAAGCTGGTGCCCCTGCGCAGCAAGTTGGCCAGCGGCCAGACGGTGGAGATCATCACCGCGCCCTCGGCCACGCCCGGGCCGCAATGGCTGGAATTCGTGGTCTCCAGCAAGGCGCGTACCGCCATCCGTCACTTCCTCAAGCGCCTGGAACACGAAGATGCCGTGGACCTGGGCCACCGCATGCTCGACCGCGCGCTGGAAGCGCGTGACAGTTCGCTCGACCGGGTGCCGCAGGGGCAAATAGAACAATTCCTGGCCGAGCATCGCTACCGGCGCTTGGAAGAATTGCTGGCCGACATCGCCTTGGGCAACCGCATGCCGGCGCAGGTGGCGCAGAGCCTGTTGCAGGGCGTGGCCGAACTGCCGCTGCGCAGCATGGGCGGCGGCGCCAGCAGCGAGCAGATCCTCATCACGGGTACCGAGCGTGGCGTGTTGAGCTTCGCGCGATGTTGCTACCCGATCCCCGGCGACGAGATCATGGGTTACATCAGCGCCGGCAAGGGCGTGGTCGTGCACCGCGCCGATTGCCCCAACGTTGCCGAATACCGCAAGCATCCCGAACGCTGCGTGCCCATGGCCTGGGACCGCTACGTGCAGGGCGATTACCGCGCCGCGCTCAAGCTCGACGTGGACAACAAACCCGGCGTGCTGGCGCAAGTCGCCGCCGCCGTCGCCGAAAGCGACTCCAATATCGACTCGGTCGAATACCGCGAGCGCGACCTGCAGATTTCGGTGATGGAATTCGGCATCGAGGTGCGCAATCGCAAGCACCTGGCCGACGTCATCCGCCGCGTGCGCCGCCTGGGCGTAGTGCACGGCGTCGAGCGCATCTAGGGCCGCCGCGGGCGTAAACTGCGGGTCAGTCCAGAACGAGTCCGCCACCATGCCCCGAATCCCCGTGGCCACCGACAAAGCCCCCGCCGCCATCGGTCCCTATTCCCAAGCGGTGCGCAGCGGCTCGCTGATCTTCCTGTCCGGGCAGATTCCGCTGGATCCTGCCACCGGCCAGTTGGTCGAGGGCAATATTGGCGAGCAGACCCGGCGCGTGTTCGAGAACCTGTCGGCGGTCTGCGTCGCGGCCGGCGCTTCGCTCGAGAAGGTCGTGCGCGTGGGCATCTACCTGACCGACCTGTCCGACTTCGCAGCGGTGAATGCGGTGATGGCGGAATATTTTTCCGCGCCTTATCCGGCCCGTTCCACCATCGAGGTTTCCGGCCTGCCCCGCGGCGCGCGGGTCGAGGTGGACGCCATCCTCGCGTTCGACTGAGTGGCGCGAACCGGCAAGCCATCCGCGCCCGCGCCGAAGCTCTCGGCCGGCGGCGATGCCCCGGTGCGCGGCTTGCCGGGCGTCGGGCCTGCGCTGGCGGAAAAACTTGCCGCACGCGGCCTGCAAACCGTGCAGGACCTGTGGCTGCACCTGCCGCTTCGCTATGAAGACCGCACCCGGCTCACGCCCATTCGCGAACTCGTGCCTGGCCAAGCCGCGCAGATTGAAGCTCGCGTGGAAGCGGTGGAGCGCGGCTTTCGCTATCGGCCCTTGCTGCGGGTGACTGTCGCCGACGATTCACGCGCGACCCTGGCACTGCGTTTTTTTCATTTCAATTCGGCGCAGGCTGCGCAGTTCATTCCTGGCCGCCGGCTGCGCTGCTACGGCGAGCCGCGCCCATCCGGCCATGGCCTGGAAATCGTGCACCCGAGCTATCGCTTCCTCAGCGACGCCGATGAGGGCGAGCTGCGCGACAGCCTCGATCCGGTGTATCCCACCGTGGAAGGCATCGGCCCGCAATCCATGTCCAAGCTGATTGCCGAAGCGCTCAAGCGCTTGCCCGCGGCCGAGGCACTCGAGCTGCTGCCGGCCAAGCTCACGCGCGCGCTGGAGTTGCCGGACCTGCGCGAGGCCCTGCTTACCGCGCACCGCCCGCCGCCGGATGCCGATGTCGCGCTGTTCTCCAGCGGCCGGCACCCGGCCCTGCAGCGCCTGGCCTTCGAAGAACTTCTGGCCCAACACCTGAGCCTGCGCCGCCAGCGCATCGCCCTGCGCAGCCATGGCGCCAAGCCGGTGAAGGTGCGCGGCAGCCTGGCCGCCGCCCTGCGCAAGCGCCTGCCTTATGCGCTGACGGGCGCGCAGCAGCGCGTGCTGGAAGAGATCGTCGCCGACATGCGCGAGCCGGCGCCGATGCTGCGCCTGGTGCAGGGCGATGTCGGCAGCGGCAAGACCGTGGTCGCGGCGCTGGCGGCGGCGCGCGCGGTGGAAGCGGGGCGGCAGGTCGCGCTGATGGCGCCGACCGAACTGCTGGCCGAACAACACCTCAACTATTTTCGCGCCTGGCTGGAGCCGCTTGGTGTGAAGGTCGCCTGGCTCGCCGGCAAGGTCACCGGCAAGGCGCGCACGGCGGCGCTGGCCGCGATCGCGTCCGGCGAGGGCCAGGTGGTCGTCGGCACCCATGCGCTGATGCAGGAAGGCGTGGCCTTCAGCGAACTCGGCCTGGTGATCGTGGACGAGCAGCACCGCTTCGGCGTGCACCAGCGCCTGTCGCTGCGCGACAAAGGCCTGGACGGCACCCGCGTGCCGCACCAGTTGGTGATGACCGCCACGCCGATTCCGCGCACCTTGGCGATGTCGGCCTACGCGGACCTGGACGTGTCGGTGATCGATGAAATGCCGCCGGGCCGCACGCCCGTCACCACCGTGGCGCTGCCGGGCACGCGTCGCGAGGAAGTGGTCGAGCGCATCCGTCACGCCTGCGCCCAGGGTCGCCAGGTTTATTGGGTGTGCACGCTCATCGACGAATCCGAGCCCGGCGATGGCTCGGCCCTGAAGATTGACGCCCAGGCCGCGCAGACCACCTACGAAGCCCTCGGCCAGGCGCTGCCCGAGTTGAGCGTGGGCCTGCTGCACGGGCGCATGAAGCCCGCCGAAAAGCAGGCCGTGATGGCACGCTTCAAGGCCGGCGGTATCCAGTTGCTGGTCGCGACCACGGTGATTGAAGTCGGCGTGGACGTGCCCAACGCCAGCCTGATGGTCATCGAGAATGCCGAGCGCCTCGGGCTGGCCCAGCTGCACCAGCTGCGCGGACGGGTGGGGCGCGGCGCCGAGGCATCGAGTTGCGTGCTGATGTTCAAGCCGCCGCTGTCGATGCTGGCGCGCCAGCGCCTGGAAGTGATGCGCCAGAGCACCGATGGCTTCCTGATCGCCGAAAAGGACCTGGAGCTGCGCGGTCCGGGCGAGGTGCTGGGCACGCGCCAGACCGGCCTGGCCGGTTTCCGTATCGCCGACCTGGCCCGTGACGCCCACCTGCTGCCGGCCGTGCAGCGCGCGGCAGAGAGCTTGTTGGCCGAATCCCCGGAGCTGGCGGCCCGGGTGTCGGAGCGCTGGGTGGGCAGCGCGGCGCGCTTCGCGGGGGCCTGAACGCCATTTGGCTTGCGCCGCCCCCGGGGCCGGGCTAAACTAGGAGTCTTTCCCCGCTCATTCCGGAATTTTCCCGTGAAAGCCGATATCCATCCCAAGTACAACGAGGTCGTCTTCCAGGACGTCACCTCCGATCTCATCTTCCTGACCCGCTCGACCTTGAGCAGCAAGGAAACCATCAAGTGGGAGGATGGCAAGGAATATCCGCTCGTGAAGGTGGAAGTTTCCTCGGCCTCGCACCCGTTCTACACCGGCAAGCAGAAGCTGATGGACACCAGCGGCCGCGTGGACAAGTTCCGCAAGCGCTACGGCGCCGCCAAGTAAGTAGCCGGCTGCGGCCCATGGGCCGCAATGCCAACGAAACGGCCGCATTGCGGCCGTTTTCTTTTGGGCCGCCTGGCGAGCCCGCGACGGCAGTTCGATTCGTGCCGGCGTTCACGCTGTGGCGACATCTTCAGCGTTTTGCCGCAGTGTTGCGCTGCAACGCGCAAATTGCCTGTGCGATACTTGGCGCTTGGCCCGGGCGGCCCGGTGGGCCGACGGTCCGGCCGGAGCAAACGCCCGCATCGGCCGCCCCAAGCATCCAAGGAGCCTGTCGTGTCTGACAACCCGCGCGTGATCCTCAACGCTGGCGACAAAGCCGTCGACCTGCCCGTTCTCTCCGGCACCCTCGGCCCGTCCTGCATCGACATCGGCAAGCTGTACAAGGAAACCGGCAGCTTCACCTACGACCCGGGCTTCATGTCCACCGCCAGCTGCCGCAGCGCCATCACCTATATCGATGGCGACGCCGGCGTGCTGATGTATCGCGGCTATCCGATCGAGCAGCTCGCCAAGCATTCCAACTTCCTGGAAGTGAGCTACCTGCTGATGCACGGCGAACTGCCGAACGCCGACCAGTTCGGAAAGTTCGAGCACGAAGTCACCCACCACACGATGATGCACGAGGCCTTCAGGACCTTCCTGTACGGCTTCCGCCACGACGCCCACCCGATGGCGATGATGACCGGCATGCTCGGTTCGCTGGCCGCGTTTTATCACGGCGACCTGAACCTGGAAGATCCGGAACAGCGCCGCCTGGCCGCGATCCGTTTGCTGGCCAAGGTGCCGACGATCGCCGCCGCCTGCCATCGCTATTCCATCGGCTGGCCGATCCGCTACCCGCGCAACAACCTCGAGTACGTCGACCGCTTCCTGCACATGATGTTCGAAGTGCCGAGCGAGCCGCTGGCCCTGAACCCGGTCGCGGCGAAGGCCCTGGACCTGCTGTTCATCCTGCACGCCGACCACGAGCAGAACGCCTCGACCTCGACCGTGCGCCTGGTCGGTTCCACCGGCGCCAATCCCTATGCCTGCGTTGCTGCTGGCGTTGCGGCCCTCTGGGGTCCCGCCCACGGCGGTGCCAACGAAGCCGTGCTGGAGATGCTCAAGGAAATCGGCACGCCCGAAAACGTGGGCAGCGCCATCGCCAAGGCCAAGGACAAGAATTCGGGCTTCCGCCTGATGGGCTTCGGCCACCGCGTGTACAAGAACTTCGACCCGCGCGCCAAGATCATCCGCGAGATGTGCCACCAGGTGCTGGCCGAGCTGGGCGTGAACGACCCGCTGCTGGAAGTGGCGATGCGCCTGGAAGAAGCGGCGCTGAAGGACGAATATTTCATCGCCCGCAAGCTCTACCCGAACGTCGATTTCTACTCGGGCATCATCTACAAGGCGCTCAACATCCCGACCGAGATGTTCACGGTGATGTTCGCCATCGCCCGCACCGCCGGCTGGGTGTCGCATTGGCTCGAGCAGCAGAACGACCCGGAAAACAAGATCGGCCGCCCGCGCCAGATCTACACCGGCGCCCCGGCCCGCGATTACACCGCGCTGGCTTCGCGCTAAGCCTCGATCAGGCGGCGCAGCGCAGGCAGCGCTGCCCGCTGCATGGGTTTGCCGTCGCCATCCAGCGGCGGCTGCCGCAGCAGGTTCGGCGGCAGCACCGCCACTTCAAACTCCAGATCCCCGGCCAGGAAACCCCAGGCCGGCACGCGCTCGCGCCGTCCCTGGCCCAGGTCGAGTTCCACCCAGGGTAGGCCGCGCGCAGGCAGGTTCGCGTCCATCAGCAGGCGCGCGAAGGCCTCGGGTTCCGCGCTGAAGACATGCAGCTGCACCGGCGTGCGTTCATCGGCGCTGCCGTCCAGCACGCGCCCGACCAGGCGCGGTTCGAAGCCGGCGAAGCGTCCCATCGCCTGCAGCGCGGCTTCGCGGCGCTTGCGCAGTTGCGCGGCCAGGTCGGTGCCGCCGAACAGGCGCTGGTATTCCAGCAGGCGCTCGCGCACCAGGGCGTCGGAAGGTTGCGACGGTGGGTCGTCAATGCCGAGCGTGCGCGCGGCGCGGCGTTTGGCTTCGCCATAGTCCTGCAGCCCAAGCCGCGCCAGCAGGCGCGCCGCCTCGGTGGCGACGCGCAGGCGCCGTTCCTGGACTTGTCCCGCGCGTTGGTCTGCGTTGCGCTTCATCGTCCTGCCGGCGACGGCCGTTGCCGGCCGTCTAGAAGATGTCGAAAGCCTCGGCCTGCTGCTGCTCGTCCATGTCCTGCTGGTTGTAGCCGCTGGCGATGATGCGGTCGTAGTCTTCCTGCTTGAAGTAGTCGACCAGGCCGCCCGGCGTGCCATCCGGAATCAGCCCGCCGGTGGCGCGATTCACCGTCACCGTGACGATGCCCGCAGGCGGCGTGGCATCGGCCAGGGGCACGTCCTTCAGCGCCGTGCCCATGTAGCCGATCCAGATCGGCAGCGCGGCCTTGCCGCCGTATTCGCGGTAGCCCAGCGATTCGAAATTGTCGTTGCCGACCCAGACCGTGGTGACGAGGTCGCCGCCGAAGCCGGAGAACCAGGCATCGCGGTGGTCATTGGTCGAGCCGGTCTTGCCACCGATGTCGGCGCGGTTGAGCACCTTGGCGGCGGTGGCGGTGCCGCGCAGTACCACGTCCTTCATCAGCGAACTGGCGAGGAACGCGGTGCGCTCGTCGATCGCGCGTGGCGCCAACGCGACCGGCGGCGGGCCGGGCTGGTCCGGGTCAGCAGTGGCGCCGGCGGGCGTCGCCTTGCCCGGGCCTTCGGCGCTGAAGTCGAAATCGTCCACCACCACCGCTGCCCGCGTCTCACTGGACAGGCGTTGCGGGCAGGCGCGGCAGGCGCGCGCCGGATGGGTGGCGGCGATCACCACGCCATGGCGATCGACGATCTTGTCGATGAAGTACGGGTCCACCAGGAAGCCGCCATTGGCGAACACCGTGTAGCCGCGGGCGATGGACATCGGTGTCAGCGAAGCCGAACCCAGCGACATCGACAGGTTCGGCGGCAGGCTTTCGAGTTTGAAGCCGAACTGGGTGATGTACTTGCGCGCGAAGTCCACGCCGATGGCATCGAGCAGGCGCACCGACACCAGGTTGCGCGACTGCACCAGGGCTTCGCGCATGCGCATCGGGCCGGAGAACTTGCCGTTGTCGTTCTGCGGCTGCCAGACATGGCCGACGCGGTCGCGGAACACCACCGGCGCATCGAGCACGATGGTGGCCGGCGTGTAGCCGCGTTCCATCGCCGCCGAATACAGGAAGGGCTTGAAGCTGGAACCCGGCTGGCGCTGCGCCTGCGTGACGCGGTTGAACTTGCTGCGCGAGAAACTGAAACCGCCCACCAGCGCGCGCAGGGCGCCGTCCTCGGGCTGCAGCGACACCAGGGCGGCTTCCGCCTTGGGCGCCTGCGCCAACTCGAATGTGCCGGCTTCCGCGGCGGCCGAAACCCGAATCACGTCGCCGCGCTTGAACAGGGCTGCCGGCGTCTTGCCCGTCCATTGGGTCGACTTGGCATCGAGACGGACCGTGTTGCCCGAGCGCAGCGCCACCTGGGCTCCCGCAGAGTCCACCGCGCTCACCACGCCCACCGGCATGCCCGGCAGCGGCACGAAACGGCGCATCTGCGTGCGCAGGTCCGCGGCCGTCTCGGCGCCGGTCAGGTCGAGGTGGCCTTCCGCGCCGCGCCAGCCATGGCGGCGGTCGTATTCCACCAGTCCGTCGCGCACCGCCTTGTTGGCGGCGTTCTGGTCGACGCTGCGCAAGGTCGTGAAAACCTTGTAGCCACTGGTTTCCGATTCCGCGCCGTAGCGCGCCTGCATGTCGGCGCGCACCATCTCGGCCAGGTAGGGCGCCTCGACTTCCACCGGCGGCTCGTGCGGGCTGGCATGGCTGGGCTCGGCCTGGGCCGCGCGCATTTCCGCTTCGCTGATGAAGCCCACTTCGTGCATGCGCTGCAGCACGTAGTTGCGGCGTTCGATATTGCGCTTCGGGTTGATGATGGGATTGCCGCTGGACGGGTACTTCGGCGTCGCCGCCAGGGCCGCGCCTTCGGCCAGGGTGAGCTGGTCGATGTGCTTGCCGAAATAGAATTCCGCCGCCGCCGCCACGCCATAGGCGCGGTTGCCGAAGAAAATCTTGTTGAGGTAGAGCTCGAGGATCTCGTCCTTGCTCAACTCGCGCTCCATTTTCAGCGCCAGCGCCATCTCCATGAGCTTGCGGCTGTAGCTGTATTCCGAGCTCAGGTAGAAATTCTTGGCAACCTGCTGGGTAATGGTGCTGCCGCCGGCCACGCGCTGCTCGTCGGTGGTCGCCAGCAGCCACACGGCGCGGCTGATGCCTTTGAAATCCAGGCCGCCGTGCTTGTAGAAGCGCGCATCCTCGACCGCGATGAAGCTCTGCTTGAGCCGGGTCGGGATCTTGTCCACCTTCACCGGGTAGCGCCGGGTTTCGCCGAATTGGGCGATCAGCTTGCCATCGCTGCTGTACACCCCCAGGGGCACCTGCAGGGCGACATTGCGCAGTTCCTGCACGTCCGGCAGGCGCGGGGCGATCAGGAAATACAGGACTCCCAGGCCCACCAGGCCGAGCACCAGGCCCAGGCCGGCAAGCAGGGCCAGGCGGCGCAACCAGCGTCTC
>CBHTVR010000063.1:0-10173 GCA_966096795.1 uncultured Gammaproteobacteria bacterium
CGCCACCCGCCCGCGGCGCACCGGGCGGGTGACGAGGGCCGCGACCGCGCCGGGCCGCCCGAGGGCCGCGACCGCCCCCCGCCGCCGCCGGGCGGCGTAGGCGTTCAGCCCGGCGAACGCCGGGACGAGGAGCAGCAGCCAGAGCAGGTCCGGGCGGGCGAACCGGACCTCGGCCCACCACCCGTGGAGGTCGGTGGCCAGCCCCGCCAATCCGGACGTGACCGCAAAGAAAGACATGAGGAAAAAAGCCCTCACCACAAAGATCCGTCGAACCCCCCGCGGGAGGCGGCCGGGGTTTGGGTACAACACGGCGGGGGGGGGGTGGCTACACCCCCGGGGGCCGGGCGCGCCCGGCGCACGGCCGCCCGCTTCATGTTTACGGCAGTTGCAAGGGCGTCGTGTAGAAGTCGGTGGTGGCGCCGACACGCACGAAGTACAGCTCGTTGCGATCCCACAGCACGGTCGGGTGGAACTCGGGCGCGACCGAGTTCACGCAGGGACCCATGTTCTGCGGCGCGCCAAACTTGCCGTCTTCAAGCCGGCTGACATAGATGTCCACGTCGCCGTAGCTGTCCGGGCGACCGTAGGTGGCGAACAGCAGGGTGCGGCCATCGGGCGAGATCTCGGGGTTGAACTCCCAGCGCACCGGATGGTTGACCTTGCCGGGCACTTTCTCGGCCGGCGCATACTCGCCATTGCGCAACTTGCGGGCGCGGTACAAATCGAACTCACCGCCATCGCGATCGCTGGCGAAGTACAGGTTGCCGTAGATGTCGGTGCTGGCGTAAAGCTCGTTCGCCGCGCTGTTCACGTTGGGCCCCAGGTTCACCGGCACGCTCCAACCCGAAGGCGTGCGCTGGCTGATCCACAGGTCGTTGAGCGGCGTGTTCGGCACGATGCCGCCCGGGCGGCTCGAGCTGAAGATCAGCGCGTCACCGTAAGGCGTGACGAAGGGGTCGCTGTCGCTGTACACGCCCGAGAACGAAGCGATGGTCGGCGCGGTCCAGCTGCCGCCGGCGCGATTGGCGGTGAGGATGGTCGAGACCACGGTGCCGCCGGGCGGGCTCGGTTCGGCGGTCACCGCCCAGAATATGGTGTTGCGCGAAGGCGTGAAGCTCAGGCGCGATTCGAACAGGTCGTCGGTGGACACCACGCCCGGCGCGAATTCGCTGGCCGGCGTGCAGGTGGCGGGCGTGGCGCCAGCGTGGGCAGCGTTCGGCAGCGTGGCGCCGGTGGCCAGGACAAGGACAGCAAGCGTGAGTTGAGAAAGGTGCATCGGGTGACTCCGGTGGGAAGGGCGGAGTCAGGTTCGGAGGGTGCTTGCTTGCCGACAATCGCCTCGGGACGAATGTCGCGAAGGCGCGGACCAAATGCCGGCACACGCCAGCGAAGGCTTCAGTCCAGGCCCAGCGCGGCGCGGATCCGCGCGCAATGGCTGCGGCCACTGGTGACGCGCGCGCCCGACTTCAGGCGCAGGAGGTAGCGGCCCGAATCCTGCGGCTGCGCTTCGACGATGGCATCCAGGCGCACGAGGTTGGAGCGGTGCACGCGCAGGAAACGCGCCGGATCCAGGCGCGACTCGATATTGGCCAAGGTCTCGCGCAGCACCAGTGAACGCGAGCCCAGGTGCAATTCGATGTAGTTGGCGTGGGCATCGATGTGTTCGATATCCGCCACGTCCACCAGGTGGATGCGCGCGCCCACCGTTACCGCCAGGCGCGGCGGATAGGCGGCGACCTCGGCTGCCGGCGTGGGCAAAGCGGCTGCGGGAAAACGCAGGCGCTCGATCGCCTGGCGCAAACGCTCGCCGGAGATCGGTTTCAGCAGGTAGTCCAGCGCGCGCTCTTCGAAGGCGCGCACGGCGTGTTCGGAATGCGCGGTGATGAACACCACGCCCGGCCGACGCTCGCGCGGCAAGGATGCCAGCACGTCGAAGCCGTCGAGGTCGGGCATCTGGATATCCAGGAACACCACGTCTGGCTGGCGCGCATGCATCTGGTCAATCGCTTCCTGGCCGCTGCCACAGTCGGCGACCACTTCGATCTGGGGGAACTGCGCCAGCAGGCGCAGCAGGCGGGCCCGCGCCAGCGGTTCGTCGTCGGCGACCAGGGCGCGCAGGCTGCTCATGCCGCCTGGCGCTGGCGCCGGAACGGTAGCTGCAGGCAGGCGCTGGTTCCGCGCCCCGGCTCGCGTCGCAGGTCGAGCTGCGCGCCGTCACCGTAAAGCGCTTTCAAACGATCGCGTGTCGTGGCCAGGCCGATGCCGAAGCCGCTCCCGGCCGGGTTGGCTTCGCTGCCATCATCACGGATCTCGATCTGCAGCTCGCCGCCCTGGCGCTGCGCCCGTACGCGAATGCTGCCCGGGCTCAGGCGGCGACTGATGCCATGGCGCACGGCATTTTCCACCAGCGGCTGCAGCAGCAAGGGCGGCACCAGGGCATCGCGAACCTCCGGCGCCACCTCCCATTCCACGCGCAGGCGTTCGCCGAGGCGGATTTTTTCGATGTCCAGGTAGTGGCCCAGCAGGCGCAGCTCGTCCTCCAACACCACTTCGCTATGCGCCACCTGCTCCAGGCTGCTGCGCAACAGCGCCGACAGTCCGATGATCATGCGGTCGGCAGCATCGGCGTCGCGATGCACCAGTTCGGCAATCGAGTTCAGGGCGTTGAACAGGAAGTGCGGATTCAGGCGCGACGACAGTGCCTCGAGCCGGGCTTCGGCCAGCTGCGACACCAGTCGACTGGCCTGGGCCTCGCGTTCGCGCGCGCGCTCGCTGTAGACCAGCGCATGGCCGACACCGATGAACAGCCAGGCCTGGAAGAAATTGTTCCACACGCTTTGCTCCAGCACATCCTGGAAATCCGGCGCGCCTTCGTACCAGTGCAGGAAGGGGTCGAGCGCATAGATGTACACCGCGCGCAGGGCGATCACCGCCGCAACCGCGAGGGTGTGGATCGCAAGGCGACGAGGAATGCGCCCCGATTCGATCGGAAAACGCCACACCAACCAGAACAGGCCCAGCGCAATCGGAATCCAGCCCCAGGCGCCAATCATGCTGGGCGGCATCGCGCGCCAGAACGCAACGCCCTGTCCGCTGGCGTCGGTCATGCGCATCCATTGGGTGCCCACGGCGACCCCGTTCAGGGTCCACCACAGCACCACTACGGCCAGAGGCAGGGCGGTCTTGCGCTTCACCCGGCCACGCTAACGGCCCCGACCCGCTCCTGCAAGGACGAGCGGCGCGACCCGTCCCCGAAATCGGGATGTTCGTCCCGGCGCGCGCTGGCTACCAGGGCAAGGCGCTGCCATTCGAATGCCAGAACGTGCCGGTCTGCTCCTTGCCCAGCCCTGCCACCACGCCAGCCAGTCGCTCGGCGGCGACCTCGGGCGTAATGTCGCCGTGGCCGCCGACCATGTCGGTGGCGACGTAACCGGGATGCAGCAGGTACACCGCAACACCACGCGGCGCCAGATCGATCGCCAATGACTTGCCGACGGCGTTCACCCCCGCCTTCGAAGCGCGGTAGCCGTAATACCCGCCCGATCCGTTGTCGGCGATCGAACCCATCCGGCTGGTCAGGATGGCGATCTTCGAACCGCTGCCCAGCGATTCGTGCAAGGCGTGCGCGACGCGCAGCGGGCCGATGGCATTGACCTCGAACTGGCGGCGCATGGCATCGAAGCCTTCGTTGCCCAACTTGTCGAAACTGTCGCGCTCCAGGATGCCGGCATTGAGCCAGAGCTGGTCAATGCGCCGCCCTTCCAGGCGCCGGACCATGCCCGACAGCGCAGCATCGTCGGTGACATCAATGCCCGACTCGACCTTCGCGCCGGTCGCCGCCAAGGCATCGCTTTCTCGGCGGCACACGGCGACCACGTCGTCGCCGCGTGCGCGGAAATATTTCGTCAGCGCAAGACCAATGCCCCGACCGGCGCCGGTGATCAGGATAGTCGCCATCAGTCCGCCAGCACCTGTCCGGACCCGCCCATTTCCGAAGGCATGTCGCGCATCTTGGTGACGCCGTCGTGGATGCGCAGCACGGTTTCCTGGTAGTGCACGTGCACGCCGGGCTTGAATTCGAGACTCGGGATCACCGCCGCGTACACATCCACCAGTCCCATCGTCGGATGATCGGTGAACAGGTGGCCGCCGCAGAGCTTGCACCACTTGCGGAAGCTGATCGGGGTCTTGTTGTAGGTGCCGATATGTTCGGCGCCCTGGGTCACCTTCAGCGCATCCGGCGTCCACAGGCTGAAAGCGTTCACCGGCCCGGCTGACCAATGCCGGCAGCTGTCGCAATGGCAGTAACCCATCGCTGCCGGTTCACCGCTGACGGTGAAGCCCACCGCGCCGCAGAAGCAGGTACCCGAATGCGTGGCCATGGTCGAACTCCCGTTTGCCCCGAAGCGGGCGACCTAAGATACTCCAGCAGGAGCAGCACGCAAGCAGGGGGAAACGCATGGCCGCCATCGCTGGCAAGCGCGCACGGGGGCACCACTTTGTCTGGGCAGGATGCGCCGCGCTGGCGGCAGCCGTGATCGGGTTCTTCACGACTTTTCTCAGGCCGATGTGGATGGGCAGTTTTCACGGGCCCGGCGTGGTGTTCGTGCACGGTGCGTTCGTGCTGTCCTGGCTGATGCTGTTCCTCAGCCAAGCGTGGTGGGTGCATAGCGGGCGCTTTCCCAGGCATCGCGCCATGGGCGCGCTCGCGACGATCGTCGCGCCGGGGGCAATGGCTTCATCGATAGCCATGGGCGTGTTCGCCATGCGCCGCGACCTGCAGGCAGGCCTGGGCGATACGGCGCTGTCCATCCTCGTGGGAAGCGTCACCTCGCCACTGATCTTTTTCTCGCTGGTGGCGGCGGCACTTTATTTTCGCGGCAAACCCGAAGTTCACAAGCGGTTGATGCTGATGGCCACGGTCGCCATCTTGTGGCCGGCCTTTTTCCGCTTCCGGCACTACTTCCCCTCGGTGCCGCGACCGGAATGGGTGTTCGGCTTCCTGCTGCCGCAGCTGTTCCTGATCGCGGTGATCTTTGCCGATCGCCTGCGCCTGGGCCGCGTGCATCCGGTGTACTGGTGGGTCGGTGTGCCCTTCATGCTCGAGGCCGCGTTCGAAACCTGGTACTTCGACAGCCCGGGCTGGCGCCTGCTCGCGCGCTGGCTGGCAGGATTTTTCATCGAGTTGCCGCCGGCCGCCTGAATCGCAGGCTAGCGCTTCACGCCACTGTCACGAAAATCGGCGATTCCTACACAAGATTTTTATTTTCGCTCTCCTAAGGTGCGCGGCGGCACTTCCCGCCCTACGCAAGCACCCCAAGGAGCCCCCGTGAACAAGACCCCGCTCGCTGCCCTCGCCCTCGCCGGCCTGCTCGCCTCCGGCGCTGCCAACGCCCAGTTCTTCGGTACCGTCGGCTATACCAATGTGAACCCGAAGTCCGGCAACGGCGTGCTCGCCGGCGCCGATGCCAATGTCAACGATGCCTGGAGCGCCACCGCCAGCATCGGCTACCGTTTCAACCCGAACTTCAACGTCGAGCTGAGCACCGCGCCGATCCCGTTCAAGCACGACGTCAGCCTCGACGGCCTGGGCACCGTGGCCAGCCTCGAGCATCGCCCGACCGTGCTGAGCGTGAACTATCGCTTCCTGCCCGAAGGCAAGTTCCGTCCCTTCGTGCGCCTGGGCTACGGCTGGGTGACGATTTCGAACGAGAAGGCGAAGGGCGCGCTGACCGGCCTGGACATCGGCGCCAGCGGCGCCAATGGCCTGGTGTACGGCGCCGGCGTGGACTATGCCGTCAATGACAAGCTGTTCCTGCGCGCCGACCTGTCCAAGCTCGACTTCGACACCAAGGTCTCGGTTGAAACTCTCGGCTATGTCGGCACCGCCAATGTTGATCCGCTGGTATTCGGCCTGTCGCTGGGTTACGAGTTCTAAGCAAGCGCTTTCGCTTCGAAAATCCGCTGCCCGCGCGCCGGGCGGCGGATTCACGCCACCCGGCCCGGTCTGGGCTAGCATGGGGCACCGTCCGGTGGGGAGACCGCGATGCGCCCGATCTTTTGCGTGCTGCCGCTGCTGCTTGCGGCCTGCTCCAAGTCCGGCCCGATGCCGGCGTCCTCTGCGGCCGCAGCGCCTGCAACGCCCGTGGCCCAGGCCGCGCTCGCGGCACCCGCCAAGGGCGATCCCGTCGAAGGCTTCCGCCAGGCCAAGCGCGTCGGTTGCGCCGGTTGCCACAAGGCCAATGGCGAAGGCACGAATGATCTCTGGGCAGTGCCCGACAGGTACACCATCCGTTCCGCCAACCTCACGGTGAAGCGCGAGTTGTACGACGACGCCGGGCTCGACCGGTTGATTCGCCAGGGCAAGACCCACGACGGCCACGCGCCACTGGGCATGCCGATCTTCATGTTCCAGCGCCTGAGCGATCGCGAGACGCGCGACATCATCGCCTGGGTGCGCTCGCTGCCGCCGGTGGAAAATCCCGGCCTGAAGCCAAGCTGGATTTCCGAGAAAATTCTCAAGCAGGTCGCCGACGGCACGTTTGAAGAAGATGACTACCTGCCGGATGCCGGCGTAGTAGCGCCTGCCGAACCGCCCACGGAACAGGTCGCGCTGGGCGAGCACCTGGCCATGACCTCTTGCCCGGAATGCCACGGCCGCGAGCTGCGCAGCTGGGGCGTGCCCGATTCCGGCCCCAACCTCGTCGTCGCCAAGGCCTACACACCCGAAGCCTTCAAGCGCCTGATGCGCACTGGCATTGCGGCCAATGGCAAGGAAACGGCGACCGGCTTCATGAGCGGCGTGGCGCGCGGGCGATTCGCCACGCTCACCGACGACGAGATCGCCGCGCTGAAGGCTTTCCTGGACGCGCGCGCGCCCTAGCGTTCTTCGGCGACTGCGGCCACTTTCGGCCTCTGCCAACCTGCCGGCGGCGTGAGCGGAGTACCCATGCGTTGCAGCAGCAATTCCACCGAACGAACTTCCGAATGTGTCGTGCGCAGGTCGGCTACATAGCCCTTCAAGTCCACGAGTAGTGCGCCATTTCCATAGGGTTGCGGCGTGAATTGCCATTGCAGCCAATCCATTTGACGGCCGGCTTCCAGCACCTCGCGCGCGGCGCCGGCACGCAGCATTGCCAATCCCTGCGATCGCTCCAGGAAGGTCGGCGCCGCCAGCAGCTGCTCACCCACGCGACGGCATTGCTCGTCCCGCTCGGCGTCCGGAGCCTGCCCCGGCGGATTGCGGCAGGCACGGAAAGCATCCAGTGTCTGCATCGTCGCCAGAACCGAGAAGGCGATCGCCATGACGGGTTCTGGAGACTCGATGGACGCCGCCGAGCCGGGGCTCTCGCCTGCCATGTCCCTCGCCAGCTGCCGTCGCAGGGACTCAGGCAAGGGATGCGATTCGAAAACTGTCAGCCAGGCATCCACCGACTCGCCAAACAAGTCGTCGTGGTAACGCGCTTGTGCAGCGGCGGCGAGTGCCTGTCGGCGCAGCGCGTCATCGTGCTCGAGCTCGGCTTGCTGCAGCAGTGGACGCCAGGCGGCAGAATTCTCCGGCTCCAGGCGGGCCCAGGCCGCTCGCCGGTCCGGGCAAGGATGTATGGCGTCGCAGCCCGCATCGGCCTCGTCCGCCTGTGCCCACAGGCCCTGGACCAGCCGGTCCATTGGCGCGGCCGCAGCCGCGTCGCGCAAAATCTTGCCGCGCCTGGCGCGGTCGTCGGCGCGCGCGTAAGCGTCCTGAGGAACCACCGTCACGGAGAGTGCCCGCTGGCGCGGCGAATCACCGGCTTGCATCTGTGCAATCAAACCCCGAAGCCAGACCGTCTGGGCGGTGGCGCCAGTCGCTGTCGGTGTATCGGATGCCGGCACTGCCGCTGTCGCAAGGCTGGCAATCAACACCAGATTCAACATCCCCATCCGGATTTCTCCATCTCGCGCATGCACGCGTCAACATACTGCACACAAACCGCTTTGCGATGCATGTGACTTCAGTGGGGGCAGACAAGCGGCCGGGCTTGCTGTCCTAATACGTATCATCGCTGCGAGCTTTCGGCGCGCAAGTTAAGTTTTCATTTGGAGCCTTGCGACATGCGTGCAAACCCGGTTGTGGTGATTGGCCTTCTGCTGGCCTCGTCAGTGGCACCAGTGAAAGCGCAGCAAGCGGCTCCAACGACGACCATCGAAACCGTGGTGGTCACCGGTGCGCAACCAGGCCCGCGCCTGTGGAAGGTCAGCAAAGGCGATCACGTGCTGTGGATCCTGGGAACGCTCTCGCCCTTGCCCAAGGACATGGAATGGGCCTCGGGCCAGGCCGCCGCGCGTATTCGCGAAGCCAAGGAAATCCTGCGGCCACCTTCGGCGCGAATCGATGCCGACGTCGGCTTCTTCGGCGCGCTGACCTTGCTGCCCAGCGCCATGTCGGCGCGCAAGAATCCCGATGGCAAGACCCTGCAACAGGTGCTGCCGGCGCCGATGTATGCGCGCTGGCTGGTGCTCAAGCAGCGCTATATCGGCCGCGATGCCGGCGTGGAAAAGTTCCGGCCGGTGTTCGCGGCCAACGAATTGTGGGAAGCCGCCATCAAGCGGTCCGGCCTCAGCCAGAGCGACGCGGTGTGGCCAGTGGTGAAGGACATCGCCGAAGAAGTCGATGCCAAGATCACCTCACCCGGCATCACCCTCAAGCTGGAAGACCCGCGCAAGGCCATCAAGCAGTTCAAGGCGACGGGAATGGACGATGTCGCCTGCTTCGAACGCACGCTGGCGCGCCTGGAAACCGACCTCGCGCCGATGCGCCAGCGCGCCAGCGCCTGGGCTGTTGGCGACGTGAAAGCCTTGCGCGCCATTCCCGTAGTGGATGCGCAAGGCGCCTGCCAGGCCGCCTTCATGTCGGCGGCGGTGGTGAAGGAGCGCGGCATGACCGACCTGCCCGCGCGCATGGAAGCCGAATGGCTCAAGCAGGCCGAGCGCGTGCTGGCCGAACACCCCAGCAGTTTCGCCCTGCTGCCGATGAACCAGTTGCTCGACGAGAAAGGCTACATCGCCAAGCTGCAGGCCAAGGGCTACACGGTGGAATCGGGCGAGTAGTCTCGCGTACCTAGCTGCGCATTCCAGCCGCTTGCATCAGCAAGCGGATCAGCAGGGCCACGACGCCGAGCGCGGCCACGCTGGCGGTCCAGATCAGCAGCATCCAGCCAAGCCGGCACCATATCGGTAGCGGTGGCGCGTCAGTGGTAGCCATCGCCGGCCTCGACCTTGCCGCGGAACACCCAATAGCTGAAGGCCGTGTACATCAGCACCATCGGGATGATCAGCAAAGCGCCGACGAGCGCAAAGCCCAGGCTCTGCGGCGGCCCGGCCGCATCCCAGATGCTGATGGAAGGCGGAATCACATTCGGCCACAGGCTGATGCCGAGGCCGCTATAGCCCAGGAAAACCAGCGCCAGCGTCAGCAGGAAAGGCGCCGCATGGCTGTCGCTACGGCGCAGCGAGCGCAGCAGGAAATACGCACACACCGCCACCAGCAAAGGCACCGGCGCGAACCAGAACAGGTTGGGCAAGGTGAACCAGCGCGCGGCAATCGCCGGATGCGCCCACGGCGTCCACAAGCTGATGATCACCAACACCAGCAGCAGGGCCCATATCCAGTGCCGGGTGCGCGCGCGCATCTCCGCCTGCAGCGCGCCCGAGGTCTTCATCACCAGCCAGCTGCTGCCGAGCAACATGTAGGCGACCACCAGGCCCGCACCGGTGAATAGCGGGAACGGCGCGAACCAATCCATCGCGCCGCCGGCGAACTGGCCGTCCTTCACCGCGATGCCAGCGATGAAGGCGCCCAGGGTCACGCCCTGGAAATACGCCGCCGCGAACGATCCCAGGCTGAAGGACCAGTCCCAAATGCGGCGCTCGCCGCCCTCGGCCTTGAAGCGGAATTCGAAGGCCACGCCGCGAAAGATCAGTCCCACCAGCATGAACACCAGCGGCAGGTAGAGCGCGCTCAGTACCACCGAGTAAGCGAGCGGAAACGCCGCCAGCAAGCCGGCGCCGCCGAGCACCAGCCAGGTTTCGTTGCCGTCCCAGACCGGGGCGACGGTATTCATCATCACGTCGCGGTCGGCTTCGGCGGTGAACCAGGGAAACAGCATGCCGATGCCCAGGTCGAAGCCGTCCATG
>CBHTVR010000064.1:0-10168 GCA_966096795.1 uncultured Gammaproteobacteria bacterium
TTCGTCGAGCTCGACGCCGAAGGCAACCCGGTCGGCAAGGACGACAAGAAGGCGGCCCCGCGCCGCGCCCCGGCCCCGAAGAAGCCGGGCGGCCCGCGCCGCGATGGCGGCCGTGACGCCGGCAAGCGCGACGGCGCCCGCTAAGCCGTAACACGGCTTTGGCACCCTGCGCGGGAGCGGTTCGCCGTTCCCGCGCATCCCTACTCCGGATGGCGGCGCATTGCGCAAGGCGCACATCGCCCCCATCTATTCGCATTCACGAACAACGAGGTTACCCATGGAAATCACCGCCAGCCTGGTCAAGGAACTGCGCGAGCGCTCCGGCGCCGGCATGATGGAGTGCAAGAAGGCGCTGTCCGAACACGGCGGCGACATCGAAGCCGCGATGGAAGCCCTGCGCAAGTCCGGCCTGGCCAAGGCCGACAAGAAGGCCGGCCGCGTGGCCGCCGAAGGCCGCGTCGTGCTCGCCCAGTCCGGCAACAAGGCCGCCCTGGTCGAGATCAACTCCGAAACCGACTTCGTGGCCAAGGACGAGAACTTCCTGGCCTTCGCCCATGCCGTTGGCGAGGCTGCGCTGAACTCGGGCGCCGAACACATTGACGCGGTGAAGGCCGCGCCGATGGGCGGCATCACCGTGGAAGAAGCCCGCGCGGCGCTGATCGCCAAAGTCGGCGAGAACGTGCAGGTCCGCCGCATGGTGTCCATCGTCAGCGACAACACCGTCGCCGGCTACGTGCACAGCGGACGCATCGGCGTGCTGGTGGAAGTGAAGGGCGGCGACGCCGAACTGGCCAAGGGCCTGGCGATGCACATCGCCGCCATGAACCCGCCCTACATCAGCGGCGCCGACGTCCCGGCCGACTTCATCGCCAAGGAAAAGGACATCGAGCTGGCCAAGATGAGCGACAAGGACAAGGCCAAGCCGGCCGAGATCCTCGAGAAGATCATCTCCGGCAAGGTCGCCAAGATCATCAACGAAGTCACCCTGACCGGCCAGCCCTACGCGCTGGACACCGACAAGACCGTTGGCGAAGTGCTCAAGGGCGCCAAGGCCGAAGTCGTCAGCTTCTCGCGCATCGCCGTCGGCGAAGGCATCGAGAAGGTGGTCGAGGACTACGCCGCCGAAGTGGCGAAGGCCATGCAGGTCTGATTTTCTTCGCATCGCCGTGAAGCAAAAGCCCGCCGGAGACGGCGGGCTTTTTGTTTGGGTGCGCGGGGGGCAAAGGAGTTGGTGCTCAGCGAGTCTTTGAAATGAGACGGTGGCTTGCGCTTGACTGGGTGTTCGTGCCGGGGGATGCTCGGACGAGCGCCCCGCTTTGGGGTCTAAAGGAAGTTGGCCCCCGGATGACAGTCCTCGACAGCATCCAGAAGTATGGCGCCGCGCTAAGCGTCCTAATTGCAGCCGTTCCGGTCATATGGGGCATGATTGTTTTTGTGTTGTCACGGCGCGCCGAAGCGAAGCGGTCCAGGTTTGAGACCTACCACGCGCTGATCAAGCAGCTCGTAGATCGCGAAAGCCCGGAGCAATCCATGAAGCTGGACCGGCAAATTGCTGTGGTCTACGAGCTGCGGGCCTTTCGTCACTATGAGCACGTCACTCGGAGAATTCTGTCCGGACTACGTCAGCACTGGACAGACACAAAGTATGGCCCGACCGACAAGCTCTTGCGGCTAGTGCATGAGGTGGACCTCACTTTAGCCGACCTAAAGCGAAGCAGATTAGACAGGCTTCTTCGGCGTAACCCCGTCGATCCCGAGGCCTAACAGTCGCTCAAGCGAACGCCGGCAGGCAGGTTTCAATCCCCGTCGGAGTCACCGGCTGATTGGCTGCAAGAAAAGTACGCAGGTCACAAGCGCTAGACGTCTGACAACTACAACACGAGACTTAAATGGAGAGAACAATGAGCATCTATCGCGCAGCTCTAGCCATCTCGTTGATAGCGACTGCTTCGCCACCAACTACGGCAAATGATCTCCTTGCACTAGAAACTTCCGGCGGAGACATAACCATATTCCATGATCGCCGCGTTCTTGGCTTCAATGAACTTAGGGAACTCTCTCAACGCGATAAGAGCAGTTTGCCAATTTTCCTTGTCACAACTAAGAGCAAGATGCCTACCGCAATCGAGCACGACGCTGCTTTGGCTTACGCAAAGGCACTTCAGAGTGTCGTTCCTCGGGTGTCCTTCACAATCGGAGAAGAGCTGAAGGAAGCTTCCACCTACTACGTCGTTGTCGAGGAGACCCACGGACATAACAAATTAGAGAGGGATGTTACGATTTACGGTTCACGAACCACCGCCGTTCAATGCACTGAACTCTACGGAGTTGAATGCAGAGAGACGGGCAGAAGTGCTTCGCCAATGGGAACTAAAAAAGTCCAGCTTGTTGACAGATTCATAGACATAACTTTTGAACTTTACAAATTCACGAAGTATGGAATTGACACGCCGAAGGTTAGCGCAGATGGGAACATGATTATTGCTGAATCGAATCTCCTCTCTAGCGAAACCCTAACTATGGCGTATGACGCCGACGCCTGCAAAGACGAGGCAACTCCAGCCTCAAAATTGGCCGCTATGCTTGCCAAAAATATTTTTCTACCAGATCCGACCGAGGTTCGTTTTCAAACCACCTCTGAGAGAATTTCCTGCAATCGATAGCTGCCGGAGGCCCCATTCTGCCCGCGCGACGTCCCCCGCTCTCGGTCGCAGGACTCGTTGCGGTTTGGTTGGTTCGCCAGCGGTTGAGGCACGTATCCCCTGCCCGCCCGGGGGTGGTTATTCAGGGCGCGGAGAGTTAGCTTCTCCCCAGGGCCTGGGGAGGACACCGTATGTTGCGCAATCGACTTGCCGGTTTGGGACTGGTGCTGGCTTCACTGGCCTGCGCACCGCAGGCGCGCGCCAATGCGCTCAGCGACGCCTGGCAATGCGCCAAGGGCTCGGCGCAGGCGGGCTATGAGCTCGCCGGCAAGGGCGCCGATGCGCTGCAGGTGCTGGGCAGCGCGCCGCAGTGCGTGGCCTATGCCACCGCCGGCGATGTGCCCCTGTACGTAACCACCGGCGCCCTGTTCGGCCTGAATGCGGTGGACTCCAGCCTGGTGTCGGCCGACCACTGCGTGGCCTCGGTGCAATCGCATGCGGTGGTGCCGTTTGGCCGCTTGCTCGACGGCGCCATGCCGGGCGTCATTCCGCCCGACCTGCTCAAGGCCGGCACCGACGAAGCCGGCGCCCAGCTCTGGCAGACCATGGCCGGCGCGCCGCCGCCGATGTCCACCGCCATCCAGCGCATTGATTGCGGCTGCAAGTTCCTCGAGGCCGGCATCAGCGTGCAGAACCTGGTGGAGATTTACACGATCATCGCCCAGGCCGGCGAGAAGTGCGATGCGGCGCTGGGCAACCTGCCCGGCTACCAGACGGTGAAAGCCGGCGTGCAGAAGGGCGCCTCGGCGCTGAACAACCTGGGCGAGGACATCTTCACCGACCAGGTGCAGCACAAGGATGTTGACGCCTATTACTTCCAGGACTTCGGCGGCGGCGTGGACAGCTGGGTCGAGCAAAGCCATGCGGCGGCCCGCGTGCTCGATCCCGGGCACGACTGGCGCACGCAGCCCGGCGCCACTTTCAACTCGCAGACCAATGTCCGGCTCGACGGCGGCGTCGCCACCGGCCAGCAGATCAAGGACGCCTGCGTCACCTACTTCGACAACCACAAGATGTCGACCGACAACGCCAACGAAGTCTGCGAGATCCTGGTGCAGCGCTTCGATGCCGAGTACCAGACCCTGGTGCCGAAGATGAAGGCGCAGGACCAGATGTTCAAAGCCATCGAAGCCAAGCTCGCGGCGATGAGCAAGCAGGCCATCGCCCAATGCGATGCACGCTTCCCAAAAAACGCCAGCACGCAGTTGTACGGCACCGACAACGGCTATTCGCTGTACACCGGCTTCACGCCCAATGACGGTGCGCACAACCAGTGCGTCACGCGCATGGCCAATGCCGACGGCTATTTCGAATGGCGCAATCCCTACGCCGCGGTCGGCAGCTTGGGCACGCCGGTGGACCCGGCCAAGATTGACGCGCAGCTGGCCACCGGCAAGACCTATTACTTCCAGTCGCCAATGAGCAGCACCGGCGCGCGCCGTGCCGCCTGGCAGGCCTTCCAGGCCAATGGTGGCAATGCCAATGCCGCAGTTACGCAAGGCGTCATCGCCTACGAAATCGCGCGAGACAAGGCCTTCGCAGATGCCCAGGCCTACTTCGACAAGATGACCTTGCTGGACAAGCAGTCGCGCGCGGCCGCGGTGAAAAATGCCGCGGGCTTCGCTTTCACCAGCTGCCCCAGCGGTGGCAACTACCAGCCCTGCCTGGACGCACTGGGCGCGGCGGTGGACGTGTGCGTCATCCAGATGAACTCGGTGCCGATCAGCGGCGAGTTCCCGCGTCCCGATGAGCAAGCCAAGATTGATGCGGTGGAAGGCAAGTGCAAGCAAGGCTACCTCGCGCTGGCGATGAAGCTGGGTAAGCGCAATAGCCAGGCCATCAACCTGGGCGGCTCGCTTGCGGCCCAGTGCCCGGCCGCCGGACAGCCGCTGCGCAATGCTTGCCTGGACGACGCCAAGCGCGCCGTGGCGAGTTGCCAGGGCGGCGCGCCGTATATGACCTCGGCCTACTTCGGCAGTGGCGAGTTTGCGCAGGATCCGCCGCCCGAAGTGGACTGCGACGCTGCCGGGCAATTGTTCGCAGGCAAATGGGGCGCCGATGACAAGGCCATCGGGCTGGTGAGCAACGCGCTGCCGACAGCCTTGCAGGCCTGCATCGAGAAAACCGCCGATTCTTCCGGCTGCCAGCAACAGGTCAGCAAGCTCGCCGACAGCTGCCGCGCCGACCTTCGCCAGTCGGCCACCATCCTGCTCGGCAGCCTGCCGCTGGGATCGCCCGAACTCGTCGCGGGCCAGGACTCGCTGATGGCCACGGGCAAGCAATGCGCCGCGCAAATGGCCGCGATTCCCGCGAAGCTGTCCGTCGGCCACGAAGTCGAAGCCTTGATGCTGCAGCAATACCAGGCCAGTTGCCGCCGCATTCCTACCTGCGTGGATGAACTGCGCGCCGCGCTGGCGACCTGCCAGGGCACGTCCTCGGCGCCGAGCCAGCCCATGCGCATGTCCAACACGCTGCAGGCGTCCATGAGCCAGCGCCGCGCGCAGATCGACAAGTCTGCGGTGCCCTTGAACACGGTGCTCAATCGCTCACTGGCGCTGTCGGTGGCGGGTGCAACGCCGGTCGCGCCGTCTGCTAACGACCCAGCCGTGGTTGTAGCTGCCTGCAAGGGTCCGCTCTCGGCGGTAATCGCAAAATATGCCGACCAGCCCATTGGCGGCGCGCCGCCCGCGGGCTCGCGGCCGATCATGACGGTGGCGCCGACGTCCCCGCCGACGATGACCTTGCGTCCCCTGCCCTCTGCGGCGCCGACGAATCCGCCGCGAAGCGTAACGCCCGCGACCGCACCCGCGCCGGCCACGAATTCGCGCACGCCGCTGAACTTCCAACTCGCCCCGCGGACGAACAACACGACCCAGCCCAGCATCGAGCCCGGCACCGACCGCATGGGCGGCGACTACCGCGGCTTCAACCTGGACCAGGCCGACCCACAGCTATGCCGGCGCGCCTGCGAAGGCGATGCGCGCTGCAAGGCCTTCACCTTTGTGCGCGAAGGCGTGAAAGGCCCGCAGGCAATGTGCTTCCTGAAAAACTCGATCCCGCCCTCGCGACCCGATGGCTGCTGCACTTCGGGGGCGAAGCCGCAGTGAGTTGTGAACGCCAGGCCCCACGAGTCGCAGCGATCCGCACTATGGGCGGCAAAGGTCCCGTCCACCGAGGACGTCTGGTCGCTTCAATCGTCCAGCATGTGTGAGAATTGACTCGCACGTTGCGCCTGTACCGGGAGGAATCGTCATGAAATTGACCTTGTGCGCCATGGCTGTTGTTGGGCTATGCGCCGGATGCACAACAGTAAGCATTCCGTCACCCGACGAGCTTGGCCGCGCAGCAAACAGCAGATTCGCCGGGCAGCCGATTGCGAGCGTTTTTGCTCGTTATGGAATGCCTGAATCGCAATTTACGTCGGACACTGGCATTCGGGTCCTTGTGTGGGATGGCGCGGCCACCGTTCGTCATTATGAGCCCGTTCAAACGGTCACTACCGGCACCGTCGGGGACGCTGACTCGTATCCGTTCCTACCTGCGGTCCCTTATCGCCAGGTGAGCACTACGCAACAGGGATTCGACCGCGGGTACACCTGCCAAATGCTTGTTGGCGTACTTACTAACGGGACGGTCGATCGGGTGGCTTTCGATGGTCAAATGTACGCGTGCCAGAAATTTATGCCCTAGCGGCGAGAGAGCCAAAGCCGGGTCAGTGCGCGCCTTTCGTCTAGCCTCGCTAGCCCATCCGCATCCACCAAATCACCTAGATATCTGGAGGGACAGGTCGAGTTTTGTTTCCAGGGTCGCTTGACGGAAGCGCTAGCGTTTCTCTAGCTGAATAGAATTGAACAGTCTTTCAACCTCCGACACCCATTGCTCCGGGGGTAATTCCCGCTGAATCCGTTGGAGCTCCGGCCTCATCAGCTCAATTTTCTCTTTGAATCGTGGATCCCTCGCAGCTAGGCGCTGACCAAGCTCCGCAATCTGCTGCTTGGCCTGCTGAACTCGACTTGCCGCTTCCTCTGCCTTCTTGCCTTCCTGTGCGATAGACGCGACGCCTTGCCCCGAGATTTTCTCGAGAAAAGTAGATCGCACGGGCTGCAGTGCTGCGGCAACACATGAGACATTTTTTGGAAGCAAATCCGAAGCATTTGAGGCATCGCAGTTTCGAATGGCCAATTCTTCAACCATTGGGCTAAAGACGCCCAGCGACCGCTTGTCGTCAATGCTTAACAGATAGCCATTGTTCGACGGAAGGCTCATCATCTTTTCGATAATTAGCCCAGGAACAGCCCTTGATTCTAGAAAATTCCTCAAGATGAGCACGGCGCTCTGCTGGCTCCTAACCTTGTCCAAATAGGTTGCCGGCGAAACGGACGCCGGATCAAAGTACGGGCGATGAACTACTAGCCGTCCTGCCGCGAGTCGAGCTGATCCCGAAACGAAAAGCATGAAGCACGCGCTTGCGCAGGTGTCGGTCTGCTCTACCGCAACCATGAGGCCGGACTCCTCGATAAGACTGCTTAACTTCAATGCTTCTTGTACGGATCCTCCACTGGAGTTGAGCATCAACGACGATGACTGAAGAAATTCCGACTGATGCGACCTAATAAAGGTAACGAATCGTTCGGCATCGCCAGGCACAATCTCGCCGTCAAGGCGAATGTATGAGTGCCCCGGGGTTCGCACATGTCGAAACTCGGCTGATTCGGCGACGGCTGGAAACGCGATCGCGATTAACAACAGTCCTAGGATTCTCAAGTTTTAGCCCCAATCGAGCAAATGTGCTTGTGGCGCTACGGCCCCGGCAACCACGCCAGCGGATCGACCGGCTTGCCGTTGCGGCGGATCTCGAAGTGCAGCATGTCGCGGATGGCACCGGTGCGGCCCATCTCGGCGATCGTGTCGCCGGCTTTCACGCGCGCGCCTTCGGCCACCAGGCGTTTGCGGTTGTGGGCGTAGGCCGACAGCCATTCGTCCGAGTGCTTGATGATGATGAGCTCGCCATAGCCGACCAGGCCGGCGCCGGAATACACCACCACGCCATCAGCCGATGCCTGCACCGGCTGTCCGGCGCTGCCGGCGATATTGATGCCCTGCTGGGTCTGGTCGCCCGCCACGTAGCGGCCGATGATCTGGCCCCTGGTGGGCCAGCGCCATTTCGGTGCGCCGACGGCGGGTACTGAAGGCGGCGTCGGCGCGGTGGAGACAATGGGCGCGGCGACGGGCGCAGTGGCGGGTGGAGGTACAGGCGCGGCAGCCGGCGGGCGCGGCGCAGGCGCGACGGCGCCAGGGGTAGTCGCGGCGGTGCCAGTATTTGGCGGCGAAACTACCGGCGGCCGCGGCTTCGGCGCTGCGCTGCCTGCTGCCGACGATGTCGGCTTCGGCGTCGCAACCGCAACAGCAGGCGGCACCGGCCGCGGCGGCGCAGAAACTACCGGCGTCGCCGGCGGCTTCAAGCGCAGGCGCTGCCCGATCTCGATGGTGTACGGGTCGCTGATGCCATTCCACGCCGCCACGTCCTGGTAGCGCAGGCCGTAGCCAAAGGAAATGCCGTACAAGGTTTCGCCGGCGCGCACGGTGTGCACGGCGCCCGCGGGAATGGGCGCGGAAGCGGCGCGCGAAATGGGCGCAGCGCGGTTCGCGCGAGTCGGATTGCTGCGCGGCTCGTCGTAGTCGCGGCGCACCACGCGTGAATGCGTGCTGCAGGCCGTAAGCACGCAGAGAGCGAGCATCGGCAGCAGCAGTCGGGGCAGGTTCGGCGGCATCATGCGCAATTCAAGCACAAAGCCTGCGCATCAGGTGCCCTGGCTGCGCAGGTACAGCCAGGCACCGGCGGCAACCAGCAGGGCCAGGCCGAGCCAGCCGATCCACTCGATATGCTTGCGCAGCGCCGCTTCGGCGCGCTCGCCGCCCCAACGGATGGCGCCCGCCACCAGGTACACGCGCTTGCCGCGGCCGACCAGGATGCAAGCCAGGAAAGGCCCGATCGGCACGCCAACAATGCCCGCGGCCCAGGTGACCAGCTTCATCGGAATGACCGGCTGGATCGCTGCGACCATGAGCGTGAGCAGCATCGTCACCCAATGCTCGTTCATTTCCTTGCGCAGGCTCTCCACCCAGGTGCCGATGCTGGCCTGCATGCCGGGGCTGAGCAGAGGCTGCACGAATTCCCAGGCGTAGTGGCCCAGCGCGTAGCCGACCAGCGCGCCGAACAGCGAACCGATCAGGCTCAGGCTGGCGAAGCGCCAGCCGCGCTTGGGCTGGGCCAGGCACATCGGTGCCAACATCACTTCCGGCGCCACCGGGAAAATGATGGCTTCGAAGAAGCTCAGCACCGTCAGATAAGTTGGCGCGTGCGGATGCTTGGACCAGGTGATGGCGCGCTCGTACAGTGGTCCGAAAAGTTTCACGCCGCCACCGCCTTCAAAGTATGCCTGCCAGCAGCGGCACGAAGGCCACCTTGCCCAGGTCTTCGCGCTCGATGCCTTCCGGCGTCTTGCGCAAGCGCATCAAATTCTGCGAACCCGAAGCGCCCACCGGCGCCACCAAGGTGCCGCCTTCCGCCAGTTGCTCGAGCAGCGCGGCATCCAGCGCCGGACCGGCCGCCGTGACGATGATCGCGTCGAAGGGCGCATGTTCGGGCCAGCCCATGCGACCGTCGTCGTGCTTGGTGCGCAGGTTCAGGCCCAGGTTGCGGAAGCGGCGGCGCGCGTTGCGCAGCAACTCCTCGATGCGCTCGACGGTGAACACTTCAATGCCGAGTGCGGCCAGCACTGCGGCCTGGTAGCCGGAACCCGTGCCGATTTCCAACACGCGCTTGGGCATGCCGTGTTCGATCAGCGCTTCGGTCATGCGCGCGACCACCCAGGGCTGCGAGATGGTCTGGCCGTTGCCAATCGGCAACGCGGTGTCTTCATACGCGCGCGAAGCCAAGGCCTCGTCGATGAAAAGATGCCGCGGCAAAGTGCGCAGCGCCGACAGCACGCGCTCGTCCTTGATGCCGCCCTCCCCGCGCAGGCGCTCGACCAAACGGTCGCGGGCCCGCTGGGACGTCATGCCCAGGCCATTGGCTTCGGGATTGGTGTGGAAGCGCGGGCTCATCATCGTGGCTTGCGCAGCGAATCGGACAGGCTGCCAACCCAACTGGCGACAGTCTCCAGCGCTTGGTAGCGGGTCAGGTCCACATGGATCGGCGTGATGGCGATAAAGCCATTGCGCACCGAATGAAAATCCGTGCCCGGGCCGGCGTCCTGCGCTTCGCCGGGCGGGCCGATCCACCAGATCGGGCGACCGCGCGGATCTTCCTGGCGGATGCAGGGTTCGGCGCGGTGGCGATTGCCCAGGCGGCAGACTTCGAAGCCGCGGATTTCATCCCAGGGCAGGTCGGGCACATTGACGTTGAGGATGGTGTCGGCCGGCAGCGGGTCGGTCATCAGGCGCGCAGTGATTTCCACCGCGGC
>CBHTVR010000065.1:0-9885 GCA_966096795.1 uncultured Gammaproteobacteria bacterium
CCGTGCAGCGCGAGTACTACGTCAACGACGCCGGCCGGCAGATGGACATCCTGGCCGTGAGCGTGTGGCTGCGCTACCACGAGCTGGGCGGCGTGAACGTGCGCTTCCCCGACAACGGCTACAAGGGTGATTACGTTTCCGAAATCGCCCGCGCCCTGCGCGCCCGCGAAGGCGACCGCCTGCGCCACAGCGCACTGGAGATCACCGACGGCCTGCCGGCGGATGAAAGCGAAGGCGGCGACAAGGAATTGCATGTTGATGCGCTGATCGCGCGCGCGCGCCAGCTGCTGGGCGCCGCCGACTACCGCATCGTCTTCGACGCCGGACTGAACTGGTGCCTGGCGGACATCCGCAACGACCTGATCGGTTTCGGCGTGGTCCACGACACCTTCTTCAGCGAACGCTCGCTGAGCACCGAAGGCTATGTGCAGCGCGCCATCGCCACCCTGCGCGAACAAGGCCACCTGTTTGAACAGGACGGCGCCACCTGGTTCCGCGCCACCAGCTTCGGCGACGACAAGGACCGGGTGGTGGTGCGCGAGAACGGCGCCAGTACCTACTTCGCCTCGGACCTGGGCTACTTGCTGTCGAAGTTCGAGCGCGGCTTTGATCGCGCGCTGTATGTGCTGGGCGCCGATCACCACGGCTATATCGCGCGCCTGAAGGCCGCGGCACAGGGTCTTGGCTTGGACCCGAACAAGATCGAGATCCAGCTGGTGCAGTTCGCCATCCTGTATCGCGGCAGCTCGCGCGTGCAGATGTCCACGCGCGCCGGCAGCTTCGTGACCCTGCGCGAACTGCGCGAAGAAGTCGGCACCGACGCGGCGCGCTTCTTCTACATCATGCGTGGCAACGACCAGCACCTGGACTTCGACCTGGAGTTGGCCAAGAGCCATTCCAACGACAATCCGGTCTATTACATCCAGTACGCCCATGCCCGCATCGCCAGCCTGTTCCGGCAGACGCGCGAGAAGGGCCTGGCCTACAACGACAGCGCCGCGCTGTCGGCGCGCAAGCTGCTGACCAGCGAGGCTGAAGACGTGCTGCTGGTGGAGCTGATGCGCTTCCCGGAAATGGTCGAGTCGGCTGCCCAGGGCCGCGCGCCGCAGGTGATGGCGCATTACCTGCGCGACACCGCCGCCGCCTTCCACGCCTTCTACAACGCCCAGCCGATCCTGTCGGCCGATGAAGAAACCCGCCACGCCCGCCTGGGCCTGTGCAAGGCCACGCAGCAGGTGCTGGCCAATGGCCTGGCCTTGCTGGGCGTGTCCGCGCCGGAGACCATGTAATGGCAGCGCGGCGTTCGAAGAACCAAGCCAAGCGCAGCGGTGGCAAGGGCGGCGTGCCCGGCGGCCTGGTCGTGCTGATCCTCGTGCTGGCCGCAGCTGCGGTGGGCTGGTGGTCGTTTCGTGATCGCTTCCGCACGCCCGCGAACAACTTGCCCAAGCCCGACCCGCAGGCGCAGGCGCGCGGCGGCAATGGCGAGGAAGTGGCGCCGCTGCCGGACAAGCCCAAGCCCAAGTACGACTTCTACACCCTGCTTCCCGAGAAGGAAGTGGTGATTCCCGATGCCGAGCTCGACGCCCAGGCGCAGGCCGAGGCCGCGGCGCGCGCAAAGGCGGCGGCACAGGCGGCCGCGCAAGCGCAGGGCGCGCCGACCGATGCGAATGACGCCGCAACGCCGAGCCTGAGCCTGGACGGCCCCGCGCCGACCATCGCCGCGCCCGCGAAAGGCGAGCGTTACCTGATCCAGGCCGGCGCCTTCCGCGGCAGTGCCGAAGCCGACGCCTTGAAGGCCAAGATCGCCCTGACCGGCGAGATCGCGCGCGTCGAAGTCGCGCAGATCAACGGCAACACCGTGCACCGCGTGCGCATGGGCCCGTATCCCGATGCCAGTGCACTCGCTGCGGCCAAGCAGGCCTTGGCCAGTCACGGCATCGACGCCCAGGCTATCAAGGTCAAATAAGCGCGATGTCGGCCTTCACCGCCGCAGCCAGCGTGTTGATGCTGTGCTGGGCGACGCTGGGCGTGATGCTGGTGCTCGCGCGCATCCGTGCCCGGCGCGGCAGTTCCGCGGAAGGCAGCACGCGCAAGCGCGACCTCGTCAGCTGGTTGGGCTTGGGCTTGCAGGGCGTGGGCTTCGGCGTGGCCTGGGGAACGCATCGCGCGCAGGGCACGCCCTTCATTCCGGGCGCGGGCGAAGGCGTGGATTGGCTCGTGGCCGTGCTGGCAATGATTCTGGCCATCGCGTCCACCGCGTTCGCGGGCTCGGCGCTGCGCACGCTCGACAAGCAATGGAGCCTGACGGCGCGCGTGCGCGGCGACCATGAATTGATTCGCCACGGGCCGTTCGCGCAGGTTCGCCACCCGATCTACAGCGCCTTGCTGGGATTGCTCATCGCCACGGCGCTGTGCCTGGCCCTGTGGTGGGCGCTGCCGGCGGCCGCGGCGGTGTATTTGATCGGTACACAGTGGCGCACCTCGCGCGAAGAGCGCCTGCTCACCGAGATGTTCGGCGACGCGTATGCGGACTATCGCAAGCAGGTGCCCTGGCTGATTCCGCGCTTCACTGCACGCGCCTGAAATCCGCCGCGCAGATCAACCGCGCTTGAGCCGGATCAGCGCCGAGGTGTCTTCTTCGCCGAAACCCTGCTGCATCAGCTCGCCGTAGTCGGCCAGCGACTGCTCGATCACCGTGGCGCGAATGCCGGCAGCCTTGGCCATTTCGCGCACGATCTTCAGATCCTTGTGCAGCAGCGCCGACTTGAAGCCGGGCGTGAAATTACTCGCCAGCATGGTCGCGCCACGCTTGTCGAGGAACCAGTTGCCTGCCGCGCCGGCGGCCAGCGTCGGCACCAGCAACTCTGGCGCCAGACCGAGTTTTTCGCCGAGCGCCAAACCTTCGCACACCGCCTGCGCGATGCCAGCGACCAGCACCTGGTTCACCGCCTTGGTGGCCTGGCCGCTGCCGGACGGACCCATATGCGTGATGCGCAGGGCGTAGGCTTCCAGCACGGGACGCGCCTTCTCCAGATCCGAGGCATCGCCACCGACCATGATCGAAAGCTTGCCGTTGCGCGCGCCTTCAACACCGCCAGAGACCGGCGCGTCGAGGAAACCGACGCCCTTCCCAGCCAATAGCGTATGCGCTTGCCTCGCGGTGTCCACCGACACCGTGGAGTGGTCGATCACCACGCTGCCCGGCGCGAGCACCGTCGAGAGCGCTTGCACGTTCTGCAGCACATCGGCATCGGCGGACACGCAGAGCACTACCACCTGACAGCCAGCGAAGTCTTCGGGCTTACCCGCAGCGCGCGCACCCAGCTCAAGCGCGAGCGACTCGGCTTTGCCGCCGCTGCGATTGCCGAGCACGGCCAGCAGGCCCTTCGACTTCAAATGACCGGCCATGGGCGCGCCCATGGCGCCGAGGCCGATGAATCCGGCGTGCATGCGCGTGTCCTTATTCGTGGGTGCTTTCGTGCAGGTAGGTGTAGCCGGTCAGGCCGGCTTCCAGGGCTTCGAGCAGGTGCGCGGCCTCGGCGGCAGGCAGCGTCGCCGCGTCGACCTTGGCGCGATAGGCGCCGCGCAGGTCATCGAGCTTGTAGCCGACATAATCGAGCATCACATCGGTGGTGTCGCCACGGCGCTGGCGCACGACTTCATAGCTGCCATCAATCTTCAAGCGGACATTGGCGGTATCGGTGTCACCGAACAGGTTGTGGATGTCGCCCAGGGTTTCCTGATACGCGCCAACCAGAAAGATGCCGAGGCGATACGACTCGCCACGCTTGGGACTGTGCAATGGCAAAGAAGTGTCTAGCGATTCGGATTCGACATAGCTGTCGATGCGACCGTCGGAATCGCAGGTCAGGTCGGCGATGACGCCGCGCCGGTCCGGCGCTTCGTCCAGGCGCGACACCGGCACGATCGGAAAGACCTGATCGATCGCCCAGACATCGGGAATGGACTCGAACACCGAGAAATTGACGAAGTACTTGTCCACCAGGCGCTCGTTCAATTCATCCAGCGCCTCGCGGTGGCTCTTCTCCTCGCCGGTCAGGCGTTCGCGCACGATGTGGGCGATGGCGTAGAACAGGTCGTCGAGCTGGGCGCGCTGGTCCAGGCTGAGCTGGCCCAGCGCGTACAGCGCGTGGCCTTCAGCCAGGGCTTGCTGGGCCTCGTGATAGAGCTCGAGCACCGGGCGCGAGTCGAGCGCCGCGTGGGTTTCGCGCAGGTGGCGCAGCACAGCCGGTTCGCCGGCATGCACGGGCGGCACCGCGCCTTCCGGCGCACGCTCGACTTCGGACACATTCACCACCATCACCGCGTGGTGCGCGGTCATGGCGCGGCCGGCTTCGGTGATCATCATCGGTGGGGCGAGCTTGTGTTCTTCGCAGGCTTCGGCCAGCGGCTGCACCAGGGTATGCGCGAACTGGTCCAGGCCATAGTTGATCGAGCAGAAGCCGCGCGAACGCGTGCCTTCGTAATCCACGCCCAGGCCGCCACCGGAATCCATGTAGCGGATCGTGCAGCCGAGCTTGGACAGCTCGACGAAATAGCGAACGGCCTCGCGCATGCCATTGGCAATGTCGCGCACGTTGGAAATTTGCGAGCCCATATGGAAGTGCAAAAGCTGCAGCGCGTCGAGCATGTCGGCGGCGCGCAGTTTTTCCACCAGGTCGAGCACCTGGCGCGGCGAAAGCCCGAACTTGGCCTTGTCGCCACCGCTGTTCTGCCACTTGCCGGCGCCCAGCGAGGCCAGGCGCATGCGCACGCCCAGGCCCGGGCGAACGCCAAGAATCTTGGCTTCCTCAAGAATGATGGCGAGCTCGGAGGGCTTTTCCACCACCAGGAAAGTCTTCAGGCCAAGCTTGCGGCCAATCAGGGCCAGGCGAATGAACTCGCGGTCCTTGTAGCCATTACAGATAACCACGCTGCCCGGGCGCGCCAGGCCAAGCACCGCCATCAGCTCGGGCTTGGAGCCCGCTTCCAGGCCAAAACCTTCGCCACCTTGCGCGGCCAGCTCGCCAGCCACGTTGAAATGCTGGTTCACCTTGATCGGATACACCGCGGTGTAGCCACCGCGGTAGTTCAGTTCGTCCATCGCGCGCGCGAACGCGGCCTGCAGCTTGCGCAGGCGATCGCCCAGGATGTCGGAAAAGCGCAGCAGCAGCGGCAGCTTCAGGCCGGCATCGGTGGCTTGCTCGAGGATCTCCGGCAGCGCCAGCACCGGGCCGCCCGCGCCGCGTGGCAACGCGCACATTCGCCCGGCCGCATCCACGTCGAAATAGCCGTCCGACCAGTAGGGGATGGAGTAGGTGTGGCGGGCGCGGTCGAGGGACCAGGCGGGCATGGTGGTGGATCCAGTGCGGCGGGTGGGGCGCGATTGTAGCGCCTCCCTGCCATCGGCGTTCCGCCGCAGGGCTTAGCCGCGCACGAAAACCGGGTCGCCAGCGGCTTTCATGAATGCCTTCCTGTTTCCGGACAGACCGTCCTTGGTCACCGCCAACCAGGTGCCATCGAGCGGCAACTGGTTGGCCAAGGCTTGCAAGCGCGCATCGCTGCCGTGGGTGAAAAAGCGCCATTGCACCAGCACCACGTAGTGCGGCAGTTGTGTCCGATGCTGCACGCGCTTGCGGGCAATCCAGAGCTTGGCAATGCCGCCCAGGCGCAGGGCCATGTTCTCGACGGCCTGCAACTGCTCGCTGGAGAGGTCGGCAGGCAGGAATACCGCGTTGCCCAGCAACTGCGAGCGCTCTCGATTGGCCAGGGCCATGCGCCGCCAATAGTCCTGCAAGCGAAGGGTGATGGGTTCAGCGGCTTCGTCGCCGCCCTGTTGCCAGGCCCACTGGTGCAAGCGTTGCAGGCAAACCTCTTCGGCTTCCGGGTCGAGCGTGATGACACGCTCGATGTGCTCGCAACCGGAAACGTCGCCGCGCTCTAGCAGTTCGTGCCCGATCTTGAACTGCAGGCGAGCGTGCTCGGGGGCCTGTGCCGCGGCTTCAAGCAGGATGGCCAGGTTGTCACCTTCGGACTCGAGCTCCGCGGTCAGGCAGGCGCGCTCTCCGATTTCCTCGGCATCCAGCTCGCGCTGGGCCGCGGCTGCTCGCAACTCTTGCAGGCGCTCGCGATCCGCGCGGGCACGGGCAAAGCTCTCGTGCCAGGGCTCAGCCGCGAAGCCGCGCCATTGCTCGGACATGCTGGCAATGACAACACCTCGCAACTCACCCAGGAGCACCTCGGCAGCACTGTGCTCGGGTACGGGCGGAACACCCGGATCCTGGCCCAATGCCTTCAGGCGTTGGGCCAACACGGGATGGCTGTCCTCCAACCCGGCAGGCCGCGCGAGTACCTCCGCCAAACGCTGCTCATCCTGCGCGTTCGGCTCGACCAAAACCCTGCTCATCTCCTCGAACATGCGCTCGGGCGGCTCGGGCTCCACCAGCATGGCCCTATCCAGGGCCGGCCAGAAATCGCGTTGCAGGCGCAGGTCTGCCAACTCAATCGAAACCAGAGCCTGTCCCGCTGCCTTGGCGCCGACCAGGCGCGCCGCCGCCGCATCGGCTTCGTATTCGTTGCTGCGCGCGAGCACGAAACTGTAGGCGTTGAAATACGGCGCGTACCACTGGAAAAAGCGGATCAGGGGCTTCGACATCCACGCGGCGTGCCCCATCAAGCCTTCGCAAACCCGAAACCAGCTCGCGCGCACCCGGTAGATCCAGCCGCCGAAACGTCCGTGGCCAGCGCTGAAGTGGCCGAACTCGTGGGCCAGCACCGCTGTGAATTGGTCGGGGTCCAGACGCTCCATCAGCGGCAGGCCCAGCACCAGGAAGTGACGGTTGCCGAGCAAGCCCAACAGGCGCGGACAGGTCGCGGCGGCGGCGTTGAGGTCGGGCGTGATGACAATGCCCGCAAGCCGGGGAGCGCCGGCATTGCGACGCAGGTCTTCGACCAAGGCCTGCAGGCGCGGCGCCTCGCCCGGGGCCAGGCGGTGGCCCTGCGGTTCGCTGAATCGGATCCAAAGGCTTTTGATCAGGGTCCAGGACAGGGCCAAGGGAATCAGCGCGAGCTTGAACAAGGCCCAGGCCTTGGCGGCGGCCAGGGCAAGGATGACGCCCACGGACATCAGCAGAGACAGGACGATGGCGCCAATCAATGCCGCGAATCCCGCCAGCGCCCACAGCGCCAATTTGATGCGGTAGCGCAGCGGATGGGCCTCGGCTTCCAGCGAGAGTCGCTCGACCAGGGCGCGATGGGCTTGGACTGAGTGCATGCGGGGCTCTCCGGGGCTCAGGGAATGCTATCCCAGCGTGGGCCGACACGGCGGGTAGGAAAAGTCGGCATCGGGGGTCAGGGAAAGGCTGGGGCGGTTAGCAGCGGGTAGAATGGCGGCCCCGTATCGCTCTGGCTGGGCCGCAATATGAACCATGACTCACGGAATTGGCTCCACGAGAACTTCACCCACACCGGCTCGGCGTTCGGGCTGAGGATCGTGCGCAAGCTCGAGGAAGTGCAGTCGCCGTTCCAGAAGATCGAGATGTACGAGAGCAGCGACTGGGGCAATGTCATGCTCATTGATGGCGCCATGATGGTGACCACGCGCGACAATTTCTTCTATCACGAGATGATGGCGCATGCGCCGCTGTACACGCACCCGAACCCGCGCAACGTAGTGATCATTGGCGGCGGCGATTGCGGCACGCTGCGCGAAGTGCTGCGCCACCCCGAAGTGCAGACGGCGGTGCAGTGCGACATCGACGAGCAAGTCACGCGCATGGCCGAGAAATATTTCCCCGAGCTGTGCGAGTCGAACAATGACCCGCGTGCAACCGTGATGTTCGACGACGGCATCGCCTATATGGCCAATGCCGCGCCCGAAAGCATTGACGTGATCATCGTCGACTCGACCGACCCCGTCGGCCCGGCCGAAGGCTTGTTCAACGAGGCGTTTTACGCCAATTGCCTGAAGGCGCTGCGACCCGATGGCTTGCTGGTGCAGCAAAGCGAAAGCCCGCTCGCCCTGATGCACCTGATCCTGGACATGCGCGCCGCCATGAAGGCCGCCGGCTTCAAGGATTTCCGCGTGCTGCCCTTCCCGCAGCCCTGCTACCCGACCGGCTGGTGGAGCTGCCTGATTGCGTCCAAGCAATCACGCGACCTCACGCAGTTCCGCAAGGCCGACGCGGCGGCGAAGACGTTCGATACGAACTACTACACCGCTGATGTTCACCAGGGCGCGCTTGCGATGCCGCCGATCATGGCCAAGGCTTTGGGCGACTAAAGCGCGTCACCATCCAACTCGCCGGTACGGATGCGCATCACGCGCTCGAGTTCGTACACGAAGATCTTGCCATCACCGATCTTGCCGCTGTTCGCCGCGCCCTGGATGGCTTCCACCACGCGGTCGACCTGGTCACTGGTGACGGCGACTTCGAGCTTGATCTTGGGCAGGAAGTCCACCACGTACTCGGCGCCCCGGTAGAGCTCGGTGTGGCCTTTCTGGCGGCCGAAGCCCTTCACTTCGGTCACCGTCACGCCGGTGACGCCTACTTCCGACAGCGCTTCGCGCACGTCGTCGAGCTTGAAGGGCTTGATGATGGCCATGACCATTTTCATTGAGTCGTCCTCGATGGGCTTTGGTAAGAGTACAGCGTCAGGTGCTAGGTAGGTTCGATATCAAGGCGAACTAGAGGTTGTAGGCGCGCTCATCGTGCAGGGCCAGGTCGAGACCATCAGTTTCTCCCTCTGCATCGACGCGCAGGGCGCTAAACCGACCTATGATCCAAAGCGAGCCAGCGGTAACCGTCGCGCTCCAGGCGCAGGTCACGGCCACGGCCAAGAACTGGTGCCAGACCTGCGTGCCCATCGTCACGCCTTCGGCATAGCCGATGCCGCCCAGCGAGGCGCTGGCGAACACACCCGTCAGCAAGGCGCCGACGATGCCGCCGATGCCGTGCACGCCGAATACATCCAGCGCATCGTCGTAGCCGAGGTGCCGCTTCAGGCGCGAAGAAGCAAGGAAGCACAGCAGGCCAGCGGCGAAGCCGATTGCCAACGCGCCCAGCGGCCCGCAGCTGCCCGAAGCCGGGGTAATCGCCACCAGTCCCGCCACTGCGCCGGACACCACGCCCAGCAGCGAAGGCTTGCCGTGCGACTTCCACTCCACCGCCATCCAGCCCAGGGCCGCGGCCGCGGTGGCGATCTGCGTCACCAGCATCGCCATGCCGGCGCTACCGTTGGCGGCCCCCGCCGAGCCGGCGTTGAAGCCAAACCAGCCGACCCACAGCAGGGCCGCGCCGATCATGGTCAGGGTCAGGTTGTGCGGCGGCATCATGGTGTGCGGCCAGCCCTTGCGCCGACCGACCATCAGCGCCGCGACGAGGCCGGCCACGCCGGCATTGATGTGCACCACCGTGCCACCGGCGAAATCGAGCACACCCCAGTCCCAGAACAAGCCACCGGCGCCGGCCCAGGTCATATGCGCCATCGGCAGATAGGCGAAGGTCAGCCACAGCGCGGTGAACCACAGCATGGGCACGAAGCGCACCCGCTCCGCGAACGCGCCCACGATCAGGGCCGGGGTGATGGCCGCGAAGGTCAGCTGGAACATGATGAAGACCGACTCGGGCATGGTCAGGAATAGGCTGTCCCGGCCAAGCCCGGTCAGGAAGGCCCGGTCCAGTCCGCCAAAAAACGTGTGAAGGCCGATGTCGCCCGCCGCCATGCCCTGGGTACTGAAGGCCAGGCTGTAGCCGTACACCACCCACAGCACCGTCACCAGGGACACGATGGCGAAGCATTGCATCAGCACCGACAGCACGTTTTTCGAACGCACCAGGCCGCCGTAGAACAGGGCCAGGCCGGGCAGGGTCATCAGCAGCACCA
>CBHTVR010000066.1:0-9574 GCA_966096795.1 uncultured Gammaproteobacteria bacterium
GCCTTCCTGCGCAAGTGGTTCGCCGAGCACAGCTTCACCAGCACCGACAGCGCCGAGTTCGAGCGCTTCCTCAATGCCGAGCTGGTGGACAAGAACCCGGGCAAGACCACGCACGACGAGCTGCACGCCTGGATGCACGACGCCGGCATCCCCAGCTTCGCCGTGGCCGCCAAGTCGGTGCCCTTTGAAGGGGTGGACAGCGCCCGCGCCGACTGGCTGGCCGGCAAGACCAAGCTCGCCGCCATCGACTCGGCCAAGTGGAACACCCAGCAGTGGGTGCACTTCATCGAAGGCATGCCGGAAACCCTGACCAACGCGCAGCTGAAGGAACTCGACGCGGCCTACCACTTCACCGGTACCGCCAATGCCGAGATCGCCCAGCGCTGGTATCCGCTGACCGTGCGTAGCGGCTACACCGAAGCGCGCCCGGCCATTGCCGATTTCCTGACCCGCATCGGTCGCCGCAAGCTGATCATGCCGACCTACGCCGCGCTGGCCGCGACGCCGGACGGCAAGGCCTTCGCGCAGCAGGTGTTCGACAAGGCGCGGCCGGGTTACCACCCGATCACCACCGGCTCGGTCGAACAGACCCTGGCGGCGGGCAAGCCGAAGATCTAAGCGCAACGGCTTCGGCAGACCCCCGTGTTTCGCCATAGCCGCGAGAAAAGACAACGCCGCCGTCGCCTTGCGATGGCGGCGTTGTTGTTTGTGCTGGGCTTCGGGCTGGCGGGCTGGCTGAAGCCGGAATGGTTCCTGCACGCCGAGTACGCGCGCCTGCGTTTTCTGGCGCACGCCACGGTGCACGAAAAGCAGGTGGGCGATCACCGCTGGTCCTACCTGGAATCCGGTGAAGGGCCGCTCATCGTGCTGGTGCATGGTTTCACCGGCTCGAAGGAAAACTGGCTGGCGCTGATGCGCAAGCTGCCCAAACAGCATGTCATCGCGCCCGACTTGCCCGGTTGGGGCGAGAGCGAGCGCAAGCCCGGCGCCGACTATGGCCCGGTCGCGCAGGCCGAGCGCCTGCATGCGTTCATTGCATCGCTGGGCGGCAAGCCGGCGCTGGTGGTGGGGCATTCGATGGGCGGGCAGATTCTGGGCTTGCTCGCCGTACGCCATCCCGATGACGTTGGCCCTATCGTGCTGATGAGTTCGGCCGGCGTGGCCTTCAAGGAAAACGAATTCGGGCGCGAAGTGCTGGCGGGCAAGAATCCTTTCGAAGCGCATACGCGCGCCGATGTACATCGTTACCTCGATATCGTCTTCACCGATCCGCCCTTCGTGCCCTGGCCAGTGGACCTGGCCCTGGCGCGCCAGCGCGCGCGCGATGCCGGCTTCGAGCAGCAGGTGCTCGATCGTATCGGCCGCGGTCCCGAAGCCCTGCAATTGCAGAAGGAACTGGGCGCGATCAAATCGCCGGTGCTGCTGCTGTGGTGTCGCGACGACCGCGTGATTGATGTCAGCGCCGCCAAGGTCTTTGCCGCCGGCCTGCACAGCAGCGAAACCGTCATCCTCGAAGGCTGCGGCCACATGCCGCTGATGGCCGCGCCGCAGGAAGTGGCCGATGCCTTGCCGGTGGCCGAACTGGCGCTGCCGCTGCCGCCCTGATCAGCGCATCAGCGCAGCGTTTAAACGCTGGAGCGTCCGGCTGCATCAAGTCTTCGAACGCGATTGCCCGGACCGACCATGACCCGCTTCGAATTCCCCCTGCGCTGGCAGATGCTGCTGAGCCTGGCCCTGATGGTCTGGGTGGCGTCCTTCAGCCATGAGTTCACCCACCACCTCACTGGCGCTGTCGTATGCAGCGAGGTCGGGCGCATGAGCCTGAACCGCTTCGTGGTGGCGGACCCGTGCGCACACTGGCCCCTCGCCACCGCCGCCGGCCCGACCCTGAGCTACTTGATGATGTGGCTGGGCGCCTGGTTGCTGCGCAGCGGCCGCAAACCGCTGTTCGGCTTCGCCCTGGTGGTGGCCTACATTCCTTTCCTGCGCCTGCTTACCGCCGCGATGGGCGGCGGCGATGAAGGCGTGCTGATGCGCATGGCCCTGCCCGGCTACGGGCGTTCGCCGGCGCTGATGCTGGTGCTGGCACTGACAGCCGTACCCTTGTCCACCTGTTGGCGCGCACTGGCCCAGCAACGAAGGGGCAGGATCTTTGCCGCTGCGTTCTTGCTGCCGATCATTCCGGTGCTGGCGATTCCAAAACTTGATGCCGGCTGGTACAGCGCCTGGCTCGCGGGCGAAGCCTGGGTGCCCAATGTGTTCGGCGTGCCGGTGACGGTGTGGGCGGTGCACGCGCTTGTGGCGTTTGCCTGTGTGCTGGCGCTGGGCTTGCTGCCGGGCGGAGCCTGGCGCAGTCAGGCGAAGGTGTCGCCGCCGGCCACGATTTAGTATTGTCCCCTCACGCGCCAGTGGCGCTGGCGAACAGGGGAAGCGCATGCGCAAATGGACCGTTTTGGCAGCCTGCCTGTGTCTGGGCGTTTCCGGCGCGCAGGCTCAGCAGGAAGACGCCGCGCCGCAAGGTCCGCAGCAAGCGCCCGAAAGCCGTTCGATGGAAGTGGGCGAGCTGGAATTCTTCGTCGGCCACTGGACCAGCAGCGGCCAGTCCCGCTCCGCGCCCGGCACCGACATGGCGCCGCTCAGCGGCGAGGAAACCTGCGAGTGGCTTTCCGGCGGCACGTCAGTGCTTTGCCGCGAAACCATTACCGACGCCGCCGGCACCGTGGACAGCATCTACATCCTGGCCTGGGACCCCACGCGCCGGCATTACACGGTGTACGGCACCGACGGTAACGGCGCCATCTATTCGGGCATTGGCACGCAGCGCGATGGCGTGTGGGACTGGGACGCCGAAATGCGCATGGGAGATTCGGTCACGCCCATGAAGTACAGATTCCAGCCTGGTGAAGACGGTGGCCGCGACATGAGCGTGCAGGTCGGCGCCGGCAAGGGCCAGTGGCTGGACGTGGTGAAGGCGCACTACGCACCAGCGGAGCCGATCGAGCCGACTGACGCAGGCTAGCCGCGTTTTATCGCGGTCACTTCGATCTCGATCTTCATGCGCGGGTCGGCCAGTCCGGCCGATATCATCATCGCGGCGGGGCGAATCTCGCCGAAATACTGGCGCAGAACCGGCCAGCATTTTTCGAACTCGCCAGCTTCGGGCAGCACATAGGTCACGCGCACTACATCGGCCATCGTCGCGTTGGCCTGCGCCAACGCCGCTTCGATATTGCGCAGGCATTGCGAGGTCTGTTCGACCAGGTCTTCGCTGATGCTCATGGTGGCGTAGTCGAAACCGGTGGTGCCGGACACGAACACCCAGTCACCCGCCACTACCGCGCGCGAATAGCCGATCTGCGCTTCGAAACTCGAGCCGGAGCTGATCAGCTTGCGATCCATCTGTTGCTCAGCCGGCGATGATGTCAATGGACGCCAGCGAGCCGTCGAGGCGTTTGACCTTGAAGCGCAAGTGCGTGCCGGTCTTGGTGCCCTTGATGGAAGCGGCGACATCGGCCGCCGGCGTACCGACGGCCGGCTTGCCGTTGATCTCGATGATTTCATCGCCAGACTTCAGGCCGGCCGCATCAGCGGGCGCGCCCTTGGTCACGCCGGACACGGTGAGCTTGCCCACGGTGGGATTGGCGCCACCACTGACGGCGAACTGCGTGCTGAAACCGAGGTGCGGCTTGTCCTGGGCTGAGACAGGCGACGCCAGCAAGACGAGGGACAGCGCGGCGGCAAGGGAGACGGACTTGATGAGGGCCATGGGAAATCCTGGGGGCGTTGGGCGCCGCCATTGTACTGCGGGCCGGGCCCCGGACCGTTCAGGAAGCGCCGGCCGGCCGCGCCTGCGATGTGTACAGGTTGTAGGACGCCATCATGCAGGCCAGCACCGAAACCAGATTCACGGTGAACAAACTGCGCTGTTCGTAGTAGCCAAAGCCCAAGGCAATCGAACAGGGGCCCATCAGGTCGAAGTTCAGCGATGGCGAGGAGTAAGCAACCAGCTGGATGGCGTACACCGCCAGCAGCAGCCGGAAAGCCCATGGCCTGCCTTTGAGCGCGGCGACACCCGCTGCGATCGTCACCACCCCGAGCACGAAGAAGTAGACCAACTGCCATTGCGCGTAGGGCACCTGCGCGCTCAGCAATGGCAGTAGCGGCGCGGGCGTGGTCAGCACACCGAGCACGATGGACGCCCAGGCCAGCACCTTGCCCGAAGGCCGCGTGACGTAATCGTCGGCGATCTGTTCCGTCATGACGCCTCGTTCCCGCGGCTAGCCAGCCGCCCGCTGCGCAACAGCCAGGCCAGATAGCCCGCAGCGACCACATCATAGGTCAGGCAGAACGGCGGCCAGAAACCGGGCACGCCGGGGTTGGCGATCAACGCGGCATGCACGACGTCGAACAGGCCGTGCGCCGCCAGCGCCGCAGCCACCCACCACAGCGAGCTGCGAAAACCCCACACCGCCGCCACGATGAAAACCAGGCCCGCCGCGCCTTCCAGCCACAGCGCCTGCGCCGAGCCGCCCATCAAGGCGAACAACACGTAGTAGGCGGCAATCACGATCATCACCACGGCATAGAACCCGCGTTCGCGATCGAGGCGGGTGAGCGTGCCGAAGGCACCCACAGCCAAGGCCAACAGCACTCCCACCAGATACGCCATGGTCACTTCCCCTTTCGAGAAACCTTCGCGGGCTTGGGCTTGGGCATCGGCAAGTCCTGCGCCGTGCGCAGCAGCAGCGACTTCAGTGCTTCGGAATCGTCGAGCAGCTCATCGGCCACAGGATAGTCCTTCGCGCCTGGATACGGAGGGCGCCCCGGCAGCTTCGAGGTGATGTCCGCCGTCGCCGGCGTTGCCTTCACGAACAAGCTGTTGTCGCAGACGAAAGCGATGACTTTGCCATCCAGATACACGCCGTATTCGCCGAACATGCGCCGGAACGACAAGGCAGTGCCGAGCCCGGCCTGTTCGGCGATGTAGTCAATGAAGTCCTTGTCAGTGGCCATGGCCTAGTGCGCGGCTACCGAGTCCACGCCGCCGTAGCGCGCATGCCATTGCCACAGCAGTTCCAGCACATCCTCCAGCGGCAGGGCATAGTTGTTCGGGATACCGCCCTCGATGCCGGTCAGCCCGGCGGCGATTCCGCGCAGCAGGCGCTGTTCGCGGTAACGGGCGTTGTACTGGACGGCAATCATGCGAGCGCCGCTGATCGCAGCAAGGCCGAATCCATCCACCTCGTTCCAGGCCACCCGAACCGTCTTGATGGGCGAGCCCATCTCGAAGCCCGCCGCGTCCAGAAGCAGGTAGATCTTCTTGGTGAACATCATGTACAGCGCGACCGGAATGCCCAGCGCGAAGAACACGATGGCCAGCCAGGCAGCGACCGGATGCTGTTGCCGGATCAGCCAGCCCACCGCCACGAATGCGATCGAGCCGAGCAACAGCAGCGCGGCCTTCTTCTTGCTGGCCGGAATCAGCAGGGATTCGGTAGCTGGCGCCATGGTTCCCCGGAACGAATTCTGATGGTGGCCCATCTTGGCCGCGCAAGGCGCCCAACGCAATTTATTTCAGCGTCTCGCCGCGCTTGAGCAGGCCCACGAAGTCGGCAATGCGCTTGCTGCGGGTTTCGGGCTTGCGGGCGCTGCTGACGCGGTAGAGAAAGGCAAAGCGCTGGGTCTTGTTCAAGGTCGCGAAAAAGGCCTTGGCCTTCGGTGCCTTGTCCAGCGCGGCAAGGAAATCCTCGGGCGCCTCGATGCTGCTGAAGCTTTGGTAGGCGGCATCCCAACGGCCGTCAGCTTTGGCAGCATCCACGGCCGCGGTACCGGCGGCATGCATGCGGCCGTCCTTCTCCAGGCGGGCAATATGGCCGACATTGATCTTCGACCAGACGCTGCGCTTACCGCGCTGGGTGAACTTCTGCAGGAACCAGGTTTCGTCGAAGCTCTTCTTCTGGCCATCAATCCAGCCATGGCAAAGCGCCTCGTCAAGCGCCTCGGCGTAAGTGACCGAAGCGATGCCGCTGCCCTTCTTGGCGATCTTCAGCCAGATGCCGGGGTGCGCGGCATGGTGGCGCAGCAACCAGCTTCGGAACTCCGCAGAGCTGGCGAAGGCGAGGATCGGCTGTTCGGGCTTGGGCTGCGAAGGCATTCAACGCGCCGCGTTCGAAGGCGCTTGGATGCGGGAGAAATAGTTCTTGCGCTGCACGGGCTGGCCGTTCTCGTTGAAGAAGGCAACGGTTTCCACCATCGAATTGCCATCGGCGCCAAGCGCGTAGATCCGGGTGGAAGTGGGTGAGCCGTCCTTGGCCAGCTGCATGATCAGCACCGCGGACGTGGGCATGGTGGTGGCCGACAAGTCGGCTTCGAAGTTGGAGGTCACGGCGGTCGGCGAGCCGTCAAGCGGGGTCACGCCGTCGGCCTCGAGTTTGGCGCCGGTCGGGTCCACCACCTCCACCTGTGTCCTGAGGCGGTCGGCGCCTTCGCTGGAGAAGCGGATGGTGACGCTCTTGGGCCTGGCCGCAGGCGCCATCGGCAAGCGCGATGTATCGACGGCCCAGCTTCCGAGCAGCGAAGGGGCGGGCGCAGTCTCCGCGGCGAAGCTGTCTTGGCAAACGGTGGCGGCAAGTAGCAGGGCGATGGCGAAAAGCTTCATTCATTTCCTCCACTTTGGCTCGGTCTAAACAGATGGATCAGGGCGCTTTGTGGCCTCGGCAAGCAGTTCGGAAAGCTGTGTTGCCTCGGCAATGCTCAGGGTAACTGCTGCCGTGGGGCGCCCGGTCCCGATATTGCCAGTTTGAATCGTCAGCCCCACCCATTCGGGCGGATCCGCCGGGCCCAGCGCGTGCACCTGTATGGAGTTCAAGGGACTTCCGCTATTGCTCAAGGCAATCCCGCCGATGGTCCGACTGACTCGCGAAGCGAAAAACTTGGCCGTCGAACCAGGAATCTGGATCAGTCCAGCAAGCGCCGCCAAGCCCAGCGCCACTGTGATGATTACAATCGCGATGCCGAAAGTACCCAAGAGACAGTCCTTGATTGTGTCCGAAAAGCCAAGTATCCGCTCGCCGCTCGAAGTGAAGCAGGCGATACCAGCGGCCTGCCAGCGGAGGATTGGGAGATTCTCGACATACTAATGCCAGACGCCTAACGCTTGAATTGAGTGGCAAGTGGCGACGCGATGGCGCCCATCCATGAAGAACCCCCTGGTCCCGACCGACAAGCGCTGGACGTGATGCCGCCGCAAATCCGCATTGAGTACGAACATATTGGCAAACCCGGCAAGAGGGACTGGGCCTTCTGGAAGCACTCCGCCTGAAGATCGGCGCATGAGCCCCCGGTGGCTACCGCCTGAGTTACGCCGCGCCGATATCTTTCTTGAACCGGTAGCTGGTTGCCTCATATCCGGCCGCCTCGTAGAACGCATGGGCCTGTTCCAGGCGGAGATTGCTGGTGACCTCGACCAGGCCGCAGCCGCGCGAAGCAAGTTCCGATTCCGCTGCCGCAACGAGAGCGCGGCCGAGTCCCAGGCCACGATGGCCCTGCGCGACAACGAGCGCCGAAATACGGCCGACCGGGGTGGGGCGGTGCAGGACAGGCATGACGTTTAGGGTAACGACACCCCGCACGCATCCTTCAACGACCGCGACGAGCGCGAGATCTGCTGCGGATCCGAGGCGCTTGGCGACCTCCTGCGGTGAGGATGGAAAGCCGAGCTGGCCGAACAGATCCGAAAGCACTTCGGCATCGCCAGCGTGTGCGAGTCGGACCGTTGTCTGCGAGGTACTACTCATAGGTGCCTAGCGACCGACTTGAGGTACGACGATTCGCGTCAACAGAAATGAATACATGAGCCTCATGGTCGCAGCTTGGGGAATACCAGCACAAGATTGCGGAAAATCGGTTCGCCAGTCTTCCACGCTGCCTCCCATTCTTCAGCTGGTGCCTCGTACATGAAAATATGAAGCGTGTCACCGGCATCATTTGCGACCAGGTAATAGTGAATGACCTTTCCCAGGCGCTTGTTCCTGATCCTCAGGCCAATACTTACCATGCCATCGGATGGCCCGCCAAAAGCTTTGAGCTCTTCATTTCCATCAAGCGCCTTTGAGAGAAACGTATAGGCGTATTGGGCCGGGGATAGTCCGGTTTTTGCCTTCACACCATGAACAAAATTCAGCGAAAGACCGGTGCGAAATTCTCCTGCAGCGTCGATGTCTTCCTTGGATACGAACAACGAGTCAGTGTCATTCTTCGACTCGGATTTGGTAAACCAACCATCGGGCCTTAGAACCGCAGCCCCGGCGTTGCTTGGCGTGAACCAGGTATAGCCCGCCGGAGGCGGCCTGAGCGAATTCATGCGCTGGGCATGTAGAGGGCTCGAAACCAGGAGCAAAAGGAGTGCGGCGAAGGCGTTTTTCATGGTGTCCGGCGATCAAGTTGAGGTGTGTGGTGGACTGGCGCCCCGCGTGCCACCGAAAACTGGGTGGCAGGCGAACGCATGGTTTCGAATCAGGCGTTAGACACCAATCTGGAATCCCACAGGCCGATCATCAATTCGGCCTCTCAATGGGTGGCGGCACCCCCAAGGAATGCGCGCCGATAACAGACACTGATATCCCATGGATGGATCCTGCATAGGCGCCCATGTGTCCGGTATGGAGCCGGTCAAATCGACCAACCAGATCAACCACCTTCTGATGATAATCAGACATAGAAAGCTCGCCTGGATCGATCCAAAGACAGTTGCGCGAACCGCCTTCAACGTCTTCCAGAGTGTCGCAGATATAGCTCACCTCGAACATGCCGATGGCGGGACCTCTGATTGTCACCAGCTCGCCGTCGCTCGCCACTGGGTCCCTTAGAAGATCTGCGATGGTTGTCATCCTCGGTTGGACTAACCGAGGTTGCGAGCCTTCGGTCGAACAGCCTAGGGCTAAAACTGTCGCGATTGTCAGAAGGATTTGACGCTTCAGCATTCGCGGCCAACTAGTAAGTCGAGCGGCGCGGGGGACTGGCCGTCGCGTCACCTTCAATGAGGTGTTATGGCTCATGCAGCTTGGCGCAGAGAAACTAATCGCTAGCTCCAAGTAATCGAATGTGTGGATACCCGTCTTGGCAGTAGAGCTCATATTTTCTACCGCCCTGAAAATCGTATTCCACGGACGGCACGTAATCTGTTAGATAGCGCCATTTCCATTCGCCTGGGCATGCATATCCAATTCGCTGACGTCCCGCCCCAAAGTACATTCTTCCCGCGACAAACGTGTAGCCGGGCACGTCTAAGTAGAATCCGTTGCTTGGAAATTGCGGGAGGTCTTTCGCGAGAACCAATATGGACTGGGGGCCAAATTGCGCTGTAAGTGCAGCAGGTCCCCTGTCTGTGGCACAGCCGCCCAAGAGCAGTAGGGAAATTGATATTAGGAAATGTTTGACCATTGGACCCAACGATCGAGTTGAGGTGCGCGGTGGGCTGGCGCCCAGTTTGCCACTGCAAACTGGGTGACAGGACGCCGCGGAGAGTTCCTACGCAAAAGTGGACACCCTGCAGTTAGGTACATAGGGCTTCGAA
>CBHTVR010000067.1:0-9460 GCA_966096795.1 uncultured Gammaproteobacteria bacterium
TCGCCCTCGGTCATCTTGCGGTAGGTGCGGGCCACGCCCAGCAGGCGACGCAGTTCGATGATGGGCTCGCGGCTGTCTTCCACGCGCAGGTCGAAGATCTTGCCCTTCCAGGTGGGAACGCCCTTCTCGCCGCCCACCACCAGGATCGCCGCGGACTGCTTGCCGCGCACATCGCCGCCGGCCACCTGCGCCGCTTCCAGCGCGGCCATCATGCGTTCGGCCAGGTCGCCCTTGGCCGCTTCGAAGGCCGTCTTCATGGCGGGGCAAATAGTCGGGTTGGCCATCATGTTGGCCTGCACGGTGAAGTGCTCGCCGGCGATCTCGCAATGCGCGTCAATGGCCTTGTCGCCGGTGTGCACGGCGACGCGACCCTGCGCGTCCACCATGCCGACCTGGCGGACATTGGTGTGATCGTCCTTGGCCAGCAGCGACTTCAATGCCTCCGGCGCGCTGGCGCCATCGCGCATCGCCGCCAGGCCGTTGGGGCCGTAGCTGACTTCGATAAAGCTCTGCGTGGCCACCGCACCCACGCCCGGCTCGGCCCAGATCACGCTGCCGCCCACCGAGAACCAGTGCGACTGCACCGCCGCGCCGAGCTGGCCGGTGGCCGGGTCGAAGGCGACGATGGAAAAAGTGTGCGCGGGGCGCAGCGGCAGCGCCTCGCGCTGGTAGCTATCGGCGGCCTGCGCCAGGGGCGCGAGGGCAAGGCTTGCGGCGAGCAGGAACAGGCGCGGGCTCATCTCAGTTCTCCGTCAGCAGAAGTTTTTCGGCGATCTCGCGAAAGATTGCGGGCAGGCGTTCGAGCTCATCCAGCGACACGCGTTCATCGAGCTTGTGGATGCTGGCGTTCACCGGCCCCATCTCCACGACTTCGGCGCCGAGTGGCGCAATAAAGCGCGCATCGGAGGTGCCACCACCGGTGTTCTCGTCGGGCACCACGCCGCAGCGCGTGATCAGCACCTCGCGGGCGACCTGTCGCAGGCGACCTTCGCCGGTGAGGAAAGGCTCGCCGCCGCGATGCCAGGCGATGGAATACTCCAGGCCATGCGCATCGAGCACGCGATGCACTTCGGCTTCCAGCTGCGCCGCCTGCCAGCCCGGATTGAAGCGGAAGTTGAACACCACCTCGCAGCTGCCCGGAATGACATTGTTCGCGCCGGTGCCGGAATGGATATTGGAAATCTGGAAGCTCGAAGGCGGGAACAAGCGCTCGCCTTCGCGCGGGAATCCTTCGTCCCAGGTGCGGGCGCAGAGCTCGGCCAAGGGTGCCATCGCCTGGTGGATGGGATTGCGCGCCTTCTCCGGATAGGCCACATGGCCCTGGATGCCGCGCACCGTCAGCGTGCCGGACAGCGTGCCGCGGCGGCCGACGCGCAGCAGGTCGCCGAGCTTTTCCTTCGATGAAGGCTCGCCCGTCAGACAGTAATCGATGCGCCGGCCGGTTGCTTTGAACTGCTCGGCGACTTTGCGCACGCCGTCCACCGCGTCGCCCTCTTCATCCGAGGTCAGCAGCACGGCCACCGTGCCCGCGTGATTCGGATGCAGGCGTACGAATTCTTCTGCTGCCAGCACGAAGGCGGCAACGCTACCCTTCATGTCGGCGGCGCCGCGCCCGTACAGATAGCCGTCGCGAATGCTCGGCACGAAAGGATCGCTGGCCCAGTCCTGCACCGGGCCACTGGGCACCACATCGGTATGGCCCAGGAACACCAGCACCGGCGAACCGCTGCCATGCGCGGCCCAAAGATTCTTCACCGGCCCGAAAGGCAGGTGTTCGATGCTGAAACCCGCCGCCTGCAAGCGCGCTGCAATCACCTCCTGGCAACCTGCATCGTCCGGCGTTACCGACACGCGCGATATCAGGTCCTTCGTCAGCGCCAGCACCTCGCTCATGCCTTCGCCCCTGGCTTCACGCCAAACAATGCCTTGAAGCCGTTATCGGTGAAGCCCACGCTCACCGCGCCATCGTCCAGCACCACCACGGGCCGCTTCACCAGCGCCGGGTATTCCTTGATCAGCAAGGTCCACTCCGGATCCGAGCCCGGCGTCTTGCGGGCATCGGGCAGCGAGCGCCAGGTGGTGGAAGCCTTGTTGATCAGCTTGTCCCAACCACCGAGCTGCTTGGCCCAGGCCTTCAGCACATCGGGCGCCACGCGGTTCACGCGGTAGTCCACGAACTCGTGCGCCACACCCGCGCGCGCAAGCCAGTTGCGCGCCTTCTTGCAGGTGTCGCAGTTGTCCAGGCCGAATAGCTGCGTCACTTCGCCGTCTTCCCGCCGATGTTCGCCGCCAGGAAAGCCAGCAGGCGCGTGTAGTAGTCGCGGCGGTTTTCCTCGGTGTAAAAGCCGTGGCCTTCGGTCGGCTTGTACAGGGCCTGCACCGATGCACCGGCCTTTTTCAGCGCGGCTTCCATGCGCCGGGTGTGTTCGATGTCGGCGGTCTTGTCTTCGCCACCGGCGGCCAGGAACACCGGCACCTTGATGCGTTCGGCGATAAGGTTCGGCGACACCGCGCTCAACTGCGCCTTGTCACTGCCGATCCACTCGTCCACCCAGGTGCGCAGTCGGCGGCCGGACTTGCCTTCATCCTCCACCAGCATCGGCAGGTCATACACGCCGACATAGCCGGACGCGCAGCGATACAACGTGGGCTCCGCCGCGGCGCCCATCAAGGCCGCATAGGCGCCGTAGCTGGCGCCGTGGATGCAGATGCGATTGCCCTCGGCGATGCCTTCGCTCACCAGCCAGCGGGTTGCGTCGGTCACGTCGTCCTGCATCTTTGCGCCCCATTGCCGGGCGCCCGCGTGCATGAAGGCGCGGCCGTAATTGCCCGAGCCGCGGAAATTCACCTGCAGCACGGCGTAGCCGGCGTACGCGAGCATCTGCGCCTCGGGGTTGAACCAGGGGCCGTCATAGATGCCGAAGGGGCCACCATGCGGCATCACCACCGCCGGCAGGTGTTTGCCGTTGGAGCCGGGCGGCAGGGTCAGGAAGCCATGCAGCGCCAGGCCATCGCGCGAGGTGATGGTCACCGGCTTCACCGCGCCCACCAGCTTCGGGTCGAAGATGCGGGTACGGCTGGCCAGGTAGGTGGCGCGCTTGTTCTTGACGTCGAACAGGTAGAAATCGCCGACGCTGGTCGGGTCCGTCACCTGCACCAGGGCGAGATTGCCGTCGCGGGTCGTCGAGGTAATCACCACGCCACGCCCGGGAAACGCGCCCTGCAACATGGCGTTCAACCTGGCGTCCGCCGACGCCGGATCAATAAAGCGGCTGCGCACCGAACCGTCGATGTAGATGATGCCGACGGGGGCGTTCGGTGGTTGCAGGCCATGGATAACGCCAGAGGGATTGACGACATCATCCTGCAGCAGGGTCTTGCGCTCGCCGGACACCGTGTCGTAGGCCACCACAGCGTCCGGGCCCTTGGCCTGTTCCACTTGCAGATAGGCAGTGCGATTGTCGGGTGCGAAGCCCAGCACGCCTTCGGCATGCTTGCTCGTGGCCTCATCGTTCACGACGGTCCATTCGGCATCCGGGCCAGCGCGATGCAGCAGGCGGCTCTGGTTGTCGGTCTGCGCGGCCAGGGCGAAACGCACCACGCCGGCGTTATCGGTGGTAAAGCTCGCACGCGGAATGTCCACACGGGCCACGCCGGTGCGCCGACCGGTATAGACATCGAGTTTCTCCACGCGCGTCATCGGCTCGCGACTGAAGGGCGCGACCGCGATAAGCACATTGCGATCATCGCCGGGCAGCGTGTCAATCATCGAGGCAGCAACCGCCTCCGCCTTCTTGCCGCCGATGCGCGAGCTGGAGTCGTTGCTGACCCGGAAACCGACCAGCAGCTCCGGCTTGCTGCCATCGGCGTCCACCGCATACAGCTCGCCCGTGCTCTGCGGCTGGTCGAGCTGGCCGAATTTCTCGGCCACCGACAGCACCAACCGGGTGTCGTTCACCCAGCGGAAACTCTGGACATGGCTGTTCTTGCCCAGCGAGAAGCGGCTCAGCGGCGAATTGCCATCGCGGCGCATCACCACCAGGGCCGTGCGGTCGCCGAAGGGCACCGTGGCCGCGTAGTACTCGCCCGTCGGGGAGAGCTTGATGTCCTCGAAGTCGAATTCCTTGAGGAAAGGCGCGAGGTCCACCTGGGCCATCGCCGGCACAGACAGCAGGGAAAGCGTGGCCAGGGCCAGCGATCGCAACAGGTTCATGGAAGTCTTCACTCGGCAGTTCCCCGCAGCAGTTCGTTCACCGACGTCTTGGACCGCGTGCGCTCGTCCACCTGCTTGACGATCACCGCGCAATACAGCGAGTGGCTGCCATCGGCCGCCGGCAGCGAACCCGACACCACCACGCTGCCCGCCGGCACGCGGCCGTAGCTGACCTCGCCGGTGGAGCGGTTGTAGATGCGCGTGCTCTGGCCCAGGAACACGCCCATGCCGATCACGCTGCCCTTCTCGACGATGACGCCTTCCACCACTTCCGAACGCGCGCCGACAAAGCAGTCGTCTTCGATAATGGTGGGCGCCGCCTGCAGCGGTTCGAGCACGCCGCCAATGCCTACGCCGCCGGACAAATGGCAACGCGCGCCGATCTGCGCACAGGAGCCCACCGTCGCCCAGGTATCCACCATCGTCGCCGCACCGACATGGGCGCCGATATTCACGAAGCTGGGCATCAGCACTACGTCCTTGCCCAGGTAAGCGCCGCGGCGCACCACCGCGCCCGGCACCACGCGCGCGCCCAGGTCGCGGAATCCACTCGCATCGAATCCCTCGAAGCGCGTTGGCACTTTGTCCCAATACGGGCCAGGCGAAGCCGCCGGCACCAGGCGCATGTCGTTGCAGCGGAAGTACAGCAGCACGGCCTTCTTCAGCCACTCATTCACCTGCCAGCCGCCGTCCACCGGCTCGGCCACGCGCGCTTCGCCGGACTCGAGCAGGGCGATGGCCTGCTCCACCTGCGGGCGCACTTCGCTGTCGATCTCGGCGGCGGTCAGGCTGCCGCGCCGTTCGAAGGCCGACTCGATCGCCGACTTCAGTGCTGCCTTATCGGCTGGATTGCCTTGACTCATTTGCCGCTTCTCCTTCCAGGCAGGCGACCAGCGCCGTGCGCAAAGTTTCTATGTGGTCCTCGGGCAGCGAGCGGTCATGCTGGTCGCTGATCAGGAAGATGTCTTCCACCCGTTCGCCGAAGGTGGCGATGCGGGCATCATGCACGCGCAGGCGCTGGCTGCGAAGCACCTGTGCCACATCGGCCAGCAGGCCGGGGCGATCGGTGGCCACCAGGCTCAGGCGCGTGCGCTGGGCGTCGAGGCGGTCGAAGTCCAGGCGCGTGGGCACGCGGAAATGGCGCAGGTGGCGCGGCATGGCGCGGCGGGCCGGGCGCACCGCGTCCGGGTCGCGCAGCGCCGCTTGCAAGGTGTCCACGATGCGCTGCGGCTCCGGTGCCTGCGTGCCGGACAGCACCTCGAAATTGTCCAGCGCATGGTCGTCGGTCGAATTCATCACGCGCGCGCCCAGCACGCTCAGCCCCAGGCGATCGAGCGTGGCCACCAGGGCCGCGAACAGGCCATCGCGATCGGGCGTGCGCACGAACACTTCGAAACCACCGGGCGTGTCCTGTGCACGTACCAGCACCTGCGATGCCTGGTGTTTCTGCGCCAGCAGGCCATGCGTCTGCCACACCAGCTGGTCCGGCCGGTAGCGCAGGAAGGCTTCGTCAGGGAAGGTCTTCCACAAGTCTTCGATGGCGGCTTCGTCGAAGCCGGCGTCAAGCAGTTTCGCCAGCGCCATATTGCCGGTGTCGGCGCTGATGTCCTGGGCGTTCAAGGCGTGTTCCAGGCCGCGGCGAAGCGCGTAGCGCGTGGCGGTGTGCAGGTCCGCCAACAAGCGGTCTTTCCAGCCATTCCACAACTTCGGGCTGGTGCCGGCGATATCGGCGCAGGTCAGCAGGTACAGGTAATCCAGGTGTTCACGGTCGGCGACCTTCTCGGCGAAGCGCGACACCACCGCCGGATCGGAAATGTCCTGGCGCTGGGCCGTGACGGACATCTCCAGATGATTGCGCACCAGCCAGACCAGCAGCTCGACGTCGGCGCTGGGCAGGCCATGCGCTTCCGCAAACGCGCGCACATCGTCGGCGCCCAATACCGAATGATCGCCGCGCCTGCCCTTGGCGATGTCGTGGAACAGCCCCGCCACCAGCAGCAAGAAAGGTTTGCGCAGGCGCGGCACCACATCGGCCGTCATCGAGAAATTCGCCACCGGCTGGCCGCGCAGGAACTCCTGCAGCAGGTCCAGCACCGTCAGCGTGTGCTGGTCCACGGTGTAGACATGGAACAGGTCGTACTGCATGCGCCCGGCCACTTTGCCGAACTCCGGCAGGTAGCGACCCAGCACGCCCAGCCGCGCCATGCGCTTGAGCATAAGCACCGCATTGGGCTGCGCCAGCAATTCGATAAAGCGCGCCCGCACCGCTTCGCTTTCTTCCGCGTAAGGCTTGATGGACGGCAACGACTCGGCCAAGGCACGCGCCGTTTCCGAATGCAGGCCACGCGCCTTGTCCAATCGCGACCACACGGCAAACAGTTCAAGAATCTCGCCCATGCCGCGACCCAGGCGAATGGCCTGCGGCATGGCCAGATAACCGTGGCGCAACTCGAAGCCCGGCTGCACCGGCTCGGCGGCGGTGGCTCCGGCCAACTGTTCCTCAAAGCGCTGCAACAGCCGGTCGTTGATGCGCATCATGGTCGAGGCGGCGCGGAAGAACACCTGCATCATCTGCTCGACGGCGAGGTTGCCCTCCTCGTCCTTCAGACCCATCAATGCTGCGAGATTCTTCTGGTGGTCGAACAGCAGGCGCTCCTCGCGCCGCCCGGCCACCAGGTGCAGGCCGAAGCGCAAATGCGCCAGCTCGGCCCACTTCTGTTCCAGCGAGGCGCACTCCACTTCGCCCAGCAGGCCCAGCGGCACCAGCGAGCGCAAGCCCGGCACGCCATACAGGCGCATGCCCATCCAGGTCACGGTGTGCAGGTCGCGCAGGCCGCCCGGGCCTTCCTTCAGGTTGGGCTCGAGGTTGTCGGCGGTGTCGTTGTAGCGGGCGTGGCGAGCGCGTTGTTCCTCGCGCTTGGCCTCGAAATATTTGTTCGGCGGCCAGAGTTTTTTCGGCGACAGCGCCTTCACCAGCGCGACGCGCGCCGCGTCGTCGCCGGCCAGCGTGCGCAGCTCCATCAGCGAGGTCAGCGTGGCGATGTCGTCACGCGCCGCGTGCACGCACTCTTCCACCGACCGCACGGCATGGCTGCTGGCCAGGCCCGCGTCCCACAGCAGGGCGAAGAAGCGCGCCATCTGCGGCTCGTGCTTGCGCTGCACGCGCGGCTCGGCCAGCACCAGCAGGTCTATGTCGGAGAAGGGATAAAGCTCGCCGCGGCCATAGCCGCCGGTCGCGAGCAGGGTCATCGCCGCGGACGCGTCCACGCAACGCAGCCAGGCCTGCTGCACCAGCGTATCAATCAGGGCGCAGCGTTTGCCGATCAGGCGCTCGACCGCTTCGCCGGCGGTGAAGGCGGTAGTCAGTACGTCGCGGTGTTCACCCAGGGCCGCGCGGGCGGCATCGCGCCAGTCCGCGTCATCACTCGCCTGCGCCAGGCGCGCGGCCAAGGGCGGCGCGGGCGCGGGGGCAGTCACAGATCGTTATCGTCGCCCGGCAGGCGGGTCATGATCTCGACTCCGTTTTCGGTCACCGCGACGGTGTGCTCCCACTGGGCGGACAGCGAACGGTCCTTGGTCACCACCGTCCAGCCGTCGGGCATCAGGCGGGTCTGGCGCTGGCCCTCGTTCACCATCGGCTCGATCGTGAAGACCATGCCCTTCTCCAGGCGCAAGCCGGTGCCGGGCTGGCCGTAGTGCAGAACTTGCGGGTCTTCGTGGTAGATCCGGCCGATGCCATGGCCGCAGTACTCGCGCACCACGGAAAAGCGTTCAGCTTCCACATGCTTCTGGATGGCGTGGCCGATGTCGCCCAGGGTCGCGCCCGGGCGGACGATGCGGATGGCCTGGAACATGGCCTCGCGGGTCACGTCCACCAGGCGCTTGGCCTTCACCGACGGGGTGCCGACGATGTACATGCGGCTGGTGTCGCCGTGGAAGCCGTCCTTGATGACCGTGACATCAATATTGATGATGTCGCCGTCCTTCAGGATCTTGGCCTCGGACGGGATGCCGTGGCAGATCACGTTGTTCACCGAGGTGCAGACCGTGGCCGGGAAGCCCTTGTAGCCAACATTGGCCGGAATGGCCTTCTGCACGTTGACGATATGGTCGTGGCAGATCCGGTCCAGGTAGGCCGTGCTGACCCCGGCTTTCACGTGCGGGGCCACCACCTGCAGGACTTCGGCAGCCAGGCGGCCGGCGACCCGCATCTTCTCGATGTCGGCAGGGGTTTTGATGGTCACGTTCATAGAGGGAATTATCCAACAGTTGCAAGGGTTTAGGCCAGCCCGGTATACTTTGCCGGTTGTACCGCCCACGCCGAGCGTCATCGGCGAATACACACATCGGGTCAAACCCCGCCCCGGGGTGCCTAAACCGCAAGGTGAAGGTTCGAGGCGGAGGCCCGGTGGAAGCCCAACCCCGGAGTTCGTCGTCCCCATGAATATGTGGCGCGGCTCCCTATCGTTCAAGGAAGTCACATGACCCAAGTCACCATGCGCCAGATGCTGGAAGCCGGCGTGCATTTCGGCCACCAGACGCGCTACTGGAATCCCAAGATGGGCCCGTACATCTTCGGCGCCCGCGGCAAGATCCACATCATCAACCTCGAAAAGACCCTGCCCCTGTTCCAGGACGCGATGAACTTCGTGTCGGGCCTGGCCCAGAAGCGCGGCACCATCCTGTTCGTCGGCACCAAGCGTTCGGCCCGCGACTCCATCAAGGAAGAAGCCGAGCGTTGCGGCATGCCCTACATGAGCATGCGCTGGCTGGGCGGCACCCTGACCAACTTCCGCACCGTGAAGGCTTCGGTTGCGCGCCTGAAGGAACTCGAGGCCGCTGAAACCGACGGCACCTTCCAGAAGATGGTCAAGCACGAAGTGCTGGGCCTGCGCCGCGAGCGCGACAAGCTGCTGGCCTCGCTGGGCGGCATCAAGGAAATGAACCGTCTGCCCGACGCGCTGTTCGTGATTGATATCGGCCACGAGAACATCGCCGTGCAGGAAGCCAAGACCCTGGGCATTCCGGTCATCGCGGTGGTTGATACCAACTACGACCCGAACCTGGTCGACTACCCGATCCCCGGCAACGACGACGCCATCCGCGCTGTGCAGCTGTATGTGCGCGCCGCCGCTGACTCCGTGCTGGAAGGCAAGGCTGCCGCCCCGCAGGCTGCTTCGCGTGACGACGACTTCGTCGAGCTCGACGCCGAAGGCAACCCGGTCGGCAAGGACGACAAGAAGGCGG
>CBHTVR010000068.1:0-9218 GCA_966096795.1 uncultured Gammaproteobacteria bacterium
TCGACTGCACCATCTGCGTGCAGGTCTGCCCGACCGGCATCGACATCCGCAACGGCTTGCAATACGAGTGCATCGCCTGCGGTGCCTGTATCGACGCCTGCGACGAAGTGATGGACAAGATGGGCTACCCGCGCGGGCTGATCCGCAACACCACCCAGAATGCGATTGACGGCAAACCCACGCGCATCCTGCGCCCGCGCATCATCGTCTACGGCCTGCTGTTGCTGGGCCTGTGCGTCGGCTGGGCTTGGGGCGTGAGCCACCGTAGCCCGCTGATCGCCGAGATCCTGCGCGACAGGAACGCGCTCTACCAGGAGCGCGCCGATGGCCGCATCGAGAACGGCTACACGCTCAAGCTGGTGAACAAGACCGTAGAGCCGCAGCAGTACCGCATCAGCATGGAATCGGAAGACGGCATCGAACTGTCAGGTGGCGAGCGCACGGTTTCCGCCGGTGCCGAGGAAGTGATCGAGATACCGCTGTTGCTGTCGGCGCCGGCCGGCACCCATGGCAAGCACGAAGTCGAGTTCGAAGTGCGCAACATCGATTCGAAAGTGCACAAGGAAGTCGAATCCAGTTTCTTCGGGCCCCTGCAATGAGCTTGTCCAACCCTGCCCCGCGTCCCGCCTGGCGCGAGCCGATGGTTTGGCTGATGGTCGGCCTGCCGCTGGCTTCGGTCATCACCGGATTGATGTTGGTCGCCACCGCGATTCGCTCCGGTGGTGCCGACGAAGTGGACGACCAGGTGCAGCATCGCGCCCAGGCGCAGACCAGCGAACTGGCCCCCGATGAGCGCGCCGGTTCAATGGACTTGGCCGCGCTGTTGCAGGTGCAGGCCGGGCGCGTCGAATTGCTACCGGTCAGTGGTGCCCTGCCGCGAAATCGCTCCCTGCGCTTGAGCCTGCGCCATCCTACAGATTCCAGCCAGGACCAATCGCTCGAGTTGCAGCCAAACGCCAACGGCTGGGGCGCAAGCATTGAACTTTCCCGCGCGCACGATTGGCTGTTGCGGCTGGCGCCGGCCGATGGCGAGTGGCGCCTGGTCGGGCGGCTCACGGCGCGCACCGGCGCGGCACGACTGGGACCGGCCCTGCCGGCGAACTAGCGGCCATGGACCGCGCGGTGGATTCGGTCTGCTTCCATTGCGGTGAAGCGCTCGCCGGACCGGGCGTGCCTGGCAAGATTTCCGGCGTGGAGCAGCAGTTCTGCTGCACCGGCTGCGCTGCCGCTGCTGACTGGATTGCGCAAGCCTCGCTCGCTGATTTCTATCGGCTCAGCGAAATCGGCGGCAACCGCGTGCCGGCCGAACCCGAAGACTTCGCTGCCTGGGACCGCGACAGCGTGCTGGCCGAGCATGCGCGCCGAAGTGAAGGCAGCATCGAGATCACGGTGCTGACCCAGGGCATGCGCTGTTCTGCTTGCGCGTGGCTGATTGATCGCGCGCTGCGCCAACAGAACGGTGTGCTCGATGCCAGCGCCAATGCCGTCACCGGGCGAGTCATCGTGCGCTGGGATCCAACGCGCACGAAGTTGTCGGCGCTGATGAGCCTGCTCGATCGCCTTGGCTATCGGCCTTGGCTTGCCTCCGGCGAAGCACGCGAACAGGCATTGCGCAAGGAACGCCAACAATGGTTGTTGCGCCTGGGCGTGGCGGGCCTGGGTGCCATGCAGGCCATGATGTTCGCCGAGGCCCTGTATCTGGATTCGCGCGGCGAAATGTCCCTGGCCACGCGCGATTTCTTCCGCTGGATCACCTTCCTGGTGGCCACGCCAGTGGTGTTCTACTCGGGCTGGCCCTTCCTGCAGGGCATGCTGCGCGAACTGCGCGCTCGCCGACTGGGCATGGATACGCTCGTCGCCGGCTCCACCCTGCTGGCCTACTTCACCAGCCTGTACGAGACCCTGCGCGGCGGCAGCCAGGTCTGGTTCGATGCAGCGGTGATGTTCGTGTTCCTGTTGCTGCTCGCGCGCATGCTGGAACAGCGCGCCCGCAGCCGCGCCAGCGCCCAGGTTGATGCCCTGGCGCGCGCGCGCCCCGCCCTGGCGCGGCGGGAGACGGCCGACGGCGGTCGCGAGGACGTGGCTCTGGCGCAGCTGCGCGAGGGCGATGTGGTGCGCGTGGCCGTTGGCGAGAACCTGCCCGCCGATGCCATCGTCCTCGATGCCGAGGCAGCGCTGGACGAGTCGCTGCTCACCGGCGAATCCCGACCGGTGCGCCGCGCCCCCGGCGAAACCGCACTGGCTGGCAGCTTGTGCCTGGAACAGGCTGCACGCTTGCGCGTGCTGCGTACCGGCAGTCGCACCCGGATGTCCGAACTCACCCGTCTGGTGGAACAGGCACAGGCCGCGCGACCAGCCTTGTCGCGACTGGCCGACCGCATTGCCGCCGCCTTCGTCGTGGTGATGATCGTCTGCGCGGCGCTGGTGTATGCCTGGTGGCGACAGCACGACCCGACGCGAGCGATCGAAGTCACGCTCGCCGTGCTCGTGGTCAGTTGCCCTTGCGCGCTGTCGCTGGCGATACCGGCCGCGCTGACCGCCGCACACGGCCGACTGGCGGCGATGGGCGTGCTGGTGGTTTCGCCCGATGCATTGGCCACGCTGGCCCGCGCCAGGCGCATGGTTTTCGACAAGACCGGAACCTTGACCCAGCCCGGCCGCAGCCTCGCCTCGATGTCGCTGTGCGCGATGGAAGATCCCAAGTACCTGTTGCAGGTCGCGGCGGCGCTGGAGCGGGACAGCCGCCACCCGATTGCCAGCGCCTTTCGCGAACACGATGTGGGGCTGGCGGTTTCCCGGCGTCGGCAAGTGCCCGGCGCCGGCATCGAAGGCGATATCGGCGGGCGCGCCTGGCGCATCGGTCGCGCCGAATTCGCCGGTGATGGCGGCAATGACGATCGCCTTTGGCTGGGTGACGGCCATTGCTGCCTGGCCAGTTTCTGCCTGCGCGAACGGACCCGAGCCGATGCCGACGAAGCCGTGGGCCTGCTCAAGCACGAGGGCTGCGCCATCGAGCTGTGCAGCGGCGACTCCGCCGCGGCGGTGTCATCGCTGGCCGCCGAGCTGGGCATCGTTGAAACGTTTTCCCGGCAAACCCCTGAAGACAAGCTGGCGCGGATCCGCCAATTGCAGGGGCGCGGCGAAGTGGTGGCGATGGTCGGCGATGGTGTCAACGATGCGCCCGTGCTGGCCGGTGCCGATGTCTCGCTGGCGATCGCCGAGGGTGCCACGCTGGCGCAACGTGCCGCCGACATCGTGCTTACCAGCCCCTCCTTGTTGCGCATCCCGCAAGCACTGGCGCTGGCGCGGCGCACGCGCCGCATCATCCGGCAAAACCTGGCCTGGGCCATCGCCTACAACCTGCTCGCACTTCCCCTCGCGGCAAGCGGTACCCTGAAGCCTTGGGAAGCAGCGCTGGGCATGGCCGCGTCCTCGCTGCTGGTGACGCTGAACGCCCTGCGCCTTTCCCGGAACAAGGACTGAAGATGGCCATCCTGCTGGTACTGGTGCCGATCAGCCTGGTGCTGTTGGGAATTGCCATCTGGGCCTTTGTCTGGGCGGTACGCAGCGGCCAATACGACGACCTCGACACGCCCGCCATAGACGTGCTGCGAAGCGAACCGACGTCCGGTGAAATCGACCCGCCGGGCAACAAGTCCAACGATGCCGATTGACTGGCTGACGCTGGGCGCCGCCGCGATCACCGGCTTGCTCGGGGGTGCGCACTGCGCCGCCATGTGCGGCGGCATCGCCACCGGATTCCAGGCGATGTCTTCCCGACCAGGCTGGTCTACCGCCCTGCAAACCAATCTCGGGCGCGTCGGCGGCTATGTGCTGGCGGGTGCGATCGCCGGTGGCTTCGGCCAGGGCATCGTGCAATGGGCGCGCATGGAATCGATCGCGCTGGCGGCGCGCATGCTGGTGGGCTTGGTGCTGGTGCTTGCGGCCTTGCGGCTGTCGGGATTCTTTCCCGCACTCAACCGCGCTGCCACCGGATTCTCGGGATGGCTACGGCCGCTGCAGCGGCGCCTGCTGCCGATCGACAGCGCAGGCAAACGCATCGCTGCCGGCATGCTCTGGGGCTGGCTGCCCTGCGGCTTGAGTACCACCATGCTCGCGGTCGCGTGGCTGCAGGCCGGGGCGTTGAATGGCGCGCTTACGATGGCTGCCTTCGGCCTGGCCACGTTGGTGGTCATGCTGCCCTTGAGCTGGTCAGGCGCCCGTGTTGGCCGCTGGCTGCAGGATCCGATGCGGCGCAGCGCCGCCGCGGCATTCGTATTGCTGGCCGGCTTGCTGACCCTCGCTTCGCCCTGGCTGCTGCGCAGTCCGGCGCTGGCGGGTGTGCTTTCGGCGCTGGGCTGCCTGCCCACGCCGGTGTGACATGCGCGCTTTAGCTGCGACGCTGCGCTCGTGGCGCCGGCTCCGATTCCGGCGAATGCGCCATGCGCTCGAGCTCGTCGGGACGACTGATCTCCACCAGGCGCCCATGCACGGCAATGACTCCGTCGTCCTGCAGGCGGGTGAAGCCGCGACTCACGGTTTCCAGCGCCAGGCCGAGGAAGCGGGCAATGTCTTCTCGGCTCATCGGCAATTTGAAACTCTGCGCAGACGAGCCGATCTGGCGATAGCGTTCGGCCAAGCCGTGCAGGAACAGCGCGATGCGTTCATTGGCCTGGCGCCGCACCAGGATCTCGCGGTGGTCGGTGTCGCGATTCAGACTATGGCCGATGACGCGCAGCAACTGCTGCTGCAAGCTGGGCAACTGGCTGGCGACATGAGTGAGGTCCGAGAACGGCACTTCGCAGACATTGGCCGTAGTCAGCGCAATGGCTTCGCAGCGGTGCTTGCCATCACCCAAGGCATCCAGGCCGATCAACTCGCCGGCCAGGTGGAAGCCGAGGATCTGTTCCTCGCCGTCTTCGCTCACGCTGACGGTCTTGAAGGCGCCGTCGCGCGCGACGTACACCGCTTGCATGGGATCTCCCGCGCGGAAAAGGCGATCGCCGCGCTCCACCGGTCGGCGCCGGCGGACGATGTCATCCAGTCGGGCCAGGTCGCCCGCGCCGATGCCGGCAGGCAAGCACAGCTGCTGCAGCGAGCAGTGGGCGCAGCTTTGGCGCAGTCGCGCCAGGTCCAGGGTGACGGGCGTTTCCATTGCCGCAGTGTCTCATGGCCGCGCGCCGCAACGGCGGTTTCGGTCGCCTCTACAGACCATTCAAACGTATCCTGAGGACCAGGATGCGAAAGGAGTCACAGCATGAACGTGAATGCCACTGACGGCAGCCGCACCGGCCAGCCCTTCGAGCTGAATTTCCTCGGCGCCAACGGCACGGTGACCGGTTCACGCCACCTGCTGCAGGCGGGCGGCGCGCGTGTGCTGATCGACTGCGGCCTGTTCCAGGGCTACAAGACCCTGCGCCAGCGCAACTGGGCGCCGTTTCCCGTCCAGCCGTCCAGTATCGATGCGGTGGTGCTCAGCCACGGCCATCTCGACCACAGCGGCTACCTGCCGCGACTGGTGCGCGAAGGCTTTCGTGGCCGGGTCTGGTGCACGCATGCCACCCGCAGCCTGTGCAAGATCATGCTGCCCGACTCCGGTCGCCTGCAGGAAGAAGAAGCTGAATTTGCCGAGCGCAAAGGCAGCTCCAAGCATCATCCTGCCGAACCGCTGTACACCGAAGCCGACGCGCTGCGCAGCCTCAGCCATCTGCAGGGCATCGACTACGACCAGGACATAGAGCCGGTGCCCGGGCTGCGCATTCGCTTGCGGCAGCAGGGGCATATCCTCGGCGCGGCGGCGGTGTTCGCGCAGTTCGAGGGTTCGCGGGTGTTGTTCAGCGGCGACCTCGGCCGACCTTCCGATCCGGTAATGCTGGCACCGATGCCACCGCCCGAGTGCGACTGGATCGTCTGCGAGTCCACCTACGGCGATCGCCAACATTCGCCCTCGCCGCTTGAAGACGAACTGGCCGTCGCCCTGAACCGCGTGCTTGCCCGCAACGGCGTCGTCGTCATCCCGGCATTTGCGGTCGGGCGCGCGCAGCTGCTCCTGCACGTGATCGCGCAACTGCAGGGGCAAGGTCGTGTTCCCAAGGTGCCGGTGTACCTCAACAGCCCGATGGCCAGCGATGTCACCCAGCTCTATCGCGACTACCGCCCGCTGCATCGCCTCGACCAGGCGGCGCTGGACGCGATGCGCGACATCACCCATATCGTCAGCACGGTCGAAGAGTCCAAGGCGCTGAACCGCCGCAAGGGTCCGATGATCATCGTCTCGGCCAGCGGCATGGCCACTGGTGGGCGCGTGCTGCACCACCTGGTGGCCTTCGCGCCGGATCCGCGCAATGCCATCGTGCTGTCGGGCTACCAGGCCGGCGGTACCCGCGGCGCGGCGTTGGCGTCCGGCGCGAAATCCATCCGCATTTATGGCGAGGAAATCGCCGTGAACGCCGAAGTCGTGCAGCTCTCCGCCGCCTCTGCCCATGCGGACGGCGATGAAACCATCGCCTGGTTGCGCTCCGCGCCCAAGCCACCGCGCAAGGTCTACATCACCCACGGCGAACCCGACCCTGCCGAAGCCCTGCGCCGGCGCATCGAACACGAACTCGGCTGGGATGCGGCGGTGCCGGAATATCGCGACGTCGTTGACCTTCGCATTGCGTGAGCGAGGCGGCCGCGCCAACGGATCCTGATCGCGGCCTCAGCCAGGCCGAAGCCCAGCGTCGCCTCGCCCTGGCGGGCCCCAACCGCTTGCCGCAGCCGGAGCGTCGTTCCCTGCTGCGCATCGCCGCGAACGTGCTGCGCGAGCCGATGCTGCTCCTACTGCTGGCGGCGGCCAGCCTGTACCTGGTGTTGGGCGATACCGGCGAGGCGCTGTTGCTGGCGGCATCGGTGCTGCTGGTCATCGCCATCACCGTGCGCCAGGAACAGCGCTCCGAGCAGGCCTTGCAGGCCTTGCGCGAACTCGGAACCCCGCAGGCCCGGGTGTTGCGCGACGGCGAAATCCGGCGCCTGGCAACGGAAGCAATCGTGCCCGGCGATATCGTGCTGGTGGCCGAGGGCGACCGCGTACCGGCCGATGGCCGCCTTCTGGAATCCGAGCACCTGCAGCTTGACGAATCGCTGCTGACGGGCGAATCGGCGCCCGTGGCGCGCGCTCCGGGCGCGGGTGATGACAGCCTCATACGCGCGAGTACTTTGGTAAGCAGCGGCCACGGACGCGCCGAAATCGTTGCCACCGGCACCCGCACCGCCGTGGGACGCATCGGCAAGGCGCTCAATGCCATCCAGCCCGGGGCAACTCCGCTGCAGGCGCAGATGCGCCGGGTGGTGATGATCTTCGCGATTGCGAGCTTCCTGGCGTCGGTCCTGTTGGCCGGGCTGCACTATGTGGTCCGTGGCGATGCATTCGCCTCGCTGCTCGCGGGCATCACCCTCGCGATGGCGACCATTCCGGAGGAATTCCCGGTGGTGCTCAGCGTGTTTCTCGCGCTCGGTGCCTGGCGCATGGCACGGCACAAGGTGCTGGTGCGGCGCGCCGCGGCGATCGAAACCCTGGGCGCAATCAGCGTGTTGTGCAGCGACAAGACCGGCACCCTCACGGAGAACCGAATGGCCGTGGCGGCGCTCGTGCCTGCCGGCTCGGGTGGATCCGAAGGGGCTGCTGCCGAATCGCCTGCAAGGTTGCAATTACTGCGCGTAGCCAGCGCCGCCAGCCGCGCGGATTCCTTCGATCCCATGGATCGCGCATTACGCCAGCGCCTGGCCGAAAGCGGGCAGGCCTCGGAGCCGGGCGCGGCGCTTCGTGAATATCCACTCAGTTCGCAGCGCCCCGCCGTGGCACATGCCTGGCAGAGTGGCGATGGCGTCTGGCTGGCCTGCAAGGGCGCGCCGGAAACCGTCGCCGGCTTCTGCGCTCTCGATGCGAAAGCACGCGCGCATGTTTCCGAACAGTTGCAGGCACTCGCCGCAAAAGGCCTGCGCGTGCTCGGTGTCGCCAGCGCCCGCTTGGCATCGGGCCAGGCCATGCCTGACGCGTTGGAGGACGCGGGCATGACCTGGCTCGGCCTGGTCGCCTTCGCCGACCCGCTGCGCGCCAGCGCGGGCGCTGCCATCGCCGAAGCGCAGGCGGCCGGCGTGCGCGTGCTGATGCTGACCGGAGACCACGCCGCCACCGCCGGCAGCATCGCCGGCCAAGCCGGATTGCCGGCGGCAGGAACCGTGCTCACCGGTAGCGACATCGATGCGCTCGATGACACCGCATTGGTCGCTGCCATCGCCAGGTGCTCGGTATACGCGCGCGTTCGCCCGGAACAGAAGCTGCGACTGGTGCAGGCCCTGCGCGCACGCGGCGAAGTCGTCGGCATGACCGGCGATGGCGTCAATGACGCACCGGCGCTGGCGGCAGCGCATGTGGGTATTGCCATGGGTGGCCGCGGCACCGACGTGGCGCGCGAGTCCGCCGACATCGTATTGCTCGACGACGACTTCGCCAGCATCGTGCGCGCCCTGCGCATGGGCCGCGCCATCTACGACAATATCCGGCGCGCAATGCGCTATATCCTCGCCGTGCATGTGCCGATCACGGGCTTGGCCATGCTGCCCCTGCTCACCGGCAGCCCGCTCATCCTGATGCCGGTGCACGTGGTTTTCCTGGAACTGATCATCGACCCGGCCTGCTCGATCGTGTTCGAGCGCGAGCCGCCCGTCGCCGACCTCATGCAGCGCCCACCTCGCCCGGCTGCCGAAGGGCTGTTCGGCTGGAAGGAATTGACCGCGAGCCTGGCCCAGGGATTGGCGATGCTGCTTCTGGTCGTCGCCATCCACACCTGGGCGCTGCGCCTGCTGGGCTTGCCGCATCCGCAGGCGGCCGCGCTGGCGTTCACGGCCCTGGTGGCGGGAAATCTTGGCTTGATCCTGCTCTACCGCGCCGGTGATGGCCTGCGTCAGAGGCTGCAGCTGCCCAACCGCGCCTTGTGGTGGGTCGCAGGCATGGCGCTGTGCACGCTGACCGTGGTGACGCAGGCGCCATCGCCGGCCGCGTGGTTCGGCTTCGCGCCGCCGCCCGCATCGGCTTGGCTGCTGGCAGTCTTGCTGCCGCTGGTGGCCGCGCCCGCCCTGGCCTTGCTGCGCCGGCGCAGCTGAAAACCGTTTGCGCGGACCAAAACGAAAAAACCCGGCCGCGGCCGGGTCTTTCGATGCCCTTGCAGGCAGATGGC
>CBHTVR010000069.1:0-8934 GCA_966096795.1 uncultured Gammaproteobacteria bacterium
GTCCGCACGGCCCGTCGGCGGCCCCACTATAGCCAAGACAGACGGCTTTCAGGGGTGAAGACAGCGCCGTGCGTCTTCGTTTTCAGGGGTAATGCAATGCGACTGGTTCTTCTCGGCGCGCCCGGTTCGGGCAAGGGCACACAGGCCACCCGGCTGCGCGAGCACCTGCAGGTTCCGCACATCTCCACCGGCGAGCTTTTGCGCGCGGCGGTGGCGGCAGGCACGGCGCTCGGATTGCAGGCCAAGGCGGTGATGGAAGCCGGCCTGCTGGTGTCCGACGACATCGTGCTGGGCATGCTGGAAGAGCGCCTGCTCAAGTCCGATACCGGCAACGGTTTCATCCTCGACGGCTATCCGCGCAACCTGGTGCAGGCGCGCGCGCTGGATGTGCTGCTGACCAAGATCGGCCAACCGGCCGATGTCGCCGTGCAACTGGATGTCGCCACCGACCTGCTGGTCGATCGCCTGTCCGGCCGTGCCAAGCTCGAAGGCCGCGCCGACGACACGCCCGAAGCGGTGCGCAAGCGCCTGGACGTGTATTCCGAACAGACCGCGCCGGTGGTGGACTACTACCGCAACCAGGGCAAGCTGGTCTGCGTGCATGGCGAAGGCGGCATGGACGAAGTGTTCGTGCGCATCATCGAGGCGATCGCGCCGACCTCCGACGTCGGCTGAGTAGCAGCCACCTTGAAACTGCATATCCTCGGTATCTGCGGCACCTTCATGGGCGGCGTCGCCGCGCTTGCGCGCGAGCGGGGCCATGCGGTGGACGGCAGCGACCAAAACGTCTATCCGCCCATGTCCACGCAGCTCGAGCAATTGGGCATCACCCTGACGCAGGGCTACGACCCGAAGGCGATTTCCGCAGATACCGATGTCGTCGTCGTGGGCAATGCGCTGTCGCGCGGCAATGCGGCGGTCGAGTACGTGCTTGATAGCGGCATGGCTTACACCTCGGGCGCCGAGTGGTTGCGCGAGCACGTGCTGCCGGGCCGTTGCACGCTGGCGGTGGCTGGCACGCACGGCAAGACCACCACCACGTCGATTCTTGCCTATCTTCTGGAAGCTGCAGGTCGTGATCCGGGCTTCCTGGTCGGCGGCGTGCCGGAGAATTTCGGCGTGTCCGCGCGCCTGGGAAGCGGCAAGGAATTTGTCGTTGAAGCCGACGAGTACGACACCGCCTTCTTCGACAAGCGCAGCAAGTTCGTGCACTACCGGCCCACGGTCGCGATCCTCAACAACCTCGAGTACGACCACGCCGACATCTTCCCGGACCTGGCCGCCATCCAGCGCCAGTTCCACCACCTGGTGCGCATCGTGCCGGGAAAAGGCCGCCTGATCGTCAATGGCGAGGACGAAGCCTTGCGCGAAGTGTTGGCCATGGGCTGCTGGTCGCCGGTGGAGCGCTTTGCGATGGAAGGCGCCGCCGAGGCCGAGTGGCAGGCGCGTTTGCTCAAGGACGATGGCAGCGAATTCGTCGTGCTGTACAACGGGTCGGAAGTGGCGACGGTGCGTTGGTCCATGCTCGGCCGCCACAATGTGATGAACGGTTTGGCGGCGTTGGCGGCGGCGCATGCGGTGGGTGTTTCGCCTGCGGCTGTCGCGCCTGCGCTGGCGGATTTTGTCAGCGTCAAGCGCCGTCTGGAAAATCTCGGCACGGCGCGCGGCGTCACCGTGTACGACGACTTCGCCCACCATCCCACCGCGATTCGCACCACGCTGGAAGGCCTGCGCGCCCGCGTCGGCAGCGCCCGGATCCTGGTGGCGATGGAACCGCGCAGCAATTCCATGCGTCTCGGCGCGCATTCGCAACAGATCGCGCCTTCGCTCGACGAAGCCGACCACACCGTCTTCCTGCACCGCCCGGAACTACCCTGGGACGCGGCAGCTGTGGTGTCGGCGCTCAAGCGTGGCGGAGAAACCGTCGCAAATGTGGACGCGCTGATCGATCGTCTCGCGCAGCTCGCGCAGCCCGGCGACCACCTCGTGTTCATGTCCAACGGCGGCTTTGAAGGCGCGCCGCGTCGCGCCCTGGCCGCGCTGGCGGCCGCAGGCTAGGCCAAGCCGGTGGCAAGCGAAGCGCTGCCGCTGTTCCCGCTCAATACGGTTCTGTTCCCGGGCGCGCAGCTGAACCTGCGCATCTTCGAATCGCGCTACCTGGACCTGGTGCGCGAATGCGGACGCAAGGGCAGCGGGTTCGGCGTCTGCCTGATCCTGGAAGGCAGCGAGGTCGGCGCGCCGGCGCAACCGGCGGCCATTGGTTGCGAAGCGCGCATCAGCGATTTTTCCACCGGCAGCGATGGCCTGCTGCATCTGTCGGTGCAGGGCGAGCGGCGCTTTCGCGTGGAGCGCTCACGCGTGCGCGACAACGGCCAGGTGCATGGTGAGGTGTCGTGGCTGCCGCCGCCTGCCGCGCAAGCACTGCAAACCGAACACCAGTTGCTCGCGGTGCTGCTGCAGCGAATCCTCGAGCGCGCCGGGCCGCCGCACGACCAGGCCGACAAGGCGCAATTCGAAGATGCCGACTGGGTCAGCTGGCGCTTGGCCGAATGGCTGCCGCTGGGCGGCGAGGAAAAGCAGGAACTGCTGCAGACCGACTCCGCCTTCGATCGCCTGGAGTTGTTGCTGCGCGCAGTGGCGCGTCTGCAGGAACCTTGAGTTCGACTACTTGCTGGCCACGGCGCGCCACTGGTTCGCGCGTTGGGGCTGCTTCATCTGCTCGTACAGGTCCACCAGGCGCTGGCGCGCCTTGGCCGTGCGGGCGTTGTCTTCGCCCATGGCCTTGGCCAGTCCGGCCTGTGTGCTTAGCAGAAGCTTCTCGGCGTCCGCGTAGCGCTCCATCTTGGTCAGGCACTCGCCGTAGTTGTTGCTGAAGATCAGCACGTACGGATGCTCAGGGCCGAGGTGTTCGGTGGCCAGTGTGATGACCTGCTTGAACTCCTGCTCGGCAGCCGGGTACTTCCCCTCGCGCATCAGCAACATCGCCAGGTTGTTGCGGGTGCCGAAAGTTTCCGGATGCGCGCTGCCGGCGGCGACCTGGATGGCGAGGGTTTCGCGGTAGATCTGCTCGGCCTCGGTCAGCTTGCCCAGGTCTTCCAGGGCGTAGGCCAGCGAATTCATCGCCACCAGCACGGAAGGATGGTTCGCTTGCCGGGTCTTGCGCAGCGTGGCCAGCAGTTGCCGCAGCACCGGCTCGGCTTCGGCCGCCTTGCCCGCCTGGATCAGCAGGGTCGCGCGGTTCTGCAGCACGTTCAGCGTTTCCGGATGATCCGGGCCGAGCACGCGGCTGCGGCCGGCGAAGGCGCGGTCGTAAAGCGCCAGGGCTTGTTCGGTGTCGCCGGTGTTCTGCAGCGCGATGGCGAGGTTGTTCACCACCGACAGCGTGGCCGGATGCTCAGCGCCGCGGCGCGCGCTCATATCTTTCTCCAGCGCCGTCAGCACCTTGGCGGCACCTTTCAGATCACCGGACCCGCGCAGCGACACGGCGAGGTTGGACAGCGCCGTCTCGCGCGCCGGATGCTCAGCTGGCAAGGTCTCCAGGGGCGCTTCGAGTACGCGGTGGAATTGCGCGTTGGCCTCGTCGAACTTGCTTTGGCGCATCAGCACTTCGCCCAGCAGGTTGCTGGCGTCGAAGGAATGCGGATCGGCCGGACCCAGCTCGCGGTTAATCTCGGCCAGAAGCGCCTTCGCGTCCGCTTCGACCTTGTCGTCCTCGCCGCGCGCGGAACGCACGCGGATGTCGAGCAGCTCGGCATCAATGCGGGTGGTGCGCGCTTCCGCGCCGGCATTGGCCAGCACCTTCTTGGCGCGGCCGACCAATTGCCCGGCCTCGTCATAGCGGCCCAGCGACAGGTTCACGTTGGCCAGGGCCAGCGCGCTTTCGCCCGCGACCATGGCATCGCGCGGCGGTGAGTTCTGCAGCAGCAGGCTGGCCTGGTCCACCACTTCGCGCACGCTTACTTCGCGGCCCAGCGCCGCCTCGGGCATGGCCGCCTTGAACATGTCGTCCATGAAGCCCTGCACCGATTGGCTGACGGCGGCACTGCGCTCGGCGGCCTGGCGCGCCTCGCGCTCTTTCCAGGCGGCATTGAGCGCGAACACCGTGCTGCCAACCAGGGCGAGTACGGTGACCAGCGATGCCGTGACCAGGGCCTGATGCCGACGCGCGAACTTGCGGGCGATGTACCAGGGGCTGGGCGCGCGCGCCAGGATCGGCTCGTGGCGCAGGAAGCGCTCGAGGTCCGCGCCCAATTCCGAGGCCGAGCCGTAGCGCTGCGCCGGGTCTTCGGCCAGCGCCTTCATGGCGATGGTCTCCAGCTCGCCCCGGCATTCCGGATTGGCCTGCGAAAGCGGTAGCTGGCGGAGATTGGCGGATTTGCGAATCGCCTGCACCAGCGACACATTGGCGTCGAATTCGCGCGGCAGGCGGCCGCTGAGCAATTCGTACAGGATCACGCCGAGGGCATAGACATCGGTGCGGGTATCCACCGAATCCGAATCGCCCTGCAATTGCTCCGGGCTCATGTAGGGCAGGGTGCCGACCAGCTCGCCCAGGCGGGTGAGGCGGGTGTCGCCATCGGCTTCGTCCATCAGCCGGGCGATGCCGAAATCGAGCACGCGCGGATGGCCTTCGCCATCCACCAGGATATTGGCCGGCTTGAGGTCGCGATGGACCACGCCGCGCTGGTGCGCGTGCTGCACGGCGGCGCAGATGGCGATCATCAGGCGCAATCGTGCTGGCGTGTCCAGGTTGAGCGCACGCGCGTGTTGCAACAGGTTGGTGCCGGTCACCAACTCCATGGCGAAGTAGGGCAGCACGCCGAGACTCGTCTGCGCGACGCCGGCGGCGTACACCTTGGCGATGCCGGGATGATCGAGCCGCGCCAGGGTGGCGCCTTCGCGACGGAAGCGCTGCACCGCGTCCTCGCTTTCGCTGCCCAGGCGCATCAACTTCAGCGCGACCTTGCGCGCCGGGTTGTCCTGCTCGGCCAGATACACGCTGCCCATGCCGCCTTGCCCGATCAGCGAAAGCAGGCGGAATTCACCCAGGCGCTCCAGGCGCAGCACCGCCGAGTCGTCCTGGTGCAGGGGACTGCGGCGTTGGTCGAGCTGTTCGGGGGTAAGCGGGATGGTGTCGTTCTGGGGGTCTTGCGGTGGCGTCTGGGTCATCCGGCACACACCCGGTTGCGGCCTTCCGACTTGGCCCGGAAAAGTTCGGCATCGGCCGCGCGCATGAATTCGGCGGACGTGGCCAGGCCGGGATGCCATTGCACCACGCCCACGCTCGTGGTGACGGCGCGGGCGCCGCCGGTCAAGGCGATGTGGTGGCTCTCGATGGCGCGGCGCAGCGCTTCGGCATACACCAAGGCGCGCTCAAGACCCACGCCGGGCAGCACAACCGCGAACTCTTCGCCGCCCAGGCGCCCCGCCAACCAGTCCGGCGACACCGAATCGCGGATCACCTGCGCCACGGCGCGCAGTACTTCATCACCGGCCAGGTGGCCGAGCTCGTCATTGATGCGCTTGAAGTGGTCCAGGTCTATGAACACGAGGCTCAGCATGCCGTTCGGCCGGGCTTGGGCCATGGCCCGCTCGAGGCCGTCGCGCCAGATGCGCCGGTTCGGCAATTGCGTGAGCATGTCCACGCTGGCCAGTTCGACCATGGCCTGGTGGTAGCGGTCTTCCATGCTTTCGCGGCGGAAGAATTTCAGCACGATTTCGCCGATGGCGATGGTGTCGCCGTCCTTGAGTGCGCTCGATTCCACCTCGATGCCATTGACCACGGTCTTGTTGGTCGAACCGAGGTCGCGCACGCGAAACTGCCCACCTTCGGCCCAGATCACGCAATGCAGGCGCGATACGCTGCCGTGGTCGATGGTCATCTCGCAATCGCGGGAGCGGCCGATAGTCACCGGCTTGTCGAGCAGGTCCACGCCGGAGCCGAGGATGTCGCCATGGATGATCACCAGGCGGGCACCGACACTGATGCGCTCGCTGGTGGGCGGGCGCATGCGGCGCGTGGTCATCGGGTCCATGGGATTGCTGTCCATGGGCCCCGAGTGTACGCCTCGCATCGGAATCAGGCACCATGAGGGACAGGATTCCCGTCCCCCTTTTTTATTCGTGAGGCGCCATGTCCGACCTGGCTGGCAAGACCCTGTTCATTACCGGCGCCTCACGTGGCATCGGCCTGGCCATCGCCCTGCGCGCGGCCGCCGACGGCGCCAACGTGGCCATCGCCGCCAAGTCCGATGTGCCCAATCCCAAACTGCCCGGCACCATCCACAGCGCCGCCGCTGCGGTCGAGGCGGCGGGTGGCAAGGGCCTGGCGCTTCGCTGCGATATCCGCGAGGAGGACCAAGTGCAGGCGGCTGTGGCCGCCACGGTCGAACGCTTCGGCGGCATCGACATCCTGGTCAACAACGCCAGCGCGATCTGGCTGCGCGGCACCCTGGACACGCCGATGAAGCGCTTCGACCTGATGCAGCAGGTCAACGCCCGCGGCAGTTTTCTCTGTGCCCAGGTCTGCCTGCCGCATTTGTTGAAGGCGGCCAACCCGCACATCCTCACCCTGGCCCCGCCGCCGAACCTGGCTCCGAAATGGTGGGCGCCGCATACCGGCTATACGCTGGCGAAGATGGGCATGAGCTTCGTGACCCTGGGCCTGGCCGAAGAATTTCGCGCCCAGGGCGTGGCGGTGAATGCGCTCTGGCCGCGCACCGTCATCGCCACCGATGCGCTGAACATGATTCCCGGCGTGGATACGCGCCATGCCCGCAACGCCGGCATCATGGCCGATGCCGCGCACGCCATCTTGTGCCAGCCGGCGCGCGAGTTCACCGGCCAGTTCGTGATTGACGAAGACTTCCTGCGCTCGCGCGGCGTCAGCGACTTCGACCAGTACGCCGTCGAGCCGGGGCAGCCCCTGCTGCCGGATTTCTTCCTGGACTGAAGCGGCTTAGCCCAGCGCCTGGCGCAGGTCTTCGATCAGGTCCTGCGGATCTTCCAGGCCAACCGAGAAGCGCAGCAGGTTCTGCGGTGAGACCGGGTTGGGTCCTTCCACCGAGGCGCGGTGCTCGATGAGAGATTCGCAGCCGCCCAGCGAGGTGGCCACGATGATCAATTGCAGCCTGGCGCACACGGCCAGCGCGGCCTCGCGCCCGGCGCGCAGGCGGAAGCTGAGCATGCCGCCGAAGTCGCTCATCTGGCGCCTGGCGATGTCGTGGCCGGGATGCGAGGCCAGGCCCGGGTAGTGCACGGCTTCAACGGCCGGGTGCGAGGACAGGTACTCCGCAATCAGGCGGGCATTGCGGCAATGCCAGGCCATGCGCGCCGGCAGGGAACGGGCGCCGCGCAGGATCAGCCAGGCGTTGAAGGGCGACAGGATGCCGCCCGTGATGTGGCGGCGGTGCGCCACGTTTTCGAAATAGCCCTCGCGCCGTGCGAACACCAGCGCGCCGCCCATGCAGTCGCTGTGGCCGCCGAAATATTTCGTGGTCGAATGCATCACGATGTCTGCGCCCAGCGCAATCGGCCGCTGCAGCACCGGCGTGGCAAAGGTGTTGTCGCAGGCCAGCAAGGCGCCGGACTTGCGCGCAATCGCGGCAAGCGCGGCGATGTCGGTGATGCGCATCTGCGGGTTCGAGGGCGTTTCGGCCCAGATCAGCGCGCAACGATCACCGGCCGCGGCTGAGACGGCGGTCGTGTCAGTCATGTCCACCGCCACGGCCGACACGCCGCGTTGCGGCAGGAATTCACTCGCCAGAATGCGCGTACCGGTGTAGCAATCGTGCGGATAGAGAAACTTGGCGCCGGGCGGCAGGCTTTCCAGCGCCGCCGAAATCGCGGCCATGCCCGATCCGAACGCCAGCGCCGCTTCGCCACCTTCCATCGCCGCCAGCATTTCCTCGAGCCGGTCCTGCGTGGGGTTGCCCTCGCGCTGGTACTCGTAGCCAGCCACCCGTTCACCGGCGGGGCCGTGCGCGAAGGTAGTGCTCAGGTGGATGGGCGGCGCCACGGCACCGGTGCTGCGGTCGGGCTCGCCACCGGCGTGCACGGCAAGCGTTTCAATCTTCATGGTGCGATCCCCCGAGCAATCCGTGATGGCGCAATTGTGCGCGCAATGTGGCGACATTTTCGAACAGCAGTGCTCTCAGGCCTGCGGCCCGTGCGCCTTCGACATTGTCGGCGCGGTCATCGATGAAAAGCGTGTCGGCCGCCTGCGCGTCCAGGCGTTGCAGGCAGGCCGCATAGGCTTGCGGCTCGGGCTTGCACAGGCCGAGGTGGCCGGCGCAGACCATGCGCCCGCCGAATAGCGGCAGCAAGTCCGGCACGATGGCCTGCGCGTGCTCGGCCAGCCAGCGGCCGTTGTTGGTGAACATGGCCACCTCGATTTCGCCGGCGACCTGGTGGCAGAGCGCGAGCATGTCGGCTTCGACGCGGGTGGCCTGGCGCCGCGCCTCGAGAAAATCGGCCGGCGCGATTCGCCAGCCGCGCAGTTGCTCGATGGCATCGAGCAGGCCGCGCAGGTCGAACTCGCCCTCGTCCGAGCGTTGTTCCAGTTGTGCCGCGCCGAACAGCGCCTCATGCATCGCCCCGGCCTCCACGCCGGCGGCGCGTGCGAGATGGGCGCAACGCGCGTGACGGTCGTACTGCGCCAGCACGCCGTCCAGATCGAACAGCAGCAGGCGCGGGCGCGCGAACATCAGGCGGCCGCAGCCTCGCGCATGGCCTCGCGGGCCGCTTCGAGCGTGTGCGCAATTTCGACGTCGCCGTGCGCCGAAGACAGGAAGCCCGCCTCATATGCCGATGGCGCCAGGTACACGCCCCGGCGCAGCATGCCGTGGAAGAAGCGCCGGAATGCGGCGACGTCACAGGCGGTGGCCTGGGCGTAGGTTTCCACCTGCTGGTCGGTGAAGAACAGGCCGAACATCG
>CBHTVR010000070.1:0-8617 GCA_966096795.1 uncultured Gammaproteobacteria bacterium
GCGGCATCTCGCCGCCGGCGGCCAAGGCCATCGTGCGCTCGCGCAGCACCGTCATTGCCGCGCTGATGGTGAAACGCGGTGAAGCCGATGCCATGTTGTGCGGCATCGTCGGTCGCTATAACGGCAAGCTCAAGCACGTGCTCGAAGTCATCGGCCTCGACCCAGGCGTGAAGTCGCTGTCGGCGCTGTCGGTGGTCATCACGCCCAAGGGCCCGTTCTTCTTCACCGATACGCATGTGCAGGCCGATCCGAATGCCGAGCAGGTGGCCGAATCCGCGCTGCAAGCCGCTTACCGGCTGCGCCTGTTCGGCATCACGCCGAAGGTGGCGTTGGTGAGCCATTCCAATTTCGGCAGCGTCGACTCGCCCAGCGCGCGCAAGATGGCGCAGGCCCTGCAGCTTATCCTCGAGCGCAGCCCCAAGCTTGAAGTGGATGGCGAGATGCACGTGGACGCGGCCCTGGACGAAGACATCCGCGAACGCCTGTTCCCCGACTCGCGCCTGCGCGGCAGCGCCAACCTGCTCGTGCTGCCCAATCTTGACGCCGCCAACACCGCGTACAACCTGACGCGTGCCATGACCGATGGCATCGGCATCGGCCCGGTGCTGATGGGCATGGCCAAGCCGGCGCATGTGCTGACACCTTCGGCAACGATGCGTCGCGTCGTGAACATGACCGCCATCGCCGCGGTCGAAGCGCAGATCCGGGCCGCGCGCGGAGCCTAGTGCCCGATGTGGCGGCGGCTGATCGCTTACGGAGCGCTTCTGGCCGCTGGCACCGTGGCCCTGCAATGGCTCGACTACCAGCGCCTGGCGCGGATGCATTCGGGCGACATCTATCTGTTCCTGGTCGCGGCCGGCTTCCTGGTGTTGGGCGTCGTGCTCGGCGTGCGGGTGTTCGCCGCACCGCCGCCGGCGCCTTTCGACGGCAACCCGAAGGCCCTGGAATCCCTGGGCCTGAGCGAGCGCGAGCTCGAGGTCCTGCGGGAACTGGCGGCCGGACACTCCAACAAGCAGATTGCCGCCCGGCTCCATGTCTCGCCCAACACGGTCAAGACCCATGTCGCCCGGGTCTTCGAAAAGCTCGGCGCCCGGCGCCGCACCGAAGCCATCCGCCGGGCCCGCGAGCTCGGAATCGTGCCCTGAGCGGGCATTCTTCCGGGTGAAATCGGCAAAATCACCCGTTCGGGCGATTGCCCGGCGCCGGCCGAAAGCGGTCAATGGCGGCTCCTTCCACTGCCAGGGGTTCCACCCATGTTCCGCAGCATCCTGAAATACGGCGTCATCGCCGGCCTGATCGTCGGCGGCTTCGAGATCGTCACCTTCACTGCCTTCTCCGGCATGCCGCCGCTCAAGTACGGCATGGTCATCGGTTACACGATCATGTTGATCGCCCTGAGCGCGGTCTTCGTCGGCATCAAGCGGCACCGCGACCTCGAGCGGGGTGGGGTGATCGGCTTCTGGAAGGCCTTCGGCATCGGCCTGGGCATCAGCTTCATCGCCGGACTCTTCTACGTCGCCGCCTGGGAGCTGGTGCAGAAGATCACCGGCATGGACTTCGCCAGCGCCTACGCCAAGGCCATCCTGGCCAGCGAGCAGGCCAAGGGCGCCAGCGCCGAAGCACTGGCCAAGCTGAGCGCCGAGATGGAGCAGTTCAAGGTTCAGTACGCCGACCCGATGTTCCGGCTGCCCATGACCTTCTCGGAAATCTTCCCGGTCGGCGTCCTGGTCTCGCTGGTGTCGGCGGGCTTGCTGCGCAACCCGCGTTTCCTGCCGGCGCGCCGCAGCTGAAGAGTCTCGAAATTGCGTCAAGATGGCAGGCGGTGGGCATGACCACCGCTTGCTAGACTCCCGCGAACCTCGGGGAGAACCGCATGTCCAGCCTCACGCCCTTCCGCCGTGCGCGCTGGACCGCGCCGCTGCTTGCGGCACTGGCAATCACCGTTTTCGCCGGCGCCTGCTCGAAGCACGAAGGCGCAGCGCCGGCTGCTGCGGAAGTCGCCGCCGCCGATTCCGGCGTGGCCGGCACGCGCAACCAGAACGGCAGCCAGCTCGCCTACGAGCACGAAGTGCGCATTCGCCTGGAGGCGGCGCAGATCGCAAAGAATCTTGGCGCCGCGCGCGATGCCTGCATGTCTCAGAAGTTTGGCCAATGCAGCCTGCTCGGCGAAAACCTCGGTGCGGGCGAAGAACCGACCGGCGAACTGCAAATGCGCGCGGTGCCCGACGCCATCGCCGGCCTGGTCGGCCTGGCCAGCAAGGGCGGCAGTGTCGCCCAGCGCAGCACCCGCGCCGAAGACCTGGCCGACGCCGTGCGCGACAACGGCATGCGTCGCAAGCGCCTGGAACTGCAGCACGCCAAGTTGTCCGAGATTCTCGAGCGTCGCGACCTCAAGGCCGCCGACCTGTTCGACGTCACCGAACGCATGGCCCAGATCGAGTCCGAGTTGAATGCCGCCGAGCAGGAAGCCGCGCAACAACAGCGGCGCATCAACACCAACCTGCTGACGATCCATTTCGAATCGGCCAACATCACCGCCGAGTCTTCGCAGATCGGGCAGGCGCTGCGCAACATGACCTCAACCTGGGATACCAGCGTGGCGGCCCTCATCAGCATCGTCGGCGCCCTGCTGCCGTTCGCCCTGCTCTCGGGTCTGGTGGTGTTGCTATGGCGCGCCGTCGCGCGTCGTCGCAAGCGCGCCTGATTTCGTCGCCCAATTGCGACTTGGCCGCATTGCGCAGGTGCGCGCGTTGAACTGGGCACGCAGCCCGCCGTTCGCCCCCCGCTGAACCGGCCGGCTGCCTCCTTCCCCCAGGAGAGCCGCCATGTCGCATATCACCGGCACCATCCAGTCCGTCAGCCCCGTTCTTGTCATCGGCCCCGATTCCGGCCTGCCGGCGACTTCGCCCAATACCTGGGCGGTGGATTTCGCGCACGCGCCTGCGCCCACCGGCACCCAGTTGCTGATCCTGCACTTCACCGGGGCGATTTTTCCGCCGGGCAGCAAGCTCGAGGTGGATCTGGGCTACGGCGCCGGCGAAAAAGACGTGTTCACCAGCGCCGATGGCACGGATTTCTGGACGCGTCCGATCAATCCCTACAACCTCGTTGCTGGCAAGGTTGCCATTCGCTACATCAGTGGCGGCGCGGCCAATGGCGGCGTCAAGCTCGATGTGTACGGCCGCGGCGAACGCCACACCGAAGACCCGACCAACAGCTCGCCACTGTTCGACAGCTACAGCAACAGCGACCCCTTCCTCGATCCCGCGCAAACCGACTACCTGGAGCCGGACTACGCCAAGTTCTGGCTGTGCACCGGCACGCCGAACTGGGAAAACGTCGACTGCGTGAAGCCCCCGGGCGACATCCGCAACACCGTGGCGCCGGCCGTGGGCATGATCGTGCACTGCGACTACAACCCGATTCTTGGCGGCGCCGTGTCCACCTGTTCGGTCACGCTGATCGCACCGGACATCGTCGTCACTGCCGGCCATTGCATGCAGGATCCGATCGAAGACGCCGCCAGCGCTTCCATCGTTTTCGGCTACCAACTGCAGTGCAATGGCAAGCGCCCGGCCGGCTACAAGCCCGCCATCCACAAGGTCAAGGAAGTCATCGCGCAGCGTTTCGCCGATGGCAGCGGCGCCGACTATTGCCTGCTGCGCCTGTCTACGCCGGTGGTGGGCATCACGCCGGTAGCGGTGCGCAATGACCTGCCGGCGGTGGGCGAACAGGTCTTCGGCATCCACCATCCCAATGGCGCGGTGAAGAAGCTTTCGATTCCGCATCCGGGGTACGCCACGGTGTCATCCAGCGGCGTCTTCGGCATCGGCGTGGACCTGGATGTGGCCGGCGGCAGTTCCGGGTCCGGGCTGTTCGACACTTCGGGGCGAATCATCGGCATCCTGAGCGCGGGCAGCGCGTGTTCGCTGGGTTACTACCCCACGGCCAGCATGCAACAGGACCTGGCCTCGCCCACGCCCAAAACCAGCGATGTCATGCTGGTGCTGGACCGCTCCGGCAGCATGGCTTCACCGGGTACCAGCGGCGATTTCAAGATCAATGAAGCCACCAAGGCGGCCTCGCTGTTCGTGCAACTGGTGCGCGCCAGCACCGGCAATCGCGTGGGCATGGTCAGCTTCGCCACGGCGGCCAGTTCGCCGGTGGACTTCGCCTTGGCCGATGTCACGCCGGCCAGCAAGAACACGCTGGTCGGTCCGGCGCCGTTCACCAGTGGCTTGATCGGTGCGTTGGTGCCAACCGGTGGCACCAGCATTGGTGGCGGACTCAATGCCGCGTACGCGCAGTTGGGCGTAAGCAACGGCAATCCGCGCAACATCCTGTTGCTGACCGACGGCATGCAGAACAGCCCGCCCATGGCCAACCCGATGGACGCCTCGCCGGCCGGTGTGATCATCCACGCCATCGGATTCGGCACGCCGGCGGATCTGGACGGCGCCTTCCTCACCGCGGTCGCGAATAACCACGTGGCCAACGGCCGCCACGGCCATTACGTGCTGGCCGATACCAACCTCAAGTTGCAGAAGTTCTTCGCGCTGGCCTTCGGAAATATTTTCGAAGCTGGCCTGCTGATGGATCCCGAGTTCACCTTGCCGGCCGGCGAACTGACCGGCCCGCCGATGGACTTCAATGTCTGCGAAGAAGAAACCATCACCGTCGTCGCCGGTTGGGACCACCGCGACACGCCCATGCAGATCGTGCTGAAGACGCCCGGCGGCACCGTGCTCAGCGCCGCAACGCCGGGCGTGGAGTCACGCTCCGGCGCCACCTGGACCTTCCTGCGCGTACCGCTGCCCCATGCCGGCGAGCGCAATGGCCAGTGGACCGCCACCGTGGCGCGGCCGATCGAAAACCTGGCGCGCGCACGCGAGGCGCGTTACTTCCTCAATGTGGTCGCCAGCGGTGGCGCCAAGCTGCGGCGCATGCCGGACCGGCGCACCTACTACACCGGCGACAGCATCAATCCGCTGGTCGGCCTGCAATACCTCAGCGGCGGCGTGCCGCCCGAGGCGAAAGTGCGCCTGCATGTGTCGCGACCGAAAGCCAGCGTCGGCACACTGTTGTCGAAGAACCGGCTCGGCGCATCGGAAGTGCTCGCTGGCGACACCTTGCCGCCGCGCCAGTCCACGTTGCGCGCAATCCAGAAGAGCAGCGGAAAGCCGGTGGTGGACTATGCCAACGCCGACTTCGACCTGGACTCGGACGTGCTCAGCACCGGCTCGCCGGAGCCGGCCGGTGTGTTCGGCCGCAAACTCGACGACCTGCTCACCGTGGATGGCCACTACACCTTCCACTACGTCGCGACGTATGGCCAAGGCTGCACCACCACGCGCGAACTGCTGCACTCGCTGGATGTGCGCGTGGGCATTGATTCGGGCCGCAGCGGTTTCGAGCTGGGCCAGTTCGGCGGCAAGACCGTCATCCGCTTCCATCCCCGCGACCGCTACGGCAACGACGTCGGTCCGGGCGCGGCCGATCAGTTCGAAGTCGGCAGCATTCCCGGCACGCAGGTCACTGGCCCGGTGTTCGACCACGGCGACGGCAGCTACAGCGTGCCGGTGAAAGTGGACACCTCTCCCGGCACCACGCCCGGCATCAGCCTGGGCCAACCCGGCCGCACGCCGACGGTGGTGGTGGACAAGTCAGGGCAGGGCGGCGGTGGTGGCGGCAGCCACGGCGGCTGCGCGCCCATCGTCTGGTGGCTGGTCGCGATTATCGTGTTGCTGGTCTTGGTCTTGCTGTGGACCTGGTTTTTCTAGCGCTTATTCGCTCGGCCCGCGGTAGCGCGCGTGCCGGGCCATCCACTCCGAAGCCACCAGCGCGCCGATCGAAAGCGCTAGCGAAACCAGCGCCAACCGGGCGATGCCAACCCCACCGCCCGGCACCTGGGTCAGCGTGTGCATGGCTAGCGAGATGGTCTGGGTCTGGCCGGGAATATTCGACACGAAGGTAATGGTCGCGCCGAATTCGCCCAGGGCTTTTGCGAAGGCCAGCATGGCGCCCGCCGCAACGCCGGGCAGACTCAGCGGCAGGATCACGCGCCAGAATGTGGCCCAGGGCCGCGCGCCCAGGCTGGCGGACATCTCATCAATCTCACGTGGAATGGCTTCGATGGAAAGCCGCATCGACCGCACGAACAGCGGGAAGGCCATCACCGCCGCCGCAACCACGGCGCCCGTCCAGCGAAAGGCAAAGGTGAATCCGAACCAGGCATCGAGCCATTGCCCGATGTAGCCGCGCCGGCCCAGCAGCACCAGCAGCACGTAGCCGGTCAGTACCGGTGGCATCAGCAGCGGCAGATGCACCAGGGCGTCGAACAGAGTCTTGCCGCGGAACTGCCAGCGCGCCAGCACATAGGCCGTGGCCAAGGCCGCGGGAAACGAGCACACCACCGCCAGCAAGGCCACCTGCAGGCTCAGCATTACCGCGGTCAGTTCGTCGGCGCTGAGCACGTCAGTTCACGCTGAAGCCGGCATCACGAAAAATCGCGCGCGCTTCGCGGCCACGCAGGAACGCCAGGAATCGCTGCGATTTCGTCGCCGCGCTGTCGGTCACGCGCGCGGCCGGATAGACAATCGGCGCATGGCTGGCGGCCGGCAGTTGCGCCACCACGCGCACCTTGGGCTCGGCGCGGGCATCGGTGGCGTAGACAATGCCCAGCGGACTCTCGCCGCGCGCCACGAAGGCCATCGCCGCGCGGACATTGTCGGCCGGCGCCAGGCGCGCTTCCAGCGCCGCCCACAACTTCAGGTACTGCAAACTTTGCCGCGCGTAGCGACCGGCGGGCACGCTGTTGGTATCGGCCACGGCCAAGCGGCCATCGCCCAGGGCGCGGCCCACGCTGTCGGCGTCCAAGCGCAGCGAACGCAACGGCGAATCCGCCGGCGCAATCAACACCAGGGCATTGCCCACCAGCGTGAAGCGAGTGCCGGCATCCACCAGGCGGCCTTGTTCCAGATAATCCATCCACTGCGTATCGGCCGAGATGAAAACATCGGCCGGCGCGCCCTGTTCGATCTGCCGCGCCAATGCCGAACTCGCCGCGTACGACACCACCACCTTCTGCCCTGTACGCACTTGCCAGCGCGCCGCCACCGCGTCCAGGCTTTCCTTCAGGCTGGCGGCGGCGAATACGGTGACGGTGGGCGGCGCAGGCGATTTCGCCAGCGCCGGCAAGGCGGCCAGCATCAGCAGGCAGGCGCAACGCCGCAGCCAGGACATCGCTTATTCGGCCTCGGCCTCGTAGAACTGCAGGCACACGCCCGAAGGCAGCACCACGTGGAATTCGGTGCGGCCCCAGGCCTTCACTTCCATCGGCCCCACGCGCGCGGGAATGCCTTCGTACTCGTGGTAGAGCGACACCAGGCCGCGCACGCCGATGCTCACACTGCAATTCTCTGCCCAGTGGCGGTCGCTGCTCTGCACCAGGTTGAAGGCCACGCCTTCGCGCTCGACACCGGCGCCGCCGGGCGCTTGCCAGGTAACGTGGAAGCCAAGATGGCCCACGTACAGACGCAGCGCTTCCTCCAGGGAAGGGCCAGCGCTGACCAGGGGTGTGGCGGTAACGAAATGGGCAGTCATGGGCCGGATGTTACTACCGGCCCACCTGATTGCCAGCCCGCGGCGCTATCCTGCACGCCTTCGCCCAAGGAACTGACATGATCCGCATCCGGGAAATTGACCATATCGTGCTGCGTGTCAGCGACCTGCAAGCCATGTTGCATTTCTATTGCGAGGTGCTGGGCTGCACGGTACTGCGCGCCCGCGACGACATCGGCCTGTACCAGTTGCGCTGCGGCACCAGCATGCTCGACCTGGTACCCATTACCGGCAAGCTTGGTCGCGAAGGTGGCGCCGCCGCCGGCAAGGAAGGCCGCAACCTCGACCACTTCTGCGTGCGCGTGGAGCCTTTCGTCGAAGCCGACATCCGCGCGCACCTGACGAAGCACGGCATCGCGGCAGGCGAAGCCGACCAGCGCTTCGGCGCCGAAGGCGAGGGCCCGTCGATCTACATCACCGACCCCGAGGGCACGGTCGTTGAACTGAAGGGCGCGCCGACGCACTGAAGCCGTCTTCCCGGACGGATGGATGTGCGATTATTCGTGCTACTTCAGCAGAGGCAGCGCGATGAATCGACTGGTCTTGGTACTTGCAGCTTGCCTGGCGTTCCTGCCGGCCGCCCGCGCGGCCGATCCCGCAACGCTGGAGCAGACCCTCGCCCAGCAAGGTCGCTTCACGACCTACCTCGCCATTCGCAATACTGCCGGCGCGTTGCCACGGGCGCGCGGCAAGCAGACTTTCCTGGTGCCCAACGATGCTTCGCTTGCGCAGCTGCCGGCGCAGTTGCTCGCACGCCTGCAGAGTGAGCCGGCCTTGGCGCGTGCATTCCTGGGCAGCCTGACCTTGCGGGGCGATGTGCGCGCCACAGACCTCGGCGGCGCCCGCCCGGGTCGTTCGCGCCGGCACACCACTGCGCTCGGCACGACGATTACCGTCGCGGCCGCTGCTCCGGTGGAAGTTGTGGCGCCACCGACCAACGATGCCCCGCCCCCGGCGCCGCCTGCACCACCCGCAGTAGCCGCGCCGCTTGCCGACA
>CBHTVR010000071.1:0-8383 GCA_966096795.1 uncultured Gammaproteobacteria bacterium
CGCTGGCGAGCCTGCTTGCGCGCCACGATTACCCCACGGTGATCTGGGGCCGCGACGCCGCGCAAATCGCGGCCATCAACGAGCGCCACGAAAACACGCGCTATCTGCCCGGCGTGCAATTGCCGGCATCGCTGCGCGCGAGCACCGACTTGGCCGCCTGCGTGCGCGGCGCGCAATTGGTTCTCGTGGTTACACCCAGCCACGCCTTCAACGACACCTTGCGCGCGCTGGCGCCGCACCTGCGCCCCGGCGCGGGCGTGGCCTGGGCGACGAAAGGATTCGAGCCCGGCTCGGGCCGCTTCCTGCATGAAGTGGCCGCCGAAATTCTTGGGCTGGATGTACCACTGGCGGTAGTGACGGGCCCGTCCTTCGCGAAGGAAGTGGCACAGGGTTTGCCCACCGCGGTGACGGTGCATTCGGACTTCGAAGACTTCGCGCAAGTCGTCGCCGAAGCACTGCATGGACCGGCCTTCCGCGCCTACACCGGCAGCGACATGCTGGGCGCCGAACTCGGCGGCGCCATGAAGAACGTGCTGGCCGTGGCCACTGGCATCGCCGATGGCATGGCCCTGGGATTGAATGCGCGCGCGGGCCTGATCACCCGCGGCCTGAATGAAATGCTGCGATTGAATGTCGCCCTCGGCGGCCGCGCGGAAACCCTGATGGGTCTGGCTGGCTTGGGCGACTTGGTGCTGACCAGTACCGGCGATCTATCGCGAAACCGACGGCTGGGTCTGGCCCTTGGCCGCGGCCAATCGTTGTCCGATGCCGTCGCCGAAATCGGCCAAGTGGTCGAGTCGGTGCAAACCGTGGACGAAGTGATGCGCCTGGCCAATCGCCACCACATCGAACTGCCGATCTCCGAACTCGTGCAACGCGTGCTGCACGAAGAGATCACCCCGCGCGAAGGCCTGAAGATCATCCTGGCGCGCGAGCAGAAGCCGGAGTATCCGGAAGGCTTGTTCGAGCAACATTGAACTTTGCGCGCGGCTGCGCAATGCAAAAGCCCGGCTCACGCCGGGCTTTTGTTTTTCAAAACGCAAGACGAGTCAGAAACTCGCGCGCACACCCAGCGTGTACGCCTGGTTGCCGTGGCCGAATTCGGTCTCGCCGGTAAGGCCCCAGGTCGGGTTGAACTTGTACTGCGCGCCGACGGTGCCGGTGACATCGCCGGTGTAGTCGCCGGTGTCGTAGTAATTCACCTTGGCGATGCCCTCGAAATGCGGGCTCATCGCCGAGCGCACACCGAAGGATCCGCGCAGGCCGTGCGCGCTGGCGACGTCGGCGTCGGCGTGTTGATACGCCAGCTCGCCGATCAGGTCGGTCTTGTCGGCGACGGCGTGGTGGTAGCCCAGGCCGAGCTCGGTGCCTTTCACGGTAACGCTGCCGCCGAGGCCGTCATCGGCCTTGACGCGGTTGTAGCCTCCCAGGCCATACAGGCCGGAGGTGCCGAAATCGAATTGTCCGCGCAGGCCCCAACCGTCGGCACCGTGGTCGAGGTTGAGGTAATTGGCTTCCAGCCAGCTGTAGCTCAGGCCGTCATCCTTCGCCTGCACCGACAGCGGCAACAGGGAAGCCAGGGCAAGGGCGAGCAAGGTTTTCATCTTCATGTGGGTTCCTTCATTAGCGTGCACTCCTCGTGGAGTGCGGCCAGTGTCGGAACCTGCGTTGCAATTTCGACTTAATGCGCAAACGCTGAACGGGGAACTATTTGCAGCAGCGCGGCGAAAACCATTAACAAAATCGGTTCATGCCTGCATAACAAAAAAGTTCCGCGCAAAAAAGAAGCCCGGCTTGCGCCGGGCTTCTTCGTATTGCAGTAACGAGGCTTCGATGATCAGAAGCTGGCGCGGACGCCCAGGCCCCAGGTGCTGATGGTCTCGCCCAGCTTGGTGCTGTCGTAGGAGGCAGTGATGCCCCAGGTGTCGTTGATGTGGTAGGTACCGCTGACGCCGCCGCCGAACTCGGAGCTGCTGCCGCCGTTGCCATTCACATCGGTGTAGTTCAGCTTGACGGTGCCTTCGAACTTCTCGCCGAGGAAGCCGCGGAAGCCGCCGGCCACGCGGTAGCCGTCGATGTTGCCGCTGCTGCCGCCGCCGAAGTCCAGGCCGTAGTTGATGTAGCCGATTTCGGCGATGAAGTCAGCCTTGTCGCTGACGGCATGACGGAAGCCGAGGTTCACGTTCGACTCGTCCAGGCTGACGCCCGACTTGTCGACGTTACGGTAGGAGGCCGAGCCGTAGAACATGTCGTTGAACTTGACCGAACCTTCAACGCCCCAACCAGCAAAGTTGGTGCCGCTGATGTGGCTGTTGGCGTAGCCAGCCTGCACGTAGTTGTAGTTCAGTTCGCCGGCCTGGGCCGACAGCGGAAGGGCGGCCGCGAGGGCCAGGGCAATAAGAGCACGCTTCATTTGTTTTTATTCCTGATTGATCAATCGGTGAAAAAGAAATGCCACGCTTCCACGTGGCTTGACGATGCATCGTCGCGCGCATTTTACAGGGATTTTCGCCTGTGAAACATGCCGAACGTCACGCCGTGGCGCCGTCATAGCCCAGCTGGCGCCAGGCTTCGTACACGGAAATGGCGACGGCATTGGACAAATTCAAGCTGCGCTGTTGCGCGCGCATCGGGATGCGAAGGCAATGTTCGGCCGGCAGGGAATCGAGGATTTCCCCGGGCAAACCGCGTGATTCGGGCCCGAACAGCAGCGCGTCGCCCGGCGCGAAACGGACTTCGTCGTGGCGCGTGGTGGCGCGCGTGGTGAAGGCAAACACGCGCGGCGAGCCGAGCGCGAGCAGCGCTTGGTCGAGGCTCTCGTGCGTTCTCACTTGTGCGAACTCGTGATAGTCCAGGCCGGCGCGACGCAGCTTGGCATCGTCCAGTTCGAAGCCCAGCGGCTTGACTAGGTGCAACTCGGCGCCGGCATTGGCGCACAGGCGAATGATGTTGCCGGTGTTCGGCGGGATTTCGGGTTGCCAGAGCAGGACGCGGATCATGCGTCCAGTTTAGGCGCGGCAGGGGCTCTTCCAACGCACCACCAGATTGCCCAGGTCCGCGGGCGCCTGGGCCAGCACCAGGACGCGGCTGCGGCCTTCATCGAGATGGCAGACCGCGCGCAACAGCTGGTCCTGGGCCTGGGCGGCCACGCCGATAGGTTCGGCGCTGGCCGGGCCCTGCACGAAACCCAGGGCGGCAAAGAGCAGCAGCATGGGCAGGGCCAGGGCGCCGCGGGTCATTTGGGTGGACAGGGTCATGGGGCTGCTCCTTCGCTTCGGTACACCCGGTACTTAGCAGGAAGCGTGCCAGCCACGAATAGTTTTAATATCAACAGGTTACACGCGCACGGAAGTGTCCGCCCGGCCGCCCGGCTGTCCGCTTCAGCGTCCGGCCCTGCAGGTGGACAGGGGTTGGCGGGCGGCGGCGGCCCAGGCCGCCTCGTCGCTGGGCCGGGCCGGGGTTTCGAAATCAATGCGCGCAACCAGCGAGTCTTCGCCGCGACCATCGCGCAGGTTGCTCAGTCCCTTGAAGCGCAGCAGCCGGCGGTCGTCCTTGCCGTAGGCCACTTCGATATTCGGCGCGAACCAGCCCAGCACGCCGTCCAGACGCAGCCGGAACACCCAGGCCGCCTGTCCCGCAACCACCGTTTCGCCACTGCGCTGCAGCGAGAACGGCAGGCTGCGCAGGCGCGAGGGCACCGCGAAATCCAGCGCCAGGCTGCGCCCGGCGACCAGCGCCGGCCATTGCTTGCGGATGAATTCGTCGAAGCCGGCATCGGCCACCAGCGCGTTGCCGGGCACCGCAGCCGCGCGTTCGCCCGCATCCGTGCCGGCCTTGAAAAACAGCACGGGCGCGGCGGCGCGGCGCAGGCCTTCGCGATAGCCCGAGCGCGCATCCTCCAGCGCGAAGGCGGGCGCGGTCGCCGAGCCGCGATAGTCCACGCGCTTGCGTGCGAAGGCGGTGCCATCGGGGCAGCGATACAACACCAGGCGCTCGAGCGTTCGCCCGTTCTCGCTGCGGATCCAGTGCTGCTCGCGGTACATCTCGGTGGCACGGGCCGGGTCGCGGGCGATGCCTTCTTCGAAACGCAGCTCCGATGCCGCCATGGCGGGGGTCGCCGCCGCGAGCGCGAACGCAGCCACCCCCAGGGCCCGGGCCACGGCACGAGGCGGGTTTTTTGGGGGCAGGCGGGGCGATGAAGGCGTTTTCACGGCACGACTATGCCTTTCGGGGGAGTGTACGGGGCGTCAATCGCGGCTAGCATTGGCCTCCGTTTCACCCTTTCGACTTCGCAGGAATCCCCATGTCCCAGCCTTCGCGCCCGAATCGCGCCCGCCTCCTTGCCCTCGCGATTGCCTTCGCCACTGCCTTGCCGGCCGCCTGGGCCGCTCCCGCCGCGGCGCCCGCGCGCGTGGGCGTGGACATTCCCTACCAGCAGTTCACCCTGGCCAACGGCCTGCGCGTGATCGTGCACACCGACCGCAAGGCGCCGATCGTGGCGGTGAACATCTGGTACCACGTGGGTTCCAAGGACGAAGCCTTGGGCAAGTCCGGTTTCGCGCACCTGTTCGAGCACCTGATGTTCCAGGCCTCGGAAAATCATCCGGGTGAGTACTTCGCGCCCTTCAAGCAGGTCGGCGCGACCGACCAGAACGGCACCACCAACACCGACCGCACCAACTACTTCGAGAACGTGCCGACCACCGCGCTCGACACCGCGCTGTGGATGGAGTCCGACCGCATGGGCCATTTGCTCGGCGCCATCGGCCAGGGCCAGTTGGATGAGCAGCGTGGCGTGGTCCAGAACGAGAAGCGCCAGGGCGAGAACCAGCCCTACGGCCGCAGCTACGACGCGCTGACGCGCTCGATCTATCCGGTGGGCCACCCCTACCACCACACCGTCATCGGCTCGATGAACGACCTCAACGCCGCCTCGCTCGATGACGTGAAGACCTGGTTCCGCAGCTGGTACGGCCCGAACAATGCCGTGCTGGTGCTGGCCGGCGACATTGACCTGGCTACCGCCAAGGCCAAGGTCACGAAATATTTCGGTGATATTCCCGCATCCGCGTCGCTCGCCGCCAAGCCGGCCATGATCGCCGCGCGCAAGGGCACCACGCGCGAGGAAATGACCGACAACGTCGCCCAGGTCCGCATCATGCGCGTCTGGAACGTGCCGCAGTACAGCTCGCCCGAAGTGCAGGCCTTGCAATTGTTCGCGCAGGTGCTCGGCGGCAGTCGAACCTCGCGCCTGGACCAGCGCCTGAGCTTCGGCGACAAGTCGGTGGACCGCGTCAGCGCCTCGATGGACGCCAGTGAACTCGGCGGCACCTTTGACATCACCGCCGACGTGAAGACCGGCGTGGAGCCGGCCGCCGTCGAGAAGGCCATGGACGAGGAGCTGCAGCGCCTGCTGAAGGACGGCCCGACCGCCGCCGAACTCGACCAGGCCCGCACCGTGTTCAAGGCCAGCTTCGTGCGCGGCATCGAGCGCATCGGCGGCTTCGGCGGCAAGGCCGATGCCCTGGCCGAATGCGCGGTGTACACCGGCAACCCCGGCTGCTTCCGCGACCAGCTCAATCGCATCGCCACGCTCACCCCGGCCCAGGTGCGCGATGCCGGCCGCAAGTGGCTGAGCACCGGCGATCATTTCCTCACCGTGCGCCCGGGCGAAGTGACGCAGATTGTTGAGGAGCCTTCGGTTTCCGACGGCAAGCCGGTGTCCATTCCCAAGGCCAACCCCAAGTACAAGACCGTTGCCAGCGACGTCGATCGCAGCAAGGGCGTGCCGGTCACCAGCAAGTTCCCGGACCTGAAGTTCCCGGCGCTGCAGCGCGGCGCGCTGTCCAATGGCACGAAGATCATCCTGGCCGAGCGCCACGATGTGCCGGTGGTGCAGATGAGCATGGAATTCCCCGGCGGTTACGCCTCTGATCGCGGCCACAAGACCGGCACCGCCAGCTTCACCATGGGCATGCTCGATGAAGGCGCGGGTGATCTCGACGCCATCGCCCTGGGCGCACGCATTGAATCGCTCGGCGCGAACATCGGTGGCAGCGCCAGCCTGGATTCGGCCGAAGTGTCGCTGTCGGCGCTGAAGGAAAAGCTCGATCCTTCGCTGGCCCTGTACGCCGACGTGATCCGTCGCCCGCGCCTGGACGCGGCCGACATTGAACGCGTGCGCGCCAACTGGCTGGCCAGCATCCGCCAGGAAAAGAAGTCGCCCAATGGCATGGTGCAGCGCGTGACCGCGCCGCTGGTGTACGGTGCCGGGCACCCGTACGCGATTCCGTTCTCGGGCACCGGCTACGAGTCCGACATCAGCGCCCTGACCCGCGCGGACATGCAGGCCTGGCTGGCCGAGCGCGTGCGCCCGGACAAGGCCACGCTGATGATTGTCGGCGATACCACGCTGGCCGAGATCAAGCCGCTGCTGGAAAAATACTTCGGTGACTGGAAGGCCGACGGCACCGCCGTGGCCGATGCCGGCATTCCTGCCGTGGCCACGGCGACCGCCGCGCGCGTGTTCATCGTCGACCAGCCGGGCGCGATCCAGTCCAACATCGTCGCCGCGCAGCTGGCACCGCCGGTGACCGATGCCGGCGCGATTGATTTCGACATGGCCAACATGGTGTTCGGTGGCGACTTCACCGCGCGCTTGAACATGAACCTGCGCGAGGACAAGCACTGGTCCTACGGCGCCCGCAGCGGCGCCAACAGCTCGCTCGGCCAGCGCCTGTGGACCGCGCAAGCGCCGGTGCAGAGCGACAAGACCATCGAGGCCATCAAGGAAACCCAGCGCGAAATCGCCGACTACACCAGCGGCAAGTCGCCGGCCACCGCCGACGAGCTGGCGCGCATGCAGGCGATTTCGGTGCGCAGCCTGCCGGGCGCCTACGAGACCGCGCGCAATGTGCTGGCCACCATCGCCGGAATCAACCGCTACGGTCGTCCGGACGACTACGTGATGCAGCGCAAGGCCAAGATCGAGGCAATGACGCCGGCGCAGGTGCAGGCCGCGGTGAAGGCCTTCGATCCGAAGGCCATGACCTGGGTCATTGTCGGTGACCGGGCAAAAATTGAAGCCGGCATCCGCGCGCTGGACATCGGCCCGGTGCAGGTGATCGACGCCGACGGCAAGCCGGCGAAGTAATCGCTCATCGCGGGTTCATGGCGGGCAGGACCACAATCCTGCCCGTCGCTGGTGTTTGCCGGCGCGTTGATGACGGAGTCGAGCATGCGCGTACATCACGTTCTGGGCGTGGCACTGCTGGCCGCCTTGTCGGCCTGCAGCTTCGTGGACATGACCAGCGCCGGGCAGGACGTGCGCGTGGCCAATGCCAAGGACGACCTGAGCCGCTGCCAGCGCCGCGGCGAGATCGAAGTGTCGGTGAAGGACCGCCTGGGCCCCTACGAGCGTGACGCACTTCGCGTTCGCGACGAACTCGAGATCCTGGCCCGCAACGAGGCCGAAAGCCTGTCGGCGGACACCGTGCAGGCCAAATCCGATCCGGTGGACGGCGTGCAACGCTTCCTGGCCTACCGCTGCGGTGTTGCGCAAGGCGCGGCCAATCCGGCGCAAGCGCCCGTGAAAGAGTCCGCAGAAACCGCGCCACTGAAGGACTAGGCCCGGTTTTGGTTGAGCGCCCGGGCCAAACCGGGTAATTTGGGAGGGTTTCCCCTCAAGGCAAAACCATGCTGTTCCAGAACGTCGCCATCGCCGGGCTTGCGCATATTGATGCGCCGCATTCGCTCAGTTCGGCCGACATCAATGCCCGGCTCAAGCCGACCATGGACCGCCTCGGCATCCGCACCGATGTGCTCGGTGAAATTGCCGGCATCCACGCGCGCCGCCTTTGGGACGCGGGCGTGGAAGCCTCCGACGCCGCCACCCTCGCCGCCGAAAAAGCCCTCGCCGACGCCGGCGTGGATCGCGACCAGATCGGCCTGCTGGTGAACACCTCGGTCAGCCGCGACTACCTGGAACCGTCCACCGCCAGCATCGTGTCGGGCAATCTGCGCTTGTCGGAAAACTGCCAGAACTTTGATGTCGCCAATGCCTGCCTGGCCTTCATGAACGGCATGGACATCGCCAGCCGCATGATCGAGCGCGGCGAGATTGATTACGCCCTGGTCGTGGACGGCGAGACCGCCAACAAGGTTTACGAAAACACGATGGCGCGTTTGAACGCGCCGGACGTGACCGAAGAACAATTCCGTAGCGAGCTCGCCTCGCTCACGCTCGGCTGCGGCGCAGCGGCCATGGTGCTCGCGCGTGGCGACCTGCATCCGAATGCGCCGCGCTACAAGGGCGGCGTGACGCGCGCGGCCACCGAGTGGAACGGCCTGTGCCGCGGCAACCTCGACCGCATGGTCACCGACA
>CBHTVR010000072.1:0-8029 GCA_966096795.1 uncultured Gammaproteobacteria bacterium
CGCGCCACCAGGCTGCGCGCCATCGGGATCACTTCCACCGGCACCGGGAACTTGCCCAGCAGCGGCACCTGTTTGCTGGCGTCAATGATGCAGACGAACTTCGTGCTGGCTTCGGCGATGATCTTCTCGCGCGTCAGCGCCGCGCCGCCGCCCTTGATCAGGTTGCCGCGCGGGTCGCATTCGTCCGCGCCATCCACGTACAGCGCCAGCGGGCCGGTGCTGTTGAGGTCGAGCACCGGAATTCCCAGTTCCTTGAGCAAGCGGGTGCTTTGCTCCGAACTCGACACCGTGCCTTCAATGCGATGCTTCATGCGCCCCAGGGCTTCGATGAAGAAGGCGACGGTGGAGCCGGTGCCAACGCCGACGATGCTGCCATCGGTGACGTACTCGGCGGCCTTTTCGCCGGAGCGGCGCTTGCCTTCGTTCTGGGACATGGTGCGGGCCTATTCGAGGGAAAGAATGGTTTTCCAGTGCGCCGCCGAGACCGGCAGCACCGACAGGCGCGTGCCGCGCTGGATCAGCGCCAGGCCTTCCAGCGAATCGGCGTTCGTCTTCAGCGTCTCCAGCGTGATCGGCTGCTTGAGCTTGCGCTTGAAGCCCACGTCCACCAGGTCCCAGCGCGGTTGTTCCTGCGTGCTCTTGGCGTCGAAGTAGGGCGACTTCTTGTTGAACTGGGTCGGGTCCGGGTACGCCTCGGCCACCACTTCGGCAATGCCGACGATGGCCGGCACCTCGGTATTGGAGTGGTAGATGAAAACCGCGTCGCCCTTCTTCATCGCGCGCATGAAATTGCGCGCCTGGTAGTTGCGCACGCCATTCCAGGGTTCGACGCCGACGCGCTGCAGGTCGTCGATGGAAAAGCCGTCGGGCTCGGTTTTCATCAGCCAGTGTTTCATGGCGCTATTGTCACCCGGCGCGGGCGCAGGCGAGAAGCCCGGTCTCGGTAACCACCGCGTCCAGGGGCACGTCCCAGGACTCGAACGGCAGTTCGGCGACTTGCTGGAATCCGTAGCCCACGCCCACGAGGCGAGGAGGCGCGGGCTGCGACCTGCGAAAGGCCAGGCTGCGGTCGTACCAGCCGCCGCCCATGCCCAAGCGATGGCCGGCGGCGTCGAAGGCCAGCATGGGCATCAGGATGACCGCCATGTCTTGCGGCGCCAGGCGCGAACTCTTCGCCAGCGCCGGTTCCGGTATGCCGAAACGGTTCGACTCCAGCGCATCGCCCGGGCGCCAGGGCGCGAAGCTCAGGCGGCCGTCGGCTTCCAGGCAGGGCAGGCACCAGACCTGCGAAGGACGCAGGCGCATCTGCAGCACATGCAAAGGCACTTCGCCGCCGATCGCCCAGTAGCCCGCGACGTAGCCATCGCTGAAGGCAACATCGGAAAGAAGGTGATGGCTGACCGCCTCGGCCGCCTGCATGCGCTCGGCGGCGGGCAGGGACTGGCGACGCGAACGCATCGCTGAGCGCAGCTCGCGACGTTCGCGCTCCTGCGGGCCGGGCTCGGTCAAAATTGCATCCTCCGCCATGTCGATGCTTGCGAAACGACCTTGATCCCTAGGATCAAGTGGGTACCGTCGCAATCACTTCAGGCTTTCCGCAACAGGGCGGACATGCACACCGCGATCACGCGCGATTCCCGGGTCGTGTTTATGGGACAAGGCGTATGTTAGCGCACGCTGTCGAACACGGCAGAGGACACGCGTCGAGTATAGCGCCGACTTCTTGCGCAAGAGTGAATACTCCGTCACCGAGTGGCGAGGGAGTCGAACAGCCCGTCGAGCTTGCGATTCATCTCGCCCAGCGTGCGAGAAATCTGCTGGTCCTGGGCGCCGCCGGCCTGCTTGCCCTGCAACAATTCCGCCGCCATGTTCAGCGCCGTCAGCACGGCAACCCGGTCCAGTGCCGCGCTGCGGTTGCTGCCGCGCACTTCGCGCATGCGCGCATCCAGGAACTGTGCGGCAGCCATCAACTTGTCCTGCTCGCCCGGTTCGCAACCGACAGTGAACTCGCGGTCCAGTACCCGTACATTGACCGGCTCGCTCACGCGTTGTTCTCCAGGGACTTGAGGCGATGGATCATCGCCTCGACCCGCGAGCGGGCCAGCTCGTTCTTGTTCAACAGCTGCGCGCGTTCGTTGGCCAGCTGTTCCTGGCCCTGGCGCAGGCTGCGGTTTTCCTCAGCGAGGCGCCGGGTCAGGTCGATCAATTTGTCGATGCGCGCGGTCAGCTGCTGGACCGCGGCCAAAGTGTCGTTGGAGTCCATCAGTCCAGCGTAGGCCCGGGCCGGGGCCGGGTCAACCGGTCGCGCTCAGGGGGCGGTTCGGCGCATCGGCAGCAGCAGGTCCGGGCGCCAGCCGCGGACAAAGGCCAGGCAGCGCTCGCCGTCAATCGGACGCGACAGCCAGTGGCCCTGGATCTCATCGCAGCCCTGCTGGCGCAGGAATTCCAGCTGGTCTTCGTTCTCCACGCCCTCGGCGATCACGTTCAGGCCCAGGGAGTGGCCCATGGTGACGATGGTCGAGGTAATGGCCTCGTCATCGGCGTCGCGGGTGAGGTCGTCGATGAATTCCTTGTCAATCTTCAGCGTGTCGATCGGCAGGCGCTTGAGGTAGACCAGCGAGGAATAGCCGGTGCCGAAGTCATCGATCGCCAGGCTGATGCCCAGCTTGCGCAAATCGTTCAGCACGGCGGTGGTCTGCTCGGCGTTCTGCATGACCATGCTCTCGGTCAGCTCGAGCTCGATGCGGTTGGCCGGCAATTCGGTCACTTCGATCAGGCGTTTGAGGTAGGCCACCAGGTTGCCGCGCAACAATTGCAGCACCGACACATTCACGCCCACGCGCAGGTCATTCAGTCCGCTCTGGCGCCAGAGCTTGAGTTGCCGGCAGGCTTCGCCCAGCACCCATTCGCCAATCGGCACGATCAGTCCGCTTTCCTCGGCCAGCGGGATGAACTCGGTCGGCGCGATCTCGCCCAGTTCGGCGCTGTTCCAGCGCAGCAGCGCTTCCACGCCGGTGATGCGGCCGTCGCCCAGGGCCATGCGCGGCTGGTAGACCAGGCGGAACTCGCCGCGGTCCAGGGCCTTGCGCAGGGCCGCGATGATGGCCGCGCGCTGGCGCGCTTCGGCGTCCATGGTTTCGTTGTAGATCTGGTAGGTGTTGCGGCCTTCGGCCTTGGCCTGGTACATCGCCGTGTCGGCGAATTTCAGCAGGTCAGTCGGCACCAGCGCGTGGTCGGGATACAGGCTGATGCCCAGCGAGGGCGTGATGCTGACGTCGTGGCGCTCGTCCACTTCCAGCGGCGTGCTGAAGGCAGTGAGTATTTCGCGCGCCATGCGCTCCACCGCCGCCATGCCTTCGACATCTTCCAGCACCACGGTGAACTCGTCGCCGCCCAGGCGCGCCACGGTGTCAGACGCGCTCACCGTTGCCTGCAGGCGCGCGGCGGCGGCTTTCAGCAAACGATCGCCGGCGGCATGGCCTAGCGAGTCGTTGATGTCCTTGAACCGGTCCAGGTCCAGGAACAGCACCGCCACGCGCGTTTCCTGCCGACGCGCGCGGATGATGGCGCGGCCCAGGCGTTCGGACAGCAAGGCGCGGTTGGGCAGGCCGGTCAGGGTGTCGTAGTTGGCCAGATAGCGCAGCTCCTGCTCGGCGCGCTTCTTGTCGGTGATGTCGTTCACCACCGCGACGAAATGGCTGCGCGCGCCCATCGAGTCGCGCACTTCGCTCATTTCGATCCAGCCGAGGAATTCCTCGTCGTCCTTGCGCCGCTGCCACATCTCGCCGGCCCAGTGGCCGGTGCGCTCGAGGATCTCGCGCACGCGCCGGTAGAAGTCGGGGCTGTGCTGGCCGGAATCGAGCAGGCTGGAATTCAGGCCGACCACTTCGTCTTCGCTGTAACCGGTGATGCGCGAGAAGGACGGATTGACCGAGATGAACTTGAAATCCAGATCGATCACCGCCACCGCTTCGCCCATGCTGCGCAGCACCTCCAGGGCGACGCGCCGTTCGCGCTCGGCCTTGCGCGCCGCGGTAACATCGCGGGCGGTGCCGGCCATGCGCAGCGGGCTGCCGGCTTCGTCGCGCTCGACCACCTTGCCGCGCGAACGTACCCAGACCCAGTCGCCATTGCCGCCACGGATGCGGTGTTCGGAATCGTAGATCTCGGCGCGGCCGACAATGTGCTCCTGCAGCAACTGCTGCACCCGCGGCAGGTCCTCGGGATGGACCGAGTTGTTGCGCCACTCGTCCGTACTCATGGTTTCGAGCGTGCCCTGGCCGAACAACTGGTTCGCGCCCAGGCGGTACAGGCTGTTGTCGCGGATGTTCCAGTCCCAGAACTCGTCGCCCGAGCCCCACAGCGCCAGGTTCAGGCGCGCCTCGCGCTCACGGATCTGGTCCATCAGCACGGCTTCCTGCTCGCGCCGGCGTTTCACCATGCTCCAGACGAGCCAGCTCAGGGCCAGGGCTGCCAGCAGCGCCAGGCCTTGAAGATAGGGCAGGATCCCGTCCGCCACGCGTGCCATCCCCCATGGGTGAAGGCCGAGTGTAGGTTTGCCACACCCCGCCGACAAGCCGAACGCGCCGGCTTGCTAGAATGGGCCACACTTCTGGCCGAGCACCCATGAACGACATCGCCTTGCCCGACTACGCCGACATCGAAGCGCAGGTGCTGGGCTTGCAGTTGGGCCAGGATGCGTCCGAATTGCACGGCGCCCTGTGCGGTTACCTGTCGGGCGGCACCGCCGCGCCGGGCCGCCAGGCCTGGTTGGCCACGGTGATGGCCGACCCCGGCCTGGCCGCAGTGGAGCCGGAAAGCGCGCTCGATCGCATGTACAGCGCCAGCGAGCAGCTGCTCGAATCGCCGGACTTCGGCTTTGACTTGCTGCTGCCCAATATTGACCACCCGGTGCGCGAGCGCGGCGACGCGCTGATCCGCTGGTGCCGCGGTTTCCTCGGTGGCTTCGGCTTGTCGGCCGGCGCCGAGCCGCCGCTGTCGGAAGAATCGCGCGATGCGCTCGGTGACCTGGCGCGCATGGCCGCCAGCGACCTGGCCTACGACGACCCGGAATCGGACGAGCAGGCCCTGGAAGAAGTCGCCGAATTCGTACGCGTGGCGGTGCTGCTGCTGCATAGCGACTGCGTGCTCGCGCCGCGCCACCGGCGCTCGCTCAACTAAGGACGATCCGCCCGCATGATCAAGCCTGCCGAGTTCGCCAAGCGCCGCAAGCAACTCATGCGCATGGCCGGAGACGACGCCATCCTGATCCTGCCGGCCGCGCCCGAGCGCATCCGCAGCAAGGACACCACCTTTCCGTATCGCCAGGACAGCGACTTCTGGTACCTGAGCGGTTTTGACGAACCCGAGGCGGTGCTGGTGCTGGTGCCCGGCCGCAAGCACGGCGAAACCTTGCTGTTCTGCCGCGAACGCGACGCCGACAAGGAAGCCTGGGACGGCCCGCGCTCCGGCCCCGAAGGCGCGGTGGAGCGCTTCGGCATGGACGATGCCTATCCCATCGCCGACCTCGACGAAATCCTGCCCGGCCTGCTCGAAGGCCGCAGCCGCGTCTATTACCACTTCGGCCGCGACAAGGACTTCGACCTGGCGCTGATCGGCTGGGTGAACCGCGTGCGCGCGGCTTCGCGCCAGGGCGCGCAATCGCCGCACGAGTTTCTCGAGCTCGGCCACTTGTTGCACGAGTTGCGCCTGTTCAAGAGCCGCGACGAAGCGCGCCTGATGCAGCACGCCGCCGATGTCGCCTCCGAGGCGCAGATCGCCGCCATGCGCGCCACCCGCCACGGCGCCCACGAATACGAAGTCGAAGCCGCGCTGCAATACGTGTACCGCAAGCACGATTGCGTGGCCGCCTACGAGCCCATCGTCGGCGCCGGTGCCAATGCCTGCGTGCTGCACTACCGCGCCAATCGCGCGCCGATGAAAGACGGCGACCTGCTGCTGGTGGACGCCGGTGCGGAGTTCGCCAACTACGCCTCCGACATCACCCGCACCTGGCCGGTCAGCGGGCGCTACTCACCCGAACAACGCCAGCTCTACCAATTGGTGCTGGACGCGCAGGCCGCCGCTTTCGAACTCGCGCGCCCCGGCGCCACCTGGATCGCTGGCCACGAAGCCGCCGTTGAGGTGCTCGCCGACGGCCTGCTGTCGCTGGGCCTGCTGAAGGGCAGCCTGAAGAAAGTCATCGCCAATGGCGACTACCGGCGCTTCTACATGCACAAGACCGGCCACTGGTTGGGCCTGGATGTGCATGACGTCGGCGAGTACAAGGTCGCCGGCGATTTCCGCGAACTCGAGCCCGGCATGGCCTTCACCATCGAACCGGGCCTGTACGTTCCGCCCGGCGCGAAAGACGTGCCGGAGAAATACCAGGGCATCGGCATCCGCATCGAGGACGATGTGATCGTCACCAAGACCGGGCACCAGGTGCTGACTGGCGGCGTGCCGCGCGAGATCGACGAGGTCGAGGCCATTCTCGCCAGCCGCTGAGTCGTTGCGGCGCAGCAATTGCAGGCGCCGGGGATGCGGCGTAGCCTCGCCCCACACACTCCAGGGAGGGGCGGTCATGCGCGGCTACTTCAAGTGTTTGGCGGTGTTGTTGAGTGTTTTGGCGGCGGCCTTGCCCGCGGCCCCGGTCCAGGCCCAGGCGCAGCTGATGCGCGTGCCGATGGCGCCGATCGGCCGGCCCATGGTGATCAACCTCAACAAGCGCATGACCGATTTCGATCCCGCGGTCCGCGGCTTCCGCTTCATCAATACCTTCAAGACGGTCACCGGCGTGTTCGACATCACCGCCAGTGGCCTGTGCGGCGGCATGGTCTATACGGTGCTGGACTACTACAAGGCCGGCATGCCGGTGCCGCGCCAGGACTACACGCCGGTCAATGGCACGCGCCTGCAGAGCTATATCTACGGCCGGCACACCACGTCTCTGGCCAATGTGATGCCGAAGTGGCTGGAGTTGCACAACAATCCTTTCGGCGCGCGCAATTCGGAATTCTTCAACTGGGGTTTGCAGGGCACCGGCGGCGGCCGCCTGGAAGAACTGAAGACTGAAATCAACGCCGGTCGCCCGGTGCCGCTGGGCCTGAAGTCGCTCAGCGCCAATCCCGGCGAAGACCACGTGGTGCTGGCGGTGGGCTACGACACCGGACGCTACAAGGGCGATCTGGGCGAGTTCAAGAACGACCTGAAGATCTTCATCTATGACCCGAACTCCGGCGCGGTCACCAAGACCCTGTATCCGGTCGAAGCCGAACAGAAGTACTGCATTGACTACAGCGATGGCCCGAAGTGCTGGCGCGCCTACTTCGTGATGGTCGGCGCCTGGAGCGCGCAGACGCCGCCCAACATCGGCGCGGCCGGCAAGGAAATGGTGCTCAGCATGCGCACCGGCGGCGACGACCTGCGCGGCGGCAGCGACAATCTCTCGGTCACCCTGAACCTGCGCAACGGCAGCAGCATCGAGTCGAATAACGTCAACCTCGGGCAGCGCTGGATCGACAATACCTGGCAGGAAGTGGGTATCGACTTGCCCGATTCCGTGCAGCCGGGCGATATCAGCAGCGTGCGCCTGAGCACCAGCTTTCGCGGCGGTTTCGACGGCGACAACTGGAACCTGGACCAGCTGCTGATTCGTCTCATGGACAGCGGCGGCGAACGCGCGCGTTGTGACCGCAACCCGCCCAACAAGCCGCTGATCAGATTTACCGGCGACCAGAAGCTGTTCACCACGCCCTTCCCCTGCTGAAGGGGGGGGGGGCAGGCCGGCTTACATGTCGTGCTTCTGGACCTCGAGGCCGGCGTCCTTGTAGGCCTTCCAGCGCGCGCGCAGCGGCTCGCGCGCTGAAGCATCGGCCGGCACCACTTCCAGCACGCGCTCGAAGCCACCGGGTACGGCGTCATTGCGCAGGTTCAGCACTAGCGGGCGCATCGGCGCCTGCGCTTCCGGCGGCACGATCAGCACCGGCGTAATGTCGTCGTCTTCGTCGGTGCCGGCGATCTGGTGCGG
>CBHTVR010000073.1:0-7742 GCA_966096795.1 uncultured Gammaproteobacteria bacterium
TACGTGCTGGCCGTGGCCCGCACCATCGGCAAGCACCTGGCCAAGCCGGCGGTCATCGTCAACAAGTCCACGGTGCCGGTGGGCACCGCCGACAAGGTGCGCGCGGCGATTGCCGGTGAATTGGCTGCACGCGGCGCCAACGTGCCATTCGAAGTCGTTTCCAACCCCGAATTCCTGAAGGAGGGCGATGCGGTGAAGGACTGCATGCGCCCCGACCGCATCGTCATCGGCACCGGCAATCCCGGCGCGCTGGAGACGATGAAGCGCCTGTATGCGCCCTTCAACCGCAACCACGAGCGCATCGTCGCCATGGACGTGCGCTCGGCCGAGCTGACCAAGTACGCCGCCAACGCGATGCTGGCGACCAAGATCAGCTTCATGAACGAGATGGCGAATATCGCCGAGCGCGTCGGCGCCGATATCGAGATGGTGCGCCATGGCATTGGTTCGGACCCGCGCATCGGTTACAGCTTCATCTATCCAGGCGCCGGTTACGGCGGTTCCTGTTTCCCCAAGGACGTGCAGGCGCTCGAGCGCACGGCGCGCCAGCACGGCTACAACGCCCAGATACTGGAAGCGGTGGAAGCGGTGAACGAGCGCCAGAAGCACAAGATCGTCGAGCTGCTGAACCGGCACTTCGACGGCAATCTTTCGGGCAAGCGTTTTGCCCTGTGGGGCCTGGCCTTCAAGCCCAATACTGACGACATGCGCGAAGCCTCGAGCCGCACGCTGCTGGCGCAGCTGTGGGCGGCCGGCGCTACCGTGAATGCCTATGATCCGGAAGCGATGGAAGAAGCGCACCGCATCTATGGCGAGCGCGCCGACCTGGCGCTGGTGGATTCGCCGGCCGCCGCCTTGCAGGGCGCCGATGCGCTGATCGTGCTGACCGAGTGGAAGGCGTTCTGGAGCCCGGACTTCAGCAAGATCAAGGCCGCCATCAAGACGCCGGCGATCTTCGATGGCCGCAATATCTACGATCCGCTGGAAGTGGAAGCGGCGGGCCTGGCCTATTACGGCATCGGCCGTGGCCGCAGCGTGCGGCGCCCGGACTGACATGCCCGTCCAGGACGACCAGACCCTCGAGTTCCAGTTCGACCGCCGCTTCACCGAACTGGAAACGCGCTTCGCGTTCCAGGAACAGGCGCTCCAGGAAATGAGCGACGCGCTGGCGGCTTCGCGTGCCGAAGCCGCGCGCAACCACGAATTGCTGCAGCGTGCGCTGGAAGACCTCAAGCAGCTGCGCACCCTGTTGTATTCCGATCCATCCAGCGAACCACCGCCGCCGCATTACTGAGCCCGATGAGCATTTCGCTGAAAGACCAGTTGCTGGGCCTTGGCTACAAGCCCGCGCCGAAACCCGAACCCGCGCCGCGCAAGCCCGATGCGCGCAGGCCAGACTCCGGTCCGCGCAAGCCCGACACGCGCGGCCCAGATGCGCGCAAGCCCGGTGGCGGCAAGCCGGGCGCTGGAAAACCTGGCGCCGCGAGGCCCGACGCGCATCGTGGCGATGGCCGTCGTCCCGATAACCGACCGCAGGCGCGCAAGCCCGATTCCGGCCCGCGCAAGCCGCGCACGCAAGAAGAAATTGATCTCGCCAAGGCCTACGCCCTGCGCGCCCAGCGCGAGAAGGACGAGCGTATCGAAGCCGAGCGCCTGAAGCAGGAAGAAGCCCGCGTCCGTCGCGAGGCCAAGGCCAAATTGGCCGAGCTGCTCAAGGACAAGTCGCTCAATGACCCCGCCGCCGAGATCGCCCGTCATTTCAATTACGGCGGCAAGATCAAGCGTGTGTACGTCAATGCCGAACAGTTGAAGGCACTCAACGCCGGCGAGCTGGGCGTGGTGCAGGACGGCGGCCGCTACCTGTTGGTGCCGCTGGCGCTCCTGCTGGAAGCCGAAGCCATCTTCGCGCCCTGCGTGGCGTTGAAGGTCGACCCGAATGCACCGGCCGGCGAGGATCCGTACAGCGATCCCGCCTACCAGGTGCCCGACGACCTGGTCTGGTAAGGCTCAGTCCGGGTCGTAGTCGAGGTTCGAGGCCAGCCAGCGCTCGGCCTGTTGCAGCGAAACACCCTTGCGCCGCGCGTAGTCGGCGACTTGTTCGCGACCCAGGCGCCCGACCACGAAATACTGGCTGCGCGGGTGCGAAAAATACAGGCCGCAGACCGCCGAGGCCGGATGCATCGCGAAGGTCTCGGTGAGCTTGAGGCCGATGCGTTGCTCGGCGTCGAGCAAGGCGAACAAGGTCGCTTTTTCGCTGTGCTCGGGACAGGCCGGGTAGCCCGGGGCCGGGCGGATGCCCAGGTATTTCTCGGCGACCAGGTCTTCGACGCTCAGCGATTCGTCGGCGGCATAACCCCACAGTTCGACGCGTAGCTTGCGATGCAGCCACTCTGCCGCGCCTTCTGCCAGGCGATCAGCGAGGGACTTCAGCAGGATCGAGTTGTAGTCGTCCAACGCGGCCTCGAAGCGTGCCAGGTGCGGTTCGATGCCAATGCCGGCGTTCACCGCGAAGGCACCCACCCAATCGGCGCGATCGCTGTCGCGCGGGGCGATGAAATCGGCCAGGCAGAAATTGGCGCGGTCGTCGGGCTTCTCGGCCTGCTGGCGCTGGCTGTGCTGGGTGGCGGGAGCCTGGTGCTGCTCGTTTTAACCCCCACCCTACGGCGCCGCCCAGCGGCGGCCCACGCCAGCCACGCGCAGCCAGTTTTCCTTCACGATCTGGTCGAGCATGGCCTGGGCATCGGCGAACAGCTCGCGCGCCTGCTTGCCGACGATGGCGTCGTCAAGAATCTGCGGGTAGCGACCGGACAGCTCCCAGGTCTGGAAGAACGGCGTCCAGTCGATGATGGCGCGCAGTTCGTCCAGCGGAATCTGCGTGAACTCGCTGATGCCGGTGATTTTGGGCACAGGCGGGGCGTAGTCGGCCCAGCCGCCATCGAAATGCTTGCTGCGGGCGCGCTCGAGCGACATCAGTGGCTTGGCATCGCCGCGGTTGGCGTGGCGCGCGCGCACGTCGGCGTAGTCGGCCTCGACCTGGGCCAGGAAGGGCGCGCGCAGGTCCTCGCTGAGCAGGCTTTGGGTCACGCCGACGGCGCGCGAGGCGTCCTTCACCCAGACCACGGGCTCGGCGTTGTGCGGCGCGATTTTCAGCGCGGTATGCGCGCGCGAGGTGGTGGCGCCGCCGATCAGCAGGGGCAGGGCGACCTGCTGGCGCTTCATCTCGCGGGCAACATGGGCCATTTCTTCCAGCGAAGGCGTGATCAGGCCCGACAGGCCGATGATGTCCACCTGCTCCTCGCGGGCGCGATCGATGATGGTCTGGGCCGGCACCATCACGCCCAGGTCAATGACCTCGAAATTGTTGCAGGCCAGCACCACGCCGACGATGTTCTTGCCGATGTCGTGCACATCGCCCTTCACGGTGGCCATCAGCACCTTGCCGCGCGGCTTGCCGGCGTCGCCGCTGCGGCGCTTTTCTTCCTCGATGTAGGGAATCAGGTGGGCGACGGCGCGTTTCATGACGCGCGCGGACTTCACCACTTGCGGCAAGAACATCTTGCCGGCACCGAAGAGGTCGCCGACCACGTTCATGCCGTCCATCAGCGGGCCTTCGATCACGTCCAGCGGGCGGGCGGCCTGCAGGCGCGCCTGTTCGGTGTCTTCCTCGATGAAGGCATCAATGCCGTGCACCAGGGCGTGGCTGATGCGACCCTGCACCGGCAACTCGCGCCACGCCAGGGCTTCCGCCGGCGCGGCGCCCTTGCGGACCTTGTGCTTGTCGGCCACGGCGAGCAGGCGCTCGGTGGCGTCCTCGCGGCGATTGAGCACCACGTCCTCGACTGCAGCACGCAGGTCAGCTGGCAGGTCATCAAGAATGGGCAGGGCGCCGGCATTGACGATGCCCATGTCCATGCCCGCCTGGATGGCGTGGTACAGGAATACGGCGTGGATGGCCTCGCGCACGGCATTGTTGCCGCGGAAGCTGAAACTCACATTCGACACGCCGCCAGAGACATGGCTGTGCGGGAAGCGCTGGCGCAGTTCGCGCGCGGCCTCGATGAAGGCCACCGCATAGCCATCGTGCTCAGCGATGCCGGTGGCGATGGCGAAGATGTTCGGGTCGAAGATGATGTCTTCCGGCGCGAAGCCGGCGCGCTGCGTGAGCAGGGCAAAGGCGCGTGCGCTGATATCGATCTTGCGCGCCAGCGTGTCGGCCTGGCCTTGTTCGTCGAAGGCCATCACCACCACCGCGGCGCCGTAGCGGCGCACCTTCGCGGCGTGTTCCAGGAAGGCCGCTTCGCCCTCCTTCAGCGAGATGGAATTGACGATGGCCTTGCCCTGCACGCATTTCAGGCCCGCTTCGATGACGCTCCACTTGGAGGAGTCGATCATCAGCGGCACGCGGGCGATGTCGGGCTCGGCGGCCAGCAGGCGCAGGAAGCGCGACATGGCGGCTTCGGCATCGAGCATGCCTTCGTCCATGTTCACGTCAATCACCTGGGCGCCGCTTTCCACTTGCTGGCGGGCCACGGCGAGGGCCTGGTCGTAGCGGTTTTCCAGGATCAGCTTCTTGAACTGGGCCGAGCCGGTGACATTGGTGCGCTCGCCGACATTGACGAAGTTGCTGTCGGGGCCGATGACGTAAGGTTCCAGGCCCGAGAGTCGCGTCTGCGGGAGCAACTGTGGAATGGCTCGCGGTGGCAGCCCGGCGACCGCCGCACCAATCGCGCGGATATGCGCGGGCGTGGTGCCGCAACAGCCGCCAACGATATTGAGCAGGCCGGCGCGGGCGAATTCGCCGAGCATGCCGGCCATTTCCTCGGGACCCTCGTCGTAGCCACCGAAGGCATTGGGCAGGCCGGCATTGGGATGGCAGCTGACCAGGGTGTCGGCCACGCGCGAGAGCACATCCACGTGGGCGCGCAGGTCGCGCGCGCCCAGGGCACAGTTCAAGCCCACGGACAGCGGTCGGGAGTGGCGCAGCGAGTACCAGAAGGCTTCGGCGGTCTGCCCAGACAGGGTGCGCCCGGAGCGGTCCGTGATCGTGCCGGAAATCATCACCGGCACGCGCACGCCCAGCGCCTCGAACAGCTCGTCCAGCGCGTACAGCGCCGCCTTGGCATTGAGCGTGTCGAACACCGTTTCGACCATGATGGCGTCGCTGCCGCCTTCGATCAGCGCACGCGCGGCTTCGCCGTAGTTCTGCACCAGTTCGTCAAAGCTGATATTCCGGAAGCCCGGGTCGTTCACGTCCGGACTCATCGAAGCCGTGCGCGAGGTTGGGCCGAGGATGCCGATGACGAAGCGAGGCCGCGAAGGATCGCGGGCTTCGAAGGCGTCGCAGGCGGCCCGCGCCAGGCGCGCGGCTTCGCGGTTGAGTTCGGGCACCAGGTGCTCGAGCTTGTAGTCGGCCTGCGAGACGCGGGTGGAGTTGAAGGTGTTGGTCTCGAGCAGGTCGGCACCGGCCTCGAGGTAGCCGTCGTGAATCGCGCGGATGATCTCGGGCTGGCTCAGCGTGAGCAGGTCGTTGTTGCCCTTCAGGTCGCCGCCGCAGCCGCAGCCGGGGCCGTGTTCGTGGCCCTCGGAGAAATGCGTGCCATCAAAGCCTTCGGCGAAGCGCTCGCCGCGGTAACCGGCCTCATCCAGCGCGTACTGCTGGATCATCGTGCCCATGGCGCCGTCGAGCAGCAGGATGCGTTCGGACAGGGCCTGCTGCAGGCGCGCCACCCGCGCCGGGTCCTTCCACGGCAGGGGGGTAAAAGTCGTTTCGCTCATTCCTTGCGTGCCAACAATGCCAGGACTTCGAAATGTGGCGGGCGTTTTTCCTGGGTGACCACTTCGCAGAACTGCACGGCCAGTCCTGCCTTGGCGGCGTACTTGCGCAGTTCCTTTTCGGTGAAGCCCAGGTTCACGTGGCCATAGGGCTGCACCGCGCCCTTGTGTTCGTGCCGTGCGAGGCAGGTCAGCAGCAGGCGACCGCCACGACGCAGCACGCGCGCGGCTTCGGTCACGGCCACGGCGGGCTTCTCGGCGTAGGTCAGGGCGTGCATCAGCAGCACCAGGTCGAACTGTGGCCTGTCGAAGGGCAGGGCCTGCATGTCGCCTTCCATGACCTCGACGTGTTCGAGTCGGCGAAGGCGCTCGCTGGCGGCGAGCACGACCTTGGTGCTGGAGTCGATGCAGACATAGCGGCGCGCGTGCGGCGCCAGCAATTCCGCCAGCACGCCATCGCCCGAAGCCACGTCCAGCACTTCGCCGGGCTCGAGCATGGGCAGCGCGGCGCGGGCCAGGGCTTCCCAGGTGCGGCCGGGCGAGTAGTGGCGTTCCATGTCGCCGGCCACCGAATCGGCCCAGGCCTGGTCGGACTTGCGGCTGGCCAGCACGGCGGCAAGGCGCTCGCCGTCCTGGCGCAGGAGCGGGTCGTCGGTGCCGCCGCGCAGGGCGTTCCAGAGCGTGCGTTCGGCCGGGTCGAGCTGGTCTTCGTTGAAGCGGTAATAGGCCGAGACACCGGCGCGGCGGTCGCGCACCAGGTCGGCTTCCTTGAGCTTGGCCAGGTGCGTGGACACGCGCGGCTGGGCCAGGCGGGTGACGGCCGAAAGCTCGGCCACCGTCAATTCGTCGCGTTCCAGCAGGGCCAGCAGGCGGACGCGAGTGGGGTCGGCCAGGACCCGCAGGCAGGCCGACCAAGCATCGAGATCCATTTATCCTTTCATCCCGATTTAAAGATGAAGCAGCCTAGGCGCTGTGGCCGGGCGCGTCAAGGCGTTTTCCGTGGCCGCCGTCGCGCTTGCGTGAAGGCCCTCGCGCCGGCTTCACCGGCGCCATCCATTACAATGGCGGACTCGAAACCCGATTGAGGAATGCGGCCGTGGATTTCAACTTCACCGAAGAGCAGCTGATGATCCAGGATGTGGCCCGTCGCCTGGCGCAGGAGAAGATCGCGCCGAGCGCCGAACACCACGACCGTAGCGGCGAATTCCCGCTGGAAAACATCCGCACCCTCGGCGAAAACGGCCTGATGGGCATCGAGGTGCCGGCCGAATACGGCGGCGCCGGCATGGACCCGATCAGCTATGTGCTGGCCATGGTCGAAATCGCTGCCGCCGATGCCGCGCACTCGACCATCGTGTCGGTGAACAACTCGCTGTTCTGCAATGGCATCCTGAAGTTCGGCACCGAGGCGCAGAAGCAGAAGTACGTGCGCGCCATTGCCGAAGGCAAGGAAATCGGCGCCTTCGCGCTGACCGAGCCGCAGTCCGGCTCCGATGCCACCGCCATGCGCTGCAAGGCCAGCAAGCAGGCCGACGGCAGCTTCGTGATCAATGGCAAGAAGAGCTGGATCACCTCCGGCCCGGTGGCCAAGTACATCGTGCTGTTCGCCATGACCGACCCGGACAAGGCGGCGCGGGGCATCACCGCCTTCATGATCGACACGACCAAGCCCGGTTTCCACCGCGGCAAGACCGAGCCCAAGCTCGGCATCCGCGCTTCGGCCACCTGCGAGATCGAGTTCCAGGACTACGTCTGCGGCGCCGAGGACGTGCTGGGCGAAGAAGGCCATGGCTTCAAGATCGCCATGGGCGTGCTTGATGCCGGCCGCATCGGCATCGCTTCGCAGGCTATCGGCCTGGCCCGCGCCGCCTATGAAGCCACGCTGGCCTACGCGAAGGAGCGCAAGGCCTTCGGCGCGCCGATCGGCAGCTTCCAGATGACCCAGGCCAAGATCGCCGACATGAAGTGCA
>CBHTVR010000074.1:0-6995 GCA_966096795.1 uncultured Gammaproteobacteria bacterium
GATCGCGAACAGGATGATCACCGCCCACACCAGCGGCAGGTCAATGCCCATGGCTACCCTCTCCTGCGCTGTCCTGCGGACCTTTTCGGATCAGGCGCAGGCCGTACATCGTGCCGGCGCCGAACACCAGGAAATACACCACGACGAAAATCGCCAACGTCAAAGCGACCGGCGCGGCGCGGTGCGGCGACACGGCATCGGCCGTGCGCATCACGCCATACACCACCCAGGGCTGGCGGCCGACTTCGGTCGTGATCCAGCCGGCAAGAATCGCGGCCAACCCAGCCGGACCCATCAGCAGGGCAAAACGGTGCAGCCAACTCGCTGCGAACAGGCGCTTGCGCCAGCGCATCAGCAAGGCGAAACCCGCAAGCGCGATCATCAGCAGACCCAAGCCCACCATCGCCCGGAAGCTCCAGAACAGCACCGCCGCCGGCGGCCGGTCTTCGCGCGGGAAATCCTTCAGGCCAGCAATCTGCCCGTCCATCGAATGGGTCAGGATCAAGCTGCCGACATGGGGAATGCCCACGGCGTAGCGCGTGGTTTCCGCTTCCATGTCGGGCCAGCCAAACAGCAGCAGCGGCACCGATTCGCCCGGGCGGTTCTCCCAATGCCCTTCCATCGCCGCGATCTTCGCGGGTTGGTGCTCGAGCGTATTCAAGCCGTGGGCATCGCCAATCACGGCTTGTATCGGCGCCACGGCTAGCAGCATCCACATTGCCATGGAAAACATCGTGCGCACCGCCGGCGTATTGCGGCCGCGCAGCAGATGCCAGGCACCGCTGGCGCCAACCACCAAGGCAGTGGCCAGGAAAGCCGCCACCACCATATGCGCCAGGCGATACGGGAAGGAGGGATTGAATATCACCGCCAGCCAGTCCACCGGCACCGCGCGGCCATCAATGATCTCGAAGCCCTGCGGCGTCTGCATCCAGCTGTTGGAGGCCAGGATCCAGGTCGCGGAAATCAGCGTGCCCACCGCCACCGCGCAGGTGGACAGGAAATGCAGGCCCGGGCCTACGCGCTCGCGGCCGAACAACATCACGCCGAGGAAGCCGGCTTCCAGAAAGAAAGCCGTCAGCACTTCATAGGTCAGCAAGGGACCGGTGATGCCGCCGGCGAAGTAGGAAAAGCCGCTCCAGTTCGTGCCGAACTCGTAGGCCATCACGATGCCCGACACCACGCCCATGCCGAAGGCCACCGCGAACACCTTGATCCAGAACTGGTACAGGTCCAGGTACACCGGCTTGCGCGTGCCCAGCCACAGGCCCTCAAGCACCGCGAGATAGCTCGCCAGCCCGATCGACAGCGCCGGAAAAAGAATATGGAAGGAGATGGTGAAGGCGAACTGCAAGCGCGCCAGCATCAGGGCATCTAAGTCGAACACACGCGGCCTCCTGGCTTGCGCATGGCGCAATTTTACACCCGCGCCGCCACTGCCATGTCGGGGTCGAATGAAGGCCCGCAAAACGCCCACGAAATGCGCTGCTTTGCAAGTGCCGATGGAGGGTCGGCAAACCATGACCCCGTTGACGCCAGAAGGCAGGAATTGCCGCTATTCTCGAAAGCTGTCGCCGCCCGAGACCCTCCGCCATGTCCCTGTCCCGCCCGCTCCGTCTGACCGCCCTCGCCCTGCTGCTGGGCGCCGCGCTTTCCGCCCAGGCCCAAACCCCGGCTGGCGAACGCGCCAACACGCCTTACCTGAGCCAGGTGGATGCCGCCGCACGCTCGGCGCGGGTGTCGAACGTGGCCTATACGCTGGACTTCACCTTGACCGGCGGCAAGACCTTCAGCGCCAGCAGCAAGATCGATTTCGAACTCGCCGACAATGCCAGCGCGCTCACCGTGGACCTGGACAAGGCCCGGATCAGCGAGCTCGTGGTCAACGGCAAGAAGCGCGAGCCGGTCTACAACCAGAACTTCATCACCATTGCCGCTGCTGACCTCAAGCGCGGCAAGAACACGGTGCTGGTGCGCTATGAGCGCGATCACAGCACCAATGGCGAAGGCCTGCACCGCTATGAAGACAAGGCCGACGGCCGTGTCTACCTGTACTCGCACTTCGAACCGGCCGCCGCGCACCAGATGTTCGCCGGCTTCGACCAACCCGACCTGAAAGCCACCTACCAGCTCAACGTCAGCGCACCGAAGGACTGGGTGGTCATTTCCTCCACCCGCGAAACCAAGGTTGAGGACAAGGGTGATTCGAAGCGCTGGACCTTCCCGGCCACGCCCAAGCTCAGCCCCTACAACTTCTCCATGCACGCCGGCCCCTACAAGATGTGGGAAGACACCAGCGGCAAGTACCCGATGCGCCTGTTCGCGCGCCAGTCGGTGGCCAACCAGGTCCATCCGGCCGACTGGTTCCAGTACACCAAGGCGGGCCTGGCGTACTACGACGTGTATTTCGGCACGCCCTACCCGTTCAAGAAGTACGACCAGGTGTTGGTGCCGCAGTTCATCTACGGTGCCATGGAAAACGCCGCGGCCGTTACCTTCACCGAAACGCGCTTCCTCTCGGCCAGCGAGATGAGCAGCGACCGCAAGCGCAACCTGCAGTCCACCATCCTGCACGAGATGTCGCACCAGTGGTTCGGCGACCTGGTCACGATGAAGTGGTGGAACGGCCTGTGGCTCAACGAGAGCTTCGCTTCCTACATGGCGCAGCTGGGCATGGTGGCCTCAGCGGGCGAAGCGCAGCCCTGGCTGGGCTTCTACCGCGCCAAGCAGGGTGCCTACCGCACCGATGAAAGCATCACCACGCATCCGGTCGAAGTGCCGGTGGCGACCACGCAGAACGCCTTCGACAACATCGACGCCATCACCTACACCAAGGGCGCCTCGACCCTGCACCAGCTGCGCCAGCTGATCGGCGACGAAGCCTTCCAGCGCGGCGTGCACAACTACCTGATCGAGTTCGGCTACAAGAATGCCTCGCTTGAGGATTTCATCGGCGCGCTGTCGAAGGCTTCGGGCAAGGACCTGTCGTCCTGGTCGAAGGAATGGCTGTACCAGCCCGGCCTGAACACCATCAGCGCCAAGTTCGCTTGCGAAGGCGGCAAGGTCAGCAGCTTCTCGCTCGAGCAGGGCGTCGCCAATGCCGCGTATCCGACCCTGCGCTCGCAGAAGGTGCAGGTGGCGCTGTTCAATCGCCAGGGCGAAGGCCTTGCACTGGGCAAGGCGCAGACAGTGAACTACAGCGGCGCCAGCACCGATGTTCCGGAGCTTGTGGGTCAAGCCTGTCCCGACCTGGTGTATCCGAATTACCAGGACTGGGGCTTCGCGAAAGTCGTGCTCGACCCAGCCAGCTTCGTCACCGCGCGCACGCACCTTGCCAGCGTGGAAGATCCGATGCTGCGTTCGCAGTTGTGGCAGAGCCTGAGCGACGGCCTGACCGATCGCCGCCTGGGCCTGGACGACTTCATCAAGACCATCGTCGCCAATGCGCCCAAGGAGAAGGACTACACCTTGCTGCGCCAGGCGCTGGGCTACTTCGGCACCGCCAGCGGTTATGTGCGCAGCTTCGCCAAGGGCACGGCCTACGAGAAGCGCGTGTCCAAGCAGCTTGAAGACACGCTGTGGCAGGGCCTGATGGACGCCAAGGGCAGCCGCGACAAGTCGCTCAGCTGGCTCGACACCTACATCAGCGTTTCCAGCTCGCCGGCGGCGCTGCAGCGCCTGTCCGACATCCTCGCCGGCAAGCAGGCCACGGGCGATGCCGAAGTCGACCAGGAAACGCGCTGGGACATCATCAGCCAGCTCAACCGCTATGACGTAGCCGGCAGCGCTGCGCTGATCGATGCGGAACTGGCCAAGGACAAGAGCGAGAGCGGCCAGTTGTCGGCGCTCGCCGCCACGGTCATCCGCCCGGATCCCGCGATCAAGGCGAAGTGGCTTGCCACTGTGCAGGCGCTGGATGGCAGCGAGCCCTACTCACGCCTGCGGGTGGTGATGTTCAGCCTGTTCCCGGGCGGCCAGAAGGATCTCGCCCAGGCCAGTGCCGAGCAGCGTTTGCAGTCCCTGGCGCAGATCGATGCCAAGGCCGACCCCGTCTTCATGCGCAGCTATGCCGGACTGATGATTCCCAGCAGTTGCACAGCCGCCAGCGTGGCGCGCTTGCAAAAGGCGCTGGCGGATAATCCGGGCCTGAGTGCCGGCACCCGCCGCTCGCTGCTGGGAGTCCACGAAGGCGACGCCCGCTGCCTGGCGATCCGCGAAGCCTTCGACGCTTCGGGAGTTGCCCGCTGAGCACGGGAGGCATTGCAACCTTTTGCCGGCGCCCCGCATCCCAAGGGAGGATGCGGAGGCGAGCGATGGGCGAACACTTCACGATGCGGGCACCGACCGACTACCGGGTGGTGGACCTCCAGGATCCGGCCGAGGCCGAGTACTGGGTGTTGGTGCTGGATGCGAGCCGGCGCCAAATTGAGGACGCCATGGCCTGCGTCGGTAATGAAGCAGGCGCCGTGCGCGCCTGCTTGAAAGGCCTGATGTTCCGGGAGCCGTCCCTGGCTCGCCCACTCGTCCCTTAGCGGACGCCACGCAGGGCCTGGTGCCCAGCCCGGATTTCGTCGCGGCTGAGCTGGCCGTCGTTGTTGATGTCGAACTCCTGGAAGTGGTCGGCCAGTTTGGGCGCCTGGGTGCCGAGTTCGGCGCGGCTGAGCAGATGGTCACGGTTCGCATCCAGCGCGCGCAGCTTGTCGCGCATCGCCATCATCTGGTGGCGGTGCGCCGAGCGCATGTCGTGGCGCTGGCGGATGGACTGGCGCATCTCGTCCTGGGTCAGGCTGCCATCGTGGTTAGCGTCCATCTTCTGGAACTGCTCGGCGATGCGCTGTTCGCGCGCACGCTCGAATTCGGCCTGGCTGAGGCGGCCGTCGTGATTGGCGTCGGCCTGGGCGAAGGCTTCGGCGCCGCGTTCGCCGCGGCTGCGGCCGGGGCCTTCAGCGGCGACCGCCAGGGACAGGGCCAGCAGGCTGGCAGTAGTGCCGATGGCAAACAGACTGCGCTTGTTCATGAACCTTCCTCGTGTGTGGGGCTTGTGCACTAGAACGCCCCGGCCCTGCAAAGGTTGACGCGCGCATTCACACCCCCGCCACTGCTCCCATGGAAACTGCCAGGCACCTCCTGCCGATGCCCACCATGAATCCTTTCCGCCTGCTGCTCAGCGCCGCCCTCCTTCTGGCTTCAGGCAGCGCAGCCGCGCAAGCGCCCACGGTGGTCAAGGCCGCCGCACTGCAACAGGATGTGGACATCCTCGAGCGCGCCTACACGCAGTTGCATCCCGGTCTGTACCGCTACAACACACCCGCGCAGATGCAGGCCCATTTTGCCGAACTGCGCAAGCGCCTGGGCCACGACCAGACCGTGTCCGAAGCCTACCTGGCGTTCTCACGCTTCGCCGGCACGGTGCGCTGCGGCCACACCTACGCCAACTTCTACAACCAGACCGAAGGGGTGGCCGCCGAGGTCCTGCGCAGCCCGACGCGCGTTCCATTCCACTTCCGCTGGCTGCAGGGAAAGATGGTGGTGGTACGCAATTATTCGAGTGACGCGAGTCTGGTTCCTGGCACCGAAGTGCTGGCGATCGATGATGTGGACAGCGCGCGCATCCTGGCGACGATGCTGCCCATCGCCCGCGCCGACGGCAGCAACGACGGCAAGCGGGTGCGCCAGCTCGAGGTGATGGGCGTGGACCGCTACGAGGCCTTTGACGTGTTCCTGCCGCTGCTGTTTCCGCAGATCGGCACACAGCAGACCCTGACCGTGCGTTCGCCCGGCGATGCCGCACCGCGCATCGTCAAGGTGACCGCGCTGACGCAAGCGCAGCGCCTGGCCGCGCATGACGCGCTGGCCGCCGCCAGCGCCGATGCCGGCAGCGAGGAGGGCTGGTCGCTGCGCTTCACCGCAGACAACGCGGCGGTGATGACCCTGCCGAACTGGGCCTTGTACAACAGCAAGTTCGACTGGAAGGCATGGCTCGCGAAATCCTTCGAAGAGATCAACCAGCGCCACAGCCCCGGCCTGGTGATCGATATCCGCGAAAACGAAGGCGGCCTGAGCGTGGGCGATGTGCTGCTGGCGCACCTCGTGGACACGCCGCTGGACCTGCCAGGCGTCATCCGCAAGACCCGCTACCGCAGCACGCCGCTGGACCTGCGCCCCTACCTCGACACCTGGGACAAGAGCTTCAACGACTGGGGCAAGGACGTCACCGACCTGGGCGATGGCTTCTTCCGCGTGCAGCGCGAAGGCGAACAGGCCGATGGCGATCGCATCGAACCGCAGCTGCCGCGCTACGCCGGGCCCGTGCGCGTGCTGATCTCCGCGACCAACAGCTCGGCGACCTTCGAGTTCGCGCGCGCAGCGCGCCAGTCCGGCCGGGCAAAGCTCGTAGGCGAAACCACCGGCGGCAACCAACGCGGCATCAATGGCGGCGCCTTCTTCTTCCTGCGCCTGCCCAATTCGAAGATCGAACTCGACCTGCCCCTGGTCGGCCAGTTCCCGACCACGCCGCAGCCCGACGCCGGCCTGGAGCCGGACAAGGCCGTGCCCACGACAGCCGCGGATATCGCCGCAAATCGTGACGCCCAGATGCAGGCCGCGCTGGCCGATCTGGCGGCTCGCTGAATTGGCTGGCAAGGTAGCGGCATCTTCCTGCCGAGACCCGATATGAACTGGCTCTATGTTTTTCTGGCTTTCGCCGCCGGCGCCGTGCTGCCGCTGCAGGCGCTGATCAATGCCCACTTGGGCAAGAGCACGGCGGGCGCGCTGTTCGCGTCCACCTGCTCCTTCATCGTCGGTACGCTCGTGCTGTGCACGGCGATGGTGCTTACGCGCACGGCGATTCCCAGCGCCGATTCCCTGCTACGCCTGCCCGCCTGGATGTGGTTGGGCGGTGCGCTGGGCGCAAGTTTTGTCATCATCGCCACGCTGGCGATTCCGCGCATCGGCGCTTCGCCGCTGGTGGCGCTGGTGGTGTTCGGGCAGATGGC
>CBHTVR010000075.1:0-6492 GCA_966096795.1 uncultured Gammaproteobacteria bacterium
TGATGGCGCGCCCGGAGAGATTCGAACTCCCGACCACCAAGTTCGTAGCCTGGTGCTCTATCCAGCTGAGCTACGGGCGCCCAGACGGAGAATTATGACGGATGGGGTTCAGGTGCGTCAAATGCTCTTTCGATGTGGCGGCGCCAAAGCAGGGGCAAATGCCCGCCGGGCCCGCCGCACGCGAGGCCAAAGGCCTAGTACAAGTGTAACTGTTCGGCTTGTGTGGAAGCGCGCAGGCTCGGGCCATAGACCCCTGTGGGCTTCGCCATGATCGTCTTCGACCTGACCTGTGCGAGTTGTGGCGTCAATCGTCACTTCGAGAGGGAGTCGCGGGATCTGGGCTCCATCGTCTCGTGCGAAGCGTGTCAGTACGAGGCACCACTCTCCGACTGGGGGATTGCGACGGAGCGAGGCATTTCTCACCAGGCTTCCGTTCAATTCGAGCAGGGCCGCGAAGACCTCAGGATTGAGGCGAGCACGGGAGTAAAGGCTCCGATTCGCGCGCCCGTGCTGCGGGCATCCAGCGGGCTGCTCCCTGCAGGAATCTCGGAGATCAGCCTGGTTCCGACGAGCTTCGGCTGGTTTGCCTACTGCGCCCGGGGAGCAGCAGGCGAGTTCGACAACAAAATGGAATCCATGGCGCTTCATTTCAGCGATGGGGCTCCCGCGTCCGTGGATGCGCTCGCGCATTGGATGGAGGATCGGTGGGGGCTGAATCGTGATCGCGCCCGCGAGGCAGCCGCCAGGCTGCTCAGGCCCTTGCTGTTCGCGGAAGTCTGACGGTAGGGAACAGCACAGGGAGGGCTTGCCAGATACGCAAAGCGGCGCTTGCGGGGCGATCGTCGCGAGTGCGGGATGCACTCGGGCCATCCGTGGCCCTCGCCCCTTCGGGGCGGCTTCGCCGTGCAAAACGGCAATCCTGCCGTTTTGTCGAACCGGGGTTTTCATCCAAGTCCCGTCTCTCCGCCAGATACGCAAAACGCCCCTTTCGGGGCGCTTTGCGTATCTGGCGGAGAGAGAGGGATTCGAACCCTCGATAAGGCTTTTGACCCTATACTCCCTTAGCAGGGGAGCCCCTTCGGCCACTCGGGCATCTCTCCGGGTTTTCCTGGTGGCAAGGCCAGCCAGGCCGCATAGGATAGCCCCTCGACCGGTCTGCGGTAAACCTTCAGTGCCCGCCCGCGACAGTCGCCGGGTCATCGCCGGCGGACGCGCCGCCAGCAGCGGGGTCCTTGCCAATGCGCTGGAAGATTTCTTCGCGGTGAACCGCGACATCCTTGGGAGCGGTGATTCCCACCCGCACCTGGTTGCCCTTCACGCCGAGAACGGTGACCGTTACCGAGTCACCGATCATCAATGTTTCGCCGACGCGTCGCGTCAAGATAAGCATGGCTTCTTCCTTCCGATACTTCCGTGCACCGGTCCCGGGCCGAAACGCCCGGGCTCCAGACTGTCAAGCAACAGTCCACCCGATGGTATGGCCGCCGATAAGGGGGCGCAATGAAGCACAAGCACCAGAAAAAACCATGACGTTCAGGCCAGACGCTGGCTGATCCACTCCTTCACGCCGGCCAAGGCAGCGAGCAATTCGGGGCCATCCTGGCCGCCACCCTGCGCCATGTCTGCGCGGCCGCCACCTTTGCCGCCAATCTGTGACGCGATATGCGAAAGCAGGTCGCCCGCCTTCACCTTGCCCAAGGCCGAGCCCTTCACGCCCGCCACCAGCGCCGCTTTCCCGCCTTCAGCAGAAGCGAGCACGATCACGGCATCACCGAGCTTTTCCTTGATGCGGTCCATGGCTTCGCGCAGCGCCTTGGCGTCCAGACCTTCCAGGCGCGCCGCCACCAGCTTCACGCCACCGATGTCCTCAGCGCTGTCGGCCAGGCTGGCGGTGGCCCCGGCGGCAGCCTTGGATTTGAAACCTTCCAACTCGCGCTCGAGCTTCTTCTGGCGCTCGATGATCTGGCGAACCTTGTCCACGGCGTCGTCGCCGCGACCGCCGACGAGTTCGGAGACCTCATCCAATCGTCGCTGTTGGTCGGCGAACCAAGCCAGCGCACCTGCGCCGGTGACAGCCTCGATGCGACGGACGCCAGCGGCAACGCCGCCCTCGGAGATGATCTTGAATACGCCGATGTCGCCGGTATGGCCGACATGCGTGCCGCCACAGAGCTCGGTAGAAAAATCGCCCATCTTCAGCACGCGCACGCGCTCGCCGTATTTCTCGCCGAACAGCGCCATGGCCCCGAACTCGAGCGCTTCGGCCATGCCCATGTGGTGCACTTCGGCTTCAGGGTTGCGGCGAATTTCGGTATTGACGATGGCTTCAATCTTCGCGAGATCGGCGTGGCTGATCGGCTGGAAATGGGAGAAGTCAAAGCGCAGGCGGTCGGGCGCGACCAATGAACCCTTCTGGGTGACATGCTCGCCGAGCACCGAACGCAGCGCCGCGTGCAGCAGGTGGGTGGCCGAGTGGTTCAGCACGATGGCCTGGCGGCGAGCTTCGTCCACGCGCGCCGAGATGCGATCGCCAACGCGCAAGGTGCCGGCGGCCAGCATGCCGGCATGGCCGTGGAAAATTCCGGACAGCTTGAGCGTGTCGCGCACCTGGAAGCGCAGGCCTTCGGTGCTGACCAGCTGGCCGGTGTCGCCGACCTGGCCGCCGGATTCGGCATAGAAGGGCGTGCTGTCGAGCAAGACGATGCCCTCCTCGCCTGCGGCAAGCGACTGCACTGGCTTGCCATCGCGCAACAGCGCGAGCACCTGCAGGCCATCGTCGGACAATTGCTCGTAGCCACTGAAGCGCGTGGCGTGCAAGGACGCCACCAGCTCGGCCGGCAGTCCGGCCGCGCCGGCGAACTTGCTGGCGCCGCGGGCGCGCTCGCGCTGCTGTTCCATCAGCGCTTCGTATTGCGCCATGGCGCCCTCAGCCACACCCAGGCTGCGCTCGCGCAGGATGTCCAGGATCAGGTCGGGCGGACAGCCGTAGGTGTCGTGCAGGAGGAACAACTGCTCGCCATCCAGACGGCCACCGCCGGCATCCAGCGCAGCGTCGAGCCGGGTCATGCCCGCGTCCAGCGTCTGCGCAAATGCCGCTTCTTCGGCGCGCAGTGCTTGCTCGATCAGGCTGCGCTTGCTGCGCAGTTCCGGATAGGCATCGCCCATCACTTCCGCGAGCGGGGCCAGCATGCGCCAGAACTGGCCGTCGGCCTGCAAGGTGTTGAGCTTCCAGAGGTAGCGAATGGCGCGGCGGATAATCCGACGCAGCACATAGCCGCGGCCCTCGTTCGAAGGCAGCACGCCGTCGGTGATCAGGAAGGAACAGGCACGGATGTGGTCGGCGATGACGCGCAGCGCCTTGGCGTCGAGGTCGCTGGTGCCGGTAATGGCAGCGGCGGCCTTGATCAGGTGCTGGAAGAGATCGATCTCGTAGTTGCTGTGGACGTGCTGCAGCACGGCCGCGATTCGCTCCAGGCCCATGCCGGTATCCACGCAAGGCGCGGGCAGCGGCAGCAGCGTTCCATCGGGCTGGCGATCGAACTGCATGAAGACGTTGTTCCAGATCTCGATGAAACGGTCGCCGTCTTCATCGGGCGAACCCGGGGGACCGCCGGGGATATGCGCGCCGTGGTCATAGAAGATTTCGGAACAGGGACCGCAAGGGCCGGTGTCGGCCATCTGCCAGAAGTTGTCGCTGGCGTAGGGCGCGCCCTTGTTGTCGCCGATGCGGATGATGCGCTCGGCCGGCAGGCCGATCTGCGTGTGCCAGATGTCGAAGGCCTCGTCATCGGTCTGGTAGATCGTGACCAGCAGGCGTTCCTTGGGCAGCTTCCAGACTTCGGTCAGCAACTCCCAGGCGTAGTGGATCGCGTCCTTCTTGAAGTAGTCGCCGAAGCTGAAATTGCCCAGCATCTCGAAGAAGGTGTGGTGGCGTGCGGTGTAACCGACCTGGTCGAGATCGTTGTGCTTGCCGCCGGCGCGCACGCAGCGCTGCGATGTGACCGCGCGGTTGTAGCTGCGCTTTTCCGCGCCCAGGAACACATCCTTGAACTGCACCATGCCGGCATTGGTGAACAGCAGGGTCGGGTCATTGCCCGGCACCAGGGAGCTGGAGGGCACGATGGTGTGGCCCTTGGATGCGAAGAAATCGAGGAAATCCTTGCGGATCTCGGCGCTGCTTTTCATGGCTTGCTCGTCGGCTGGCTGGGAATGGCGGCACCGCCCGGGCCGCCCGCAGGCAGCTTGCCTGCAGGGACTGGAGCGTTGCATCGAACCCGCGGTCGGCCCGCGGACGCCTAGATTATCAGGAGCAGGTACCGCCCCGCCCTGCCTGCTGCCACGGGCCGGCCCTTACTCGGAGTCGAAGGCCCCGGCACAGGCCCGTATCGCGGCGAGGGCCGAACGCTGGCTGAAACCCCGGCGCAGCAGGAGGTCCAGGGCGCGCCGGCGTTGCGCCGGATCGGCGAGGTCCTTGCCGGCGAAACGGCGTTGCGCCAGTTCGACGGCGCTGGCGTCCCAATCGCGCTCGCAGGTTTCGATGGCTACGGCGATTGCATCGCGGCCCAGGCCGTGGGTGGCCAGTTCGGCCTGGATACGGACCGGCCCGTAGCCGGCCGAGGCGCGACTGCGGGCCAGGGCGGAGGCAAAGCGTTCATCGTTCTGGAAATCCTGGCGGCTGAGCTTTTCCAGGGCCAGGTCGGCCTCTTCGCGCTCGACACCCTTGGCGGAGAGCTTGCGGGAGAGCTCCTTGCGCGAATGCTCCCGCCGCACCAGCAGGCCCAGGGCCCGCTGGTAGGCGGAAGGTTCGATGCGCTCCCTGGCCAGGACTCAGGCCTCCACGTCCTCGAGCGCAGCCGAGGGCGGCGGCGCCACGACCTTGGGCGAGAGCTTCTCGCGCAACTTGGCCTCGAGCTGGATGGCCATGGTGGGATTTTCCTTGAGGTACTGGCGGGCATTTTCCTTGCCCTGCCCGATGCGCTCGCCCATGCAGCTGTACCACGCGCCGGACTTCTCGACCAGCTTGTTGTCCACACCCATGTCGATGAGTTCGCCCTCGCGGGAAATGCCTTCGCCGTAGAGGATCTCGGTGATGACCACCTTGAAGGGCGGCGCCATCTTGTTCTTGACCACCTTGATCTTGGTCTCGTTGCCGATGATCTCGTCGCCCTTCTTGACCGAGCCGATGCGGCGGATGTCCAGGCGTACCGAGGCGTAGAACTTCAGCGCATTGCCGCCGGTGGTGGTTTCCGGATTCTGGCCCGGCATCATGTTGCCGATCTTCATGCGCAGCTGGTTGATGAAGATGACCATGCAATTGGAGCGCTTGATGTTGCCGGTGAGCTTGCGCAGGGCCTGGCTCATCAGGCGGGCCTGCAGGCCGACCTGCATCTCGCCCATCTCGCCTTCGATTTCGGCGCGCGGGGTAAGCGCGGCGACCGAGTCGACCACCACTACGTCCACGGCGTTCGAGCGCACCAGCATGTCGACGATTTCCAGGGCCTGTTCGCCGGTGTCGGGCTGGGAGATAAGCAGGTCGTCGAGATTCACGCCCAGCTTCTGCGCGTAGCTCGGGTCAAGCGCGTGCTCGGCATCGACGAAGGCGGCGGTTCCGCCGGCGCGCTGGCACTGGGCGATGACCTGCAGGGTGAGCGTGGTCTTGCCCGAGGATTCCGGGCCGTAGATCTCGATGACGCGGCCCTTGGGCAGGCCGCCGATGCCCAGCGCCATGTCCAGCGACAGTGAGCCGGTGCCGATGACTTCATGCGCCTCGACGCTCTTGTCGCCCATCAGCATGACCGTGCCCTTGCCGAACTGCTTGTCGATCTGGGCCAGGGCGGCGGTAAGGGCGCGCTTCTTGTTCTCGTCCATGGTGTGCTTCCTCGTGTGTTTGTAAGGGGTTTGTCTGGGTTGGCGACAATGTGCGGGGATCAGGTCGCACGGGCTGAGATGCCCGCGCCCGTGATTCGAATTTGATTCAGCCGGAGGCGCGGAGACAGCGGCAAGGCTCGGCCGGCGCGGTAGGAAAAACTCCCGCCGTGGCCGAGGAACAGGCTCACCGGCTCGGCCTCACCAGGCCGCAATACAGGCCTTCGATCGCGAAATCCTGGTCGGGGCGCACTTCAATCGGCGCGTATTCGGGGTTGCGCGGCAGCAAGCGGATGCAGTCCTTGCCGATCTTCAGGCGCTTGACGGTGATTTCATCGTCAATGCGCGCGACCACGATCTGGCCCGAGTCGGCGACCTTGGTGCGGTGCACGCCGATCAGGTCGCCATCGAGGATGCCGTCGTCGCGCATGGAATCGCCGCGCACGCGCAACAGGTAGTCGGGACTTGGAAAGAAGAAGCTGCGATCGAGCAGGACCATTTCGTCGGAAGCAGTGCCGGCGCCGATCGGAGTACCGGCGGCGACCCGGCCCAGGATCGGCAAGCGCAGCGCGTCGGAGTCTTCCGGGCGCCCCGCGACGGGATCGGGCCGTCGCAAGGGTCGCCCGG
>CBHTVR010000076.1:0-6490 GCA_966096795.1 uncultured Gammaproteobacteria bacterium
CTGGTCGCGCTGGGCTGCGTGGTGCGCGGCGAAACCCGCCACTACGAACACGTGGCCGACGAATGCGCCCGCGGCCTGATGCAGGTGTCGCTGCAATATCGCTTGCCCGTCGCCAACGGCGTGCTGGCCGTGGAAGACCATGCCCATGCCCAGGCCCGCGCCGGCGGCGTGCATGGCAACAAAGGTGAAGAAGCCGCGCAAGCGGCCATTGAGATGTCGCGACTCCTGCCGCAACTGGAACAGGCCAAAGCATGAAACCGCATCGCCCCGATGGCATTGATCCGGCCGCCCGTTCGCGCGCGCGTCGCCGCGCCCTGCAAGCGCTCTATGCCTGGCAGCTGTCGGACTCGCCGATCGACAAGGTCATCGAACAGTTCCGCAACGAGCAGGACATGGAAGTGGCCGACCTCGAATACTTCGAGGCGCTGGTGCGCGGCGTTGCCAAGCACGCCACCGAACTGGATGAAGTGCTTGCCCGCTACATCGACCGCAGCATGGCCCAGGTGGATCCGATCGAACGCGCGGTGCTGCGTATCGCCGGTTTCGAGCTCGCGCATCGCCCCGATGTTCCCTATCGCGTGGTGATCAACGAAGCGATCGAAACCACCAAGCGCTTCGGTGCTGAACACGGGCACACCTACGTCAATGGCGTGCTCGACCGCGCCGCCGCCGAATGGCGCGCCCGGGAAATCCAGGGCTCCCGGCGCTGAGCCCGGAATTCGACCTGATCGCGCGGATCCGCGCCCGCGCCGGCGCGCGCGCCGACGTGCTGCTGGGCATTGGCGATGACGCCGCCTTGCTGCAGCCGCCACCCGGCCAACTGCTGGCCTGGAGCACCGACACGCTGGTAGCCGGCGTGCATTTCCCCGAAGAAACCGCGGCGGCCGACATCGGCTGGAAAGCACTTGCGGTGAACCTGAGTGACCTCGCAGCGATGGGCGCCAGCCCCGCCTGGGCCACGTTGGCGCTGACCCTGCCCGAGCCGGATGCCGACTGGATTGATGGTTTCCTCGATGGCTTTTGCGAACTGGCCGAAGCCGAGGGCATCGTGCTGGTCGGCGGCGACACCACGCGCGGGCCGCTCTCGATCACGGTGGGCGTGCAGGGCTTTGTGCCCGCGGGCCAGGCCTTGCGACGTGACGGTGCCGGTTTCAACGACGACATCTGGGTGACCGGCACGCTCGGCGATGCCGCGGCGGCCTTGCGCCAGTGGCAAGGGCAGGGCCTGCAGTCGCTGAAGCTGCGCTATCGGCTCGACCGCCCGACACCGCAAGTCGCCACCGGCATCGCGTTGCGCGAACTGGCGAGCGCGGCCATCGACATCAGCGACGGTTTGCGTGCGGACCTCGGCCACATCCTCGAACGCAGCGGCGTCGGCGCCGAGCTCGACCTCGGCCGGCTGCCGACTTCGCGCACGCTCGCCGAGCATTTTCCCAACGAGGCTGATCGCTGGCGCCTGCAGTTGAATGGCGGCGACGACTACGAGCTTTGCTTCACCGCGTCGCCGGCGAATGCCTTGGCAATTGAGCAGGCACTGGCCGCCTGCGGTGGCTTCGCGACCGTGATCGGCCACATCACGCGCGAGCCGGGCCTACGCCTGCTCACGCCCGACGGCGAAGTTTTTGGCGCGGGCGATGCCGGGGGTTTCGACCACTTCCGGGACAAGCCATGAGCGCGCCGGCACGCGTGCTGCTCGCGCATCCCGCCGGCTGGATCGCGACGGGTTTCGGCAGCGGCCTGTCGCCGCGCGCGCCGGGCACCATTGGCTCGCTCGCGGCGCTGCTGCCCTGGTGGTTCCTGCTGCGCGAGCTGCCGGCGCTGCCCTACGGCGCGGTACTGGTTGCCGGCAGCGTTCTCGGTGTGTGGGCCTCGAACTGGGTCATTGCGAAGACACGCATCAGCGACCCCGGCTTCGTGGTCTGGGACGAATTCATCGGCCTGTGGATCGCGCTGTTCCTGCTGCCCGCCGGTTGGATTTGGATCGCCGCGGGCTTCGCACTGTTTCGCCTGTTCGACATCTGGAAACCTTGGCCCGTCGGCTGGGCCGACCGCAAGATTCACGGCGGCCTCGGCGTCATGCTCGACGACATCCTCGCCGGACTACTCGCTTTCGCTGTCCTTCAATTGGCGCGCAGTTTCGTCTGAATTGACTTGGCGCTCCGGCGTTCGAGGGAGGGGGTTTCGGCGGTCGGTCATCGGTACGCCGCGTCCTGCCAACCGATGCCCGCCCGGTCGGTCATCCATGGCCTCCCCGCCAGCGCCTTCACAACGTCGGCCACAAAAGACTAACGAAGCGCGTCAGCCACACATTCGCGCAAGGCCGGAACTACTTCGGCGTCGAACCAGGGGTTGTGCTTGAACCAGGCCACATTGCGCGGGCTGGGGTGCGGCAGCGGGAAGATGCGCGGCGCGTATTCCTGCCAGGCGCGTACCGTGTCGGTGAGTGATTTCTTGCGCAGCTCGCCCAGGAAATGCACTTGCGCATATTGGCCGATCGCCAGCACCAGGCGCACGTTCGGCAACATCGGAATCAGGCGCGGGTGCCAGGTGCGCGCGCATTCTGGCCGCGGAGGCAGGTCGCCGGAGCTGCCGCGGCCGGGATAGCAGAATCCCATCGGCACGATCGCGACCTTCGCCTCGTCGTAGAAAGCCGTGCGGTCCAGGCCCATCCAGCCACGCAGGCGCATGCCGCTGGCATCGCTCCAGGGAATGCCACTCGCGTGCACCAGGGTGCCGGGCGCCTGGCCGACGATCAGCATCTGCGCGCTCTCGCTCGCGCGCAACACCGGGCGCGGGCCCATCGGCAATTCGGCCTCGCACAGGCGGCAGGCGCGGATTTCGGTCAGCAGGGCATCGAGTTCGCTGACGGGGCGGCTCATGCGGCAGGGGTCTCGGGCGGCGGCAGCAATTTGCCGGGGTTCAGGATGCCATCGGGATCGAAGACGTGCTTGATCGATTGCATCAGGGCCAGGGTCGGCGCGTCCAGGGCCTGGCGCATGAAGTCGCGCTTGGCCAGGCCGATGCCGTGTTCGCCGGAAAGTTGACCGCCCAATGAGAGCGCCAGCGCGAACACTTCGCCAAGCGCGGCATGTGCCCGTTCATTAGCCGATGCATCGGCCGGGTCGAACAGGATATTCACGTGCAGGTTGCCGTTACCGGCGTGGCCGAAGCAGACGATCTCCAGATTGCGTGCAGCGGCGATGGCGCCGACGCCGGCGACCAATGCCGGCAGGCGCGACACCGGTACCACCACGTCCTCATTGATCTTGCCTGGCGCAATCGTGCGCAGCGCCGGCGACAGGGCCTTGCGCGCGGCCCAGAGTTTTTCGCGCTCGGCTTCGTCGGCGGCGATTTCAACGCCGAGGCAGCCATCGCCCGAAGCCGCGCGGGCCAGTGCAGTTATCGTAGCGGGCAGGGTGTCGGCATCGCCGTCGGCTTCGATCATCAACAGGGCACCGGCGTCGGGCAGGTCCACGCCGCCCACCTCGCGCGCCAGCACGATGCAGCGCGCGTCCATGTATTCGAGCATGGAAGGCGTGGCGGGCTGGGCCATCAAGCGCGCCACCGCTTGCGCCGCGGCCGCGGTGTCGCGATACAGCGCGCGCAATACGCGCCGCTGCGAGGGCAGGGGAGTCAGGCGCAGCGTGGCTTCGACGATCAGCGCAAGCGTGCCCTCGGAACCGATCAGCAAACGCGAAAGATCGAAGCCGCTGGAAGACTTTGTGGTCGCGCCACCGAGTCGCACGATCTCGCCCGCACCCGTGACCGCGACGAGTCCAAGCAGGTTGTCGCGACTGGCGCCGTACTTCACCGCGCGCGGGCCGCCGGCATTGCAGGCGAGGTTGCCACCGATGGTGCAGAACGGTGCGCTGGTGGGATCCGGTGGCCAAAACAAGCCGTGCGTGGCCAGGGCCTTCTGCAAGTCGCCATTGAGCAGGCCCGGCTCGACCACGGCGCTGCGATCACCAGGCGTAATCGCAAGCAATCGGTTCATGCGCTCGATGGAAATGACCAGTCCGCCGGACACCGGCACGCTGGCGCCGGTGGTGTTGGTGCCGCGACCGCGCGCGGTGATGGCGACGCCGGCCTTTCGACAGGCGCGCACCAACGCCTGTACTTGCGACGCATTGGTGGGCAGGGCAACGGCATCGGGCAGCGCCTGCCTGCGCGAATTGTCGTAGCCGTAGGCCAGCCGTTCGGCGGGGTCGAGCAGCAAGCTGTCGCTGCCCAGGCACGCCCAGAGTTCGCGGATGAAATCGGTGGAAAGCGGCGTACTCAAGCGCTCAGTCTAGCGCCAGCCCGCTCACCACAGGTCGTCGAGGGTGAACGCGTTGCGGATCCACTCGCAGGCGATGCCATCGCCGCCCGGGCGCGCGGCCACCACATCGAAGCGGCAGCCGGCTTGGGCGAATTGCCGGTGGCTGCCGATCCAGGCCTGCGCCGCGCGCGCCAATTTGCGGCGCTTGGCCACGTCCACCGACACCGCCGCGCCGCCGAAGCGGGCATCGCTGCGAAAGCGCACTTCCACGAACACTAGCTCTGCGCCCTCGCGCATCACCAGGTCAATCTCGCCGAAGGGGTAGCGGACATTGCGCGCCAGCAGTTGCAGGTCGCGCGCGAGCAGCAGGGCGAGCGCGGCATCTTCGGCCGCGACTCCGGCTTCGTGACGATCAGCGCGTGGACGGAAGGCCATGCGGCGGCTGCGGCGCAGCGGCAGCCGGGCGTCCGCGCCCTGCCGAGAACACCGCCCAGGCGGGCGTGCGCCGCACCGGACCGCTGACATCAATGCTCAGGCGGCCGGTGGCACCGGCGATTGAGGCGCCGGGCTTGTTGTAGAGCATGTCGAACCAGGCGCAGAGCTTCCAGGCATCGGCGCCGAAAGCGAACAGGCGCTGCGAAGGACCGCGTGCGCTGGGCAGGCTGCGCGCCAGCGCATCGGCTTCGGGCAGGCCGCTATTCTGGTCGAGCAGCCAGGGCAGCTCGGGATATTCCACGCCGTCGAGTTCGACATCGGACTTGGCATTGGCGCCGTTGAGGATCTGCGCCGTGGCGAAGCGCGGCAGGTCGGCGAGCGCCGAACTGCGCAACTGCGCCGCAATCGCGCGGCCCTGGCCAGCGTCGAGCGCCAGCAGCACGGCCTGCGGCGGTGTCGGCAGCGCGCGCAACGCTGCCAGCTTCTGCGTCAGGTTGGCGGTTTCGCCGGAGATTGAAATTACTTCGACGACGCTGCCGCTGTGCTTGCCCTGCGCTTCGCGGAAGGCGGCGATGGCGCGGTCGGCATTGTCATTGCCATTGCTGAAAACCAGCGCGTGCTTGAGCCCGCGTTCCAGCATGCGACCGGACAGCGCCGCGCCTTCATCATCGGGCGTCAGCGCGAACGAAGTCGTGCCCTTGGGCGCCGCCGCGGCGCCCCGGTTCAGGGCGATGATGGGGAAGCTGCCGTCGGCGCTGCCGGCCACCGCATTCACTTCATCGCGAGTCAGCGGGCCGATCACCATCTGCGCGCCTTCGGCACGCGCCTTGGCCACGGCGGCGATCGCGCCGGCGCCGGTGCCCTGGCTGTCGTAGAACTTCACCACCGGGCGGCGCCGGGTTTCGCCGTAGTAGGCGGCCAGGAAACCATCGCGCACACCCGCCGCCGGCGCGGCCAGGTTTCCACCCATGGGCAGGACCACGGCAACGCGGGCAGGTGGGCGATAGCCGTCGCTGTCCGCCGCCGGGAAAGTGTCGGTGGGCGCGGCGTCATTGCGGACCTGGGCCGGACCCGTTTCGGCACCGGGCCCGTGCGAGCTGACCTTCACGGTCGAACAGGCGGCCAGCAACAGCGGCAACAGGCACAGCGAAACTCGGGACAGGCGCATACGGGGCTTCCAGGGGGCGATGCCGCTAAGATGATAACCCGCAGTCCCAACGAGAAAGCGGCCATGGCTTCGGTCCCGCCAGGAATCCTGTACGTCGTGGCCACGCCCATCGGCAACCTCGGCGACCTCAGCCCGAGGGCGCGCGAAGTGCTTTCGGAAGTGGCCGCCATCTGCGCCGAAGACACCCGTCATACGCGCCAGATGCTTTCGGCCTTCGGGCTCGACCGGCCCCTGATTGCCGTTCACGATCACAATGAAGCCGAAGTGGCCTGGCGCCTGGTCGAGCGCCTGCGCGGCGGCGAATCCCTGGCTTTGGTGTCGGATGCGGGCACGCCGCTGGTTTCGGACCCGGGCTATCGGCTCGTGCGCGAAGTGCGCGCCGCCGGGCTGAAGGTCAGCCCTTTGCCGGGCCCCTGCGCTGCCATCGCCGCGCTGTCGGTGGCCGGCATTCCCAGTGACCGTTTCTGCTTCGAAGGCTTCCTGCCGGCCAAATCGGCCGCCCGGCGTGAACGTTTGCGCCTGCTCGCCAGCGAAGCCCGGACCCTGGTCTTCTATGAATCCGGGCACCGCATTCAGGAATCCCTGGCCGATTTCATCGCCGTGTTCGGACCCGAACGCGAGGCGGTCCT
>CBHTVR010000077.1:0-6466 GCA_966096795.1 uncultured Gammaproteobacteria bacterium
GCGTGGCGGTGTTCCACAAGGACGACAGCATCGCCAGCCTGATGGCGCGCGCCGATGGCGCCGCCTACCGGGCCAAGGCCGGTGGCCGCAATCGCGTGGAGACGGGCGATGAACCGGGATAATCTGGACCGCGCGGTGGACAGGATCGAAGACCAGGACCCGGCCGCGGCCGCGCGCCTGGCCGAACGCGTGGCGCACCTGGAGCAGGAGCTGGCCGAACGCCGCCGCGCCGAGCAACTGCAGCGCGCGCTCTACGAAATCGCCGCCTTGTCATCGGTGGACAGCGGCCAGCACGAGCACTACGCCCAGCTGCACGAAATCGTCGGCCGGCTGATGTACGCGAAGAACTTCATCATCTCCACCTTCGATGCCGAGGCGGGGATGATCCACCAGGCTTACCTGGTGGACGAGGACCCGACCGAAGTGCCGGAGAGTTTTCCTTTTGGCGAAGGCATCTCCTCGCTGGTGATCCGCAGCCGCCAGCCCTGGCTGCTGGACCACCGACTGTTCGAGGACCTGGTGGCCGCGCGCGAGATTCGTGCGCCGCGCGGCACCGTGGACTTCAACAGCTGGATGGGCGTACCGTTGATCGCGCAGGAGCGCGTGTACGGACTGATCATCGTGCAGAGCTACAGCCAGGACGTGCGCTACGACCAGGCGGACTTGAACCTGCTGGAGTTCGTGGCCAGCCACGTCGCCGCGATCATGGCGCGCTGGGAAGCCAATCGCGCGCTGAAGGAAGCCAATGACGAGCTGGCGGCGTCGGCGATCACGCTGCGCCTGCTCGGCGACATCGGCAGGGACCTGACCGGCAGCCTGGACCGCCTGTCCATCTGCAAAACGCTCGAACAACGGCTGGCGCCGCTGCTGCCCATGGACGCCTTCGGCGTGGCCTTGCTGGCGCCGGCCACAGCATCGCTCGACTACGTGTATTACGTCGAGGATGGCGTGGTGGACGTGGACACGTCCTATCCGCTGGACCATCCGACCTCGCTGGCGGTGCTGACGTTTCGTGAAGATCGGGAATTGACCCTGTTCAACGAGACCCAACTCGACAATGCGCCCACGCCTTCGAGCATCGCGCCTTCGGCGCCGATCCTGTCGGCGGTGTTCCGGCCGCTGATCGCCAACGGCCGCCGCATCGGCGTGGTGACGGTGCAGAGCCACCGCGCCAACGCCTATCACGAGCGCCACCTGGAAGTGTTCCGCACGGCGGCCGCCTATGCCGCCATCGCCCTGGCCAATGCCGATGCCTATGCCGCCGCCGAGAACGCGCGCGCGCAGGCCGACCGCGCCTTGGTCGAACTGCACCAGGCCGAAGCGCATCTGGTGCACTCGGAAAAGATGGCCGCGCTGGGCCAGCTGATCGCCGGCGTGGCGCACGAAATCAACACGCCGATCGGCGCGATCAAGTCCAGCGGGCGCAACATCACCGAGTCCCTGGGCAGCGCCCTGTTGAACCTGCCGAACTTGCTTGAAGCGCTCGATGACGAGCATCGCCGCTGCTTCAGCACCCTGATCGCCCGCGCCAGCCGCCCGCGAACCCTGTTGAGCACGCGCGAAGAGCGCGCCGTGGTGCGCGAGCTGACCACGCGCCTGGAAGCGCTGGGCTTCGAGCAGGCGCGCCACCGCGCCGGCTTGCTGGTGCAACTGCAGGCGCATGAAGACCTCGACGAGGTGCTGCCGCTGCTGCGCCACCCGGCCAGCGAACTGGTGCTGGAAACGGCCTATGGTATGGCCACCATCACCACCAATGCCGAGAACATCAACACCGCGGTGGACCGCGTGGCGAAGATCATTTTCGCGTTGAAAAGCTTTTCGCGCTCCGGCGGCGAGTCGATGTGGATCGAGTCCGACCTGCGTGACGGCCTGGAGACGGTGCTGACCATCTACCAGAACCAGATCAAGCACGGCACCGAATTGCTGCGCGACTACCAGGACCTGCCGCCGGTGCGCTGCCTGCCCGACGAACTCAACCAGGTCTGGACGAATCTGGTGCACAACGCGCTGCAAGCGATGCAGCACAAGGGCAAGTTGAGCATCGGCCTGCGCCGCGAAGGCGACTGGGCCGTGGTGTCGGTCGGCGATAGCGGTTGCGGCATTCCCGAAGCAATCCGCGAACGCATCTTCGATGCCTTCTTCACCACCAAGCCCGCAGGCGAAGGCACCGGCCTGGGCCTGGACATCGTGCGCAAGATTGTCGAGAAGCACGGCGGCCGTATCGCCGTGGACAGCGAGGTCGGGCGCGGCACGACCTTTACCGTGACCTTGCCGATAGCGGGAGTGGCCTGATGGAACGCGGCGTGCTGCTGTGCGTGGACGACGAGATCATCGTGCTGACGGCGCTGAAGGACCAGTTGCGGCGCGCCTTCGGTACCGACTTCGTGATTGATGTGGCCGAAAGCGCGGAGGAAGCGCTGGAACTGCTCGACGAACTGTCCGACCAGGGCCACAAGCTGCTGGTGATCGTGTCCGACTGGCTGATGCCGGGCATGAAGGGCGACGAGTTCCTGGTGAAGGCGCACCAGCGCTTTCCCTCGGTGGTGAAGATCATGCTCTCGGGCCAGGCCGAACCGGCGGCGGTGGATCGCGCGCGTCGCGAAGCGGGGCTGCACGAATTCCTGGCCAAGCCCTGGAACGCCGCCGAGCTGGTCGAGTCGATCAACCAGGGCCTGGTCGGCAAACTCTGAGGCGCGCCTATTCGATGAAGCGCGCCAATCCGGACACCCGGATCGAGCTGCCTTTTTCTGGGCCGATTTCGGCCCACAGGCGCGAACGCTGGCCCATGTCCTCGCCCTGCACCACTTCAATGGTGCCGCCATGCGGCCAGCCGAGGTCGCGCAGGTAGCCGGCGAAAGCCGCGGTACCGGCGCCGGTCGCCGGGTCTTCATACACGCCGCCGAAGGCGAAGGGATTGCGGGTGTGGAAGCGCTGCTCCGATTCGGGCCAGGCCAACACGATGGTCACCAGGCCGGCGGCCTTCATCAGCACGCGGCCCGCGGCCAGGCCGTAGTGCATCGCCGCCAGCGCCTCGCGCGAAGCCAGGCCGATGATCAGGTGGTCGGAGCCGGCATGGGCGCGGCCCGGCGGAATTTTCGGATGCAGGTCGACTTTGCCGAAGTCGAACACTTCCATCACCGCTTCCACCAGCGGCCCAGGCGCAGCGCTGCTGCGGGTCGGCGGCGATTGCAGGGCGGCGGCGTATTGTTCGCCGTTCCAGGCGCCGTCCACGGTGATCGTCGCGTTGTTGAGCGTCAGGGTGAACACGCCCGGGCCATGCTCGCGAGTGAGCGCCGCGCCGAGCGCGATGGTGGCGTGGCCACAGAAAGGCACCTCGGCTTCCGGCGAGAAATAGCGCACGCGCCAGCCGCCTTCGACCGGTTCGGCGAAGGCCGTTTCCGAGTAGCCCACTTCGGCGGCGATCCTGCGCATGTCCGCTTCCGCCGGATGGCGCTCGCTGATGACCACGCCGGCGGGATTGCCGCCGCTGTCGCCATCGCTGAAGGCGGCAATGCGAAGGACTTCGTAACTCATCGTTTGCTCCCTCGGGTGCCGGTCAGTTCTTCTTGAAGATCGTGCTGGACTGGAAATAGAAATACGCCACCGGGTCGGTCGCGGCCGGTGCGCGGATGGTCACTGCGCGGCAGGTGCCTTCCCAGGCCTTGGCCGGGCGCCAGTCGAGCGTGTAATTGTTGCCGACCTGCTGCAGGCCGCTGCTGGACGACAGCGCCTGCGGCGCTTCGCTAGTTGCCTCGAGGGTGCTGCAATTCACCGGCTGGGTGTCGATCTTGGGCGCGCCGGTGATACCGCTCAGGCTGAACTGCAAGTTGACATGCGCGCCCGGCGCCACGCTATTGAGCGCGGGCGCGGCCGCCAGGCCCTGGAAGCCACCGAACACGGCGACCTTGCAGGCATTGGGCAAGTCGTAGGCTTCGGTGCCGTCGCTGCGATTGTTGCTGTCGCCCTGCACCGCGCTCAGGCCCAGGCCGCGCTTGGCGAAGCCGCGCCATATCTCGCACTGGTTGGCGCCGGCCGTCAACGCGGTATCGGCCGCGAGGATGGCGTTGCGGCCGTCCACGAAACCCGGGCTGCAGGGCTGCAGTTTCAGTCCGTCCATCACCAGTTGCACCGTGAGGTTGTTGCCGCCCGTGCTCCAGGACTGATAGAGATTGGGGTTGTAGCCGTAGCGATGCACCAGGTTCCAGTAGACCTCCCAGAGCATGCTGTTCCAGACATAACCGATACCGTGCGGCGAACTGATGGTGGCGGTATTGGCAACCTGCGCATACGTGGCGGGGTTGACCAGCATGTCGGTGCTGTAGGGCGTATTGCGGATGCCCACGCCGTTTACCGGCTGGAAACTCAGCCAGGTGCCCACGCCGCGTCGCGTGTTGCCAACATCGCTGGCGCGAGCGGTGAAGGTGGTGGCGAAAAAGTCGCTCCAGCCCTCGCCCATCTGTTCGGCATTGTCCAGGCAACTCGAATTGGCGGCACCGCCCGTCAGGCGGGTGGAGATGCCGTGCCCGTATTCGTGCGTGACCACGCCCGAGTCCAGGGACGAGGGCCGCTGCGGCGGTGGGCTGCCGTTGGCCTGGGCGGTGCCGGTGCCCGGCAGCGCGGCGCGGATCTGGTTGCCATCGGCCAGGCTGAGCATGCCGGCGGGAATGGTGACGGTGGCATCGGTGCCGCCGAGGCTGATGGGATCACCGGCAACGTTGTTGAGGATGATCGCCGCGCTGGCGCTGGCCAGCTGCGCGTTCTTGACCTTGACGGTGAAATTGCAGCTGCCACGGTCCATCACCGCGATGGCGCCGGCCGGGAATCCCACCAGGGCCTCGCAGCCATCGCTGGTGGTGCCGGTGTTGTCATTGCCCAGCACCAATGCGCCGCTCTTGGCACCCGCAGTCGCGAAGCTCGGGCCGAAGGCCGATCCGGTGGCGATGTAAGTACCGGCAATCGGCGCGGGCGTGGCGACCTGCAGCACGTTCGGGAACGGATAGTTCCACTTGAACATCTGCATGCGCGGATACGCGCCGTCCCCCGGGGTGCTGAAATTGGCGTTGTCGGTGCCCGATCCGTCCAGGTCCTCGGCGCGCAAGGCATCCGTGCCGGTGCCGCCCTTGCCGTAGTTGTTGAATTGGAAGTTGCCCGAGGCTTCGTTGAAGCCGTAGCCGTAGGTGATGTCGTGGATGAGGTTGGTCCAGTAGAACAGGTTCACCACCGAAGCGTCGGCGTAGTCAGCCGGACTCTCGCCCGCCAGGATGGGGAAGGAAAAGTTCAGGCCGGCGCCACCGTCGGGATCGCTGTTCGGATCGGAGCTGTTGTTGCCGTCCGTGTCCGTGTAGGCCCAGACATTGTTGCCGCGGGTGCGGGTGTACTCGGCGCCGGCCATGCCATTGTTGTCGTGCCAGCCATAAGGCGAAGCCGTCGGATTGGCCGCGCCGGTGACGCTGCGGCGCCCGCCGTCACTGGGGCTTTCGAAAGGAAACGGGTAGACGGTGTAAGTGGCGCCGTCGATCGAGTCGAACGCGGGTGGCGAGTCCGGTGCCGGCGCAACCACCGCGCCCAGGCTGGCGATGATGCCGCTGGTGCTGGCCGACAAGCCGGCGAGCAGCTCATCGGCGCGTTCATGCACCACCCGGTCCTTGGCGGCCAGCGGTTCACCATTGCCGGCATCCACGAACACATCCCAAAGGTGATTGCCCTCTTCGACCTGCACGCGCCAGCTCAGGCGCAACTGGCCGATGTCCTGCGCGAAATACCAGACCAGGCTGGCCTGGATCGGCTGCTTGCTGAAGCCGCCGGTGTTCAGCTCGGTAGCCTGGGCCGGACCGCCGCGGCTGCGCGTGGCGCGCAGGGGCTCGCGAATCTTGAGTTCAAGGAAATCGCCCGCCGCGCGCGCGGCCTGCACCGGCGTGCGCCGCGCCAGCTGGTTGCCGGCGCGGGCCGGCAGCTTGTCGATGAAGCGGTTACCCGGATTGATGATGCTGCCGTCGCCGCTGACGTTGACGGTGAAGATGGCGTTCCACACCGGAATGCCACGCAAGTTCTGCTGCAGGTAGACGTGGCGCATGCCCGCTGCGGTGCCGGGGGCGATGCTGCTGACGCTGACTTCGCGCAGATCGGCAGGGTTGAGCCCGAAGCGCGGGGCTTCACGTTGCAGGAAGCGTCGGGCCGTGGCCTCGGCATCTTCATTGCCGGCCGCGTGCGTAGCGGGCGCGAGGGCAAGCACGAGCGCCGCGGCCAGCGCGCAGCGATGAAACAAACGAGTTGAAACCACGGCGATGCACCCTGTCAGCTTGGGTCGGCCGGGAAACGGCCGCCACCCCGACAGCGATGGTAACCCGGCTCAATGCGCGATAGGCGTGGCACACTTGGCGCCCCATGAGCACGCACGCGCACGACCGCCCTTTCCGCATCCTGTCCCTGGCTGGCGGCGGATACCTGGGCCTGTACACCGCCTGCG
>CBHTVR010000078.1:0-6433 GCA_966096795.1 uncultured Gammaproteobacteria bacterium
TTCCGCATCCTGTCCCTGGCTGGCGGCGGATACCTGGGCCTGTACACCGCCTGCGTGCTGGCTGAACTGGAAGAGATGGCCGGCGAGCCCCTGGGCCGCCGCTACGACCTGATCGCCGGCACCTCGGTCGGCGGCCTGCTGGCGATAGCCCTGGCCTTCGAAATGCCGATGGCGCTGTTGCGCGACCTGTTCATCCAGCACGGCACGGAAATTTTTTCCGGCCGCGGCCTGGCCACCAGCACGGTCGGCAAGTTGCGCGACCTGACACGCTCGGTGCTTGGCCCGAAATACGACGGCGAGGCGCTGCGCCACGTGCTTTTGGAAAACCTCGGCCGCGCCACCCTCGCCGACGCCCTGCACCCGGTGGTGATTCCGGCGACGAATATTTCCCTCAGCCAGACCAAGATCTTCAAGACCCCGCACTCGCCGCGTTCGCGCGGTGATGAAAAACGCCATGCCGTCAGCGTGGCCCTGGCCACCAGCGCGGCGCCGGCGTATTTCCCGGCGGTGCGCATCGGCCGCTACCTGTACGCCGACGGCGGCATGTTCGCGGTGGCGCCCGACCAGGTGGCGATGCACGAGGCCGAGCACTTCATGGAAGTGCCGCTGTGGCGCATGCGCATGCTCTCCATCGGCACCGGCACGGCGCGCTACGCGCCCTCGGGCAAGACCAGCGAGCGCGATGGCGCGGTGGACTGGCTGAGCGAAGGCCGCCTGGTGCTGACCCTGATCGCCGTGCAACAGCAACACGCGCAGGCCATGGTCGAAGACCGCCTGGGCGGGCGCTACCTGCACCTGGACGGCGAGTGGCCGCGCGATGCCGGCCTTGGCATTGATGTCGCCACGCCGTCTGCCGTGGCCACGCTCACGCGCATGGCCAAGGACACGATGCGCAAGGTCGATCGCGAGCGCCTGATGAAAGGCTTCGTCACCAGCGATTGAGTCAGCCTGGCAGGGCCTGCGGGCGGTACTCGCGCAGGAAGCTTTCCAGGGCCTGCGGCGCCATCGGCCGCGCATACAGGTAGCCCTGGGCCTGGTCGCAACCCAGGCGCCGCAGCGCCTCGGCGGCGCCCGCCTCTTCCACGCCTTCGGCAATCGTCTCCAGGCCCAGCGAGCGCGCCAGCTGGATGATTGCCGCCACGATCGCCTCGCCATCGCTGCGCAGGCCCAGCTCGCGCACGAAGCTCTGGTCGACCTTGAGCTTGTCGATCGGAAAATCGCGCAGGTAGGCCAGGCTGGAATAGCCGGTGCCGAAATCATCGATCGACAGGTGCACGCCGAGCGCGCGCAGGCGCCGCACCGTGGCCAGCACCGCCTGCGCGTCCTGGATCAGGATGGACTCGGTGAGCTCGAGTTCCAATTCGTTGGCGGGCAAGCCGCTGCGCGTCAGGGCCTCGGCGACCAATGCCGCCACGTCCTCGCGCTGGAATTGCTTGGCCGACAGGTTCACCGCCACGCGCGGCACGGAAAGCCCGGCGCGGCGCAAGGCCATGGCCTGTTCGCAAGCCTGGTGCAGGATCCATTTGCCGATCGGCACGATCAGGCCGCTGTCCTCGGCTTCGGGAATGAAGCGCATCGGTGCCAGCAGGCCTTGCTCGGGATGCTGCCAGCGCACCAGCGCTTCGATGCCGACCAGGGCCTGGCTGCGCAGGTCGAACTGCGGCTGGAAGTGCAGCACGAACTCGCCGCGCTCCAGCGCCTGGCGCAGGTCATTGCGCAGCTGCAGGCGCTCGGCCGCTTCCTGGTGCATGGTGGCGTTGTAGAAGCGCCAGCTGTTGCCGCCGCCGTCCTTGGCGCGGTGCAGGGCAATGCTGGCGTGCTGGAACAGATCGTCGAACTCCACGCCGTCCTCGGGCGCCATCGCCACGCCGATGGACACGGTGACGCGATGCGCCTGCCCGCCCAACATGACCGGCTTGGCCATGGCCGTGAAGATGCGTTCCTGCACCAGGGCCACGCTCTCGGCATCGGGTGCCGCGCGCAGCATCAGCGCGAACTCGTCACCGCCCAGGCGCGAGACCGTGTCGGAGGCGTCCACGCACAGCGGCAGGCGCTCGGCCACCGCGCGCAGCACGGCATCACCGGCGCCCTGGCCAAAGCTGTCGTTGACATGCTTAAGCCCGTCCACGTTGAGCAACAGCAGCGCCGCCTTGCCCTGCTCGAGTTCACGCGCCGCCAGAATCTGGGCCACGCGATCGCGCAGCAAGGTCTTGTTGGGCAGGCCGCTAAGCGGGTCGTAGAAGGCCAGTGCCTCGACCTGCAGTTCGGCGGCCTCGCGCTCGGCGATTTCCACGGCCAGGCGCTGGTAGGGTTCGCGCACGCTGGCCACGAAGGCCACGCGGTAGATCATCAGGTAGGCGGCGGCCTTGCTGACATGGCCAAGCAGACTGTAGGCATCGTTGACGTTGTTGTAGCTCATGAAGCTCAACTCGGACACCAGCCACAACAACACCGCTGTCAGCAGGCCTTCCACGTCCTGGCCCAGCGCCAGCGCGCGCAACTGGAACAGGCGCAGGCTCACCAGCACGAGGGCGCCGGTGACGGTCGCCTCCAGGCCGATCTTGAGCGGCGTCAGGCCCACGCCTTCGATATAGAAACGCGGCCAGATCGGGGCGTGCTCCAGCAGCAGGTAGAAAATCGCGGCCACCAGCAGCAAGGCTCCGGCCAGCAGCAAATGGCGGCTGCGCGGGTCGGCCAAGGGCTGCCAGGGGCGGAAGCTGATCCACAACAGGGTCAAGGCGCCGACCAGGCGCGCGCACAACCAGAAGCTCACCGATTTCTGCGGGCCCGAGGGCGTAATGAAATCCGGCATCTCGCGATATGCGAGCACGTGCCCGAAATCGAGCAGGCCCATGGCCAGGAAAGCGCAGGCCAGCAGCACGAGGTTGGCCGGGCGACTGCTGTCGTAGGCGTTCCAGATAACGGCGAAGACCATCACCGAGATGACGATGGAAAAGGTTTCGGTGGTGGTGTGCAGCCACAGCGGGAACCAGCCGGTGCCCTGCCAGAGCGATTGCAGCGCCGGCGTGGACCACATCAAAAGCGGAAGGCAGGCGAAACCCAACACCAGGGCCACGCGCGCCGAACGGGCTTCCAGCAAGCCGCCGTCGTGCGCGGCCGAAGCCTTCGGATGGGGGGCGGGCGAGTTCACGCGGGCCGCGACCGGCACAAGCGCGTCAGCCGGCGGCGGCGGCGTGGTGGTTCTTCAGGATCAGCTCGGCCAGCCAGGCCTCGCCCTTTTCCATGATTTCCAGCGGCGTCATTTCCCAGCCCGTCAGCACGATGGCTTCGGAGACGCTGAACTCGAGTTGTGCCTTGGTGAAGCGGCGCTCGCCGGCGATCACCGCTTCGAGCACGGCCTGGCCGGGCATCGGCGCCTGCATCTCGGCTTCCTTGGCGGCGAGGGCGGCGTTCGGGTCGGTGCCGCCGCGGCTGGCCAGCCATTCGATCCGGCGCAGGGCCACGTGCTGGGTCTCGCCGTCGGTTTCGCCGTCGTAGTCGGGCGTGGCCGCGGCCAGGGTCTTGTGCAGGGTGTTGAGCTGGCCGAACACGCGCATGCGCGCCAGGTTGGCGGCATCGCGGGTGTGTTCGGCGTCCTCGATGTCCTGGCGCAGGCGGTTGATCAGCGCGCCTTGGGCCTCAAGCGCCTTGACCACGGCATCAATCCGGCCCAGCCAGTCTTCGCGCGCAGCCAGCGCCGGCGCAATGACGACGCGGGCGCGGAAGTCGGCGAGCAGGGTCTTGGGGTCCTTCATGGCCCGATTATGGCGCAGAAAAGGGACTGGCTTGAAGCCGGGCCCTAGCGCTGGCCGCCCATGCCGATGAATTGCAGGAATTCCGAGCGCGTCCGGGCATCCTCGCGGAAGGCGCCGAGCATGGAACTTGTGACCATGCTCACACCTCGCTTGTGGATGCCGCGCGTGGTCATGCACTCGTGCGCGGCCTCCACCACCACCGCCACGCCGCGCGGCTGCAGCACGTCGCAGATGGTGTGGGCGATCTGCGCGGTCATCTTCTCCTGCACCTGGAAGCGGCGTGCATAGGCCTCCACCACCCGCGCCAGCTTGCTGATGCCGACCACACGACCGCTCGGCAGGTAACCGACATGAGCCTTGCCGATGATCGGCGCCATGTGGTGCTCGCAATGGCTTTCGAATTCGATCGCGCGCAGCACGATCAGCTCGTCATAGCCTTCGACTTCCTCGAAGGTGCGGCGCAGGTAGTCGGCCGGGTCCATCGCGTAACCGCTGAACCAATCCCGGTAGGCCTTCGCCACGCGCGTGGGCGTGTCGAGCAGGCCTTCGCGCTGCGGATCCTCGCCGGCCCAGCGCAGCAGTGTGCGGATGGCGGCTTCGGCGTCAGCCTGGCTGGGGGGTAGGTCCATGAACGCGCTCCCGGTGGGCAGGCCATCCTACGCCGGCGATTGCCGCGCCGCATTCAGGCTCGGCGCGGGTGGCCTTGCCGCGGTCAACGCGGACGGGTGGCGCGCCAGGCAAGCAGGCCGGCCAGGCCGAGCATCAGGCCCGCCATCCAGAAGGTGACGCCGGCCCAGGCCGTGTGCAGCCCGCTCGAGGTCACGTCGGCAAAGACGCGGGTGAACAAACTGGGGCCGAAGATGCCCGCCACGCTGGCCAGGCTGACCACCGCGCCTTGCAGGCGGCCCTGTTCGTGCGGATCCACCTGGCGGGTCATCAGCGCCTGCGCCGCCGGCATCGACACGCCCCAGAGCGCCGCGATGGGCATGGCCGCCCAGAACCAATAGCCCGTGGGCGCCAGCCCGTAGAGGAAGAAGCCCAAGGTGCCTGCGACCAGGCCGATGTAGAGCGTACGGCGCTCGCCGAAGCGCTTGATGAATCTCGAGATCAAACCGCCCTGCACCACCGCCGACAGGATGCCGACCAGGCCCAGCGTGATGCCCACCATCTTGCTACCCCAGCCGAAGCGGTAGTCGGCGTAGAGCACGAAGGTGCTTGGATAGACGATGTGCGCGAGCTGCATCAGGAACACCACGCCCGCCAACGCGAATACTTCCGGATGATGCGAGAGGAAATTGAGCGAGGCGATCGGATTGGCGCGCTTCCAGGAAAACGGCGTGCGCCGGTCCGCCGGCAGCGATTCGGGCAACACCAGCAAGCCATAGCAGAAGTTGGCGATGCTCAACCCCGCGGCGATCCAGAACGGCAGGCGCGGATGCACATCGCCGAGCAAACCACCGATCGCCGGCGCCAACACAAAGCCGATGCCGAAGGCCATGCCGAGTTTGCCGTAGGCGGCGGCGCGTTTTTCCGGCGGCGTGACGTCGGCGATATAGGCGTTGGCGGTGCTGAAGCTGGCCGAGGTGATGCCCGACAACACGCGGCCGATGAACAGCAGCGGCAGCGTCTGCGCCACCGCCATCAGGATGAAGTCCAGGCCCAGTCCAAGGTTCGACATCAGGATCACCGGTCGACGCCCGAAGCGATCCGACAACGCGCCCTGCACCGGCGAGAACAGGAACTGCATGACCATGAAGCAGGAGGCGAAGATGCCGTGGATGATCGCCGCGCGCGAAATATCGCCGCCCAGGAAACTGGCGATCAGGTGCGGCAGCACCGGGATGATCATGCCGAAGGCCAGGATATCCAGCAGCACGGTGATGAACACGAACGCCAACGCGGCCCGCCGCACCGGCACTATCTCTACGCTGGCATCCACGCGCTCTTCCTGATTCCGCAAAGCCCGCATTCTACTTGCTCGGGCCGAGGCGTGAACGCGCCGGCGCTGTTGTGTATGTGGCTCGCAAGACCACTACCGCGCGCGGTGCCGCTCTCTCGTGGAACCAGAGCGGTTTGCTTTTCTCGCGAGTGCTTGGCGCTTCGATGGAACCGTTTGCCGGAATGGCCGCAGCGGTTTCGTAGGCGGTGGAGGGAGGGGGTATGGCCAGAGGGCGGGCAGGATGCCCGCCCGGACCCGAGTGAGTTGGCAGGAGCGGCTTACGCCCGAGGGGCAGGACATACCCCCTCCCTCGACCGCCGGAGCGCCTCAGCAATTCAGTTGAACACCACCACTACTGCGCGGAAAGCACTCGCGAGGAAGGCGTAGCCGCGACCGCAGTGTCGTGGCAGTTGAGGAACGGCGACTTCGCCAGCCAGTTCGTGTCCGGGTAGTAGGCAAAGATCATCTGGCCGTTCTTCAGGCTGTCGATCACCTGGTGCGCCACTTCCGGGCGCAGTGCCGGGCAACCCCAGCTGCGGCCGAGGCGGCCGCGGGCGCGGGCTTGCGCCGGGTCCACGTAGGGCGCGCCGTGCATGACAATGGCGCGCGCCAGTGCGGCGTCATTGGTGCCAGGCTCCAGGCCCATCATGCGCAGCGAATAGCCGTTCTTGCCCTGGTAGGTGTCGGCGGTGCGGAACAGGCCCAGGCTGCTCTGGTGGCTGCCGTCGTTGTTGGAAAA
>CBHTVR010000079.1:0-6354 GCA_966096795.1 uncultured Gammaproteobacteria bacterium
CCGACCTGCATGCCTGGTCGCATGGCGAGGACATCATGGCGCGCCTGATCCGCGCCTTGGTGACCGCCTCTGCCATCGAGCCGGCGATGAACGCCTGGTTCAACGCAAAGGAAGGCACGCTGCGCCGCCACTCGCGCGTGGACGTGGGCATCGCCGTGGATTCGCCCGAAGGCTTGTTCGTGCCGGCGCTGCGCAATTGCGACCAACTCGACCCGCAGCAGATCCGCGGCGAACTCAATCGCCTGCGCGACGGCGTGAAGAATCGCAGCCTGCCGCCGGAAGACCTGACCGGCTACACCCTGATGCTGTCGAACTTCGGTGTCTTCGCCGGCAAGTACGCCACCCCTGTGGTCGTGCCGCCCTGCGTGTGCATCGTCGGCGCCGGTCGCCTGCACCACCAGATCGTGCCGGTCATGGGCGGCATGGAAACGCACCGGATGATGCCGCTGTCGCTGACCTTCGACCACCGCGCCGCCACCGGTGGCGAGGCCGCGCGCTTCCTGCGCGCGCTGATCGACGACTTGCAGCGCGCTCGCTGACAGCGACGTGGGCCGCCGGCTCGTTGGCGTCATGATCGATTGCGAGCGGGCCGAGATCGGGCCCGCCGCAAAGTTCTGGAGCGGCGCGCTGGGCCTGCCCATCGAGGACCCCGATGAGGGCGGCGACGGCCGCTACGCCCTGCTCGGCCCCGGCCCCGGCGGCCTGCATATCGAAGTACAGAGCGTCGAACACGCCTCGCGCCTGCACCTGGACATCGAGTGTGACAACATCGACAAGGAAGCCGACGCCATCGAAGCGCTCGGCGCCACCCGCGTGGCCAAGCCGCATGGCCGCTGGTGGGTGATGCAGGCACCGACCGGGCATCGCTTCTGCCTGGTGCGCAAACGGCCCAAGGAATTTGCTTCGCGCCCAAAGCGCAGCTCGCTTCCGAAGACACATCACAGCAGTCTTATCGCGTTGGTCATCGACTGTCCGGGTGAATCGCTGGCGCCGGCGCTGGCCTTCTGGAGCGCGGCCCTCAACCGCAAGATCGCCAGCCACGACCAGGACGGCGACGGCCGCTACGGCGAACTGGAATCCGCGCCCGATGAAGTCTTCCTGCTGCTGCAACGCGTGGACCACGAAGCGCGCGTGCACCTGGACATCGAATCGGACGACCTGGAGGCGGAAGTCGCGCGCCTAGAGAAGCTCGGTGCCACGCGCGAAAAATTCCTCAAGCGCTGGTGGCTGATGCAGGCCCCGACCGGGCATCGCTTCTGCGTGGTGCGCCAGCAGCCGGCCAAGCCCGGCGTGAAACAGAACACCTGGGGTCGGCGCTAGCGCCGCGACACCACCCGCGCCACGGTTTCGTGGAAATCCACGAAGCCCAGTTTCTCGTACAGCGCATGCGCGCCGCTGTTGTGTTGCATGACATGCAGGAACGGCGTCTGGCCGCGCAGCATCTGCCTGCGCACAAGCTTCAGCGTCAATCGCCGGGCCAGGCCACGGCCCTGGAAATCCGGATGCGTGCAAATGCCGCTGACCTCGCGCCAGCGCCCGGCGTGCACACGCTCGCCGGCCATGGCGATCAGGCGGCCGTTTTCGAACAGGCCAAAGTAATCACCCATCTCCAAAGTACGCGGTCCGAAAGGCCCCGGATTGGTCAGCGTGGCCAACGCGACGGCCTCCTCGACATTGCCGGCATGCAGGGCCACCGCGTCCGGGGCCTCATCATCGGCGGGGATGGCGCTCCTCCAGGTCATCAGGAACATGGTCGAATCGACCTCGACCTGCCAGTCCTCGGGCGGCGCGCCGGCCCAGCCCTGGACGTAAAAACGTTCGCCCAAGTCGCAGTACGGCGTGATGGCGGAGAAATCCGGATCGCGCTGCTCGGCAAAACCAAGGATGGGTGAAAAGCCGCGGGCATAGCGCCGCGCGCCGCCCTGGCCCGAGGCAAACTGTTCCTGCTCGCCAGTCAGCGCATGCCAGAACACATTGCCCAGCATCATGGTCACCGCTGCAACTGTTCCTCGATCGAGCGCGTCTTTTCCATCACCACCTCGCCGGTGTGCAGCGTGGATTTTCGTTCGATCAGCATCAGCAGGCATTCCTGCTCAGCAATGGGGTTGTGCATAACGCCCTTGGGGACCACGTGCATCTGGCCCGGGCCAAGCTCGACCGCGCCGTCCTCGAATTCCAGGCGAAAGCGCCCTTCCAGCACGAAGAACATTTCGTCCTCGCCCTCGTGCTTGTGCCAGGCCAGGCTGCCCTGCACCTTGGCGACCTTGATGTAGTTGTCGTCGAGCTCGGCGATGACCCGCGGCGACCACAACTCAGTCAGCGCGCGCGCCGCCTCCAAGGGATTGAGCACGGCGGGATTCATCGTGCCTTCTCGTGCGCGAGCACGTGCTCGATGCGCCGGTCCGGCACCAGCCATATCAGGGCCACCAGCACGTACAGCACCTGCGCCAACCAAGCCGCCTGGAAGGTCAGCAAGATGCCGCTCAGGTACAGCACAGGTGAAAGCTTGCCCTTCCAGTCGCTACCCACGGCGCGGCGCAGCGTCGAACTGCTGCCTTCCGCGGCGATGATGGCCTGCTGCAGCAGCCAATAAGCAATCGCAGCCATCAGCAATACCCCGCCGTAAAGCGCCGTGGGCGTGGCGGAAAAATGGTTCTCGCCCATCCAGCCGGTGGCGAAGGGAAACAGCGACAGCCAGAACAGCAGGTGCAGGTTGGCCCAGAGCACCGGCCCGGACACCTTGGTGCTCGCGTGCAGCATGTGGTGGTGGTTGTTCCAGTAGATGCCGACGTACACAAAGCTCAGCACATAGCTCAGGAACACCGGCAGCAGTGGCTGCAGGTCGGCGAAGCTGCCGCCATGCGGCACCTTCATCTCCAGCACCATGATGGTGATGATGATGGCGATGACGCCATCGCTGAAGGCCTCCAGTCGCCCCTTGCCCATGCCAAACCCCTTGTTTCAGCGCGCGCGATACAGGCGTGCGCGTATGAACCACGCCACCACCAGCACGATCAGGAAGGCGTGGTAGGCCGCCAGCGTGGCGATGACCTGCGGCCACATCACGCCCACGCCCTTGAAGGGCAGGAAATAGCTCCAGCGCATCGCAATCACCGTCACCACCAGGGCAATGGCCAGTGCGAACACGTCGAAGCCGCGGCGCGCGGCGCTGCGCAGGTGCGACTTCGGGTATTGCCAGTAGACCCAGCCCAGGATGGCGAACCAGGGCGCGAACAACACGATGGCGAGGTTGGGCATGTCAGTCCGCCGCCGCAGCCAGGGCCGCCAGCGCATCGGCTACGGCCTGCATCGGCACATTCGCCGCCAGCGTGCCGAGCGGTTGCCCGTCCAGCAGCAGCCTGTCGTCGGCCGCTGCCTGCAGCCCGGCGCCGGCGCGAAGCTGCGCGATCAATTGCCCGGCATCACGCGCCGAGGCGTGGCCATGGCTTTGCAGCAGCAACTTGCCTTCGCCGTCGAGCAGCTTGAAATAGAAGCGCCCGTCGGCCTCGCGGTACTGCTTGAAGCTGGCCAGGCGCGGGGCGCTCGCCGGCTTGGCGCGGCTCGCCTTCAGGCCCTGGCGCAAATCGCGCAGGCCCACCGCGCCGCGCAACTCGGCCAGGAAGGGCGTGGCGATCTTGCGCGCCTTCTCCGCGCCTTCGCGCAGCACGATTTCAATTTCGTCCGGGCGCGCCATCAGCGCCTCGTATTTTTCGCGCAGGGGTGCGACCTGGCTTTCGATCAGGCCATACAGCGCCAGCTTTGCCTCACCCCAGGCGATGCCGTCGGCAAAGGCGCGGCGCATGTCTTCGGTCTGCTCGGGCTGCGCGAAAGCCTGGTAGAGCTGGAACAGGGCAGAACCCTCGGCCTGCTTGGCCTCGCCCGGCGCCTTCGAGTCGGTGACGATGGACAGGATCAGCGCGCGCAATTCCTTCGCCGGCGCGAACAGCGGAATGGTGTTGTCGTAGCTCTTGCTCATCTTGCGGCCGTCCAGACCCGGCAAGGTCGCCACGCTCTCTTCGATGGCCGCTTCCGGCAGCACGAAATGCTCGCCGTAGATGTGATTGAAGCGCGCGGCGAAATCGCGCGCCATCTCGATGTGCTGGATCTGGTCGCGACCGACCGGCACCTTGTGCGCGCCGAACATCAGGATGTCGGCGGCCATCAGCACCGGGTACATGTACAGGCCGGCGTTGATGCCAGCGTCCGGGTCCTGGCCTTCAGCAGTGTTGCGATCCACGGCGGCCTTGTAGGCATGCGCGCGATTGAGCAGGCCCTTGCCGGCGATACAGGTCAGCAGCCAGGTCAGCTCGGGAATTTCCGGAATGTCGGACTGGCGATAGAACCACACGCGCGTCGGGTCCAGGCCCGAAGCGAGCCAGCTGGCGGCGATTTCCAGCGTGGAGCGCTGCACGCGCGCCGGGTCCTGCACCTTCACCAGCGCGTGGTAGTCGGCCAGGAAGTAGAAGCTTTCCACGCCAGGCTTGAGGCTGGCGGCGATGGCCGGGCGGATGGCGCCGGCGTAATTGCCCAGGTGCGGGGTGCCCGAAGTGGTGATGCCGGTGAGGACGCGTTGCGTGGTCATGGGGGGTCCGGTGTTGATGCCGCCTAGTTTAGCGGCAGCGACGCGGCGGTAGCTCAACCCCGTTTGCCCGGCCCACGCGTTCCAAGCCATACCCCACGCCGGAGCCCTGCCATGCGTCCCTTCCACCGCACGACCCGCAAACTGTTTGCCGTCCTGTCCGCCCTGATGCTGAGCCTGCCGCTATCGGCCTGCGCCCGCGACGAGTCCCTGCTGCAAGTGCAGGTCATCGACCTGGACCGTGGCGGCAGCTTGGACACCATTCCCTGGCGTGGCCGCGACTACCTCGCCGGCGAACCCGGCCACCGCTTCTCGGTGAGCCTGCGCAACCTCACCGGCGAGCGCGTGCTGGCGGTGCTGTCGGTGGATGGCGTGAACGCCATCAGCGGCCAGACCGCCGGTGCCTCGCAGGCCGGCTATGTGCTCGACCCCTGGCAACAGGTCGAAGTGCGTGGTTGGCGCAAGAGTTACTCGGACATCGCCGAGTTCTACTTCACCGATTTGCCCAACAGCTATGCCGCGCGCACCGGGCGCCCGGACAATGTCGGCGTGATTGGCGTGGCGGCCTTCCGCGAGCGGCGCGTCGAGCCGCAGTACCGGCCCTACGAGGACTATTCGCCGGCGTCCTCGCCCTCCGTGGGCGCGGAAGCGAAATCAGCGCGCGCCGAAGGCGGCCTGGCCCGCGATACTGCCGCACCGATGGCGGCGCCGCAGCAGATCGGCACCGGCCACGGCCAGCGCCGCTACGATCCGGTCGCGCAGACGCAGTTCGAGCGCGACAGTGCGCGCCCGAACCAGCGCATCGCGCTGTTCTACGATTCCTGGGAAGCCTTGGCGGCGCGCGGCATCATCCGCGAGCGCCGTTGGCAGCGGCCCAATCCGTTTCCGGTGGGCTTCGTGCCTGACCCGCAGTGAGCGCGGATCAGTTCTTGCTGCCGGCGTCCTCGATGGCGCCGCCCGCGGACTTGATGTCCTTGCCCACGCCTTCAATGGTGTGGCAGGCCGAAATGGCCAAGAGGGTCAACACGGCAACGAGGGCGAGACGGATGCGGCTCATGGCAGGCTCCTGGCGAAAGTAGCCGTAGTCTAGCCATAAACTGAACGCCCGCAAGTTGTCGGGTGAAAACAACACAGGCCGGGCGAACCCGGCCTGTGAGGGACGTCCCTGTCGCCGCGAAGGCTTATCGGCCTTCGGCGGTCTCCTGGACTTCCTCGCCCGCTTCCTTCACGTCCTTGCCGACACCGGCCATGGTGTGGCAAGCCCCGAGAAAGGCGGCGCTGAAAGAGAGCAGCAACAGGCTGAGTACGAAACGCTTCATGGGAACCTCCGGTGGGGGAACGGGGTGGCGTTGAAGCCAGCTGGCTTTGAGGCCAGCCGCAGGTTACTTCGGCAAACGTGAACGGGAGTTTGCCCGCAGGCGCGCGCGTGCGGTTACTGTTCAGGCAGGCTCAGGGCCCGAGTTCAGTCGCGCATGAGGGTGGATTTTCCGAACAGGCTTTCCACCAAGTCCACCGCCAGGCTGGCAGTCTTGTTGTGCTCGTCGAAGGCCGGGTTGAGCTCGACGATGTCAATCGAAGCGACGCGGCCGGTGTCGGCGATCATTTCCATCACCAACTGCGCTTCGCGATAGTTCGGGCCGCCGGGCACGGTGGTGCCGACGCCGGGCGCGATGGAAGGGTCCAGGAAGTCCACATCGAAACTGACATGCACGTGGGTGTCGGCATCCACGCCTTCCAGCGCTTCCTCCATCGCCCGCTTCATGCCGATCTCGTCG
>CBHTVR010000080.1:0-5832 GCA_966096795.1 uncultured Gammaproteobacteria bacterium
CGCCGATCTTGGCGCTGGTGAAGGCGCTGACCTTGGGCTTTTCGCGGCGCGCCCGCGCCGGACGCACGGTGAAGCCAGAAATGCCGACGATGCGATCTTGCTGACCGAGCGCGTACAGCACTTCGGTTGGCTCTTCGGTCAGGCAGACGATGCGGCGCGGGCCGGCCATCAGGGATAGAGCATGCGCTTTTGCCAGGCGCCATCCACGCGGTCGTAGTGCTGGCGTTCGTGCAGGCGATAGCGCGCGCCGTACCAGAACTCGACCATGTCGGGCACGATGCGGAAACCCGACCAATGCGGCGGGCGCGGCACGTCCACGCCTTCGTAGCGCTTCTCGAACTGTTCGATGCGCTGCTCGAAAGTCTCGCGCGAAGGCAGCGTCTGCGACTGCAGCGAAGCCCAGGCGCCGATCTGGCTGGCGCGCGGCCGGGTGGCGAAATAGGCATCGGCCTCGGCAGCGGACACGGGCTCGACCGTGCCTTCGATCTTCACTTGCACGCCTTCGCGGATCAGCTTCCAGTGGAACAGCAGCGCGGCCTGCGGATTGCCGGCCAGTTGCCGGCCCTTGCGGCTGTCGAAGTTGGTGAAGAACACAAAGCCGCGCTCGTCCAGGCCTTTCAGCAATACGGTGCGCGCGGCGGGGCGGCCGCCCTTGCCCACCGTGGCCAGGGTCATGGCCGTGGGTTCGGGATCGGGCGAGGCCTTGGCCTCGTCCAGCAAGGCGTTGAAGGTGTCCAGGATCTCCGCGCTCAACACGCCCATCTGACTCTCCTTGTTTGGCGTATTGTCGCGCGATGGCCGCATCGCCGCATCCCTCCTCGCCCGGTTTCGCGCCCGACCTGGTCACCGGCCTGCTGGATCAGGGACTTGCGCTTGCGGGACCGTCGCCGGTGCTGGGCATCAGCGGCCTGCAAGGCAGCGGCAAGAGCACGCTGGCGGCGCAATTGGTCGCCGCCGGCAAGGCGCGCGGGAAGCGCGTGGTGGCGCTGTCGCTGGACGATTTCTACCTGGGCCGGCGCGAGCGCCAGCGGCTGGCGCGCGAAGTGCATCCGCTGATGCTGCGGCGCGGTCCTCCGGGCACGCATGAACTCGCCCTGGCCTTGGCGGTGATCAAACGACTGCAGCAAGGCGCACCCGGCGAAACGGTGGCGATACCGCGCTTCGACAAACTCGCCGACACGCGCCGGCCGCCTTCGCATTGGCGCCGCGAATCGGCGCAGCCAGACCTGATCGTGTTTGAAGGCTGGTGCCTGGGCTTGCGTGCGCAATCCGCCGCGGCCTTGCGCCGTCCGGTCAATTCACTGGAGCGCGACCAGGACGCCGGCGGCCAATGGCGGCGCGCCTGCAACGACGCGCTCGCTGAATACGCCGCGCTTTGGCAGCGCATCGATTTCCTGGTTTGGCTGAAGGGGCCGGGCTTTGACGTCGTGCCGCAATGGCGCTGGCAGCAGGAACGCGCGTTGCAAGCACGACAGACAACGCGCGCCGGCATGGACCGGCGCGCGGTGAAGGATTTCGTGCAGGCCTTCGAACGCCTCAGCCGCCACGCTCAAGCCACACTCGGCCGCATTGCCGACCGCGTGATCGTGCTGGACGAAAATCGCCGGCCTAGGTAAGGCCTGCCTCGCTCAGGCGACGACGAAGGTCACCTTCAAATTCACCCGCCACTCGGTGATGCGGCCCTTGTCGTCAGTCACGACCTTGATGTCATTGACCCAGGCGCCCTGGATGCTCTTGATCGATTCGGCGCACTTGTCCAGGCCCGCCTGCACGGCGGCTTCCATTCCCTGGGTAGACGAAGAGCTGATTTCGATGATCTTTGCGACCGACATGGAAATTCTCCTTGTGCCGCCGGACCACCCGGCGTACGCCGACTATAGGCCGGTCGTGCGCAGCAAGAGTGAATAGCCGCTGCGAAAATCCGCGTGCGCCGGTGCCCAGCCGCTGCCGCGCAGGCGGGTGTTGGCGATGCGGCGGCCGCTGGGCGCGAGCGGCGACGCCGGCACCGCAGGCAAGCCTTCCTGTTCGCGAATCCAGTCCTGCACTTCGTGTTCCAGCGCGGGGCGGTTGTCGTTGCCCAGGTACAGGCGCTGCGGTGACTTCAGGTCGAGCAGATGCGAGAGCGCGCTGGCGGCGTCGTCACTATGGATGCGATTGCTCCAGCGCGCAGCCGAAGCCTGGCCTTCGCGGGCCTTGCGCAACAGCGCCTCGCGCCCCGGACCGTAAAGGCCCGACAGCCGCAGGACGATGCCGAGCGGATGCGCGGCGAGCTCGGCCTCGGCCTCCAGCAGCACGCGACCATTGAAGACCGGCGCGTCGGCCACGCTGGTCTCGGTGACCCACTCGCCCGCGTCCTGCCCGTACACGGCGGTGGACGACACGAAGATCACGCGGCCCACCTCCATCGCGTCGAGCAGGCGGCGCAGGCCGTCGCGATACAGGCGTCGGTACGCCGCTTCGTCGCGTTGCTCGGGCGCCACGCAGACCACCAGCGACTGCACTTGCCGCGGCAATCGCGCCAGGCCTTCGCCGCTGCCGAGGTCAGCGCGCAGCAGGCGCGCGCCCGGCACCTCGCGGTCGCGGCGGCGCAGGGCGATCACTTCATCGCCGCGTTCGGCACGCAGGCGTGCCAGCCGCGCGCCCAGGTCACCGGCACCGGCAATCAGCAAGCTCGGCGCGGACATCGGGCGGGCATCGTGGTCTTTGTGAACATCGCGGGATGCTAGCATCCACCCCATGAATCCCGCGCCAAACCTCGTGCTCGTGGGCCCCATGGGCGCCGGCAAGACCTCGCTGGCCAAGCGCCTGGCCAAGCGCCTGGGCCTGAGCTACGTGGACGCCGACCAACGCCTCGAACAGGCGGCAGGCGCATCGGTGAGCACCATTTTCGAAGTCGAAGGCGAAGCTGCATTCCGCGCCCGCGAAGAACGGCTGATGGAAGAGTTGCTTCAAGGCCAGGGCCTGGCCATCGCCACCGGCGGCGGCGCGGTCTTGTCCGAGGCCACGCGCCAGCGCCTGCGCCAGCAGGCCTTTGTGGTCTGGGTGCGGGTAAGCATCGAACACCAGCTCGAGCGCCTGGCGCGCGATCACACCCGCCCCCTGCTGGCGCAGGGCGATCGCCGCGAGAAATTGCAGGCGCTCGCCGCCATCCGCAATCCGCTCTACGAATCGGTGGCCGACCTCACCTTCGACTCCGACAGCCTGGACGTGGACGCCGCCGCGCGTCGCCTCGGCGCGCAATTGGCCGAGACCTGGCAACGGGAGCAGGCCGCATGAGCCAGCGCATCGAAGTCGCGCTTGGCGCGCGCAGCTACGGCGTGCACGTAGGCCGCGACCTGCTGCAGCAGAGTGATCTCGCTGCCCTCGCCCCGGGTCGCCACGTCCTGCTGGTCAGCGACAGCAACGTCGCGCCGCTGTACTTGGAGCGCGTGCGCAAGCATCTCGCCGGAAAAATCCTGCGCGCCGTGGTGTTGAATCCTGGCGAACAGGAAAAAACCCTCGCCCGCTTCAGTGAATTGATCGAAGCCCTGGCCGACCTCGGCGCCAGCCGCGATGCCACCGTCATCGCGCTGGGCGGCGGCGTTATCGGCGATTTGTCCGGTTTCGCGGCGGCCTGCTGGATGCGCGGCGTGCGCTTCGTGCAATTGCCGACCACGCTGCTGGCCATGGTGGACTCTTCGGTCGGCGGCAAGACTGCGGTGGACTTGCCCGGCGGCAAGAACCTGGTCGGCGCCTTCCATCAACCGGCAGCGGTGATCGCCGACACCTCCACGCTGGACACCCTGCCCGATCGCGAACTGCGCGCGGGCCTGGCCGAAGTGCTGAAGGTGGGCGCCATCGGCGACGAGCCCTTCCTGGCCTGGATCGAAGCGAGCGCGGACAAGTTGCTGGCGCGCGATGCGCAGGCGCTCGAGCACGCCATTGCCACCAGCGTCGCCTTCAAGGCCGGCGTGGTGATGCGCGATGAAACCGAACAGGGCGAGCGCATGCTGCTCAACCTCGGCCACACCTTCGGCCACGCGATCGAAACCGAGCAGGGCTATGGCGGCCTGCTGCACGGCGAGGCCGTGGCCCTGGGCATGCTGCTGGCCGCGCGACTTTCGGCGCGCCTTGGCATGGCCACCGAGGCCGACGCGGCGCGCCTGGAGCGCCTGCTCGAAGCCCTGGGCCTGCCCACGCGCCTGCCCGAAGGCCTGCAGCCCGAGGCCCTGATTGCGCGCATGCGCCTGGACAAGAAGGCCGTATCGGGGCGCCTTCGCCTGATCCTGTGGCGCGGCCCGGGCCGGGCCGAAGTGGTGCAGGACGTGCCGGAAACCGAGGTCGCCGCGGTTTTTTCCTGAGCCCGGCGCCAGCCGACGCGGCGGCGCGGCTACAATGGCGGCCCTATGCGCCTGTTGATGCAGCAACGCCCGGTCGCGGGCGAAATTCCCAAGTACGTCCAGCTGATCCTGCAACAGGACCTGCTGGGCGGCTGGTCGCTGCTGCGCGAAGCCGGCCAGATCGGCGGCAAGGCCACGCTCAAGCGCGAGCAGTTCCTGCAGCAGGACGCCGCACTCGCGGCATTTGAAAAAGCCCGCGATGCCCAGATCAAGCGCGGCTTCCAGGTGATGTTCGCGCAGGGCGCGAATGCGCCGGCGCAATAGTTTTCCAAGGACCCCCGTGAGCCAGCCCAACGACCGTTTCCTGCGCGCCCTGCGGCGCGAGCCCGTGGACGCCACTCCAGTCTGGCTGATGCGCCAGGCCGGGCGCTACCTGCCCGAATACCGCGCCACGCGCGCCAAGGCCGGCAGCTTCATGGGCCTGGCGACGAATCCGGAACTGGCCTGCGAAGTGACGCTGCAGCCGCTGCGCCGTTTCCCGCTCGACGCCGCCATCCTGTTCTCCGACATCCTCACCGTGCCCGACGCCATGGGCCTGGGCCTGAGCTTTGCCGAAGGCGAAGGCCCGCGCTTCGCGCACCCGGTGCGCTCGGCGGCCGACGTGGCCAAGCTTGCCGTGCCCGACATGGAAGGCGAGTTGCGCTACGTGATGGACGCGCTGCGCCTGATCCGCCGCGAGTTGAACGGCTCCGTGCCGCTGATCGGTTTTTCCGGCAGCCCGTGGACGCTGGCCTGCTACATGGTGGAAGGCGGCGGCAGCGACAACTTCGCCAAGATCAAGGCGATGGCCTTCAGCGAGCCGGCGCTGCTGCACAAGATTCTCGAAGTCACCACCGATGCCGTTGTCGCCTACCTGCGCGCGCAACGCGCCGCCGGCGCGCAAGCCCTGATGGTGTTCGACACCTGGGGCGGCGCGCTGGCCCCGCACCACTACCGCGAATTCTCGCTACGTTACCTGCGACGCATCGCCGCCGAATTCGACCGCGGCACCGGAAGCGAAAACACGCCACTGATTCTTTTCGGCAAGGGCAACGCGCCCTACCTGGAAGAACTCGCCGCCACCGGCGTGGAAGGCCTGGGCGTGGACTGGCTGGTGTCGCTGGAAGACGCCCGCCGCCGCACTGGCGGCAAGGTCGCACTGCAGGGCAATCTCGACCCAGCGACGCTCTATGCCTCACCCGAAGCGATTCGCGCGGAAGTCGGCCGCGCGCTCGATAGCTACGCTGCCGGAAACAATGGCTCGCGCGAAGGCCACGTCTTCAACCTCGGCCATGGGCTGTCGCCGGACATGAACCCCGACCACGTCGCGGCCCTCGTCACGGCCGTCCACGAACTGTCCGCAGTTCGAACCTTGCGCTGAACTTTCGATAGGCCGACGGCGTGAACCCGCCGGGGTGAGGGCTTATCGCTGGTCGGTCATCAGTGAGCCGCGTCCTGCAAACTGATGCCCGAA
>CBHTVR010000081.1:0-5589 GCA_966096795.1 uncultured Gammaproteobacteria bacterium
ATCCCCACCATTCCCCACAAAAAACCAGAAATTCCCTCGGAAGCCCACGTTAGTCCTGCGTATGGGGGCTGTCAAGGAGATTTCACATGCAATTTCATCAGGGGAATCAATATCTTGCGCCAATGTTCAGACACTGGTTTAAGAACCGTTCGGCAAGCCTTGTTTCAGCTCAAGATTGCCCTCCGCGTGTGAGCCGCCGCACGTTTGCCCCGATCACGCGGCCCGCGAGCCGCCCAGACCGGCCACCGGCAATTTGCGGCCCGCATTGCGCAATGCGGGCGAAAGGCGCGCAGGCAGGGCCTGGCGAGACTCAAACCCCACCAGGAACCACCGCTTTTCGATTCAGTTCGCGAAGGCCGTCCGGTGGCGGGGCCTCCCCGGCCGGACTTTCGGCGACACGGACGTCGCCGAAAAGCCTACATGGACGTATTCAGGGCGTGTCCGGCCGGGGAGGCCCCGCTACCGGACGGCCATACCCATCAGCACAGAAGAAAGTGGCGGAGCCGACCGTTAAGCCGGGTTCTGTCTGGGACAACCATTCCTCTAGGCCCCGCGTCACCGCGAAGCTCAAGCAGCACACCCGGGGACGGGTCGAGCCAACCCATAGTCCCCCTATTTGGCCTTGCTCCGAGTGGGGTTTACCGTGCCCTGCGACGTTGTCCCCGCAGGCGGTGGGCTCTTACCCCACCGTTTCACCCTTACCACGCATGCCTTTCGACACCGTTCGGCGGTCTGTTCTCTGTTGCACTGGCCGTCAGCTCGCGCTGCCCAGGCGTTACCTGGCACTCTGCTCTGTGGAGCCCGGACTTTCCTCGGCGCGGTTGCCCGCGTCGCGGTTGTCTTGGCCGACTCCGCCGCAGGCATTGTAGGCCCGCGCAGCGGGCTGCGCCATGAACGCCCCTCAGTCGCAGGCGTAGTGCCCGTCGGGCTGGCGTTTGCAAACGTCGGGGTTGCCGCGAACATCCCACAGCCTCGTCAGCCCGGAGGCCTTCGTGAAGGTGGCGAATTCGGGAAGCTGGCGAAGCTCGTGCGAATCCACGGACCAGAAGGCCTGGATGACCATCGCATCATTGGCACTGGGGCCGCGCGACATCAGCATCAGCCCGCGCTTCGGATCGCCGCCACGCAGCAGCGCATCGGCCAGGGGCGCGGACAACAGCCGGGGCTTGCCCGCCAGATAGGCATCGGCCAGCTTGGCCGTCGCCGCGCGGGCCTGGGCATCGCCGTAAACAGCGTCGGCCAGCAGCTTCGTCGATCCGGGCGGGAGATCACTGGCGAAGGGCCTGTAGCCTTCCGCCAGCGCCTGCGCGGCCTTCGCCTTGTCGCCGCGAGCACCGTACACCAGCGCCTCTCCCAGGCCGAGGTGACCGATGCCCGATTCCCCGGCGCGCTCGACGAAGTCCGCTCCCGTGTCGACTTTTCCCAAGTACAGGTCGGTCATGCCACGCCACAGCAGGCCATTGGGTAGCAGCGGGTCAAGCGAGAGCGTCTTGTCGAACTGCTCGTTGGCGCGCGTTTCGTAGCCCACCGTCGCCAGCAATGTGCCGAACCAGAAATTGCTGGTGACATCGTTCGGCTCCAACGCCAGCGCCTTTTCGAAAGTCTCGAACGACTCGGCGTAGCGGCGCTGCCGCGAATACAGCGAACCCAGCGCGCCATAAGGCTCGGCCAGGCCCGGATCCAGCGCCGTCGCCGCCCGCGCGTGCTCCTCGACCGCCGCCGAGAGCGCGGGGATGTCATCGGGAAAATAATTGGTGGAGATCGACTCCACCGCCGCCAGGCGCGAAAAGCCGCGCGCGAACTTCGGGTCGCGCGACACGGCCTGCAGCAGTAGCTGGCGTGCTTCGACCATGTGCGCGGCATCGCGGCGATTGAATATCTGGGTCGCGCGCAGATAGAGCGAGTAGGCCTCGGTGTCGGTCGTGCCGGCATCGACCAGGCGCGTGCTCTGGTCGCCACTCAGCACAACTTGCAACTTGTCGGTGATCGAGCGGGCGATTTTTTCCTGCAGCGCGAACACGTCCTTCAGGTCGCCGTCGAAAGTCTCCGACCAGACGTGGAAGCCGTCCTCGGTCTGGACCAGCTGCGCGGTGATGCGCACCTTGTCGCCCTGCTTGCGCACGGAACCTTCCAGAACATGGGCCACGCCCAGCGCCTTGCCGATCGTGCGCAGGTCGTCGTTGCGGCCCTTGAAGTGGAAGGACGAAGTGCGCCCCGCCACCTTCAGGTCGCGCACCTGCGCCAGGGCATTGAGGATTTCCTCGGCCATGCCGTCGGAAAAATATTCCTGGTCGTGCGCTGGACTCAGGTCGGTGAAGGGCAGCACGGCGATGGACTTCTTGCTGATGGGCGCGGCCGCGGCGGCGGCAGGCGTCACTGCGGCATTGGCCGCGAGATCCTTGTCTTCGCGCACCGCGGGCTGGGCCTTGAAGTACCACAGGAAGGCCAGGGCGATCAGCGCCACCGCGCCGGCCAGCAGGAATTTGCCGCCGCGCGCGGGCGCGTCGCTGCGCAGCCCTTCGGACGACGTCTCGAAGGCCCAGGCGAACACCAGCGACACCGGGAAGCCGAGCAAGGCCACCAGGATGAACACGCGCAGTGCCCAGTCCGGTGCGCCGAAGGCCGGAAAGCCCAGGCCCGCCGCCTGCACCGCCACCCAGGCCACCACCAGATAGGCCGCACCGACCTTGAAAACCTTGCGCCGGCGGAGTTCTTCGAAGAACCCCGTCTCTTGCGGTGCTTCCGACATCAGCGCAACTCCCGGCGCAGTATCTTGCCCACCGCGGACTTGGGAAGGACGTCGCGGAACTCGATGATCTTGGGTTGCTTGTAGCCGGTGAGCTGGGCGCGGCAATGCGCGCGCAGGCTGGCTTCATCCAGCGTGGGGTCGCGCTTGACCACGACCAGCTTCACCGCTTCGCCGCACTTCTCGTCGGGCACCCCGACGGCGGCGACTTCGAGCACGCCCGGATGCAGCGCCACCACGTCCTCGACTTCATTCGGGAAGACATTGAAGCCCGACACCAGGATCATGTCCTTGCGCCGGTCGAGCAGGAACAGATAACCGTGCTCGTCGCGCTTTGCGATGTCACCGCTGCGAAACCAGCCGCCCGGGAAGAAGGCTTCGGCATCTTCCTCGCCGCGCTGCCAATAACCGCGCGTCACCTGGTCGCCGCGCACGCACAACTCGCCAATCTCGCCTTCGGCCACTTCATTGCCAGCTTCATCGCGCAGGCTGATCTCCACGCCGGGCAAGGCCAGGCCGATGGAGCCCGGTGGATTGGGCGCGTCCCAGCGGTTGGCGGTGATGCCGGCGCTGGTTTCGGACAGGCCGTACATTTCCACCACCTCGTGGCCGGTGAGGGACTTCCAGCGCTCGGCGGTGGCGCGGCGCAGCGCGGTGCCGCCCTGCACGCAGAGCTTCAGGCCCGACAGGTCGAGCGCGCCGAACTCAGGCGAATTCATCAGGGCGTCGTACAAAGTGTTCACGCCGGAAAAAATCGCCGGCCGGTGCTCGCGCAGTGCCTTCACCAGCGAAGCGATATCGCGCGGATTGGTCACCAGCACGCCATGCACGCCGTGGGTCCAGGTGTAGAGCATGTTGGTGTAGGCGGCGATGTGGTACAGCGGCAGGCAGATCAGCGAAATGTCGCGCTTCGGATCAACCAGATGGCCGATCCACTGCTCGCCCGCGCGCACATTCGCCACCAGGGCGCGGTGCTCGAGCATGGCGCCCTTGGACACGCCGGTGGTTCCGCCGGTGTATTGCAGTTGCGCCAGTTCGCGATCGCCCGCCTGCGAATGCACGCGCGCCTGCTTGCGGCCGGCGGCGAGCACATCGCGCCAACGCCGCGCGCCGGCAATGGAAAATGGCTTGACCATTTTCTTGACCCGGCGAACCAGGAAGTTCACGAAGGCGGACTTCGGAAACGGCAGCAGGTCACCCACCGAGGTGGTGACGACGTGCTTCACCGCCGTGCCTTCAAGTGCGTTCTCGGCGACATGACCGAAACTGTCGAGCACGATCAGCGCGCTGGCACCGGAGTCGGCCAATTGGTGGCGCAATTCGCGCGCGGTGTACATCGGGTTCACCAGCACCGCGACCAGTTCGGCGCGCAGCACTGCCAGCAGGGCCACCGGGAACTGCAACAGGTTGGGCAGCATGATGGCGACGCGTTCGCCCGCGGCCAGGCCAAGTTCGCCGCGCAGCGCAGCGGCCAGGTCGGCGCTGTGGCGATCGACGTCGGCAAAGCTGAGTGTGTGGCCGAGGTTGCTGAAGGCGGGCCGGTCGCCATGGCGCTGGCAGGCGGCGACCAGCAACTGCGCAAGGGACTGCCCCTGCTCCAGCGCCGAAGTCGCCACATTTGCGAACTCCGGCTGGGCCAGAGTGGATGTCCTTGCCGCCGTCAGCGTCATCCGCAGCGACTCCCCCGAGCGCGTTTCGACCGCTTCAGGGTAGGGCAATTCGAAGGCCGCGTCACGGACGGACGCGGCGGGCGTGGCTCAGCTCTTCGCAGCAGGCGCCGCAGGCGTGGCAGCGGGCTTCGTGGCCGGTGCCGCCTTCGGCGCCTTGGCGGCTTCGCGCTCCTTGGCCACCAGGAACTCGGCGGTGCGGAACATGCCGGCCACGCCGGTATCCTCGCGGCCCATCACGCGGTACTTGCCATTGACGATCAGCGTCGGCGTGCCCTGCACGCCCGAGCGCAGGCCGAACTCGCGGGCCTTGGCCAGGCGCGCGGTGGCCTCGGCGCCGTTGAAGGCGGCCAGGAACTTCGCCCGGTCCACGCCCAGGCTCGCATACAGGTCAGCCAGGTCTTCGGCGGTGGCGGCCTTGACCTTGTTCTTGACGAAGACGCCGTCAAACACCGCGTCGTGCGTCTTCTGCTGCACGCCCAGGATCTGGGCGGCAAAGTAGGCGCGCGCGAACACGTCCCAATGCCCTCCGAAAGCCGCCGGCACGTATTCCCAACGCACGTCCTTGGCCATGGTCTTCTTGAACTTGTTTACTTCCGGCTGGAAGTGGAAGCAGTGGATGCAGGCGTAGCTGAAGACTTCGGCGATTTCGATCTTGCCCTTGGCGAAGGTCGGGATCGGCTGCGGCAGCGTCTCGTAATCGAGGCCTTCGCGGAAACCCGGGGCCATCGGCTGGGCCAGCGCGGCCAGCGGCAGCAGCAGGAAGATCAGGGCGGTCAGTACTCGGCGCATCGTGGGACTCCGGAATCGATTGCTTGCTTGGACGGTGGAAGACGGCCGAGGTTCATTCCTCCGCGCCGGGCCCGCCGTACAGGGCCTTGCGAGGGGCGCCGCTGAGTTCGGCCGCCAGCTTCGCCGCCTGGGACGGGGCGAGGTGCTTGCTCAGTTTCTCATACAGGCGGCGGCCTTCCGAGAGGGCGGCGCTACCATCGTCGCTGGCGCCGCGCAGCACCAGCACGAACTCGCCGCGGCGCTGGTCGGGGTCGGCGTCCACCCGCGCCTGCACATCGGCCAGGGTCTGGCCAAGCACGGTTTCGAAAAGTTTGGTCAGTTCCCGGGCCAGGACCGCCTCGCGTTCGGGTCCGAACACGGCGATGAAATCGGCCAGGGATTCCT
>CBHTVR010000082.1:0-5080 GCA_966096795.1 uncultured Gammaproteobacteria bacterium
GAGTTCACCGACTGGAACCAGCCGGTCGGGAAGGTCCAGCCACCGAGGTTGCGGTTGACGATCTCGTCGGCCAGGAAGGTGAAGCTGCTACCCGCCTGCTCGAAGAACATCCAGAACAGGATGTTGAAGGTGAAGATGATCAGCATGGCGATGGTCTTGTCGCGCGACACGGCGCCTTCGCGCACGCCCTCGGCCAGCAACAGGCCGCAGAGCGCCACGAACATCGGCGTGAGCACATACCACTGCAGGGTGTTCGCGGAGATCGACAGCAGGAAGTAGATCACCGGGATAGAGAGCAGCGCGCCGATAAACACGTACAGCACCTTCTGCTTGCCGCCGTCGCCTTCCGGCGGGCGACCAATGCCTTGCAGCTGGGCGCGGCCGTACCAGAACCAGACCAGGCTGATCAGCATGCCGACGCCGGCCGTGATGAACACGATCTTGTAGGCCGGCAGCTCCACGGTGCCGCCCAGGAAATTGTTGGCCAACGCAGCAGTCAGGATCGGGGCAATGAAGGCACCGAGGTTGATGCCCATGTAGAAGATGGTGAAGCCCGAATCCCGGCGCTCGTCACCGGTCGAATACAGCTTGCCGACCATGGTGGAAATATTCGGCTTGAACAGGCCGTTGCCGGCGATGATCGTGGCCAGGCCGAAGGTGAACACTTCCTTGTTCGGCATCGAAACCATGAACAGGCCCGCGGCCATGATCACGGCGCCAAGCAGGATGGATCTTTGATAGCCAAGTATCTTGTCGGCGACGTAGCCGCCAAAGATGGCCGCCGCGTACACCAGGGCCAGATAGGCACCGTAGAGCTTGCTGGCCGGGTCCTGGCCGCTGCCTTCGCCGCCGTAGAACTGCGTGACGATATAAAGGGTCAGGGCCCAGCGAATGCCGTAGAAGGCAAAGCGCTCCCAGAACTCGGTCATGAACAGCATCCACAGGGGCGCGGGATGGCCCAGGACCTGCTTGAACTCTGGAATCGCGGCTTCGTTTGAAGTCGTGCTTGCGGCACCGCTCATGCGGCATCTCCCCGGTTGGTCTTGAAAAGGATGGGTCGGCAAAAAACCCTGCCACCTTTAACCGCTGGCGGCGAATCCGTCAAACATGAACGGCTTGCTGCGCTGCAGCATCAACCCTTCTGGGCCAGCACCGTACGCACGTCCAGCAGCTCCGGGAAGAAGGTCAGTTCCAGGGCCTGCTTGAGGAAGGCCACGCCCGAGCTGCCGCCGGTGCCGCGCCGGAAACCGATGATGCGCTCGACCGTCTTCATGTGCCGGAAGCGCCACAGTTGGAAACTCTGTTCGATATCCAGCAGCTGCTCGCACATGGCATACGCATCCCAGTGCGAGTCGCTGTCTTCGTAGATGCGCTGGAAGACGGGGATCAGGCGTTCGTCGCGGGCCGCCGGCACCGACCAGTCGCGCTCGACGCGGTCGGCGGGAATGGCGTGGCCGTGGCGATGCAGGTAGCGCAGGAATTCGTCGTACAAGGACGGCGAATCCAGCACCTGCGTCAACTCGGCCTTGGCCGCAGGATCGTGCGAAAACACCGCCACCATCGCCGAATTCTTGTTGCCCAGCAGGAACTCGATCAGGCGGTATTGCAGCGACTGGAAGCCCGAGGCCGGGCCCAGCACGTGGCGAAATTCCAGATATTCATTGGGCGTCAGCGTTTCCAGCACGCCCCATTGTTCGAACAGTTGGCGCTGCACCTGCTTCACCCGCGCGAGGATTTTTTGCGTCGGCGCCAGCTCGTCGGACTGCAGGTGGCCGATGGCTGCACGCAACTCGTGGATCACCAGCTTCATCCACAACTCGGACACCTGGTGCTGGACGATGAACAACATCTCGTCGTGGTGCGCGGGGTTTGACAGCGGCTGCTGCGCGGACAGCAGGGTCTCGAGCTGCAGGTAGCCGCCGTAGCTCAGGCGCTCGCCCAGGTCGGTGGTGATTTCCTGTTCAAGCGGGCGTTGGTTGGGAGGCTGGGACATGTGCGCGGCACGCTGCAGGACGGCTGGGATGTGAAGAATAACGCATCGCCACAGGGGCCCGGGCGCCACCGGCCGGACGGCCGCGTTACAATGGCCGGCCCGACCGTACTGCCCGAATGTGCGGCTGCGGATGCAATTCTTGGCTTGCCTGGGAGGGCTCATGCCGACCGTCGCAACTTTCGATATTGAATACCTGCAGTACCTGGGTCCCGATGGCAAACTCGTCCGCGACGACCTGCCCGACTTCGCCACCGACGGCAAGACCCTGCTGGCCCTGTTCAAGCAGATGCTGTTCACCCGCGCCTTCGACACCAAGGCGGTGAACCTGCAGCGCACCGGCAAGCTCGGCACCTATGCCAGCTGCCTGGGCCACGAGGCCACCCATATCGGCATCGGCAGCGCCATGCAGGTGGACGATGTGTTCGCGCCGAGCTATCGCGAATACGGCGCCCAGTTCATGCGTGGCGTGAAGCCGCGCGAAGTATTGATGTACTGGGGCGGCGACGAGCGCGGCAACGATTTCTCCGGCCCGGCGCACGATTATTCCTGGTGCGTGCCCATCGGCACCCAGAATTTGCACGCAGCCGGTGCGGCGCTCGCGTTCAAGCTGCGCGGCGAACCGCGCGTGGCCGTGTGCTGCGTCGGCGACGGTGGTTCGTCCAAGACCGACACCTACGCCGCCATCAATTCCGCCGGCGCGTACACGCTGCCTTTCGTCCAATGCATCATCAACAACCAGTGGGCGATCTCGGTGCCGCGCAAGGCGCAGACCGGCGCCAAGACCCTGGCGCAGAAGGGCATCGCCGGCGGCCTGGAATGCCTGCAGGTGGACGGCAACGACATCATCGCCGTGCGCGCGGCCATGGACTTCGCGCTCAAGCGCGCGCGCAACGGCCACGGCGGCAGCTGCATCGAGTTCGTCACGTATCGCCTGTCCGACCACACCACCGCCGATGACGCGCGCCGCTACCGCGGCGAGGAAGAAGTGAAAGCCGGCTGGGAACGCGAGCCCTTCCTGCGCCTGCGCAAGTACCTCACCGACCTGGGCCAGTGGAACGAGACGATGGAAGCCGAGTGGAAGGAAGAGTGCAATCGCCTCTCCGACATCGAGGTCAACGCCTATCTGGAAACCAAGGTGCAGCCGGTCGAGGCCATGTTCGATTACCTGTTCGCGGAATTGCCGCACGACGTCGCCGCCCAGCGCGCGGACGCGCTGAAGTGGGAGAAGCACTGATGGCCGCGATTACCTTGATCGAGGCGATCACCCAGGCGCTGGCCTGGGAGCTGAAGCACGACGAGTCCGTGGTCGTTCTGGGCGAAGACGTGGGCGTGAATGGCGGCGTGTTCCGCGCCACTGCCGGCCTGCAGCAGACTTTTGGTTCGGATCGCGTGCTCGACACGCCGCTCGATGAAACCACCATCGCCGGCCTGACCGTCGGCATGGCCACGCAGGGCATGAAGCCGGTCGCCGAAGCGCAGTTCGACGGCTTCATGTATCCGATGGTCGACCACATCATCTGCCACGCAGCGCGTTTCCGTTACCGCACCCGCGGCCGCATGAGCTGCCCGATGGTGTTGCGCGTGCCCTGGGGCGGCGGCATCCGCGCGCCCGAGCATCATTCCGAAGCCAACGAAGCCATCTTCACCAATGTGCCCGGGCTGCGCGTGGTCATGCCGTCTTCTCCGCAGCGCGCCTATGGCCTGTTGCTGGCTTCCATCCGCGACCCGGACCCAGTGATCTTCTTCGAGCCCAAGCGCATCTATCGCCAGTACAAGGAAGAAGTGCCCGACGATGGCGAGGCCCTGCCGCTGGACGTGTGCTTCGTGTTGCGCGAAGGCAGTGACGTGACGCTGGTGTCCTGGGGTTCGCAGATCAAGGAAACCCTTGAGGCGGCCGATGCGCTGGAGAAGGAAGGCATCAGCGCGGAGGTCATCGACGTCGCCACGCTCAAGCCCCTGGACTTCGACACCATCCGGGAGTCGGTCGCGAAAACCGGCCGCTGCGTCATCGTGCACGAAGCGGCCAAGACCGCCGGCTTCGGCGCCGAGATCGCCGCGCGCCTGGCCGAAGAGTCGATGTACGACTTGCAGGCACCGGTCGAACGCGTCACCGGCTACGACACCCATATCCCCCTGTTCCGCCTCGAGATGAAGTACCTGCCGAGCGTGGACAAGGTCCTCGCCGCGGCCAAGCGCACGCTGGCCTCGAGCTGAGCCACGGAGAGACACGATGACGAACAAGACGTTCTTCCTGCCCGACCTGGGCGAGGGCCTGCCCGACGCGGAAATCGTCGAGTGGATGGTGAAGGTTGGCGAGACCATCAAGCTCGACGAGCCGCTGGTGTCCATGGAAACGGCCAAGGCCGTGGTTGAACTGCCCTCGCCGTTCTCGGGCAAGGTGCTGCGTGTGGCCGGCGGTGCCGGCGATGTCATCACCACCGGCGCCTGGCTGGTGGAGATGGAACTGGACATGAGCCTTCCGCAGCGCGCCGAAGCGCAGGACACCGGGCATTCGCACGGTGGTGGTCATGCGCCGCCTCCGCCGGTGGAAGTCGCTGCACCTGCACCCGCAGCGCCTGCCGCTGCTGCGCCTGCCGCGAAAGCCGATGCTGGCACGGTGGTTGGCGCGATGCAGACCAGCGATGCGGTGCGTAGTGAAACCGCGGTCGCGATTGGCGGCGTAAAGGCGATGCCCGCCGTGCGCGCGCTGGCGAAGAAGCTCGGCGTGGACCTGTCGCGCGTGGCGCCGACCGGCGCCGATGGCGTGGTGACGATGGGCGACGTGAAGCAGGCGGCAGCCAGTGGCAGCGCGCGCGTTGGCGCTGCGGCACCGGCTCCAGTCGCGCGTACGGCTCCCGCAGCCCCGCGTCCCGCCGCGCCCGCCATGCCGGCGCCGATGCGCAGCGAGTCCATGCCGCGCGCCACCGCCGCCATGGACAGCGACGAACCGATCCGCGGCGTGCGCCGCAACATGGTGCGCGTGATGAGCGCGGCCCATGCTGAAGTCGTGCCGACCACCCTGATGGACGACGCCGACCTGCATGCCTGGTCGCATGGCGAGGACATCATGGCGCGCCTGATCCGCGC
>CBHTVR010000083.1:0-4794 GCA_966096795.1 uncultured Gammaproteobacteria bacterium
CGCTGCGCCCAGGCCCAGGATTTCGCCGCCCAGTTGCGCGAGAAGCAATGGCTGGGCCTGAGCGAGGACCAGGTGCGGCGGCTGTATGCCTGGGTCACCGAACAATGCAAGCCGGTGTCCGCGCCGAACTGATCGCCGCGCGCGCCAACCCATCCATCGGCCTATCCGAATCGTCACGGCCCTGTGTCACCATGGGCGCCGCATAGGGCGGGCCTGGCCGGGAGAAAACGGATGCGATCTTTGCGTTGCCGCTTCGGGCTGGCCGTCCTTGCCTGCTTGATCGCTCCGCTGGCGAGCGCCAGCGTGCATCTGCCCTTGCCCTGGAAGCTTGGCGTGCAGGCGCGCTACCAGCTGCAATCGGTGCAGGAAGACCTGCGCGCCGACAAGAGCCGCAAGACCGATAGCCGCAGCACCGAGCGCCTGGACATCGTCGAAGCCGGGCCCAAGGGCTTCCTGCAGGTGTGGACTACGGAAAGCGGCACGACCGAGGTCAGCGGTAGCAGCGAGGATGTCGAGTCCATGCGCAGGATTTCGGCCGAGTTGGCGAAGCGCCTGGACAAGCTGCCGGTGGAAGTCGAGCTCGACGCCGATGGCAGCTTTCGGCGCATCCGCAACTGGCAGGTATTTGGCAGCGCCATGCGCGAAGTGATGCTGCCGGCCCTGCTCGCGCAGAACGCGGACAAGGCGAAGGCCGCGAAGCTTGACGAAGCAAGCCTGCGCGCGAAACTCGACCCGCTGCTCGACAAGCTCACTTCCGAGGCTGCCGTGTCGGCCAGCATCGGCCGGCCGGCATCCATCTTCAATTTCTTCGTCGCTGCCAAGCTCAGCGAAGGCAAACCGGTCGAGTACGAGGACTACCTGCCCAGCCCCTGGTCGTCCGACCTGATTCCCACCCGGGGCAGCTTCGCACTGGAAAAGCTCAACGCCAGCACCGCCACCATCCACTGGCGCCAGGGCGTGGATCCGGCCAAGGGCGCCGAGGTGATGTGGAAAATCGTCGAGGCCGTCAGCGGCGTCAAGGTGCCGGCAGCCGAACGCAAAGGCCTGCCGAGCGAGTTGGGGCTGACCGACGAGGCCATGGCCGTGATCGATCGCAAGACCGGCCTGCCGGTGAGCATTGACTACCGGCGCGAGGTCAGCATCGGCGGCCTGCGCAAGCGCACCCACCTGCTTTTGGAAAAGTTGCCGTGATCGAACTGGTGGGCTTCGACGGCGACGACACGCTCTGGCATAGCGAAGGTTTCTACCGCGCCGCCAATGACGAGTTTGAACGCATCCTCGGCCACTACGTGAACCTCGCCGATGCCCGCCTGCACGAACGCCTGCTGGCGACCGAGCGCCGCAACATGCGCCTGTTCGGCTACGGCGCCAAGGGCATGACCCTGTCCATGATGGAGATCGCCATCGAGATGAGTGGCGAACGCATCAGCGCCGCCGACCTGCACCGCATCCTGGATCTGGGCAAGCAGGTGCTGGCGCATCCGGTGGAACTGATCGAAGGCATTCGCGAAGCGGTCGAGCAGGTGGCAAGGACGCATCGCATCGTGCTGATCACCAAGGGCGACCTGTTCCACCAGGAGGCCAAGGTGGCGCGCTCGGGGCTGGCCGATCTGTTCCACCGCATCGAAATCGTTTCGGAAAAGGACGCCGGCACCTACCAGCGCGTGTTGGCTGAATTCGACGTGCCGGCCGAACGTTTCGCCATGGTGGGAAATTCCCTGCGCTCGGATATCCAGCCGGTGGTGGAGTTGGGTGGCTGGGGCGTGCACATGCCCTACCACGTGACCTGGGCGCATGAGTTGGACACCAGCCTGGACCGCGAGCATCCACGATTTGTCACCGTCGGCGCCGCCGACGCCATTCCGGCCGCACTGGCGGCCCTGGGTTCGGGAGAGGCCGGATGATGTTTCGCCGCAAGAAGGGTTGGCCGGCGCGCCTGAAGCGCATCGCCATCGCCGCCACGCTGATTGGCATCGGCCTGTTCGCATACGGCAGCCGCTTCCATCCCGAGAAGGAAGATGTCGAAGGCCAGCGCGCGGCCCTGGCCAAGCGCGAGCGTGTGGCCACCACGCCGCGCATTGATGCCATGCGCCTGATGGCTGACTTGAAAACCCTGTCGGACCCGGCGATGGAAGGCCGCAAGGTCGGCACGCCCGGCGGCGCCCGTGCGCGCGCCTATCTGCTGCAGCGCTTCCAGCAAATCGGCCTGGAGCCGATGGCGGGCGGCTTCGAGCAGCCGTTCACGTTCACGCCCAGTCGCGGTTTCAAATTCTGGCGTGGCAAATTCTGGCAGACACCGCAGCCGGTGTCGGGCGTGAACCTGATCGGTCGCGTCACTGGCACCGCCGAGCCTGGCCAGGTGATGGTGATCAGCGCGCATTACGATCATCTGGGCGTGCGCGATGGCCAGGTCTATACCGGCGCCGACGACAATGCCTCGGGCGTGGCCGCGATGTTGGCGGTGGCGACCTGGTTCCGCGCCCATCCGCCGCGCCACACCCTGTTGTTCGTGGCCTTCGATGGTGAAGAGGCGGGGCTGCGCGGCGCGCAGGCCTTCCTCGAAAAACCGCCGGTGCCGGTCGGGCAACTGCTGGCCAATATCAATTTCGACATGCTCTCGCGCAGCAAGCCGGGCGAGATTTTCGTGACCGGCCTGTGGGCGAATCCGCAATTGCGCGCGGCCATCGAACCATTGCGCACGCATGCCTTGCCCACGGTCCTGTACGGCCACGACCATCCGCGGCCGTTCTGGAATGGCGATGACTGGACCATGCAGTCCGACCAGGGCGTGTTCGCGCGCCAGGACATCGCCTTCCTGTATTTCGGGGTGGAAGACCATCCCGATTACCACCGGCCGACGGATCGCTTCGAGAAAGTGGATGTGCCTTTCTATCCGCAGGTCGCCGATCTGGTGACGGGCATGGTGGCGGCGCTGGATGCGTTGCCCTCGGACCAGCTGCGGCACCGGCCCTGATGCCGTCCTGGGCCTGGCTGCTGGCGGCGATTTTTTTCGGCGGCAGTGCCGCCTTCCTGGCCATGCTCGGTTTGTCGGCAGGCACGGCTTACGGCACCGACTATCACGTGCTCAGCCCGCGGCAACGGGCGATGGCCAAGTTGCTGGGCTTGGGATCGCTGCTGGGCGCAGTGGCCTGCGGTTTGCTCGCCGCGGCCTGCGCGTTCTGGACGCTCAGGCTGTGGTTGGCCTGAGCGTCCGCCGCATTTCTAGCGCGGCAATTCGAAACTGATCGGCACCAGCGCCCAGGCCTGCACATTCTTGCCGTCCTGCTGGGCCGGGAAGAAGCGCCAGCGCTTGAGCACGAACTTCAGCGCGGCCTCGTCGAGCACGCGGAAACCGCTGCTGGTTTCGATGCTGCCCTCCAGCGCCTGGCCCTGTTCGTCCACCAGCACCTTCAGCATCACCAGGCCGCTTTGGCGCATGCGCTGCGCCTGGGCCGGATAAGGCGGGGCGGGCGCAAGGCTGGCGCGGATCTGGGCGAAGCTCGGCTGCGGATCAACGTTGAAGTTGTTGTCGGGCTGCGGGTCGGTCGTCACCTCGTCCACATGCGGGTCGTTGGCGGTGGGCGTGTCGTTCACCACGGCCACTTCCACCGGATGCGGGCGCGTGTCGGGCCGGGTTTCGGTACGGTGTACCGGCGTGGGAGGCAGCGGCGGCGGCTTGATCGGCTCGACCTTCACCAGCGGCGTCACGATCATGTCGGTATCCTTGGCCAAGGGCGCACTGGCCATCTGCACGGGCAGCATCAACACCATCAACACCACCACATGCACGGCGATGGCAACGCTGGTGGCGGCGATGCGCTTGGGGTCGAGGTTCAGGGCGGGGGCGCTGCGGGCGGCGAGTTCCATGGCGTGGCTCCGTGGTGGTTCGCTCGGGTGAACGGGCCATGACCCGGGGTGGGGTTAAGCCCGGTTCAAGTTTTTCCTGTGGCGCCGCTGCCGCGTTAGGATGGTGGCGACATGCGCGCCCCCCGCCCCCTGTTGTTTGCCGTGTGCCTGCTGCTGGCCGCCTGCCAACCCGGCAGCCAGGGCGCGCCCGCGCCATCGGCCGGTGCGGCGGCGTCCGGTGCCGATGCTTTCAGCGAAGGCAGCGAGCGGCGCTGGTCGGGCCTGCTGCCCTGCAGCGATTGCCAGGGCGTGGAGATGGAGTTGGCGCTGCGCGTGCAAGGCGGAAAGCGCCGCTACGACATGGTCGAGACCTATATCGGCGGCAAGGAACCGAATCGCTTCGCCAGTCGTGGCGAATGGACCGAATCGGTCAGCATCGAAGGCACCTCGGTGATCCTTACCCTGGATCCCGGGCCGGCGGAGCAGACCTTTTCCGTGCAAGACGATGGTTCGCTGCAGTTGCTCAATGGCGGCGGCAAGCCGCTTGAACCCGCGGTCGCGAATCGACTGCAGCGCTTGTAAGCTCTTAATCGCAAGTTCAGCCGGCGCATTCACACTGGCGCCGACCTTCACGACTCCCAAGGAGCCGACCATGAAAATCCGTACCCCGCTACTCGCCCTCGGCCTGGGGCTTTCGCTGGCCAGTGCCGCCAGCGCCCAGGTCATCAGCTACAGCCCGCGCACCGGGGATATCTGGATCGACAGCGAATTGGGCTACATGAATGATTACGGTCGCCGCGACCGCAACTACTTCGTGGACGACGTGGTGAGCAGCTTCGGCGCGCCGCGCTACCTGGTGAATGACCTGCTCACCAACCGGCGCTGGGATCCGGGCGATGTCTATTACGCCTGCGCCCTGGCCTACCAGCTGCGCCGCCCCTGCGCCGA
>CBHTVR010000084.1:0-4778 GCA_966096795.1 uncultured Gammaproteobacteria bacterium
GGCATCAACGGCCTGTGCATCACCAAGCTCGACATCCTCGACGGCATGCCGACGCTGAAGCTGTGCATCGCCTACAAGTACCACGGCAAGCAGAGCGAATACGCGCCGCTCGACGCGCAAGGTTGGGACGAATGCGAGCCGGTTTACCTGGAATTCCCGGGCTGGACCGAAACCACTGCCGGCATCACCGAGTGGGACAAGTTGCCGCCCGCCGCGCGTGCTTACCTGCGCGCGCTGGAAGAACTGTCGGGTTGCACCCTGGCCATCGTTTCCACCGGCCCGGGTCGCGAATCCACCATCGTGTTGCGCGACCCGTTCGCCTGATCGGCGGCTGCGGCGCTACTGCACCTTGGCGGTCATGCCCACGCGCAGCCTGACCGTGCGCGAGACACCCAGGCTGCCATCGGGGTGCTTGATGGTGACGCTGAAGGTGCCGGTAGGCAGGTTGCGCAACTTGAAGCGCCCCTTGTCATCGGTCTTCACTTCCTTGGTGAAGCCGGTATCCACGTTCTGGATGATGGCCACATCGCCGGGGTCGGCCTGGCCCTGAATGGCGGCATTGGGCGACTGCGCCGCGGCAATGCCCGCGATCGCAAAGGCCAGCACCGCAACGGCGGCGCGAACAAAACTTTTCCTGCTCAGCATCTTCGCTTCCTTCCTCTTTCTCTCGTCATGAACCGGTCGTGCAAAAACCAACCGCCCGGGACCAAGGCCCCGGGCGGCGTGCTATTGCCAGATTGAAAGAGGCGACTTCGGCGTTGAAGTGCCGAAGGTCACGCCCTACGGGACGCGCGTGGTGATTCCGATGTGCACGGCAACGCGACGCGCAGGTTCCTGTTTGCCATCGGCATGGCGGATGACCACCTCGTAGCTGGCAACCGGAAGGCTGCGCAGCTGGTAGCGGCCGCTCTTGCCGACTTTGATCTCGCGAGTGAAACCGTTGGCGGGATTGCGGATGACAGCGACATCGCCTTCGCTAGCGCTGCCGGCGAGCGCGCCGACCGGCGATTGCGCGAAGGAGACGGCCGAGCCCAGCAACAGGCCGGGCAGGATGCTGGCGGTGAGAAACTTGCTTGGGAAGCGCATGGAAAGCCTCCTTTTAAGGCTTTGTGTACTGCCACCAAGCTAGCAACGCAGGCCCAAATCTCGCATGAATGCGACGACCTTCTTTCGCTGCTGCGTCTACCGTTAGTCAGGACGCAGGCACCGTCCACGGCGTGGGTGGCTCACCCCTGTGATGGCGATCCCAAATCGCCAGATAGGCGATTTCGAGATGGCGCGCAAAAGCCTGCGTGTCGAACAAGGGCATCGCGAATCGGCCGTCATGCAAGCGCGCACGTAGTGCGTCCAGCCGCGCAGTGTCACGCGCCAGGGCCAGTGCCATGGCTTCGTACTCTTCAAGATTGCGGCAGGCCAGTTCCGGCAGTCCTGCCGCGCAGACAAGGCTCGCGGCGACTCGCGAAGCGAACGCGTCACCCGCGCAGGTCAGCACGGGCAGGCCGACCCAGAGCGCATCGCTGGCGGTGGTGTGGGCATTGCAGGGCAGTGTGTCCAGGAACAGGTCGGCGCGCAGTTGTCGGGCCAGGTGTTGCGCCAAGGGCAGGCGCGGAGCGAACACCAGCCGCTCCGGCGCCACGCCCGCGCGCCTGGCTTCAGCGCGAAGATTCTGGCCCGCATCGGCGTTGTCTTCGAGCAGCCACAACACGCTGCCCGGCGTTGCCAGCAGCAGGCGCATCCAGAGGGCGAACACGCGCGGGCTGATCTTGTAGTTGTTGTTGAAACAGCAGAACACGAAACCCTGTTCGGGCAGGCCCAGTTCGCTGCGTCCGGGCGCGAACTCGGGTAACTGGCGCTTGCGGTCATTGACCTGGTAGCTGCCCGGCAAGTGCAGCAGCTTTTCCGAATAGTCCGCTTGCTTCGCGGCCGGCGCGACCACGGCATCGGCGAGCAGATAGTCGATGTAGTCGGCGCCCATGCTGCCCGGATACCCCAGGAAGCCCACCTGCAGCGGCGCGGGCCGGTAAGCCAGCACGCCGGCGCGATTGCCCGTGGTGAAACCGTTGAGGTCCACCAGGATGTCGATGCCGGCGGCGCGGATCCATTCGGCGGCCTCGCGGTCGCCCTTCTGGCGCAAGTCCACGAAATGATCGAAGCAGGGCAGCAGGCGGCGGCGCATGGGGTCGTCGGCATCCGGACCGTGCGACAGTGCAAACCACTCGAAGCCTTCGCGGTCCTGGGCCTCGAACAAGCCGGCCATCAGGTAGCAGGTGGCGTGCTCGTGGAAATCCGCTGAAAAATATCCGATGCGCAACTTGCTACCCGGCGCCGCGCGGGCGGTATCCAGGGGCGCCTGCGGTGGATAGCGGTCAGCGCAGTACCGGCGCGCGCACTGCAACTGTGTCGCGCCGGCATCGCAGATGGCCAGAAAGGAAAACGGAACATCGGCCGCCGCGCCAGCCTCCACCGCTGCCACGATCTGCGCGACCTGGCTTTCGTAGTCGCTCCAGTCGCAGGCATACAGTTGTGAGTGCAGGCGATTGCTTCGCACATACGGGTAGTCGGGGCGCAGCGCCGCCAGTTGTGCGAAGGCCCGTGCCGCGTCACCGTAGCGCTTGAGGTCGCGCAGGGCCGAGCCGCGATTGTTGAGTACCTCCACGGCCTGCGGAGCCAGGCGCAGGGCCTGGTCGTAGGAGTCCAGCGCTTCCGCCGGGCGACGCAGCCGACTCAGAGCATTGCCGCGACTCACCAGCGCGCCATGGTGCCCAGGCTGCAGCGCCAGCACTTGCTCGCAGGCGGCCAGCGCCTGGGCGTGGCGATTGAGTGCCGACAGAAGTTGCGCGCGCAGCCAGTGGCTGTCCGCGCGCGTGGCCTGCAGCGCCAGCGCCTGGTCCACGCTTTTCAGGGCATCGGGCCAATCACCCAGCACGCGCTGGCTGGCAGCCAGCGCAGTCCAGGCGGCTGCCGTGGGCTGCGAAGCGAGCGATGCGCGAAGGCGCGCGATGGCCACCGGGTGACGGCCGCGCTGTTGTTCGATCAAGCCAAGCAGGCGCAGGCATTCCGCGTGCCCGGGCTGCTTGTCGAGCACGGCCAGGTAATGCTGCTCGGCAAGATTGAGGCGTCCGGCCTTGTGATCGGCCATGCCCAAAGCAAGGGTGTCGGCGGTCGGATCCATCAGGCTTCCGGCAAGGCCGCAGGACGCGGCAGCCAGATCATAGCGGCAAGGCGCGGCCGGCCTGAAAAAGCAAAACCCCCGATCGCTCGGGGGTTTCGTGATGTGGTGCCCAGGAGAGGACTCGAACCTCCACGGTTTTACCCGCTAGTACCTGAAACTAGTGCGTCTACCAATTCCGCCACCTGGGCCTGCCCGCGCGCTTGGCGAGGGAGCCGCATAAGTTAGTCGTCAGCCGGCCTCATGTCAATGTCCGGAACGCCAATGCCCGCGCAGGAACCGGCCCGAAGCGGGGCAGGGTGTACCATAAAGCCATGAAAAAACCCAAAGATGCGCGTCCTGGCAAGGCCAAGGCCAAGTCCAGCACGCTACCGGCATGGATGCCGGACAGCTTGCGCCAAGCCGACTCAAAACCGGCCAATTCAAAGCCGGGCAAGTCCGGTGCGGAGAAGCACAAGCCCAAGGCCGCAGCCGCCCACGCGGCATCGCGAGCGCAGCCCGCTTCCGCCGGCAAGCGCGGCGGCAAGGCAGGGGCCGCCACTCGACCGGGTGCTGGCAAGGGCGCTCGCCGCCACGACCCGCACGCCGAGCGCGAAGCGCTCAAGTACGCCCAGCCCATCATCAGCCGCGAGGCATTGATGGAGTTCCTGTCGGAAGCGCCGGGCCCGATGACCGTTGAAGAAATTTCGCGTGCGCTGAAGCTGACCGAGCCTGATCGCCTCGATGCACTTTCGCGTCGCCTTAATGCCATGCAGCGCGATGGCCAGGTGCTGATGAACCGGCGCGGAGGCTTCGCGGTGGCCGCGCAGCTCGACCTGATCAGCGGCGTGGTTATCGCCAATCCCGACGGCTTCGGTTTCCTCAAGCCCGAAGCGGGCGGCGACGACCTGTTCCTGCCGCCCAATGAAATGCGCAAGGCCCTGCACGGCGACCGCGTGCTGGCCAGCGTCAGCGGCGTGGACTATCGCGGCCGCCGCCAGGCCGCCATTGTCGAAGTGCTGGAACGGCGCATGACCCGCATCACCGGCCGCTACGCCGAACGCGCGGGCATCGGCATGGTCACGCCCGACGATCGCCGCGTGCTGGCCGAATTGCTGATCCCGCCGGATGCGCGCAACGGCGCGCTCGATGGCCAGTTGGTGGTCTGCGAACTGACTTCGCCGCCCGAGCGCGGCCACGCCCCCATCGGCAAGGTGCTGGTGGTGCTGGGCGACAAGCTCACGCCCTCGCGCGTGGTGGAAATGGCCATCCACGGCCACAACCTGCCGCACGAGTTCCCGCGCGAAACCATTCTCGAAGCCGATGCCGTGCCGCTGGACGTGCAGGCGGCTGAAATCGCCGCGCGCGTGGACCTGCGCGCGCTGCCGCTGGTGACGATCGATGGCGAGGACGCCAAGGACTTCGACGATGCCGTCTGGTGCGAGCCTGACGCCAAGGGCTTCCGTCTGATCGTCGCCATCGCCGATGTCTCGCACTACGTTCGTCCCGGCACCGCGCTCGATGACGAAGCGGTGCTGCGCAGCACGTCGGTGTATTTCCCCGGTTTCGTCGTTCCGATGCTGCCCGAGACCCTGTCCAACGGCATCTGCTCGCTCAAGCCCAAGGTCGA
>CBHTVR010000085.1:0-4368 GCA_966096795.1 uncultured Gammaproteobacteria bacterium
CGCCACTTCCCGCTGAACTGCGTGTTCCAGAACGGCCCGATCCACGGCAAGGACGTGTTCATTCCGCTGTCGCAGCTGATCGGCGGCGAAGACTATGTCGGCCATGGCTGGCGCATGCTGGTGGAATGCCTGAGCATCGGTCGCTCGATCACCCTGCCCTCCACTTCCAGCGGCGCGGCCAAGCTTGCGGCGGTGGTCAGCGGCGCTTATTCGCGCATCCGCAAGCAGTTCGGCCTGTCCATCGGCCGCTTCGAAGGCGTGGAGGAAGCGCTCGCGCGCATTGCCGCCAATGCCTATGCCTCGAGCGCGCTGTCGCAGGCCACGGCGGCGGCCGTGGATCGCGGCGAGAAGCCGGCTGTACCGTCGGCGATCGCCAAGTACCACTGCACCGAGATGGCGCGCGAAGTGGCGCGCGACGCCATGGACATCCACGGCGGAAAGGGCGTGATTTTGGGCCCGAAGAACTACCTGGGCCGCGGCTGGCAGGCGGCGCCGATTTCGATCACGGTCGAAGGCGCCAACATCATGACCCGCTCGCTGATGATCTTCGGCCAGGGCGCCATCCGCTGCCATCCGTGGGTGCTCAAGGAGATGCAGGCCGCGCAGGATCCCGATCCGGTCAAGCGCCTGCGCGACTTCGACGCCAACCTGTTCGGCCATATCGGCTTCGCGATTTCCAACGCGGTGCGCAGCTGGTTCTTCGGCATCACCACCGCGCGCGTGGGCAAGGCGCCGGGCGATGACTACACGCGGCGCTATTTCCGCAAGCTCAACCGCTACTCGGCCAACCTGGCCTTGCTGGCCGATGCCTCGATGCTGCTGCTTGGCGGCAAGCTCAAGTTCAAGGAGAAGTTGTCGGGCCGCCTGGGCGATGTGCTGAGCCAGCTCTACCTGGCCAGCGCCATGCTCAAGCGCTACGAGGACGAAGGCCGCCCGGCGACCGAACAGCCGCTGCTGGCCTGGGCCTTCCACGATTCGATGCACAAGATCGAACTGGCCATGTCGGGCGTGTTGCGCAATTTCCCCATCCGTCCGGCAGCCTGGCTTCTGTGGTTGCTGGTGTTCCCGCTGGGTCGCCGCGCCAACGCGCCGTCCGACCGCCTGGGTCGTCGCGCCGCCGCGCTGCTGATGGCGCCCTCGGATGCGCGTGACCGTTTGGCCGACGGCGTGTTCCTCACGCCCTGCGCCAACAATCCGGCCGGGCGCATCAATGCCTCGCTGGCCAAGGTGATACTTGCCGAGCCAGTGGAGCGCAAGTTCCTCAAGGCGCTCAAGAACAGCGACATCGAAGCGCTCACCTTCCCCGAGCAGTTGAACGAAGGCGTGCGCGAAGGCTGGATCACCGCCGAGGAAAAGGCCCAGCTCGAAGAGCTGCGCGCGCTGACCTGGGAAGCGATCACGGTGGACGATTTCGATCCGGCCGATCTCGAGGCCGCGTCCCTGCATCGCACTTCGGCCGCGCAACGCGCTGCTGCAGCGTAAGCGGCACACGCGCGTGGCCAGCGTGCTGTCGCTGTGGAACAAGATGCAACGGCGCCCCCTGGGCGCCTGGCTGTTCTCGCGCCTGATCTGCTTCAAGGCGCCCTACTTCGGCAGCATCTCGCCGCGTTTCACCTTGCTCGAACCCGGTCGCTGCGAAGCGCGCATCCGCGACCGCCGCGCCCTGCACAATCACCTCGGCACCGTGCACGCGATTGCGCTATGCAATCTGGCCGAACTCACCGCCGGCATCATGACCGAGGCCAGCCTGCCCGCCGGCATGCGCTGGATTCCCAAGGGCATGAGCGTGCAGTACCTGAAGAAGGCGCGCGGCAGCCTGCGCGGCATCGCCACGCCGAACATCGCGCTGGTGACCAGCGAAACCGGCTACGAGCTGCCGGTGAACGTGGACGTGCTGGACGCGGCCGACGAGAAAGTCTTCAACGCCACCATCTCGATGTGGCTCAGCCCGGCGTCGAAGCGCCCGGCTTGAGCGCGGGCGTGTGGGCCGCGGCATCAATGCGGCGCAACTGGCCATTGAAGTAGTCCGCTGAGTCCACGACCTTGCCGTCGGCAAAGCGGATCCGGTACTTCTGCCCGCTCATGGACGACGCGCTCGCGCAAACCTTGATGAAGTCCTCGGCCGTGCGCACGCGCGAGCCGGCGTTCTTCCATTTCATGCGCAGGTGCGCAGCGGCTGCGGCGGCGTCGTGGTCCTCGCCATTGCGGATGAAGACCAGGCCCTTGGCCTGTTCCACCGAAGCGATCAGGGCTTCGATGCGCGCCGATTCCGCTGCCGGCGAACGCACCGGCTCGGCGGCCACGGACGAGCCCGCGAAGGCAATCAAGGCCAGCAGCAGCCAGTGGGTCAGGTGGGTCATGCGCGCCATCCTCGGGAAATCGATACCGGCCTGTGACCGCAGCGCCCGGCGCGAGTTCCGCGCGCGGCCGCAGAACACGGGCGCCGACCGACGAACGGGATCAGTCGTGTTGCGCCGGCAGCTTCGCCTGCTCGCGCACGACACGCCAGGCACCGAAGGTCATCGCCGCCGCCACCAGCAGGCCGCCCAGGAACACCACCCGCGACCCGAAGATCAGCAGGCCCTTGTGTACCCAGGCAAAGGTAAGGTCGCCACCGCGATAGATCACCGTGTCAATCGTGGCCTTGGCCTTGTAGCGCGACTGTCGGTCCACGCGCGTGTAGATGGTTTCGCGCGCGGGCTTGCCCAGCGAGAACTCGCCAGCGCGGGTCGCGATCTGCACGATCGCCACCAGCATGGGCAGTGGCGAGGCCGACAGCAGCGCGTAGCCGCCGAGCACCGCGAAGGCCGGGATCATCAGCGCCGGGCCGACACCGAAGCGGGTCAGGATGCCGCGTGTGAACAACACTTGCACCACCAACGTGAGGCAATTGATCCACAAGTCCAAGTTCGAATAGAACTGGGTGCGGAAGGTGTCTTCGGCCATCAGCTTGGCAATCTCGCGCTGCTGGTTGTACAGCAGGGTGCCGACACCCACGCCGAAGAACATCAGCACCGCCAGCGCGCGTAGCAACGGATCGCGAGCGACCAGGCGCAGGCCTTCCAGCACGCTGCCACCCATGGCATCGTCGTGCGAACGGCCGCGCGCCAGCTCGGCGGCGCGCGCCCAGTGCGCCAGCTTCACGATGCACAGCAGGCAGACCGCCAGGCAGGCCACCGACACCAGCATCATGTTGGCCACGCCGATATCCACCACCAGGCTGCGCGTCAGCCAGGGGCCGGTCAGGCCACCCAGGGTGCCGCCCGCGCCGATATAGCCGTACACCGTGCGCGCTTCCACGTCGCTGAACACGTCGGCCATGAAACTCCAGAACACCGACACCGCGAACAGGTTGAATACCGCCACCCAGATGAAGAACACCGCGCCGCGCCCCGGCGTCTCGCGGTGGAAGGCCACGTAGAACCCGACCAGGCAGGCAATGAAGGCCAGGTACACCACCGGCAGGAACACGCGGCGCGCGAAGCGGCTCACCAGCCAGCCGTAGGCCGGCTGCAGCAGGATCATGCTGATGAAGGTGCCGGTGAACAGCGCCTGCAGCGTGAAGTCACCGATCGCCACGCCATGGCCGGCGAACCAGGCGATGGTCGAAGGCGAAAACACCGCGGAAACGTCGGCCGTGGCGCCCATGGCGTCGCGCACCGGCCGCAGGACGTAATAACCGGTCAGCAGGAAGAAGAAATAGACGAAGGCCCAGCCCAGGGCCGGATAACTGCGATGCAGTCCGGAAAACTGGCGCCAGGACCCGCTCAGGCGCTCCGAAAACCGGGATGGATTCAGCAAGTTCATGTGCGCGCCCAAGTGGTGGTCGCACCATAGTCGAAAGCGTGCCGGCGCTCCAGCCTCGGCCCTGAGTACTTGCTCTAGACTGCCGGCCTAGCCTCGGCGGGTCTTCGAAAAAGGCGGTTTTGTGTACGACTACATCATCGTGGGTGCCGGCTCGGCCGGCTGCGTGCTGGCCAACCGCCTGAGCGAGGACCCCGACACCCGGGTGTTGCTGCTCGAAGCCGGCCCCAGCGACTGGCACCCCTTCGTGCACATGCCCGCCGGCCTGGCCAAACTTATTGGCCAGAAGGGCGTGAACTGGGACTACAGCACCCAGCCCGAACCCGGTTTGCTCGGACGCCAATTGTGGTGGCCGCGCGGCAAGGTGCTGGGCGGTTCCAGTTCGATCAATGCCATGTGCTACATCCGCGGCAATGCCGCCGACTACGACGAGTGGGACGACCTCGGCGCGCGTGGCTGGCACTGGGACAATGTGCTGCCCTACTTCAAGCGCTCGGAAGGCAATATCCGCGGCGCCAGCGCCCTGCATGGCGGCGACGGCCCGCTGGGCGTGTCCGACCCGCG
>CBHTVR010000086.1:0-4336 GCA_966096795.1 uncultured Gammaproteobacteria bacterium
ATCAGCATGACCTTGGCATTGATCCAGGTCGGGTCGGTGTAGTTCGGGTCCCAGAGCGCGCGCGTGCTTTTGTTACGCAGCTGCTGCATGGTGGTGGAGGTGTCGTTGCCGAACTCGCCGCCCTGCGGATAGTAGTGCAGCGAGAACACATCGAGCGCGCGCTTGCCAGTCTGCAATTCGTATTGGCGCAACTGGTCGAGCAGCCAGGGCATGTAATCCATGTTGCCGTGGGCGGCTCGGTCGGGGTAGCAGCACCAGTTGTTGGCGGCGGCGTATTGCTGGTCGTAACCAGAATAGAAGTAGCCGCTCCAGCCCCACTCTTCCGGACCGACCACGGTGGCGCCTGGGTCCACCGACTTCACCATCGTGCCGTAGTCAATCATCTTCTGGCGGATCTCATCCATGGTCGGGCCGGTGGGCTTGACCTCGCGATGGGTGGATTGCCAGAGGCTGTGTTCGTTGTCGAGCAGGTAGAGTTTCTGGCCGCCGTTGTTGGCCAGGCCCCAGCGGCCGACGAGGTGCTGGATCCAGCCTTGCTGGAAGGCTACGCCTGCGGTCGTATTGGCGTCGTTGGGATCGTTGCCGGTGATGTCCTTGCCGGTGCTCTTGAGCACGCCGTTGCCGGCATCCGGGAACCATTGCGCGTCATTGCCCGTCTGCGCGCCGTACTTGGCCTGCGAGAACGCCGCCAGCTTGGCGCGATTACTGCCCAGCTTGGCGACCCAGTCGAGCATGGGCACGGTGATCATGGCTTCGGCGCCGCCGGCGCGCGAGTTGCTGATAAAGGTGTCGCCCAATTCGCCAGCGCTGGCGCTGGTTTCGGGAATGGATTCGAAATACCAGTCGAAGCCGCGGTTGCTGGCGTTCTGCTGCCAGTTGTAGCTCGAGCTGGCATTGCCGCCGTAGCGGTTGATGGGCGCGTTGAGATCGCTCAGCTGGGCCGTGCTGGCGAAGGCCACGCCATAAATGTAAGGGCTGATCGGGTGCTTGTTGGCGTTGGCGTCCACATTCACCGTGACTGCGGCGTTCTGCGCGAAGGCGGGGAACGGCAGGACCAGGCCGATGGCCAGGACGAGATTGCGAACGTGGGGCGAACGGTGGGCGACCATGGACCAGACTCCGCTGATGGGTGAAGCGCCATCCTCGGCAATCGCCACAATCGGGGTCAAGTGCAATCGGTCACTTCGCGACCGAGAATTTTCTGCCGCGAGCGTGCCCGTCGCAGCGACGCGACTACTCGGGTGCGGCCTCGCGCCCTTCCACGTCGAGCACGATCTTGCCGCGCGCATGCCCGGTCATCAGGTAGTCGAAGGCAGCCACGGCCTGGTCAAAGGGAAAAACCTTGTCCACTACCGGCTTGATCACGCCCGCTTCCACCAACGCGGCGACCTGCTGCAGTTGCGCGCCATTGGATTCGGTGAGGAAGCGGAAATAGCGCGCGGATTTTTTCTTCGCGGCCCGACGCACCTTGCGGCCCATCCAGCGCATGACAAAACGCAGCAAGGCATTCTTGCCGAAGCGCTCCACCATTTCGTCATCAGGCGGACCGGCAACGCTGACCACGCAGCCGCCCGCCTTGAGCACGGCAAAGGAGTCGAGGGTGTGCTGCCCGCCGAGGCTGTCGAAGACGATGTCGTAGACGGCGCCACGCGTGCGGTAGTCCTCGCGTTCGCGCACCAGCACGCGGTCGGCGCCGAGCGCTTTCACCATCTCGGCATTGCGCGCGCTGCAGGTGGCTTCTACCACCAGACCAAGGCGGCGCGCGTACTGGATGGCGAAGGTACCCAAGCCACCCGAGCCCGCCTGGATAAGAACGCGCTGCCCGGGCTTGCCTTGGGCGCGAACCGCAAGAGCTTGCACGGTGGTCAGCGCCACCAAGGGCAGCGAAGCCGATGCGGCCGCGCTGGCATTCACCGGCGCGCGCGCGACAAAGGCCGCGGGCTGCACCGTGTATTGCGCGAAGGCGCCGAGGGTTTCGCGGCTGCCGCGCACAAACACGCGGTCGCCTTCGCGGAAACCTTCGCAACCGGGGCCGACGGCGTCCACCAGTCCGCAGGCATCAAAGCCCGGCGTCACCGGAAAGTTCAGCGGAATGACGGCCTTCAGGTCGCCACGCAGCAGTTTGTAATCAATGGGATTGAGGCTGGCCGCCTCGACGCGGATGCGCAATTCGCCCGGACCGGGTTCGGGCCGGGCGATTGCGCGCAAGTCCAGGGCCTGGCCGGGCGCGCCGTAACGCGTTGCCTGCCAGGCCAGCATCATGCCGGACTCAGTGGTGGTGGCCGCCTTCACCGTGGACATGACCGTGCATCAGTTCTTCCACGCTGGCATCGCGCACGCTGGTGACTTCAATCGCGAAGTGCAGGGTCTGGCCGGCGAGCGGATGGTTGGCATCCACCGTGACCTGGTCGCCCTCGATCTTGGCGATGACCACCGGCAAGGCGCCCTGCCCGGTCTGGGCCTGGAACTGCATGCCGACTTCCAGATTGTCCACGCCCTGGAAGGCTTCGCGCGGCACGACCTGGATCATCATCGGGTTCGGTTCGCCGTAACCTTCTTCCGCCGACACCACGGCGTCGAACTTGTCGCCTTCGCTGCGGCCGGTGAGCTGGCGCTCGAGGCCCGGCACGATGTTGCCGGCGCCGTGCAGGTAGGCCAGGGGCTGGCCGCCGGCGGAGCTGTCAATGACATTGCCGGCCGAATCGGTGAGGGTGTAGTGGAAGCTGGCGACGGTGCGTTCACCGATCTGCATGGGGAATCCTTGGTCTGGGGAGGCGCTCCGGGAGCGCGAATGCGCATTATATGCCAGCCCCCGGACGCAGACACTCCAACGCCCGGGTGAGACAATGGCGTATCGGGCAGCCCTGCCCCGCCGATCCCGCCTGAATGTCCTCGCCCTTCATCACCGAAACCGTGCTCGACGTCCGCCATTGGACCGAGGCCTATTTCAGTTTCACCATCTCGCGCGACGACGGCTTCCGTTTCGACAACGGCCAGTTCGTGATGATCGGCCTGGAAGTGAACGGCAAGCCGCTGATGCGCGCCTACTCCATCGCCAGCGCCAACTGGGAAGAACACCTGGAGTTCTTCAGCATCAAGGTGCCGAACGGGCCGCTGACCTCGCGCCTGCAGCACATCCAGCCCGGCGACACTTTGCTGATCAGCCGCAAGCCGACCGGCACCCTGCTGATCAGCGACTTGTTGCCCGGGCGCACGCTGTACTTGTTGGCCACGGGCACGGGTCTGGCGCCCTTCCTGGCCATCATCAAGGACCCGGAAACCTACGAGCGCTTCGAGCGCGTGGTGCTGACCCACGGCGTGCGCAATATCGAAGACCTCGCCTATGCCGACTACATCCGCCGCGAGTTGCCGCGCCATGAATTCCTCGGCGAGCAGATCGGCAAGCAGTTGTTCTACTACCCGGCGGTCAGCCGCGAAGCCTTTGAACACCAGGGCCGCCTGACCACGCTGCTCGAGAGCGGCCGGATGCAGCAGGACCTGGGCTTCGATCCGATCGACCCGGCGCAAGACCGCTTCATGATTTGCGGCAGCCCTTCGATGCTCGCCGATTTTCGCAGCATCCTCGACGCGCGTGGCTTCAGCGCCGCGCCGCGCATCGGCACGCCCGGCCACTACGTCTTCGAACGCGCCTTTGTCGAAAAATGACCGCCCTCTCCGCTCCCGAATTTCGCCTGGCTGAACCCGCCGATGCCGCCGAACTCGGCGTATTCATGGCGCGCAATTTCCTCGACGCCTACGGGCACTGCTCCACGCCCGAGAACGTGCAGGCCGCCGTGCTCGAGCACTATGGCGAAGAAGCGCAGCTGCGCCAGATCACCGACGCCAAGCGCTGGAACCTGGTCGCGCTGGTGGATGGCGAATGGGCTGGCCATGCGCAGCTCAAGGAAGTATCGGAAGCGCCCGAAGGCGCCGGCCCGATGCCGGTGGTGGAACTGGCGCGCTTCTATGTGGACACGAAATTCCATGGCCGCGGCATTGCCCAGGCCATGATGGCGAAGGTGAAGGCCGAGGCCCGCGCCCGCGGCGCGCGCTCGATCTACCTCAGCGTATGGCAGGAGCAGCCGCAGGCCATCCGCTTCTACAGCAAGGAAGGCTTCCGCATCGCCGGCACCTTGGTCTTCGTGGTCGGCGACGACCCGAAGGACGATTGGCTGATGCGCTTCGACCTGGCCTGATTACAGGACCGAGGACAGGTCCTTTTCGATTTTCTCGGGCGTATCGGTGGGCGCGTAGCGCTTGACGACATTGCCCTTGCGATCAATCAGGAACTTGGTGAAGTTCCACTTGATCGCTTCCATGCCCAGCAGGCCGGGCT
>CBHTVR010000087.1:0-4316 GCA_966096795.1 uncultured Gammaproteobacteria bacterium
CGCGTGCTCAGCGCCGTGCCCGGCAGCGGCCTGGGCGTGATGCGCGGCAAGGAAGAAGACGCCAAGCCGCGGCCCCTGGCCGGCCTGGCCGCGTCCGACCTGCCGGCGGGAGCCACCCTCGACCCGCTGATCCTGACCAAGACCAATGCCCGCTCGACCGTGCATCGCCCGGGCTACATGGATTACATCGGCGTGCTCAAGTTCGACGAGAGCGGCCGCGCCGTTGCCGAGCAGCGCTTCCTCGGCCTGTACACCTCCAGCGCCTACAACCGCCGCCCCTGGGAGATCCCGCTGGTGCGCCAGCGCCACGAGGCAGTGATGGCCGCTTCGGGCCTGGGCGAGAACAGCCACAGCGGCAAGGCCCTGCGCCACATCCTGGAAACACTGCCGCGCGACGAGCTGTTCCAGTCCAGCGTGGAGGAACTCACCCGCACGGCCATGGGCATCCTGGCCTTGCAGGAACGCGCGCGTCCGCGCCTGTTCCTGCGCCGCGATCGCCACGGCCGCTTCTACTCGGTGCTGGCCTTCATTCCACGCGACCGTTTCAATTCCGATGTGCGCGAGCGCATCCAGGCCATGCTGCGCGAGCAATTGCATGGCGAGCGCCTCGACACCGCTGTCAGCATCGGCGAATCGCCGCTGGCGCAATTGCATGTGCTGGTGCGCCCGCGCCGCGGCGAGAAGTTTGAGGCCGATGCCGCCGAGCTCGAAGCCCAGCTCGTGCACATCGTGCGCAACTGGCAGGACCAGCTGCGCGAACGCCTGGTCGCCATCCATGGCGAGGAGGCCGGGCTTGTGCTGGCGGCGCGCTACGGCAAGGCCATGCCGGCCGGCTACGTCGAATCGGTTACGCCCGAACAGGCGGCTGACGATGTCGGCCAGGCGGCAGCAGTGGACGGGGAGCAAGACCTGCGCCTGTCGCTGTATCACGATGCCCGGGGCGGGCTGCGCTTCAAGCTGTTCCGTTCCGGTCCGGAGATTGCGCTGTCGGACGCGCTGCCGATGCTCGAGAACCTTGGGCTGCGCGTGAACAGCGAGCATCCCTGGGTGTTGGAGGCCGAAGGCGGCCGCCTGGCGATCCAGGATTTCGAAGTCGAGTCCCTGGCCGGCGAAGTGGATGTGGATTCCGCCCGCGCGCGCTTTGAAGACGCCTTCGCTGCCATCTGGCGCGGCCAGGCCGAGAGCGACGGCTTCAACCGCCTCGTCCTCGCCGCGGGTTTGAACTGGCGCCAGGTGGCGATGTTGCGCGGCTACTGCAAATACCTGCAGCAGACCGGCGTGACCTTCTCGCAGGCCTACATGGAACAGACCCTGGCCCGCTACCCGCTGATCGCGCGCCTGCTGGTGGAATTGTTCGAAGCCCGCTTCGAGCCCGGCCGCGATGTGCGCGCCGACCGCCGCACCTGCGAGACCCTGGGCTCGGACCTGACCGCCATCGTGCCTGTGGCCGACCGCCACGACATGAGCACCATCCTCGAGGAGATGGGCGCCGACCGCGCCCTGGATCGCGATGCCCAGGTAGATGCCTGCGCCGACGCGCTGGCCATCACCCTGGAACGCGTATCCAGCCTGGACGAGGACCGCATCCTGCGTTCCTTCATGGCCGTCATCAATGCCACCCTGCGCACCAGCTTCTTCCAGAAGAAGGGCGAGGGCGGCACGCACAAGGACTACATCAGCTTCAAGTTCGACGCCGCGCGCGTGCCCGAGCTGCCCAAGCCGGTGCCGTACCGGGAAATCTTCGTGTACTCGCCCTTCGTCGAAGGCGTGCACCTGCGCTTCGGCCCGGTGGCGCGCGGCGGCCTGCGTTGGTCGGACCGTCGCGAAGACTTCCGCACCGAAGTGCTGGGCCTGGTGAAGGCGCAGATGGTGAAAAACACCGTCATCGTGCCGGTCGGTTCCAAGGGTGGTTTCTTCGTGAAGCGTTCGCCGGTGGGCGGCGACCGCGATGCGGTGCTGGCCGAAGGCATTGCCTGCTACAAGCGCTTCATCAACGGCCTGCTCGACATCACCGACAATATCGTTGACGGCGTGATCGTGCCGCCGGTGGATGTGGTGCGCCACGACAACGACGACCCCTACCTGGTGGTCGCCGCCGACAAGGGCACCGCGACCTTCTCCGATATCGCGAATGGTATTTCCGCCGAGCATGGTTTCTGGCTGGCAGACGCCTTCGCCTCTGGTGGCTCGGTGGGTTACGACCACAAGGGCATGGGCATTACCGCCAAGGGCGCCTGGGAGTCGGTCAAGCGCCACTTCCGTTCGCTCGGCCGCGACAGCCAGAGCCAGGACTTCACGACGGTCGGCATCGGCGACATGTCGGGTGACGTATTCGGCAACGGCATGCTGCTCTCCAAACACATCCGCCTGCTGGCGGCCTTCGACCACCGCCATATTTTCCTGGATCCGAATCCGGACTCGGCGATTTCCTTCGCCGAGCGCGACCGCATGTTCAAACTGCCGCGCTCGAGCTGGGAGGACTACGACAAGGCCCTGATCTCGGCGGGCGGCGGCATCTGGCCGCGTTCGGCCAAGTCCATTCCGGTCAGCGCCGAAGCGCGCGCGGCGTTGGGCATTGAAGGCGATGCCGAGCAGATGACGCCGAATGAACTGATGAACGCCATCCTCAAGGCGCCGGTGGACCTGCTGTGGAATGGCGGCATCGGCACCTATGTGAAGGCGGCCTCCGAGACGCATGCGGAAGTGGGCGACCGCGCCAACAACGGGCTGCGCGTGGATGGCCACGAGCTGCGCTGCAAGATGGTGGGCGAGGGCGGCAACCTGGGCATGACCCAGCGCGGCCGCATCGAGGCGGCGCAGAACGGCGTGCTGCTCAACACCGACTTCATCGACAACTCGGCCGGCGTGGACACCTCCGACCACGAGGTGAACATCAAGATCCTGCTCGGCGCCGCGGTCAAGCGTGGCGAGCTGAGCATGGAGCAGCGCAATGCCCTGCTCGCCAGCATGACCGATGAAGTCGGCGAGCTGGTGCTGAACGACAACTACCGCCAGAACCAGGCCATCAGCCTGATGGAATCGATGAGCACCACCCGCATTGGCTCCTTCGGCCACTTCATCCGCACCCTGGAAGGGCAGGGTCTGCTCGATCGCGCGATCGAGTTCCTGCCCAGCGACAGCGAGCTCAGTGAGCGCAAGGCCCGCGGCACGGGTCTGACGCGACCGGAGCTGTCGGTGCTGCTGAGCTACGACAAGATCGTCACCTTCAACGAGCTGCTCGACTCGGACGTGCCGGAAGATCCGCACCTGTCCAAGGAACTGGTGCGCTACTTCCCGCAGGCCCTGCAGGAACGCTTCGCCAGCGACATGGAAAACCATCGCTTGCGCCGCGAGATCATCGCCACCGCAGTGACCAATTCCATGGTCAACCGCATGGGCGCGACCTTCCTGCAGCGCATGCAGGAGGACACCGGCGAAAGCTCCGCCCAGATCGCCAAGGCGTACAGCGTCAGCCGTGAAGTGCTCGATGCCCGTTCGCTGTGGGCGGCAATTGACGATCTCGACCTGAAGGTCCCGGAGACGGCCCAGGTGGAAGCGCTGACCTCGCTGTGGCACCTGCAGCGCAACATGACCCGATGGTTGCTCAATCGCCCGGGCGATATCCTGGTGATCTCGAGCATGGTCGAGCGCTATGCCGAGCCCCTGCAGGCGCTGCGCAAGGCGCTGCCGGGCCTGTTGCCGGCCTCGAGTCGCGCCTCGCTGAAGGAAGACCAGGCGGCCTGGCAGCAGTCCGGATTCCCCGCGGAGCTGGCCCTGTCCATGGCCTGCGTTCCCTACCTGACCTATGCCCTGGATATCGTCGAGGTTGCGCTGGAACGGCAGATTCCGGTCGCCGACGTGGGCCTGGTGTACTTCGCATTGTCCGATGCGCTGCACACCACCTGGTTGATGAGCTGCGTGGAGAAGCTGCCGGTAGACGGCCGCTGGCACGCGCAGGCGCGCGGCGTCTTGCGCGACGAATTGCAGTCGCAGCAACGGGCGCTGGTGGGCACGGTGCTGGGTTCGGCGGCTTCCGGCAGTGACGCGGCGAAGGTGGTACAGGAGTGGCTGGCTCGCGACGATTCGACGCTGCGCTACACGCAGACGATGTTCCATGACATGCGCAACCTGCGCAGCATGGACTTCGCAACGCTCTCGGTCGCAGTCCGCCGCCTCGCACAACTCGCTACCGCCCACACCCGCATCATGTGATTCGGTTTCGGCGCTTCGGTCACTGTGTGGCCGAGGCGCTCCGGCGGTGGAGGGAGGGGGTATGTCCTGCCCCTCGGACGTAAGCCGCTCCTGCCAACTCACTC
>CBHTVR010000088.1:0-4314 GCA_966096795.1 uncultured Gammaproteobacteria bacterium
CGTAAGTGATGTTGTCGTAGATCTCGTCGGCCATCAGCAGCAGGTCGTGGCGACGCGCCACTTCCACCAGCTGCTCGAGCAGCTCGCGCGGGTACACCGCGCCGGTGGGATTGTTCGGATTGATGATGACGATGGCGCGGGTGCGCGCCGTGATCAGCGATTCGACTTGCGCCGGATTCGGCAGGAAGCCGTTCTCCGGCGGGCAGTCGTAATGCACCGCCACGCCGTCGTTGAGGATGGTGGCCGCGGTCCACAGCGGATAGTCCGGGCTCGGCACCAGCACTTCATCGCCGGGATTGAGCAAGGCGCGCAAGGCAATATCAATCAGCTCGCTCACGCCATTGCCCACGAACACGCGCTCGGGGATGGCATTGGGCGCCCCGCGACCGCGGTAGTGCGCGGCGATGGACTCGCGCACGGCCATCAGGCCCTGCTGGTGGGTATAGGGGTCGGTGTGCGGCAGGTTGCCGGCGATGGCCTGCTGCAGGTGCTCGGGCGCGCGGAAACCGAAGGCACCCGGGTTGCCGATATTGAGCTTGATCAGCGTGCGGCCCTGGGCTTCGAGCTCGTGGGCGCGACGGGCCAGCTCGCCGCGGATTTCGTAGCGGACTTCGGACAGGCGTTCGCGGGTGGTGATGCGGTGCGTGGACATGGTTACCGGGCAGGGCAAAAACTGCGTGAAGCCTACCGGAAAGCGCTGGAGTTTGTCAGCGAAACGCCGCTGTGGCGGCCGCGCGCCTCAGGTCTTGCGCAGCGCCAGCAAGGCCGCCGCGCTGAAACCGATTTCCCAGACCAGGGCGTAGGCGAAGAAGGGCGTGAACACGCCCGACATCGCGATGCCGGCGATGCGCGTCAGGCCGATGCCGCCATTGCCCAGCGCGGTCAGCCACAGGCCGGGGCGCTGCCAGGCGGCGGTGCGCGCGCAGGCGATCAGGAACAGGCCCAGGCCCAGCTCGAGGCCGCCGTAAAAAGCGCGCAGCTCGATCAGGCCGGCCGGCGTGGTGGCGGCGATATCCACGCCCGCCAGGCCGCCGGCGGGGTCGAACACCAGCCACAGGCCGAAGCCCAGGAAGCCCAGGCCCCCCAGGAACAGCAGCGCATTGGCGAATCGGTTCATGGCGCCAGCCTGTGCCCCGCCCGGTGAAGGCAGGGTGGAGGGGGCTAGAATGGCCGCAATGCCTGAAACCCCCGCTTCTACCGACCCCTTTTCCCGACTTCGGCTGATTGGCTGGTCCGAGGACCCCGATCTGAACCGGGCCGCGCAGGGTCAGCGGGTGGCCCGGGTCATCGGCCAGCATCGCAGCGGCTACGACGTGGCCGAGTTCCCCGACGACCTGCGCCGCGTGCAACCGCCGGCTGCCTGGACGCGCCCGCGCGGTGACCCGGCCCTGCGCGCCGCCGTCGGCGACTGGGTGGCGCTTGATGCCGATGGCAAGAACATCCTCGCCTTGCTGCCCCGCCACGCCCTGCTCAAGCGCGGCGCCGCCGGCGAGCATTACCGCCAGCAACTCATCGCCGCGAATATTGACCACGTGCTGGTGGTCTGCGGGCTGGACGCCGACTTCAACCCGCGCCGCATCGAACGCTACCTTCTGGTGATCCAGGCCAGCGGCGCAGCGCCGGTGCTGGTGCTGACCAAGGCCGACAAGGGCGCTGACGTGGATGCCGCGCTGGACTTGCTGTCGGCGCTGGCCGAACGCGGCATTCCCATGCACGCGCTCAATGCCAAGGACGCGGCGCAGGTGGCGGTGTTGCATCCCTACCTCGGCACCGGGCAGAGCGTGGTGCTGGTGGGTTCTTCAGGCGCCGGCAAGTCCACGCTGACCAACACCTTGCTCGGCACCCAGCGCATGAAGACCGCGGCGGTGCGCGAGAAGGATTCGCGTGGTCGCCACACCACCACGCACCGCACCTTGATTCCGCTGCCGCAGGGCGGCTGCCTGATCGATACGCCCGGCATGCGCGAGCTCAAGCTCAGCGGCGAGGAAGACCTGGCCGATGGTGGCTTCGAAGATATCGAGGCGCTGGCGCACAACTGCCGCTACAGCGACTGCGGCCACAGCAACGAGCCCGGCTGCGCGGTCAATGCCGCCATCGAAAGCGGCGAACTCGACGAATCCCGCTACCTGCATTACTGCAAGCTGCGCGACGAACGCGATGCCGCCGCGCTGACCCTGGCCTCGCGCCGCGCCGAGGAAAAGGAGCTGCAAAAGCAGGCCCTGCGCCGCAACAAGGACAAGTACGGTCGCCGGTGAGCACGCCCGGCGCCAGCGACGCGAAGGACTTCGCCCACCACGCGGCGCTGGACCAGCGCCTGGTCGCGGCGGTGAAAGGCATCCGCCTGTTGGAATCGGTGAGCTGGCCGGCGTCGGAACAGGAAAACTTCCTGGCCGGCTGGCGCATCGGCAAGCTCAAGATGCCGCGCGTGGAATACCGCAAGCAGGACAACGCGCCCGCGCGCGCCGAACTCGAAGCCGTTTCCGCGGCCTGCGATGCCAGCCATCCCATCGGCCAGTACCTGCAGCGCACCTGCGAAAGCTGGCGCATCGCCACGCGCCTGCTCGATGTGGTCGGCACGCATCGCGTCACCGCGTTTTCCGTGCGCATGTTCGGCCGGCCGGTGGAGTTGCTGCCGGGCAACGGGCCGTCGAACCTGGATGCAGCGCGCTATTTCGTCGAACTCGCTGATGAGCTCGACCAGGAGCTCAATGCCTACGAGCCGGCTTACGTGCTGCCCGCCGAGCAGGTGCAGGTGGAGTTGCAGCAGCAGATTGATTCTTTCTTCGGCGTTGGCGAAGTAAAGGTCGAGCTCGACCCCGAGCTGATTTCCAAAGCCGCCGCCAGCCCGACCCGCATACGCCTGCGCACCAACACCGGCTTCAGCGAATACGACCGTAACCAGTTGCTGATGCACGAGGCTTTCGTGCACACGCTCACTGGCCTGAACGGCCGCCAGCAACATGTGCTGGGTTCCATGGCGCGGGGTTCGCCGCGCACCACTGCCACGCAAGAAGGCTTGGCGACGCTGGCGGAGATGATGTCCGGTTCCATGGACATCGAACGCATGAAGCGCATCTCGCTGCGCATCCTGGCGATAGACAAGGCCATTGACGGTGCCGACTTCATCGAAGTCTTCAAGTTCTTCATGGAAGCGGGGCAGGGCGATACCGAAAGTTTCAGCTCGGCCGCGCGCATCTTCCGCGGCGTGCCCACCGCCGGTGGCGCCGCCTTCACCAAGGACACGGTGTACCTGCATGGCCTGCTGAGCGTGCATACCTTCTTTCGCTGGTGCCTGCGCAACCGCAAGCTCAGCCTGGCGCGGCAATTGTTCGCGGGCAAGATGGCGCTGGAAGACGTGTTCACGCTCGAGCCCAGTTTTGCCGAGGGTGCCATCGCCGCGCCGAAGTTCCTGCCGCCGTGGATCCAGCGAGCGAACGGGCTGGCCGGCATGCTGGCGTTCTCGCTGTTCGCCAACAAGATCCGCCTGGACATGGTCAACTCCGACGACCTGATGCTCGGTTTGGCGTGATTTTTGAATTGAACTGCTGAGGCGCTCCGGCGTTCGAGGGAGGGGGTATGTCCTGCCCCTCGGGCGTAAGCCGCTCCTGCCAACTCACTCGGGTCCGGGCGGGCATCCTGCCCGCCCTCTGGCCATACCCCCTCCCTCGCCCGCCTACGGCATCGCCGAGTCCAATCCGTCGTAACGCCACGCCGAAAGCAATCTGGGCTTGAAGAGCAGAATCAGGTGGCGGGCGGATCTTGTTGCCGAAGCTCACTTCAAATCGGGGGTGACCTGCGCTTTCGGGACTTGCGAGCCTCCCCCAGCCATTCGCCGCGGCGTGAAGGTGTCGGTGGGGAGGGGTTATCGCAGGAGGCAGGCCATGGATGGCCTGCCGTTCGGGCATCAGTTTGCAGGACGCGGCTCACTGATGACCGACCAGCGAAAACCCCCTCCCCCCGGCGCCTTCACGCCGTCGGCCCCGCAATCACCTTGGGTTAGAATCAACGAATGAGCGAAAACGAAGACTTCAAGCAAGCCGCCCTCGATTACCACCGGCATTCGCCGGCCGGAAAGATCAAGGTCGCCGCCACCAAGCCCATGCTCACGCAACGCGATTTGGCGCTGGCGTATTCGCCGGGCGTGGCCCATGCCTGCGAGGCCATCGTCGCTGACCCCGGGCAAGCGTCGGCGTTGACGGCGCGCGGCAACCTGGTGGCCGTCATCACCAACGGCACCGCGGTGCTGGGCCTGGGCAATATCGGCCCGCTCGCCGGCAAGCCGGTGATGGAAGGCAAGGGCGTGCTGTTCCAGAA
>CBHTVR010000089.1:0-3802 GCA_966096795.1 uncultured Gammaproteobacteria bacterium
ACCGCGTGGCCAAGTACAACCAGTTGCTGCGCATCGAAGAAGCGCTCGGCAGCCGCGCCCGCTATGCCGGCCGCAAGGCCTTCGTGAGCCTGAATCGCTGAAGTGGAAAAACTCCTGCGCCGCTGGTGGCCGGTCCTGGTCTTGCTGGTGCTGTTCGCGGCCTTGCAGGGCAAGCTCTGGCTGGGCGCAGGCGGCTGGCGTGACGCCAAGGCCCTGCAGCGCACGGTCGAAGAGCAGCGCGCGGAAAATGCGCGCCTGCAGCAGCGCAATGACGCTTTGACGGCGGAGGTCGAAGACCTCAAGTCCGGCGAGACCGCGGTGGAAGAACGCGCGCGCAGCGAGCTGGGCATGGTCAAGCCGGGCGAGACGTTCTATCGCGTGGTGGAGCCGCACACGCCGCCAGCACCGCCACCCGCGAAGGCGCCCGATGCCACTGGCGCGCCCGCCGCGCCGGTCGAGCCTGTCCCGGTTGCGCCCGCGCCGGATGCAACCGCGCCGGATGCCAAACCATGAGTTGGGCCATCGTTCCGGCTGCGGGTCGCGGCCAGCGTTTTGGCAGCGGCACGCCCAAGCAGTACCAGCAGATCCTCGGCCTTACCGTGATCGAGCACAGCCTGAAGGCCTTGCTCGGCCATCCGGAAATCGACGGCGTGATGGTGGCGCTGGCGCCGGACGATCCGTTCTGGGCCGGCTGGCGCGAGATGGAAGGCAAGCCCATCTATACCTGCCAGGGCGGCGTGGAACGCGCGGACTCCGTGCTCGCTGCGCTGCAGGCCTTGCCCGCCACGATTGATGAAGACCAGTTCGTGCTGGTGCACGACGCGGCGCGGCCCTGCCTGCGCGGCATTGACCTGAGCCGCCTGATCGCCATCGGCCAGGCCGATGCCATCGGCGCCATTCTTGCCGCGCCCGTGCGCGACACCATCAAGCGTGCGAACGAGGACGGCCGCTGCGCCATGACTGAACCGCGCGAGCCGCTGTGGCGCGCGCTGACCCCGCAGATGTTCCGTCGCGGTGGCCTGACCCGCGCGCTGCAGGCGGCGATGCGTGTCGGCGCGAAAGTCACCGACGAGGCAATGGCGATGGAACGCCTGGGCCTGAAACCGAAACTGGTGGAAGGTTCGGAAGACAATATCAAGGTCACCACGCCGGCCGACCTGGCGCTGGCCGAGTTCATCCTGCGCCGCGGCGCGTAAGGGGAGGGCGTATGCGCATTGGCAGCGGCTTCGACGTCCACGCCTTCGGGCCCGGCAACCACCTGATGCTGGGCGGCGTGCGCATTGCCTTCGAGCGCGGACTGGACGCGCACTCGGATGGCGACGTGGTCATTCATGCGCTCTGCGACGCGCTGTTCGGCGCGCTGGCGCTGGGCGACATCGGCAAGCACTTCCCGCCCAGCGACCCGAAATGGAAGGGCGCCGACAGCCGCCAGTTCCTGCGCCACGCCGCCCTTCTGCTGGATCAGCACGGCTATCGCCTGGGCAATGCCGACATCACCGTCATCTGCGAGGCTCCGAAGATCGGGCCGCATGCCGATGCCATGCGCGCGAACCTGGCGGCGGACCTGGGCGTTTCCATCGCGCAGGTCAGCATCAAGGCCACGACTACCGAGAAGCTGGGCTTCACCGGCCGTGGCGAAGGTATTGCCGCGCAAGCCGTGGTCCTGCTGGAACGCGCGTGAGCGAAGCCGAAGCGAAATTGCCGCGCGCTTACGGCGCGTCGGTGCTGGCGGCGCGCTTCAAGTCCGTGCCCGAAGATTTTCTGGTCGAGGAACTGCCGTCCTTCGATCCGAGCGGCGAGGGCGAGCACCTGCTGCTGACGGTCGAGAAGACCGGCATGAATACCGCCTTCGCCGCGCGCAAGCTGGCGGCCTGGGCGGGCATCGCGGAAATGGGCATCGGTTATGCGGGGCTGAAGGATCGCCAGGCGCGCACGCGCCAGCGCTTCACCGTGCACCTTCCCAAGCGTGTGTCCCCAGATTTGGCCTTGCTTGAAGCCGAAGACTTCCATGTGCTGGAATATTCCTGGCACAACCGCAAGATTAGCCGCGGCGCGCTGGAAGGCAATCGCTTCGAGCTGACGCTGCGCGAGGCCTTGGGCGATCGCGATGCTGTGGCTATGCGCCTGCGCGCCATCGCCGAAGGCGGGCTGCCGAATTATTTTGGCGAGCAACGCTTCGGCCGCGCCGGCGACAATGTCGATTCCGCGCGGCGCATGTTTGCCGGCGCCCGGGTCAAGCGCGAGCAGCACTCGATCTATCTTTCCGCCGCGCGTTCAGAACTGTTCAACGCGGTGTTGGCGGCGCGCATCCGCGCCGGCGACTGGAACAGCGGCCGCGCCGGCGAGGTGTGGATGCTCGACGGCAGCCAGAGCGTGTTCGGCCCGCAGGACCCGGACGCGGAACTGCGCGAGCGCCTGGCACGCATGGACATCCATCCGACCGGACCGATGTGGGGCAAGGGCGAGCTGCGCAGCGCCGCCGCCACGCGCGAACTGGAGAGCGCCGCCGTTGCGCAATTCGAGGACCTGAAGGCCGGCCTGGAGTCGGCGGGCCTCAAGCAGGAACGCCGCGCCCTGCGCGTGCCGGTGCGCGATCTGCAATGGTCTTGGCCCGCGGACGATGTGTTGCAACTGAGCTTCGTGCTTCCACCCGGCGCCTACGCCACGGAAGTACTGGCCGAGCTGGGCGACATCCGGCCCTAGCGCGGCTCCAGCAAGACCAGCACCGCGCCGCTGCCGCCCTGGCCTTGAGGGGCCGAGGCGAAGGCAATCACATCGCCACGCTGGCGCAGAACGCGATCGACAATCTGCTTGAGCACCGGCGCGCCTTCCGATCGCAGCCCCTTGCCGTGCACGATGCGCACGCAAGGATGGAAGCCGCCGCGCGCCTCGTTGAGGAAGCGCTTCAGCAAGGCTTCGGCCTCGGCGGCGCGAAGATTGTGCAGGTCAATCTCGTCGCTGATGCTGAACTCGCCGCGCTTGAGCTGGCGCAGCACGCGTTCATCCAGCGAAGGCTTGCGCCAGGCCACCATGTCGCTTTCGCCAGGCTCGATGCCGGCGCGGAGGCTGCGCGATTCCACCAGGGCTTCGGCCTCGTCCTGGGCCAGGCGGCGCGCTTCCGGCTCGGGCCGCGGGCGCTCGATGGCGGCTTCCTCGGCCTCGATGCGGCGCACCTCGCCAATGGCCTCGCGGAACAGGGCCGCGTCTTCCGGGGCGATGGGCGTTTTGCGGCGTTTCATGCTGCCAATTTAACCGCTGCGGCGGGGCGCGCAAGCTGCCCGCGCAGGGCGCCTTCCGCTATCATCAGGCTTTCGGCAGGGGCCGCGGATGCGCGTACTGGTAAGCAACGACGACGGGGTCGACGCCCCGGGCATTCGCCACCTGGCCGAGGCGCTGCGCGCCGCCGGGCACGCGGTTACCGTCGTTGCGCCGGACCGCGACCGCTCCGGCGCCAGTAACTCGCTGACGCTCGACCAGCCGATCCGCGCGAACAAGCGCGGCACCGACATCTGGAGCGTTGCCGGTACGCCCACCGACTGCGTGCATCTGGCTCTGTCGGGAATGCTGGAACAAGACCCGGACATCGTGCTGTCGGGCATCAACAACACCTCCAATCTCGGCGACGATGTCATCTACTCCGGCACCGTCGCCGCGGCGATGGAAGGCCGCTGCCTGGGCCTGCCCGCGATTGCCGTGTCGTTGGCCACGCGCGACCACAAAGCCATGCACTACGAATCGGCCGCACGCGCCGCGGTGGAAATCACTGCGCGCCTGATGACCGACCCGCTGCCGGCCGACACCA
>CBHTVR010000090.1:0-3763 GCA_966096795.1 uncultured Gammaproteobacteria bacterium
CGGCGGGGGTGGCGGCGGCGGCGGCGGAGGGGGTGGTGGTGGCGGAGGTGGCGGTGGTTCCGACGCACTCTGCGCGCCCGGCGGCTCGCCATTGCGGTAGTCGTGGCCCGCGCAGGCGCCGAGCAGGCACAGAACGACAAAACCCAATAGTGCTCGTCGCATGCGCCCTGCCCTTCCCAAGTCGTCGCCACAATCTAAGGACGAGCGCTGCGCAGCGCAAGCTCCGAAGGCGCTTTGCACCCTTTGCTGACAGCAAGCAGCGGTCAAGGCCGATGGGCAGGCCGGGGCCGGCGCCACAAGACTTTCCAGAGTCCACCCCAGGCCGTGGCGCGGTAGGTTGTCAATTGACAACTTCTTGTCAAGAAACTATATTTCCCGGGAGGCGAAGCCCATGCGCAGGCGACACCCCAAGCCCGAGGTCGAGTCCGCCCTCCGGCACGCCGAAGCCCACGGCTGGACCGTTGAAATGGGCGGGGCGCACGCCTGGGGGCGGATGTACTGCCCCTTCAACGATGCTGCCTGCCGTTGCGGCGAGTTTTGCATCGCCAGTATCTGGAGCACGCCGCGCAATGCAGAAACGCATGGCAGGCAGATTCGACGTGTAGTGGACAACTGCGCACGCGAGCAAGCAAGGAACAAGGACAATGGCTGAGTACGAATTCACCCTGAAGTTTCGGCTGCCAGACACCAGCGCCGATCCCGCGCAGTTCGTGGATGCGCTGGCCGCGGCGGGTTGCGACGATGCCTTGGTGGGTGTCGGCCAGCGCGGCCGTATTGCACTGGATTTCTCGCGCGAAGCCAGCTCGGCGCTCAAGGCCATGAGCTCGGCCATACGCAGCGTTCGCAAGGCCATTCCGGGCGCCGAGCTCGCGGAGGCCGGCCCGGATTTCGTGGGTCTCTCCGACATGGCCGATCTGGCCGGTTGCTCGCGCCAAAACATGCGCAAACTGGCGCTTGCCAGCGTGGCGACCTTTCCGATGGCAGTGCATGAAGGCTCGCCTTCGATCTGGCACCTGGCCGCCGTGCTCAAGTGGCTTGGCGAAACCAAGCGCTACGAGATTGATGCCCAGGCCCTGGAAGTGGCCGAATCCACCATGGCCCTGAACATTGCCCGCGAGGCGCGGCGACTTCCGGGCGCAACGCTGCCTGCGTCACTGGAATCGCTTTTTGCTTGAAGCGCAGCAAACGCATCCGCAGCCCAACACCTACTGGTCGGAACCCACCATATCCGGCTTCGGATGGTGCAGCGGCTGCAAGGGCAACAGCGCGCCAACAGGTTGTGGTGCGGTCGGCCCGGGCGGCAAGGTCTCATCATTGGCCAGATTCAAGGTGACGTAGGCAAAGGCCTTGGTCACGGTCAGCAACACATCGGGGTCGTTGTTCTCGATGTTGTCGCCCCACAGGAAGGGCCGGTCCACGAAGCCGCCGTCGAAGCTGTTCAAGTTGCCTTCGTAGTTGCCCAAGGTGCCGCCGAACTTGTCCACCAGGTCCTGGGTCTTGCAGCAGTCCTGCCCGGTCAGGATGCCGGTGTTGGCGATGCCACGCCAGCTGAAGCTCCAGGAGTCGGTGCCGTCATTGCTCCAATCCACATAGGGCAGGTTGTTGTCGTTGAAGTAACGGCGGAAGTAGTCATTGCCGCGCTGCGATGCCTGCACCACGCCCGGCGGAAAATTCGCCACGCTGGCGGAATTGGCCGGGTCGGCAATGGCCATCACGTAGTTGGGCGTGGCCGTCACGTCCGAGTCGATGTCGAAGACAATCTTCGACACCTCCGCATCACTCAGGTTGTCGACGTAGTACTGCGAGCCGTACAAGCCCAGCTCCTCGCCACCAAACCAGACATAGCGCAGGTGGTTGGTGGTGGGTGTATGCGCCAGCTTCAGGCCCACTTCGAGAATGGTCGCCGAACCGGACGCGCTGTCGAGCATGCCTGCGCCGTAGATCGCGTCCAGGTGGCCTTCCACCACGACCACGCGATTGGGGTCGCCGTAGGGCGAGTCGGCGATGACGTTGTAGTCGGCGCGATTGGGATCGTGGACGGTCTGCACGTCCAGGTGCGCGCTCGGCGCCTGCACATTCTGGTACTGGCCGTAGAAGTCCGCGCCGATGGCGTACGAGGCCATCACCACCGGAATGCCCACCGGCACATAAGTCGACAGCGAGCCGCGCAGCGCCCCGGTATGGCCGGTGCCGCCGTCGTTGAAGATGATCACACCCACCGCACCCGCGACTTCGGCGTTGTGCACCTTGGTGTAGTAACTGCAGGTGCCGCGCTGCACCAGGGCGATCCTGCCCGGCGTGAAGCCGGCGAAGCTGGCCGAGCTGCAACCACTGTTGCTGGTGGTTACCGGCGTGGCGGGAACGATGATGCCCGCCGTCGGCTGCACCAGCGCGGTGACATTGCCGCTGCCGGAATAAGTGGGCGGATTCCACTGGTCGCGCAGGACGAACGACGCCGGCACCGGACTGACTTGTTCGAAGTAGACCATGCCCTTGTAATTGAAATAGGGCACCGTGTATTGCTGCAGCTGCACGCTGTACCCCGCCGCGGTCATGCGCGCGGCCACGTATTGGGCCGACGCCAGGTAACCGGGCTCGCCGATATTGCGCGAGGGGTGGCCGTCGGGCCCCGGGTTCTGGTTAGCGATGTCCTGGAAGGCCAGCATGTGCCGCCACAAGGTGTCGCGACGAATGCACTCCAGCAACTGGCGCGTGGTGCCGTTGTTTCGCGCTTCGCAAGCCGTGTTGCTCGGCCCGACATGCGGAAAGATCTGAGGTTTGGCGCGGCTCTCGGCGCCGGCAGCGGCTGTCATCGGCAAGGCCAGGCAGAGGCTGGCGAGCGCAGCAAGGAATCGGCAGGCACGGGACATGGTGCGCACTTCCTTAGTCGAGAAGGAGCCGAAGCAGCGTATCACGCGCCCTTGGTCGAAGCAGGCAAACCTTGCCGGCGTCGCAAGGATGCGATTCCCTTCAATATCTCTTCGCGATTTTTCGCCGACTTCACCCAGGCCGGCAGGCGCGAGATGACCGAACGGTTGCGCACGCCGCCGGCGCTGACGTGTTCGCGGCGCAGGCCGTCGGCGATGTAGTGCTCGAGGTAGTCCAGGTGCGCCTCGTTCCAGGCCACCAACACGCCGTGGCGCGTGGGCACTTGCAGGCGCAGGTTCAAGCCCAGGCTGGGCGAAGCACTGACCGCTGCCGCGATGCGCTTCGGGCAGGCGGTGCAATGCATCTGCCGCGGCTGCGCGTGCGGCTGCGCCGGATCGCGCGGTGCATCGTCAACAATGGCGGCAGCGCCACAGGCCGGGCAGTCCACCAGCATGCGCGGGCCGAAGTCGCTGGGTAGTTGTGCCGGCTGGGCGGCGGGGCGGCTGGTCATGGGCGGGCGTGTGAAGGAGTGTCGAAATTGAAGCACTCCCCCAGTCGCAGATGCAAAGCGGCGTTCACAAAAAAGAGCCCTGGCCGAGGCCAGGGCTCCCTTGTTCCCGTTTCACCGTCCCGGATGAAAGAGTCACATCCCATACAACGCGACCCCGGGGCGCGGGCGGCCAAAGCCGGCGCGGCCGTTCAGACTTCAGCGGTCGGCAGGGCCGAGGGGCGGGTCCGCACGCGGGCGGCACTCGAGATGCGTCAGGTACAGCCGCAGGTCGAACTCCAGCTGGTGGTAGTCCGGCGCCATATGCGTGCACAGCTGGTAGAAGGCCTTGTTGTGCTCGAGTTCCTTCAGGTGCGCCAGCTCGTGCACCACGATCATCTTCAGGAA
>CBHTVR010000091.1:0-3758 GCA_966096795.1 uncultured Gammaproteobacteria bacterium
ACGAGCTGCGCAAGCTCGACCAGGTCGCCTACGTGCGCTTCGCCTCGGTGTACCGCCGCTTTGAGGACGTGGCCGATTTCCGCGAGGAAATCGAGCGGCTCGAGCGCGACCTGCCGGGCCTGGCCACCGAGCCGCTGCCCCTGCTGGATGAACCGGTTCGCGGCAAACGCTGAGCCATGCGCATCGAATTCCTGGACCAGCACCCCGGCCTGGTCCCCACCCTGGCGGCATGGCACCACGCGCAGTGGGGGCATCTGTACGAGCACTGGACGCTCGAAGTGGCACAGGCCGAACTCGAAGACCATGCGCAGCGCCGCAGCCTGCCGACCACCTTGGTGCTGCTCGATGGCGAGGTGCTGATTGGCTCAGTCAGCCTGGTGCTGGAAGACGCGCCCGAGCTGTGCGACCACGGCAGCCCCTGGCTCGCGAGTCTGTTCGTGAAGCCTGAGGCGCGCGGCCATGGCTTCGGCGCGATGCTGGCGCGTGCGGCGGTGGCCAAGGCGGCGGAGCAGGGCATCGCCGAGTTGTTCCTCTTCACGCCCGAACACGCGGCCTTCTACGAGCGCCTTGGCTGGCGCCGCCTCGCGCGCACTGCGCTCAAGGGCACCGCCGTGGACCTGATGCAGATCGCGCCGACCAAGGCGCTGGCGGCATGAGCGCCTTCAGCGCCACCGATCACGCGATGATGGCGCGCGCCCTGCAACTGGCCGAGCGCGGCGCCTACACCACGCGCCCGAACCCGATGGTCGGCTGCGTCATCGCCCGCAAGGACAAGATCGTCGGCGAAGGTTTCCATGTGCGCGCCGGCGAAGCGCATGCGGAAGTGTTCGCGCTGGCGCAAGCCGGCGAGAGGGCGCGCGGCGCGACCGCTTACGTCACGCTCGAGCCCTGCGCGCACATGGGCCGAACGCCGCCCTGCGCCGATGCGCTGGTGGCCGCCGGCATCACCCGCGTGGTCGCCGCCTGCCGCGACCCCTATGCTTCGGTGGACGGCGAAGGCTTCCGCAAGTTGATGGCGGCCGGCGTGCTTACCGAGACCGGCCTGATGCAGGAGGCCGGGCGCGAACTCAATCGCGGCTTCTTCTCGCGCATCGAACGCGGCCGGCCCTGGGTGCGGGTGAAGCTGGCGATGAGCCTGGACGGCCGCACCGGCCTTGCCAGCGGCGAGTCGAAGTGGATCACCTCGCGCGCGGCCCGCGCCGACGTGCAGTCCTGGCGCGCGCGCAGCAGCGCCATCTTGACCGGTACCGGCACCGTGCTGTCCGACGACCCGCAACTTACCGCGCGCCTGTCGGACGAGTCGCCGGTGCAGCCGCCGCTGCGCGTGGTGCTCGACACCCGCGGCCGGCTTAGCTCGCATCAGCGGGTGTTCGACGGCGCCGCGCCGACCTTGGCCGTGCACGCGCTGGACATCATTCCCGACTACGCCGACGAGATCGCCGCGTTCGCCGTGCCCCGCGATGACGACGGCCTGGACCTGCACGCCATGCTCTCGCAACTGGCTCAGCGCGAAATCAACGAAGTTCAGGTCGAGGCGGGCGCCACCCTCAGCGGCGCGCTGTTCCGCGATGGCCTGGTGGACGAACTGCTGCTATACGTCGCGCCGGTGTTGTTGGGCGACAAGGGCCGTCCGCTGCTCGCCGGACTTGGAATCAATGTGATGAGCGACCGCCACAACCTGCGCCTGGTGGACAGCCGCCAGCTCGGCCCCGATCTGCGCCTGCTGCTGCGGCCGGAGCGCTGAGGTGTTCACCGGCCTAATCCAGGCAGTCGGGCAGCTTCGCGAAGCCCATCCAAGCGGTGGCGACTTGCGCCTGCGCATCGGCACCGGCGACATGGATGTTCGCGACCTGCAATTGGGCGAGAGCATCGCCGTGTCCGGCGTCTGCCTGACCGTGGTGGAGTTCAACGGCGAGAGTTTTTGCGCCGATGTGTCCAACGAAACACTGGCCCTGACCACGCTCGGCGCGCTACAGGTCGGCGCCGCCGTGAACCTGGAGCGAGCACTGCTGCCGACAACCCGGCTGGGCGGGCACCTGGTGTCCGGTCACGTGGACGGAATGGGCCGCGTCGAGCGCACCTGGCCCGACGGCCGCTCGCAGCGCTGGCGCTTCACGGCGCCGCGAGGCCTGCTTCGCTACATTGCCGACAAGGGCTCGATTTGCGTGGACGGCGTCAGCCTCACCGTGAACTTGGCCGACGACCAAGGATTTGAAGTGAACCTGGTGCCGCACACGATCGAACACACCGCCTTCGCCAGCACGCTGGTGGGCGCCGCCGTGAACCTGGAAGTGGACCTGCTGGCACGCTATGTCGAGCGCCTGGCCACGGGGCCGCGCGGATGAGCTTCGCGCCGATCGAGGAAATCATCGCCGAGATCCGCGCCGGTCGCATGGTCGTGATCGTGGACGACGAAGACCGCGAGAACGAAGGCGACCTGATCATGGCCGCCGAAAAAGTGCGCCCCGCCGACATCAACTTCATGGTGACGCACGCGCGCGGCCTGGTCTGCCTGTCGCTGACCGCCGAACGTTGCCGGCAATTGCGCCTGCCGCTGATGGTGTCGGACAACCAGTCGCCGTATCAAACCAATTTCACCGTCAGCATCGAAGCGGCCGAGGGTGTCACCACTGGCATCTCCGCGCACGATCGCGCGCGCACGATCCAGGCCGCTGTCGCCAGCGGCGCGCAGCCGCAAGACCTCACCCAACCCGGCCACATCTTTCCGCTGATGGCCCAGCCTGGCGGCGTGCTCACCCGCGCCGGCCATACCGAAGCAGCGAGCGATCTCGCACGACTGGCCAGTTGCGAACCCGCCGGCGTGCTGGTGGAAATCCTCAACGCCGACGGCGGCATGGCGCGGCGACCGGACCTGGAGGTGTTCGCGCGCGAGCACGGCCTGAAGATCGGTTCCATCGAAGAACTCATCCGCTACCGCCTCGCCACCGAACATACGGTGGAACAGGTTGACGTGCGCGAGATTGACACCGCCTACGGCCCGTTCCGCCTGCACAGCTTCCGCGACATGCTCAGCCGCGAGGTGCATTTCGCGCTGGTGCGCGGCGAAGTCGGTGGCGACACGCCGACCCTGGTGCGCGTGCACGTGAAGAATCCGCTGTCGGATGTGCTGCATTGGCAGCGCGCCGACCTCGGCCTGAGCGTGGCCGAAGCCATGGCCCACATCGCCGAAGAGGGCAGGGGCGTCGTAGTGGTGCTATCGGAGCCCGCGTCGCCGGAGGCGCTGCTCCACCAGATCAGTGAAAAGCCCAACACCGCCCCGGCCAAGTCCACCGAATGGCGGCGCAACGGCGCCGGCGCCCAGATCCTGGCCGCCCTCGGCCTGCGCCAGTTGCGCGTGCTCGGCACCCCGCGCCGGCAAGTCGGCCTGGCCGGCTACGGCCTGGAGGTGGTCGAGACCGTGCCCGGCCGCCCTTCGGCAGCCTGCTAAACTGTCTGCCCGCCAGGACTCCTGAACGCCATGCCCCTGATCGAAGGTGAACTGCGCGCCGCCACCGGCGCCCGCTTCGCCATCCTCGCCAGCCGCTGGAACCCGCGCATCACCGACCCCTTGGTCGAAGGCGCGCGCCGCGCCCTGCGCGAACACGGCGTCGCCGAGGCCGATACCGATCTCGTGCGCGTGCCGGGTGCCTGGGAATTGCCGGTAGCTGCGGCCGCCGCAGCCGCCTCCGGCCGCTACGTCGGCCTGGTCGCGCTGGGCTGCGTGGTGCGCGGCGAAACCCGCCACTACGAACACGTGG
>CBHTVR010000092.1:0-3290 GCA_966096795.1 uncultured Gammaproteobacteria bacterium
GCAGCGCGCATCGCCTGCGCGGCTACGACTATGTGTTCGTGGACTGGATCCACGACGTGCTCGACGCCATGGACAGCCTGGGCTGGGAGCGCTGCCGCTTGCTGGGTCATTCGATGGGTGGCGCCATTGCCAGTTTGGTCGCCGCCTCCGCGCCGACGCGGATTGAAAAGCTGGCGGTGATCGAAGCATTGGGCCCGATTTCGGGCGTCTCCGACGAGGCCGGTGCGCGCCTGCGCCAAGCCGTTGCCGCGCGCCGCGCACTGAACCCCGACAAACCGCAGCGCGTGATTCCCTCGCTGGAAGCCGCGGTCAACGCGCGCCTGGCGGTTTCAAAGATGAGCGAAGCCGCCGCGACACTGATCGTGCAACGCAACCTGCGCGAAGTCGAAGGCGGCTTCGTCTGGCGTAGCGACCCGCGCCTGACCCTGCCCGGCCACGTGCGCACCGACGAGGCTTTTATCCGCAGCTGGATCCGTAGCATCGAATGCCCGACGCTGGTGATTGCTGCCGATCCGCCGCCGCCCTATTTCACGCCGGCGCAGCGCGATGCCCGCGTTGCGGAGTTACGCGACGGTCGCTGCGAAGTGATTGCTGGTGGGCATCATCTGCACATGGAGCGCGCAGAATTGGTCGGCCCCCTTGTCAGCGGCCACCTCGCATGAGCGCTTGCACGGCCAGCTGGTTTCGCACCGGGCCCACGGCATGTCGGTAAGGAATGGCACGCTCGTAGCGGTCGCCGTCGCGGCGGCCTGTGCCTTGGCATTGTCGCTGTTTGGGGTCTGGAAAGGCGCCTCCGAGGCTGCCGTCCAATCGATTTCAGGCCTGACTTTTCTTGTCGTGTTTCTCGCCACAAGTTGGCGCCTGTCATCGCTACCTGCCCCCAGCGCACTGCACAAGGAAGTCTCGCCCGTCCTCGGAGCCCGCCTCCGGGAGGCGATGATTGACCTCTGGATCGTCTCCGCTGCGCTCCTTCTCATCGGTCTCATGGCAGTTGACTGGATGCGATCCGATGATCACTTGAGAATTCGACTATTGTCATGCTTGCTTTCCGCAGCTCCAACGATCGCGGTCATCAGGGCGCGAAGCCTGACTCCAAAAGTTGCAGTGGCGTGGGCACTGCCCATAGCGCTGCTGCTACCGGAAATTGCCTCGCTGTTGTTGCCGTGAGCTACCGGCTCACCACCCGCAGCAACTCGGATTTGATGCCTAGCCCATCGCCATGCAGGTAGTCGCGCGCCTCGCACCAATCGGGCCAGCGCTTTTCCACCTCGCGCCAGAACTTGCGCGAGTGGTCCCGGTGGATGAGGTGGCAGAGCTCGTGCACCAGCACATATTCGTAGGCGCTCGGGCGGCCGAGCACGAGTGACAGATCGAGCGACAACGCGTCCGTTGGACTCAATGAGCCCCACAGCGATGACAGCGGCCGCAGCTTGAACGCGGTGGGCGCTTTCGGCAGCGCGGGCAAATACTTCGGCAACCACGCGCCAAGATCCGCGCGTGCCTGCTGCAGGTAGAAATCCTTGATGGCCGAGCGCACTTGCGCATCGCCGGCACGCGCAGTCTTGGTGATGCGAACGCCGTGCTCGCCCAGCTCCGCGCGCGTGTAGCGGCCTTCCTGCCATTCGATGGCGATAGCCTGGTCGCGCAACTTCAGGTGCGTGTCGAGTTCGCGCGAGAACGGGCGCAACTCGCGCACCGGGCGTTTGTCCAGTTGCTGCTGCACCCAGTCGCGGTGCTCGAACAGGAAGGTTTCGGCGGAACGAATGGACGCACTACGCGGCAGCGTCAGGCGCGGGCCGCGTTCGTCCACCACCAGGCGCAGGCGGCGGGCGCGACCGTCGCGCACCCAGCGCACCGGCACCGTTTCACCCGTGCGCAAGACCAGCGGCCGCGCCGATTCCTCGGTGCGCGGCGCGGGCGGATTGAAAATCCGCAGCCAGTCCATCAGGGGGCGTGCTCCACGCCGCGATTCTAGCGCGGCGCGGCGGCAAAACTCAGTCCTGCGGCTTGCTCAGTTTCAGGCAGGTTTCCAGCGCGGTGAACAGGCGCGCCAGTTCGGCCGACATCAGGGCGAAGCGGGCGTCGAGTTCGGCGTTCAGGGAATCGCGCTCATTGTTTTCCAGCTGGTCGACCACGCCGTCCAGGAACTTGAGCTTGCGCAGGACCAGGTCCTCGCCCAGCACGAAGCTGACGTGCTCCTCGAAGCTCAGGGCCAGGCGCGAGACCTGCTTGCCCGACTCCAGGTGCTGGCGGATTTCCTCGCCCAGCAATTCCTGGCGCTGGCACTTCACCACCGCGCCGCCATCCACCGGGTCCTTGAGCTCGCATTCATCGCCCAGCGCGAAGCCGGGCGGCAGCGGCTCGCCGGCGATCCAGCCGGTAAGCAGCGCGCGCGGCGAGATTTCGGCATTCAGCGGCAGCGCCGGAAAGCTGCCCAGCGCATTGCGCAGTTCGGTCAGGAAACCTTCGGCGCTCTTGCGCGATGAGGTGTCGACCATCACCACGCCTTGGGCGAGATCAATGCAGGCGTCCAGGCGGCTGGGGCGCACGAAGGCGCGCGGCAGCAGTTCCTGCACCAGGTCTTCCTTGATGCGCTTGCGCGCGCGCGAACCCGGACGACGCCCTTCGCGCTTCTCGGCCTGGGCCAGGCGCTTGGCCAGTTCGTCGTTGATGACCGAGGACGGCAGCAGACGATCTTCGCCACCCAGCGTCAACCACAGCGCGTTGCCGACTTGGTGCGACAACGCTTCCTGGTCGCGCCCGAAGGGCGAAACAAAGCCGCGCGACATCGGCTCCATCGGCCCGACCGGCTTGAGCGCGGCCTCGCCCAGGGTGGCTTCGATGTGCTTGAAGGCCTTTTTCGACAGGGCCGGGTTGAAGCGGAACAGGGTCAGGTTGCGAAAGAACATCCGGCACTCGGGCAAGGGGCGTAGCCGTCCATTTTACCCTTTGTCGCCACCCCGACCGCGGGTTTAAGCTGGACTCATGCCGACCCCGCCGGACATCGCAAAGATCAGCGCGCAGCTGGTCGAGCTGCGCACCGAACACCGCGACCTGGACGCGGCCATCGAGCGCCTGACCACCGACCCCGGTGCCGACGAGCTGGCGGTGAAGCGCCTGAAGAAGCGCAAGCTGCGCATCAAGGACATGGTCGCTTACCTCGAGAACCAACTGATCCCGGACCTCGACGCGTAGTCGTTCCGGAGGCCGAGGCGTGAACCCGCCGGTGCGGGGCCTTATCGCTGGTCGGTCATCAGTGAGCCGCGTCCTGCAAACTGATGCCCGAACGG
>CBHTVR010000093.1:0-3158 GCA_966096795.1 uncultured Gammaproteobacteria bacterium
CGCTGAGCTTGCGGAACACCGAGGCTTCCTGCGGCAGGTAGCCGATGCCGCGGCGCGCGCGTTCGTGCATCGGCAAGGCGGTGATGTCGCTGCCGTCCAAGGCAATCTGGCCGGCATCGCTCGGCACCAGGCCGACGATCATGTAGAAGCAGGTGGTTTTGCCGGCACCGTTGGGCCCGAGCAGGCCCACGACTTCGCCGGGGCTCAGGTCCAGGCCGAAATCGTGGACAACCTCGCGCGACTTGTAGCGCTTGCGCAGGCCGCGTGCGGACAGCATCAGTTCGTGCCGCCGCCCGCAGCGCTCTTGGGCAGGATGCGCATTTGCACGCGCTTGCCGTCGCCGCCGCCATCGAGGCGACCAGTCTTGAGGTCGTACTTGATGGTTTCGCCGCGCAGGGTGCCGCGCGGCTGTTCGATCACCACGCCGCCGGTCAACACCACTTGGTCGGAGCTCAGGGTGTAAACGATCTGGGCAGCGCGGGCATTCATCGGCTCGCCGTTGTCAGCCATCTGCTTGAGCGTGGCCGGGGCGCCGGTCAGGGTGATTTCCGTGATGTCGCCGCCGCGGCGATGGATGACCGCGCGATCGGCGTTCACTTCCAGGCTGCCTTGGGTGATCTTCACGTTGCCGGTGAGGATCGAATCGCTGTCGTCGCCGAGCATGGCGTCGGTGCGGTCGGCTTCCACGTCCATGGGCGCGTTGCGGTCGGTGGTCTTGGCCTGCACCAGCAAGGGCAGCAGGGCGACGAGCAGCAGGGTTTTAGCGACGGGGAGGCGCATAGCGTCCTTTGACATTGGCCAGCAGCTGGATGTGGTGGCTGCGCATGTCGGCGCGCAGCCCGGTGCCTTGCAGTATAGAGTCGGCCCGGCTGACGGTCACCCGATCCTGGCTCTGGGCCAGGTCCTGCTTGGGGAAGACCTGCAGGTGCTCGGTGTTGAACTTGGTCCTGTCGCCCAGGGGCGAGGGCGGGCCGATCATCTCGACCTTGTCGATCAGGCGTACTTCCACGCCCTTTTCGGCGACCCAGGCGCTGTTGGACGTCGCCAGCCAGCGGCCGTCCTTCTTGTCGGGGAAGCTGAATTTGGGCAGGGTCAGGGTCAAGCTCTTGCCGCCGGGATCGCGCTCGAGCCGCGGCGCGGTGACCGAGAAGCTCTCCTTGCCGTCCTCGCCCAGGGAGGTCAGTTCGAAGTTTTCGAGGATGTAGTCCGAACGCACCGGCGCCGGCGCGGGCGGCGGCGGTTCCGGTTGCAGTTGCCACACGGCAACGCCGCCGACGGCAGCGACCACGATCAGGCTCATGGCGATGAGGCCGCGTGACTTCATGCGCCGGTGAACCGCGCCAGCACGGCCGCCCTGTGGCCGCCAGCTTCGAGGATGAGATCGCACAGCTCGCGCGCCGCGCCTTCGCCGCCGCGGCGCTGGGTGATCCAGTGCGCCTGCGGGCGGGTCCAGTCGTGGACATTGGCCGGGGCCACAGCCAGGCCGACCGCCGGAAAGACCTTCAGGTCGGCCAGGTCGTCGCCCATGAAGGCCACTTCGTCCAGGCCGATGCCGAGTTGCGCGCACAACTGCTTCAGGCAGTCGAGCTTGTCGCGAACATGGGTGTACACATGCGCGAGCTTGAGGTCCTTGCCGCGGGCGCGCACCGAGGCGCTCTCGCGGGCGGTGATCAACGCGACGGCGATGCCGCTGTCTTCGAGCAGGCGCAGGCCGAGGCCATCGAGCACGTTGTACGCCTTGGACTCCAGGCCGGCATCGTCGAAATACAGGCGGCCGTCGGTCAGCGTGCCGTCCACGTCGAAGGCGGCCAGGCGGATGCGCGCGGCGCGCCGGCGCAATTCGTCGGCATCGATCCCGCTGCTGGCTGCGGCCATCTCAGACCACCCGCGCGCGCAGCAGGTCGTGGATGTTCAGCGCGCCAACGACCTTGCGCTGTTCGTCCACCACCACCAGGGCATTGATCTTGTGCGCTTCCATCAGGTGCGCGGCTTCCACCGCGAGTTGGTGCGCGCCGATGGTTTTCGGCGACTGCGCCATCAGGGTCTTGACCGGCACCTTGCGCAGGTCGATCTGGGCGTCGTCCAGGGCGCGGCGCAAGTCGCCGTCGGTAAACACGCCGAGCAAGTGGCCAGCATCATCCACCACGGCAGTCATGCCCAGGCGCTTGCGGCTCATTTCCACCAGGGCTTCGCTGGCGCTGGCTTCGCTGCCGACGCGCGGCACGTCATCGCCGGTGTGCATCACGTCGCTGATGTGCAGCAACAGGCGCCGGCCCAGGCTGCCGGCCGGGTGCGAGCGGGCGAAGTCGTCGGCGGTGAAGCCGCGTGCTTCCAGCAAGGCCACGGCCAACGCGTCGCCCATCACCAAGGCAGCGGTCGTGCTGGAGGTCGGGGCCAAGCCGAGCGGGCAGGCTTCCTCGGGCACGCTGACGTCCAGGTGCAGGTCGGCGAGGCGGGCCATGCGCGACTCCGCGCGCCCGGTCATGGCGATGATGCGATTGCCCTGGCGCTTGAGCGCCGGGACGATCGTCAGGATTTCCTCGGATTCGCCCGAGTTGGACAGGGCCAGCACCAGGTCCGAGTCCTTCACCATGCCGAGGTCGCCGTGGCTGGCTTCGCCGGGATGCAGGAAGAAGGCCGGGGTACCGGTTGAGGCCAGGGTGGCGGCGATCTTGGTGGCGATATGCCCGGACTTGCCCATGCCGGTGCAGACCACGCGGCCACGGCAGGCCAGCATGGCCCGGCAGGCATCGGCAAAGGCCGGCCCGATCCGGGCCTGCAGGGCTTGCAGGGCCTGGGTTTCGATGCGGATGACGCGCTGGCCGCTGGCGATCAGCAGGTCGCTGTCGGCGGCGGCAGGGCCTCGGTCGGCGGGGATGGCACTCATGCGCAAGGGGCAGGCGGTATGATGTCCGGCCATTGTAAGGCCTGCACCGGCCCGAACCCGAGTTTTTCCCCTCCCGCGGATGAACCGAAGCCCATGAATGCGCTCCAGATCAAGCAACTGATCGAGGCCGGACTGCCCGGCGCTCAGGCCCAGGTCGAAGGCGAAGACGGCGTGCACTTCGAGGCCACGGTGGTCTGCGAGGCCTTCCAGGGCAAGTTGCCCCTGGCCCGGCATCGCATGGTGTACGCCACGCTGGGCGGCCGGATGGGCG
>CBHTVR010000094.1:0-3151 GCA_966096795.1 uncultured Gammaproteobacteria bacterium
GAAGCCGCCGCCGCAGCAGAAGCCGCTGCCGAAGCAGAAGCCGCCGCCGCCGCAGCAGAAGCCGCCGCCGCAGCAGAAGCCGCTGCCGAAGCAGAAGCCGCCGCCGCCGCAGCAGAAGCCGCCGCCGCAGCAGAAGCCGCCGCCGCAGCAGAGGCCGCCGCCGCAGCAGAAGCCGCCGCCGCAGCAGAAGCCGCCGCCGCAGCAGAGAGCGAAGGCGAACCCGTTGCTGCGGAGTGGATTACCGCCGAGTACGAGCTCCCTGAGCTTGAGCCAACGACTGCCCAAGCCAGCGCCGATTTCGAGCCCGAAGCCTTCGCGCCGATGGACGAGCCGGCGGACCTGCCCGTGGACATGGGCGATTTCGCCGAGGAGCTTGCCCGCGCCGAACAGGCCGCGGCAGAAGAGGCTGCGCTCGAAGCGGCGGCGACCAGCGCCGACATCCAGGCGCCGGAAGAATTCGAGCCAGCGGCAGAAGCCGAGCTCGCGCCGGTCGAAGCTGTCACCGACGAAGACGCACTGCACGAGGCCGAGGAAGAGGCGGTCGCCCACGCCGAGTTCCCCGAAGACCAGCTGCTATCGCTGGAGGACTTCCTGCGCGAAGCCGGTGAGCGCGCCGATGCCGAGCTCGGGCAGGAACTCGCGCAAGCCACCGCCGATGCCGAAGCCGAGCCCGTTGTGGCTGGCGAGTCGTTCGAGACGACGGAAGCTTCCGATGTAGTCGAGACTGTCGAGGCCACCGAGCTTGCGGAGTTCGTCGCGCCGGAAGCCGAACCCGTTGCCGACGAAGCGTTGGACTCGCTGTCCGATTCCGCGCTGGCCGACATGATCGCCGCTTACGGCGACGAAGCCCCTGCCGAACCGGCCCAGGCCCCCGAGGCCGCTGCGGATGCGCAGTTCTTCGCCAGCGACGAACTGGGCGGCGATGTGCCGGCGGAAGATTTTATCGAAGCAGGTTCCGAGGCCCTGTCCGATTCGCGCTCCGATGAGGACATCGAAGCCGCGACTCAGGCCCAGGCCGAGGCGGACCTGCAGGCCGAAGTCGAAGCGCAGTTGCGCGCCTTCGACAGCGGCGATGCAGCGCCGGCGCCGGCCACCAGCGAAGAGGCCTTGTGGTCGGAGGCCGCCGTGCATGGCGAGCCGGCCGACGCCGTTGCCGACGCCGAAACCGCGGACACGGGCCCCGGCCCGGTCGCCATGGACGAAGGCTTCTACGGCCTGAGCCTGGCCGAGTTGGAAGCCCTGACTGCGCCCGAATCTACGACTGCACAGGTCGCGCCGCCCGAAGCCGAGGCCGTCGCCGAAGCGAATGTCGAAACCGATGGCTTCGCCGACCTGCCGATGATTGCCGACGTCCCGGCCTGGACCAGCCCGTCCACGCCGGAGCCGAGCGAGCTGCGCGAGTACGAGGCGCAGGTGGAAGCCGAAGCCCCCGCCGAAGTCGAAGCGCCCGCCGAGATCGAGGCCGTCGCCGAAGTCGAAGCGCCCGCCGAAGTCGAAGCCATCGCCGAAGTCGAAGCCATCGCCGAAGTCGAAGCCATTGCCGAAATCCCGGCCGAACCCGAAGTCGTGGTGGAAGCCGACGTCGCGGCCATCAACGACGCCGAGTTGCTGTTCGAAGACGAGCCCGAGGAAGTCGAGGCCGCCGCGGAGCCTGTCGCCGCAAGCGAGCCCGAGCGCATCGCCGCGCCACGCCCAACGGTGCCGATGGCGCAGGACGCCAGCGACCCCGATGCCGACCTGGACATGACCGACCTCGACCCGGAACTGCTGGACCTGTTCCTGGAAGAGTCCATCGACATCCTCGATCACTCCGACGGCGTGCTGGCGCAACTGCGCGAGCAATCCGAAGACCGCGAGTCCATCGTCACCCTGCAGCGCGACCTGCACACGCTCAAGGGCGGCGCGCGCATGGCCGGCATTTACGCCGTCGGCGAACTCGGCCACGCGATGGAATCCCTGCTCGAGTCGGTGGCCGAAGGCCGCCAGAAGCTCGACCAGACCGGCGTGGTGGTGCTCGAGCGCGGCTTCGATCGCTTGCACGGCATGGTCGCCCGCATCGGCGAGCGCAAGGCCATTCGCCTGCCGGCCGGGCTGATCGCCCAGGTCGAAGCGCTGTCCGAAGGCCGTTCGCTCAGCGAAGCGGAAGTGTCCGAAGCCGAAGCAGTGGAAGCTGCCGCGACGCCGGCCGCTGCCATCACGCCGCCCAGCCGCCTGTCCGCGCCCATGGAGGGATTGGACGAGGAAGAGCTCACCGGTGTGCGCGCGCCGCAGGAACAGGTACGCATCCGCGCCGACTTGCTCGATCGGTTGGTGAACTACGCCGGCGAGGTCGCCATCTACCGCGCCCGCCTGGAACAGCAGTTGGGCGCGTTCCGAAGCAACCTTGGCGAACTCAACCAGACGACCACGCGACTGCGCGAGCAGCTGCGTCGCCTCGACATCGAAACCGAAGCCCAGATCGTCGCCCGCTACCAGCGCGAAGGCGAAGAGAAGGACGCCAACTTCGATCCGCTCGAGCTCGACCGCTTCACCAACCAGCAACAGCTGACCCGCGCCCTGAACGAGTCCGCCAACGACTTGGTCAACCTGCAAGGCGTGCTGGACGAACTCACCCGCCAGTACGAAACCCTGCTGCTGCAACAGTCGCGCGTGTCCTCCGACCTGCAGGAAGGCCTCATGCGCACGCGCATGGTGCCCTTCGATGCCCTGGTCCCGCGCCTGCGCCGCGTGCTGCGCCAGGCCGCCACCGACACCGGCAAGCAAGTGCAGTTGAAGGTGGACGGTGCCAGCGGCGAAATGGATCGCAACGTGCTCGAGCGCATGACTGCGCCCCTGGAGCACATGCTGCGCAATGCCATGGCCCACGGCCTCGAGCTTCCCGCCGATCGCCGCAAGGCGAAGAAGGCCGAAGAAGGCACGGTGCGCATCCAGGTGCAACGTGAAGGTTCCGAAGTCGTGCTGAAGGTCAGCGACGACGGCCAGGGCTTGAACAAGCAGGCCATCCGCGACAAGGCCATCGAACGCGGCCTGATCAAGGCCGACGCCGAACTGTCCGACGACGCCCTGTACAGCCTGATCCTGGAAACCGGTTTCTCGACCGCCGAAACCGTCAGCCGCCTGTCCGGCCGCGGCGTCGGCATGGACGTGGTCT
>CBHTVR010000095.1:0-2990 GCA_966096795.1 uncultured Gammaproteobacteria bacterium
TCGCCGGGCTTGAGCGATTTCACGCCGGCGCCGACTTCGCGCACGATGCCCGCGCCTTCATGGCCCAGGATGGTGGGGAACAGGCCTTCCGGGTCCGCGCCCGACAGCGTGTAGGCGTCGGTATGGCAGACGCCGGTGGCCTTGATCTCGACCAGCACTTCTCCGGCGCGCGGGCCCTCGAGATCCACGGTTTCGATGACCAGCGGGGCTCCGGCTTGGTAGGCTACGGCGGCGCGAACTTGCATGGGCGTGGCTCCGGGGGCAAAGCCCGATTCTAAGGCAGACAATGTGATGACGGCGATGCAGGAACGCTTGTCGAAAACCTTCGAGGCATTCTTCCATTCCGAGAAGACCGGTGGCTTGCTGTTGCTGGCCTGCACCGTGGTCTCGCTGGCCGTGGCGAACTCGGCGCTGGGGCCGGCGTATGCCGGGTTCTGGCATGCAAAGCTTGCCGGCCTTAGCGTTGAACACTGGATCAACGACGGCCTGATGGCGGTGTTCTTCCTGTTCGTCGGCCTGGAGCTCGAGCGCGAGCTGTACAACGGCGAGCTCGCCGATTTTCGCAAGGCACTGCTGCCGATCTTTGCCGCGCTGGGCGGCGTGGCGGCGCCGGCGCTGATCCACTACGCCTTCAATGCCGGCTTGCCCACGCAGGCGGGCGCGGGCATTCCCATGGCCACCGACATCGCCTTCGCGCTGGGCGTGCTGGCCTTGCTGGGGCCGCGGGTGCCGCTGTCGCTTCGCATCTTCCTTACGGCGCTGGCGGTGATTGACGACCTGGTGGCGATCATCGTCATCGCGGTGTTCTACACGGCCTCGGTGCAGTGGGCGTACTTGTTGGGCGCGCTCGGCGTGCTGGCGCTGCTGGTGCTGTGCAATCGCCTGCGCGTGTTCAAGCTTTGGCCCTACCTGCTGGGCGGTGCGCTGATGTGGTGGCTGATGCTGCGTTCGGGCGTGCATGCCACCTTGGCCGGCGTGGCATTGGCCTTCGCGATTCCGTTTTCCGCGCGCGCCGAGGACGAGCACTCGCCTTCGCACCGGCTGGAGAATTTCCTGCACAAGCCCGTGGCCTTCTTCGTGCTGCCGGCTTTCGCGCTGGCCAATACCGGCGTGCTGATCGGCGCGGGCTGGCAGGCCGGGCTGGTCAGCAGCAATGGCCTGGGCATCATGCTGGGGCTGGTGTTGGGCAAACCCTTGGGCATCGTGGCCCTGAGTTTTCTCGCCGTGGCCCTGGGCCTGTGCCGCCTTCCGCAGGATCTGCGCTGGCGCCATATCGTCGGCGCCGGCCTGTTGGGTGGCATCGGTTTCACCATGTCCATCTTCATCGCCAATCTGGCCTTCGCCCCCGACGCGGCGGCCGTGGACGCGGCGAAGATGGCGATCCTGGTCGGCTCGCTGTGCGCGGGCGTGTTGGGCTTCGCCTGGCTGCGCGGGTTCAGCGCGAAACCGTCCAGTGCCTGAATCCGTGACCGCGCGCCGCGTTTTTAGGCTGTTTTCGGCCTCTCCCGTAACCCCGAAATAACTGACAGCCCCGCCCGCCAAGCCGAAGATGACATCCAAGGCGGCCGGACCGCCTTGCAAGCGTCAGACGAAAAACGTGGGTAGCCAGCTTCCGTTCAGGGCCGGAAGCTGGCTTTTTCGTTTCTGGGCCCCGGCCACGCGCCGCGCGCCTTCGCTCATAATCGGGGAATGTCCACCCGTCGCCGCCTTTCCACGCTGCTGCTGGCCAGCCATATGGGCTTGCTGCTGCTGTTCGCCGTGCTGTTGCTGGCGACCGGCGTGGGCACGATTCGTTCGGCAGTCAGTGCCCAGGCGCGCGGCGAGGCCGAGCGTTCGGTCACCGAGTCGCGCCGACGCTTGCAGGAATGGAATCGCGAATTGCGCGTGGCGTCCAACCTGTTCGCGGAACAACCCACCCTGGGCTTCTACCTGCGCCGTGGCCAGCTGACCAAGGCGCGCGCCTTGGTGATCAGTTTCCACCGCACCAGCGGCGTGGATTTCATCCGCGTGCAACTGCGTGGGCGCACCGTCACCCAGATCGGGCCGGCGCCGCCGTTCCTGGAGGATGGCCTGTTCTTCGATCATCGCGGCCAGGCCTGGCGCGTGGTCAAGCGCGGCATTCCTTACGAGCCGCAGGGCGAACTGATCATGGCGGCGCGCCTGGGCGACCGCCTGTCGGCCCTGCCGGGCGCCGAGCTGGTGCAAGTGAGCATGCAGCCCCTGCTGGCCGCAGGACCGGCGCCTGCCGACCCCTTGCTGCGCGCGCAGCAGCGCGTGTCGCTCAATGGTGAGCCGGAAACCTTGCCGGCTTTCGGCAACAGTGCGGCGGCGCGGGTCGTGCGCATTCGCGATGAAGAAGGCGATCCGTCGGCCCTGCTGACCGCGCGCGTGGCGCAGGAGTGGGTGGAGCGGCGCTTCTTCGAATGGCTCGGTGGCTTCGGTCTGTCCGGCCTGGTGGCCAGCGCCCTGGCGTTCGGCCTGGCGGTGCTGCTGGCCGCGCGTATCTCGCGGCCCTTCGCGCAACTTGCGCGCGACGCCGAGCGTTTGGGTGGTGGTGATTTCGACACGCCGGTGCGAACGCCGGAAACCTTCCTGTCTGAACCGGTGGCGCTGGCGGCGAGCCTGGAGCAGATGCGCGCGCAGGTCGGCAAACTCACCGCCGCCGAACGCAGCCAGCGCGAAGAACTCGACGCCGTGCTCGACGGCGTGGACGAAGGCATCGTCGGCGTGGACGAGCAGTTGCGCGTGCACTACGCCAATCGCCAGTTCCTGGCCCTGCTCGAGCGCAGCCGCGAAGATGTGCTCGGCCTGCCGGTGGACGAATTGCTGCCGCCACCCAGGCGCGCCACCGAAGACGACGGCCTGCCCGCCATCGGCGCCGGCCCGGAACGCCGCAATACGGCCGGTGGCGAGCGCTCGCTGATCCTGCGCCGGCTTGGCGCCAGCGGCGAACGCCAGGTCTGGGTGGTGCGCGAGGAAAACGCCATCGA
>CBHTVR010000096.1:0-2886 GCA_966096795.1 uncultured Gammaproteobacteria bacterium
CTCGCCCGGGTCGTCCACGTCGGGACTCTTCTGGGCGATCAGCAGGATCTGCTTGTCGGCAGCCATGGCCTGGTCGAGCGCCTTGATCGAGCGATCTCGCCCGACAAAGAGCGGGATGACCATGTGTGGGTACACCACCACGTCGCGAAGGGGCAGGACGGGCAGGTCGAGGGTATTGGCGGTTTTGGTTTCCATGTTCCCTCCAATGGGCGCAGGCCCAGCATATTGCAAGTGCACGGCTGCAACATTGCCACGAAAAAAAACGGGCCGGATGACCGGCCCGTTTTCAGTTCAGCTACCGGCCGGCCTACTCGCCTGACGCCGCGCGCGGCGCGGCTGCCGGGGTGTTGGTATAGATCAGGTAGGGCTCGGTCTGGTGGTTGATGACCGACTCGTCCACGACCACCTTGCTGACATTCTCCAGCGACGGCAGGTCGTACATCGTGTCCAGCAGCACGGATTCCATGATCGTGCGCAAGCCGCGGGCGCCGGTCTTGCGCTTGAGCGCCTTGCGGGCAATGGCCAGCAACGCGTCGTGGCGCACTTCCAATTCCACGCCTTCCATGTCGAACAGCTTCTTGAACTGCTTGGTGATGGCGTTCTTGGGCTCGGTGAGGATGCGCACGAGCGCATCCTCGTTGAGTTCCTCAAGCGTGGCGACTACGGGCAGGCGGCCGACGAACTCGGGAATCAGGCCGAACTTGATGAGGTCTTCGGGCTCGACGTCGAACAGCAGCTTGCTGACATCGGCCTTGCGCTCGGTGCTCTTGACCTTGGCGCCGAAACCGATGCCGCCGGCTTCGGTGCTGCGCTGCTGCACGATCTTGTCCAGGCCGGCGAAGGCGCCGCCGCAGATGAAGAGCATGTTGCGCGTGTCGACCTGCAGGAACTCCTGCTGGGGATGCTTGCGGCCGCCCTGCGGCGGCACCGAAGCCACGGTGCCCTCGATGAGCTTCAGCAGCGCCTGCTGCACGCCCTCGCCCGAGACGTCGCGGGTGATGGACGGGTTTTCCGACTTGCGCGAGATCTTGTCGATTTCATCGATGTACACGATGCCCGACTGCGCCTTCTCGACGTCGTAGTCGCACTTCTGCAGGAGCTTCTGGATGATGTTCTCGACGTCCTCGCCCACGTAACCGGCTTCGGTCAGCGTGGTGGCGTCGGCGATGGTGAAGGGTACGTTCAACATGCGGGCCAGGGTCTCGGCCAACAGCGTCTTGCCGGAACCGGTCGGGCCGATCAGCAGGATGTTGGACTTCGACAGTTCGATGTCGTCGTTCTTCAGGCGCGACTCGATGCGCTTGTAGTGGTTGTACACCGCCACCGACAAGGTCTTCTTCGCACGCGGTTGCCCGACCACGTACTGGTCGAGCACTTCGAGGATTTCGCGCGGCTTGGGCAGGTGGCTGCGGGCGGCGTGCGCCTTCTCCTCCAGCTCCTCGCGGATGATGTCATTGCACAGCTCGACGCATTCATCGCAGATGAACACGCTCGGGCCGGCGATCAGCTTGCGCACTTCGTGCTGGCTCTTGCCGCAGAAGCTGCAGTACAGGATCTTGCTGCTGTCGCCAGAACGGCTGAGTCGGTCGTCGGTCATGCTTCAGGGCCCTGCCCGGAACGGGCTTGAAACGGCTTCGAAATCGAGAATAGCACAGGCCGCCACCGGGTCCGGTAGCGGGTCTGTGAAGGGGGTCGCGGTCTGGATGGCCGCGCGGACGGACGGGGCTTCACCCTGCCTGGACGGTATCGTCCTGGCGCCGGTCGATCACCGCGTCCACCACGCCGTACGCCTTGGCTTCTTCGGCGTTCATGAAATAGTCGCGCTCGACGTCGAGGGCGATCTTCTCCAGCGGCTGCCCGGTATTGGCGGCCAGCTCCTGGTTCAGGCGCTCGCGCAAATACAGGATTTCCTTGGCCTGGATGGCGATGTCGCTGGCCTGGCCCTGGGTGCCGCCCGAAGGCTGGTGAATCATGACCCGCGAGTTGGGCAGGATGTAGCGCTTGCCCTTGGCGCCGGCCGCCAGCAGGAAGGAACCCATGCTCGCCGCCTGGCCGACGCAGATGGTGCTCACGTCCGGCTTGATGAAACGCATGGTGTCGTAGATCGCCAGGCCGGCGGTGACGATGCCACCCGGGCTGTTGATGTACAGGCTGATGTCCTTCTCGGGATTGTCCGCTTCCAGGAACAGCAACTGGGCGACGATCACATTGGCCACGTAGTCATCCACGGGGCCGACCAGGAAGATCACGCGCTCCTTGAGCAAGCGCGAGTAGATGTCGAAGGCGCGCTCGCCGCGGCTGGTCTGTTCGACCACCATCGGCACCAGGTTCAGACCCTTAACTTGTTCCATGCCGTTCTCCATCGTTGACCGCGTGGGCTCAGGCAACTGGGCGCATCACGTCGGCAAAGCTCATGTGCTGCTCGTGGGCGTTGGCGCGTTCGGCAATCCAGTCGATCACCTGTTCTTCCATCACCCGGTTCTGCAGGTTACGCATGAGTTGGGGGTCGTTTCGGTAGAGTTCAATGACCTGCGCCGGGTCTTCGTAGGTCGAGGCAATCAGCTGCATCGTCTCGCGGACACGGGCCGGGTCCAGGGACAGCTGGTTCTGGCGGGCAATCTCGCCCACCAGCAAGCCGGCGGCAACGCGCTGGCGGGCCGGGTTCATGAACGGCTCGGGCGACTCGGTGACGTTCTGCATGCCCTGCTGGCGCGCATTCTCGGCGGTCGTACGGGCCAGGCCGATGGCTTCCATCTGCACCAGGCGCGGCGGCAGCTCGACATGGGCGTAGGCGGCCACCAGCTTCTCGGCCACTTCGGCGCGCAGGCGGTTCATCAGGGTGCCCTTGAGCTCGCGCTCGAGGTTGGCGCGGACTTCGCGACGGAA
>CBHTVR010000097.1:0-2883 GCA_966096795.1 uncultured Gammaproteobacteria bacterium
TCACCAAGGAAGAGCAGTGGTTCGCCGCCAAGCCGGCCACCACCAAGGTCAAGGTGCGTCCGCTCAAGAAGCTCAAGGACGCCGCGGCCTGATACCGCGCTCCATTTGCTTGGAAAAGGGCCTCGAAAGAGGCCCTTTTCTTTTGTGCGATGATGTCGGCCCGTCAACACGATTTGCATGGCGCCGTGATGTCCCAGCTGCTCGCGATCTTCGGCAAGTACCGCGACTACGTCGTGCTGTTCGGCGGCGGCTTGCTGGCGGGCTTGTTGCTGTTCCTGGTCTGGTTCGCGTTCCAGCCGTCCATGAACAAGGCCGCACCGGCAGTCGCGCCGGTAGCCGGCGCCGAAGCCGGCAAGCCGGCCAGTTCGAAGGATGGCGTGCTCGATGACATCGCCGGTGATTTCCAGCCGGGCGATCCGGGTTCGGTCGTGGACCTGGCCACCGTGCCTGACGAAGCTGCGCCGGCGGCGAGTGCCAGCAGCGTCGGGCCCGACGGCGTGGATCCCGATGTAGCGCCGCCTCCGAGCGACGAGGCCGCGATTGCCGGCGGCTTGCTGGGCCCGGAAGACAGCGCCGCCGCACCCAAGATGCAAACCTGGTTTGTCGAAGTCGCGCGTGGCCCGGGCGTGACCGAAGTGCTGGAGATCGAAGCGCCGACACCCGAGCAGGCCCTTGGCGTGATTCGCGATTTCCGCGGCAACCCGCGCGTGCTGCGCGGGCCGAGCACCCAGCCCTTGCCCTGACCGGCCGCGCTGATTATTCGGCGCGCGCGGACGGATCGCTGAGTTTCAGCAGCCGGGCGCCGTGCCCGTCCTCGAGCGCCCAGATCTCGCCCTTCGGCCCCTGTGCCAGCGCGCGCATGCGTTTTTCCATCGCGTAGCGCGCCACTTCATGGGCGCTGTCACCGTCGAACGCGATGCGGATGATGGCCTGCGAGCGCAGGCCCGGCGCCAGGGCATTGCCTTGCCACGCGGGAAATTCAGCGCCACTGTAGAAGATCAGCCCGGCCGGCGCGATGACCGGCGTCCAGCTGATTTTTGGCGCTTCGAACTGCGGTGCGGTGTCGTGATCGGGAATGACACTGCCATCGTAATTGTCGCCGTTGGACACTTTGGGCCAACCGTAATTGCGCCCGCGCAAGATCAGGTTCAATTCGTCGCCGCCTTGTGGGCCCATTTCGAGCACCCAGGGCCGGCCTTGCGCATCGAAGGCCAGGCCGAGCGGATTGCGATGGCCCAGGGTCCACACCTGTGCCGCCACACCGCCTTGCGCGGCGAAGGGATTGTCGGCGGGCACGCTACCGTCGTCGTTCAGGCGCAGGATCTTGCCGAGGTTGCTGGCCATGTCCTGGGCGGGGTCGAATTTCTGCCGTTCGCCCGAACTGATCCAGAGCTTGCCATCGCTGTCGAAGGCGATGCGGTGGCCGTAGTGGCCGTTGCCCGCCACCTTGGGTACCTGGCGCCAGAGGACCTGCAGGTTTTCCAGGTGGCCGCCATCGCCTTCCAGCACCAGGCGCGCGCGTGCCACTGCGGCGCCTCGGGTGTCGCCTTCGCCAGCTTCGACGAAACTCAGGTAAACCAGACCGTTCTCGGCGAATTTCGGATGCAGCACGACATCGCCCAGACCGCCCTGGCCGCCGTAGTCCACCGCCGGCACGCCGCCGATGTCGGCAATCTCGCCGCCGGGCTTGAGCAGTTTCAGATGGCCCGCTTTTTCAGTTACCAGCAAGCGGCCATCAGGCAGGAAAGCCATGGCCCAGGGCTCGTCGAAGTTGGCCACTTCGGTAATGGCGAAGGGCAGGGGCGCGGATTCGGGCGCCGGCGCTTGCGCGCCGGCTCCGACATCGGCGTGGCAGGTGCGCAAGCCCAGCGCCGCCACCAGGCCCAGCACGAACAACAGCATGATCAGGCGCAGGTTCATGGTCGGTCCTATTGTCGAAAGCGCAACTGGCGCCCATATTGCCCCTGCCCGCCGTCCCGGAGAAGTGATCATGAGTGCCTTCGACCTGAGCCCCCCGTCGAGCCAGCAACGCCAGCAACTGACGGCGGGCTTGAGCGAGGACGAGCGCCGCGTGCTGCTTGAGCACGGCACCGAACGCGCTTTCTGCGGCGTGTTCCTGGACAACAAGCTCGATGGCGTCTACTGCTGCCGGCTGTGCGGACTGCCGCTGTTCCGTTCCAACGCCAAGTTCGATTCTGGCACCGGCTGGCCGAGTTTCTTCGCGCCATTCGACGATGCCCATGTCGAAGTGCGCCGCGACACCAGCTACGGCATGGTGCGCAACGAAATCGTCTGCGCGCGCTGCCACAGCCACCTGGGCCATGTCTTTCCCGACGGCCCGCCGCCGACCGGCGATCGCCATTGCCTGAATTCGGTGTCGCTGTCGTTCACGCAGGCCGGTGCAAACTTTCCCGACCCCCTGCACCGCGGTGGCGCCGACGCCGGCCGCGCCTGAAAGGAGCACCGAGATGCGTGCGATGACATTGATCCCGGGCCTGTGCGTCTTGCTCTGCGCCGGATGGGCGAGCACGGCGCAGGCCGCCGACAAGAACTTGCTGTTCAAGTGCGTGGATGCCAGCGGCGCTACCAGCATCCAGTCGGGCCCCTGTGCGAAGGGCAGCACCGAAGTGTGGCGTCGCGATGCCACGGCCGAGCCGCCGCCGACACCCGAGCAGCAGGCCCAGGCCGAGGCCAAGCGCTCGCGCGACCAACAGACCGTGCGCGAATTGTCCGAGCAGGTTGAACGACGCCTGGCCCCCAGGCCCGAGCCTGCGCCGGCCGCTGCGCCGGAGAAGAAGGCCGATGCCGCGCCCGCGGATCCGCCCGACCGCTGCGCCCAGGCCCAGGATTTCGCCGCCCAGTTGCGCGAGAAGCAATGGCTGG
>CBHTVR010000098.1:0-2871 GCA_966096795.1 uncultured Gammaproteobacteria bacterium
CGTCGCCACGACCTGCTGCTGATGGCCGACGAGATCTACGACAACATCACTTACGACGGCGCGCGTTTCCAACCCTTGGCGGAATTGGCCGGCGACACGCCCTGCCTGAGCTTCTGCGGCTTGAGCAAGGTGCATCGCGCCTGCGGCTGGCGCACCGGCTGGATGCTGCTCTCGGGCGAGGCCACGCGCCTGGGTGACTACCACCACGCCATTGACCTGCTCAGCGCGCTGCGCCTGTGCTCGAACGTGCCGGGCCAGTTTGCCGTGCCCGCCGCGCTGGAAGGCCCGGACACCATCACCGCGCTCTGCGTGGAAGGTGGCCGCCTGCACGCCACCCGCGCTGCGGTGATTGAAGCCTGCGCGAACAGCGAGCACTTGTCGCTGGTGCTGCCCCAGGGTGCGCTCTACGCCTTCCCGGCCGTCGTGGGCGATGCGGCGGAGGGCTTCGACGACCACCTGTTCGCGCTGGAATTGCTGGAAGTTGAAGGCGTACTCGTGGTGCCCGGCACCAGCTTCAACTTCAAGCAGCGCAACCATTTCCGCGTCACCCTGCTGCCGGAGGCGGGCACGATGGCGGAAGTGTTCCGGCGCATCGATTCCCTGCTGGAGCGGCGCGCGCAGGCCCAGCGCCGGCGCAGCGCTGCGGTCGCCTGAGTGGGCAAGATCCGGCTCGATCCGCGCGGTGGCCGACCGGCCGAGTTTCTCGCGCTGGGCGACTCCTACACGATTGGAGAAGGCGTCGAATCTTTCGAGCGCTGGCCGCTGCAGCTGGCCGCGACGTTGCGCGCCCGCGGCACCGCCGTGGCCGAGCCGCAGATCATCGCCCGTAGCGGCTGGAGCACGGACGAGCTGGTCGATGCCATTGACGCCGAGGTCGAAGCCAACCACATGCGCTCGCCCTACGACCTGGTCAGCCTGCAGATCGGCGTGAACAACCAGTACCGTGGCCGCGAAGCCGCCGACTACGCCATCGAGTTCAGCTACCTGCTCGGGCGCGCGGTGTCGTTCGCGGGCGGCGAGGTGTTTCGCGTGCTGGTGCTGTCCATTCCCGACTGGGGCGTGACGCCTTTCGCCCAGGCCAGCGGCCGCGACCGCGCGCAGATCGCGCGCGAAATCGATACCTACAATGTGGCCGCCGCTGCGGTTTGCCGCAGCCGCAACGTTTGTTTCCTCGACATCACCGAACTGACCCGCGACCCTGCGCTGGCGAACGAATTGGTGGCCGACGGGCTGCATCCTTCCGCCGCCATGTACCAGCGTTGGGTGGAACGCGTGGAACCACTGGTCGCATGAAGATTGCCCTGGTCACCGCCGTTGCCGCCTTCGGCCTGGACGAAGACCTGGCACCGCTGCAGCAGGCCTTCGAGGCCCTGGGCGTGGAAGCGCCGATCCTGGCTTGGGACGATGCCAGCGTGTCCTGGCACCGCTTCGATGCCGCGCTGCTGCGCTCGCCCTGGGACTACACCGATCGCCTCGAGGAATTCCTCGCCTGGGCCGAACGCGTGGACGCGCAGACCATCCTGCTCAATCCGCTGGGCGTGGTGCGCGCGAACACCGACAAGCACTACCTGGGACAGTTGGCGAAGCGCGGACTGGCGGTGGTGCCCAGCGATTTCGTCGAACCCGGCGACAACGCCGGCCAGGCCCTGGCCTCGTTCCTGAAGAAGCATCGCGACGCGGCAGAATTCGTGGTCAAGCCCGCCGTCGGCGCCGGTTCGCGCGATGCCCAGCGCTATGGCCGCGATCAGGTCGAAGCGGCAACCACCCACATCGCGCGCCTGATCGATGCCAAACGCAGCGTGCTGCTACAGCCCTACCTCGCCTCCGTAGACAAGGACGGCGAAACTGCGCTGATCTTTTTCGAAGGCAGGTTCAGCCACGCCATCCGCAAGGGCGCGCTGCTGCAACGTGACGAAGGCCCGACCCGTGCCTTGTTCGCGCCGGAAAAAATCACCGCCCGCGAACCCGGCCAAGACGAGCTGGCGCTGGGCAATGCCGTGCTCGCCGCGCTGAAGGAATCGCCCCTGGCCTATGCCCGGGTCGATCTGATCCGCGCCAGCGATGGCAGCCCCTGCCTGCTCGAGCTCGAGCTGACCGAGCCTTCGCTGTTCTTCCACTACGCGGCCGGTTCGGCCGAGCGCTTCGCCGCCAGCGTGCTGGCGCGCCTGGGCCGCGCCCCTCAGCACTGAATTGCGGGCCGCGACCGTACGGTCCGGCCCCGGTTTCACTCCGCGCCGAAGGCCCGCTTCGGTTAAAATGCCGGCTTGCTCGAGCCCCCGGCTCCCTCGCAGGAAACCCCCAACATGAAGATTCTGGTCGCCTACAAGCGCGTCGTGGACTACAACGTCCGCATCCAGGTCAAGCCCGATGGTTCGGGCGTGGTCACCGAAGGCGTGAAGCTCTCGCCCAATCCCTTCGACGACATCGCCCTGGAAGAAGCCCTGCGCCTGCGCGACAAGGGCGTCGCCACCGAAGTCATCGTCGCCACGCTCGGCCCGGCCGACTGCCAGGCGCATCTGCGCAACGGCCTGGCGATGGGCGCGAACCGCGCCATCCATGTTGTCACCGACGCCGCCGTGCAGCCGCTAACCGCCGCGCGCGCGCTGCTCAAGCTGGTCGAGAAGGAACAGCCCGGCATCGTCATCCTCGGCAAGCAGGCCATTGACGACGACGCCAGCCAGACCGGCCAAATGCTGGCCACGCTCTGGGGCCGCCCGCAGGCGACCTTCGCCAGCAAGGTCGAGATCACTGGTGACACCGCGCGCGTGACCCGCGAAGTGGACGCCGGCCTGGAAGTGCTCGACGTTGATCTGCCGGCGGTGATCACCACCGACCTGCGCCTGAACGAGCCGCGCTTCATCAAGCTGCCCG
>CBHTVR010000099.1:0-2642 GCA_966096795.1 uncultured Gammaproteobacteria bacterium
CCCCGTTGGCCAGGTTAAATTCCCCCACCTTTGGCCAGGTCAAATTCCCCCAGGCAGGACAGTCCGGATTGTAGTCCATGTTCCCGCCGTCGGCCTTGTCAGTCCTGCTTGACGTCGGTAGACGTCAAGCGTGTGAGCCGTGAGGCTGCCTCCTTCAACCTGTAGCTCTTCCCCTCGAACTCCAGGATGTGGGCCCGATGCATCAGCCGGTCGAGGATGGTGGTCGCCATGGTGTTGTCGCCGAGGTACTTGCCCCAGTCCTGCACGACTCGGTTGGAAGTCACCACGATGCTGCGCTTGAGCTTGTAGCGCTGGTGCACCAGCGTTTGCAGCAGTTCGCCCGCCTTGTCGCTGATGCGGCGCGCGAGGAACAGATCGTCCAGCACCAGCAGGTCGGCGTCGACCAGGGTGCGCAGTTGCTGCCGCTGTTCGATATCGCTGCCGAGCCCATACGCCGCGAACGCGCCGTCGGCCTCCAGATAGCGCACGTTGTGCCCCTGCAGGGTGGCCTGGTAGGCCACGGCCTTGGCGATGTGGCTCTTGCCCGTTCCCGGCCTGCCGATGATCAGCGCGTTCTGCCCCTCGGCGACGAACTTGAGGGTGTGCAGCTCAAAGCATGCCGCCCGCGGCAGCTTGGGGTTGAAGCGCCAGTCAAAGTCGGACAGCGCCATACGCTCATCGAGCCCGCTTTGCTGGTAGCGCCGTTCCATCAGGCGCGAGCGGCGCCGGTCCAGTTCGTCCTGCAGGATTAACGCGAAGGTGTCGAGGAACGGTTCCTGGTTGGCCTGGGCCTGCAACACGCGGGTGTCAAGGGTGGCGCGGATACCCGATAGCCGCAGTTCGCGCAGGGCGCGTTCGATTTCATTCATGCTCATGCTCATGGCGTTTCCTTGGTCGGATCAATGGCGGCGCTGGCGGTCGCCGCGCGCGTGAACAGGTCGGCGTAATCGTCGCCTTCCCGGATCAGTGGATGGTGCTGCTCCAGGTTCAGTTCTGCCTGGCGCGGCGCGTCGATCTCGGCCATTGCCTGCGCCAGCAGGCGTTCCGTCAAGTTCTTGATCGACTGGTAGGTGCGGGCATTCTCCTGCAACGCCTGAGCGCAGGCCTGGTCGATCAGCCTGCGCGGATAGCGCCTGGCCAACCCCACCACGCCGCGCAGCTTGCGCTGCCCGACTCGGCCCTCATGCTCGAACCACTGCTGGCACAAGCGCAGCGTGGCGTCGCCGATATCGCCGGCCTGGGCCAGGATGCGACGCGTCTCGCGCGACGGGTTGAAGGGCCGCTCGTCGTCGGGCAGCAGCACGCTGCCGGGGCGCTGAGCGCGCGGGTGCGTGCGCAGCAAGGCCAGCGTTAGACGGTCGCGGATCTCGACTTGGCGCTCGAACAGGCGCACCAGCACCCGGCTGCCGATCTTGGCAGGACGCGCCGCGTAGCTGCTGTGATCAATACGCACGCAGGTGTCGTCGGCGACGGTGCGCTCGTACTCGGTGTAGTAGCTGAAGCCCTGTAGTGGCAAGGCGCCGAGGTGGATGCGCTCCTCCTGGAACATGGCCTCGACCTGGCGCTTGGCACTGCCGTGGATGCGCGGCGCTGCCCACTTGGTCTCCCACTGCTCAAGAAAGACATTCTGCTCATCGATGGTCTCGAAGCGGCGTCCCTTGAGCGCGGTGCTCTGGGTGTGTCCGATCGCGTTCTCCACCGTGCCCTTGCGGTTGGGATCGCGCACCCTGGCTGGGTCGGCGACGACGCCGTAGTGGGCCAGCACGTCCCTGTAGACGGGGTTCAGTTCCGGTTCGTACAGGTCAGGCTTGAGCACGCCCTCCTTGAGGTTGTCGAGGACCACGTAGGCCGTCGTCCCGCCGAAGTAGCGAAAGGCCTGTTCGTGCAACTGGGCCCAGGTCTCCTTCGACGAGTTCCAGACCACGCGCCGGAAACAGCGGCGCGAGTAGCGCAGGGTCATGACGAACAGGCGCGGCCGGCGGTAACGGTCGCTGCCGGGGATGCGCGTCAGCGCGCCCTCGCCGTAGTCGACCTGCGCCTCTTCACCGGGGCCAAACTCGAGCCGGTCGAATTGCTCCGGCTCGCGCTGCACCAGCCGGCCGGCAAACCGCTTGACGCTGTTGTAGCGGCCAGCGAAGCCGAACTGGTCGACCAGGTCCTGGTAGATGGACGTGTAGTTCCGGCGCAGGCGCAACTGGGCCTCGATGAAGGCGCGATGCGGCTCACAAAGCGATTGTGGTCCGCTGTCGATTGCCGGTGGCCGGGGTGGGGGAATTTCAGCTTGCGAGCCGGTGGCCGGGGTGGAGGAATTTGCCGCCACCGGCCCAGTGGCCAGGGCGGTGGAATCAGGTTCCGGCCCGGTCGCGCCCAGAGCCAGGCGGCGGATGGTTTTGCGGTCCACCCCGGTCAGCCGCGCGATTTCGCGCTGGCTGGTGCCCGTTGCCAGCAGCGTGGCGACTGTGGTTCGTTTGTTTGGTTTCAAGACGTTCACCCTCCATGCTCCCCTTCGATGGTCGAAGAGGCAAGGTTACGTCCTGCCAGCGGGATTGCTCTCCAGCGACCTCCTATAGCAGCGCTAAGCGGTCAGGAGGTGGGGGATTTTGACCCGGCCACGGGTGGGGGATTTTGCCCGGCCAACGGGG
>CBHTVR010000100.1:0-2636 GCA_966096795.1 uncultured Gammaproteobacteria bacterium
ACCGTCGCCTACCAGCGCATGAAGATGTACGACGTCTCGCAGCTGCCGGTGATGGACGGCGACAAGATCGTCGGCATTGTCGACGAGTCCGACGTGCTGCTGCATGTGTATGGCGACGAGAAGCGCTTCCTCGACCCGGTATCCACCGCCATGGTCAGCAAGCTCAACATGCTCGAAGTCACCGCACCCATGGAATCGCTGCTGCCGGTGTTCGATCGCGGCCATGTCGCGATCGTCGTTGACGGTGCGAAGTTCCTCGGCCTGATCACCCGCATTGATCTGCTCAACTACCTGCGCCGCCGCGCTTCCTGAGAACGCCATGACTGACAAGCCGCACAAGCTCGGCACCCTCGCCATCCACGCCGGCCAATCGCCCGACCCGAGCACGGGCGCGGTGATGGTGCCCATCTACGCCACATCGACCTATGCCCAGGCCAGCCCGGGCGTGCACCAGGGCTTCGAGTATTCGCGCAGCCACAATCCCACGCGCTTCGCCTACGAGCGCTGCGTGGCGGCGCTGGAAGGCGGTCGCAACGGTTACGCGTTTGCCTCGGGCCTTGCCGCCACCTCCACCGTGTTAGACGTACTCGACAGCGGCAGCCATGTCATCTGCATGGACGATGTCTATGGCGGCACCTACCGCCTGTTCGAGCGCGTGCGCCGGCGTTCGGCGGGGCTGGATTTCAGCTTCGTCAACCTCAACGACCTGGCAGCGTTGGAAGCGGTGGTGAAGCCCAATACCCGGATGATCTGGTGCGAGACCCCGACCAACCCCTTGCTGAAGATCGTCGACATCGCCCGCCTGGCCGAGTTCGCGCGCAAGCGCGGCATCTGGCTGGCGGTGGACAACACCTTCAGCTCGCCGATCCTGCAGCGCCCGCTGGAATTGGGCGCGCACCTGGTGATGCACTCGGCCACCAAGTACCTCAACGGCCACAGCGACATGGTCGGCGGCATGATCGTGGTCGGTGATGATGCTGGCCTGGCCGAGCAGATGACCTTCCTGCAGAACGCCGTCGGCGGCGTGCAGGGTCCGTTCGACAGTTTCCTCGCGCTGCGCGGATTGAAGACGTTGCATTTGCGCATGAAGGCGCATTGCGAAAACGCCATGCAGCTGGCCGAGTGGCTGGAAATGCATCCGGCGGTGGAAAAGGTCGCCTATCCGGGCCTGGCCTCGCATCCGCAGCGTGAACTCGCCGCGCGCCAGATGAAGGGCTTCGGCGGCATGATCAGTGTCTGGGTGAAGGGCGGCGAAGCCGGATCGCGCCGCGTGATGGAGCGCACCGAGCTGTTCACCTGCGCCGAATCGCTCGGCGGCGTGGAAAGCCTGGTCAACCACCCGGCCATCATGACCCACGCCTCGATTCCGCCCGAGCGCCGCGCCGCGCTCGGCGTCACCGACAATCTCGTGCGTTTCTCGGTCGGCGTGGAAGACGTCGAAGACCTGCGCGCCGACCTGGAATTCGCCCTCGCATGAGCGAAGGCAGCAGCGCGTTCAAATCGCTGCCGCAGTGGCGCCTGGCGCTGAAGGACCTGGCCGACGGCCTGCGTGCGCATCGCGTCTGGATGATGCTGGCGCGCATGGACATCCGCCAGCGTTACCGGCGCTCGGTGCTCGGCCCGTTCTGGATCACCCTTACCATGGTGATCTGGATCCTCGCCATCGGCCCGCTCTACAGCCACCTGATGGGCGTGCCCGCGCAGAAGTTCATCCCCTATCTGGCGATGGGCATCATCACCTGGGGCTTGGTTTCGACCATCCTGCTTGAGGGCGCGGCGGCCTTTGTCAGCGCCGAAAACCTGGTGCGCGCGGTCAAGCTGCCCTACACCGTGCACATCCTTCGCGTCCTGCAGCGCAACCTGATCGTGTTCGCGCACAACCTGCTGGCTTTCGTGCCCTTCATGCTGTGGCTGGGCATCCGGCCGCAGTGGTCCTGGCTGATGGCCATTCCCGGCGTCGCGCTGATCCTGCTGGCGGCCATTCCCACCAGCTTCTTGCTCGGAACGCTGAGCGCGCGCTTCCGCGACCTGCAGCAGATCATCGCCAGCATCGTGCAATTGGCTTTTTTCCTGACGCCGATTTTCTGGCGCGCGGAGTTGCTGCGCGACCGCGCCTGGCTGGCCGAGGCCAATCCTTTCCACCTGTTGCTGGAAGTGGTGCGCGCGCCGATCGTGGACGGTATTCCGCCGCTGCAAACCTATGTGCGCGTGTTCGCGATCATCGCGGCCTTGTTCCTGGTCTGCGCGCCCTTCTTCGCACGCTATCGGCGCCGCCTGGCGTTCTGGGTCTGAACCATGGCCGCCATCGAACTCCAGGACTGCAGCCTGCACTTGCCGATCTACGGCAGCATCAACCGTTCCTTGAAAGGCGCGGTGATGGCCACCGCCACCGGCGGCCGCATTGCCGCGGCCAGTAAACACGTCACCGTGGTCGAGGCGCTCAAGGGCGTCAGCCTGGACATTCGCCAGGGCGACCGGGTCGGCCTGCGCGGCCACAATGGCGCGGGCAAGACTTCGCTACTGCGGATAATGGCCGGAATCTATGAGCCGACCGAGGGGCGCATCCGCGTCGAGGGCCGGGTGTCGAGCTTCATCAACCTCGGCATGGGCATGGACCACGAGGCCACGGGCTGGGA
>CBHTVR010000101.1:0-2592 GCA_966096795.1 uncultured Gammaproteobacteria bacterium
CCTTCGCCAACAACGGCAGCGGCGTGCGCGGCGACATGCAGGCGGTGATCCGCGCGGTGCTGCTGGATCCGGAAGCACGCGACCGCGCGCAGACGCAAACCCAGACCGCCGGCCGCCTGCGCGACCCGGTGCAGATGCTGGCGCAGTTTTTCCGCGTGTTCACCACCCCGCCATCGGACGGGCGCTACGACTTCAATGTCTGGTGGATGGAGTCGGTGTTCCAGGAACGCCCGCTGAGTTCGGCCAGCGTGTTCAATTTCTACAGCCCGAATTTCCTGCCACCGGGCGAGATGTCGCAAAACGCGGTGTACGGGCCGGAGTTCCAGATCCTGCATGAAGGCACGGTGGTGGACGCCTACAACTTCATCGAGTATTGGGCCGGCAGCGAGGTCAATGGCGCCACCGGCTATCACCTCAATTACGCGCCCTTCGAATCAGTGGCGAACGACCCGGCCACCCTGGTGGACCAGATGGACTGGGTCTTGAATGGCAGCTCGCTCTCGCCAGCTTCGCGCAGCATCATCATCAATGCCGTGGGCAAGGTGTCGGCGAGCAAGCCCACCGACCGGGTGAAGATGGCGCTGATGCTTTTCGAGATCGCACCCGACTACAAGGTGCAGAAATGACCACGCGCCGGCAATTCCTGGGTTCTGCGGCCGGCATCGCCGGGCTGGGCGCACTGGGCAGTTTCGGTTTCAGCCTGCAGACCCTCGCGGCCGCGGCCGGCTTCTCGTCCACCGCCTTGCCCACCGATTACAAGGCGATGGTGTGTTTCTTCCTGTTCGGCGGCAACGATTGCGCCAACACCGTCATTCCCTATGACCAGGCCGGCTACGACGCCTATGTGATGGGGCGCGAAGGCTCGCTGGCGCGGCCCTTGGGCGTGACCCGCCTGCGCAGCGAATTGCTGCCGATTACCGCGCCTTCGCTCACCGGCGGCCGCCAGCTTGGCCTGCCGCCGGAAATGAATCGCCTGAAGTCGCTCTACGACCTGGGCAAGGTCGCCATCCTGCCCAATGTCGGCGTGCTGTCGTATCCGACCACGCGCACGCAGTACATCAACAAGACCATCGAAGTGCCGCCGCAGTTGTTCTCGCATTCCGACCAGCAGCGCTTCTGGCAACTGGGCGTGCCCAACTACACCACGCTCACCGGCTGGGCCGGGCGCATGGGCGACTTGCTGGCGGCGGCGAACACGTCTTCAGCGGTGTCGCTATGCGTTTCGCTCAACGGCAACAACCCCTGGCAAGTGGGCGACGCGGTGCTGCCCTACCCGATCAATTCTGATACCGGCGCTTCGGAGTTCTGGTCGTTCTGGAACGACACGCGGCGCAATGCCATGAACGCGCTCAACGCCGATCCGCGCACGGGCAATATGCTCGAGCGCCAGGCTTCGCGCGTGTACAACCGCGCCGTCGCCGCGCAAGACCTGATGCGCACGTCGCTCGCCGCGGGCCAGAACTTCGACGACCTGTTCACCGGCGTGCCCGCCGACCTGGACCCGGCCCTGGTGTCGGACTACATGGAAGTGCAGGACAAGATGAAGATGATCGCGCGCATGGTGGACGCGCGTACTTTGCTCGGCCATCGCCGGCAGATTTTCTACGTGGGCATTGGCGGCTTCGACGACCACGACAGCCTGGCCGACCACGGCGACCGCCTGCGCATCGTCTCCGACCATATGGCTGCCTTCTACGCCGCGACCGAGCGCATGGGCATTGCCGATCGCGTGGTGACCTTCACCGCTTCGGACTTCGGCCGCACGCTCAAGTCCAATGGCAGCGGATCGGACCACGGCTGGGGCTCGCACCATTTCGTGATGGGCGGTTCCGTGCGCGGCGGCGATATCTACGGCGACTTCCCCAGCCTGGACATCAACGGCGCCAATGCCGTGGAAGCCCAGGGCCAGCTGCTGCCCTCGCGATCGGTGGATGAATACTCCGCCACCCTGGCGCGCTGGTTCGGCGTGGCCAACAGCGATATCCCGCTGGTGATTCCGAATATCGGGCGCTTTGCGCAGCCCGATATGGGGTTCATGAACGCAATCTAGCGGCGCTTAGCTTTCCCACCACATCAGGAAGGCATGCCACATGCGCTTGAAGAAGTTGCCCTGCTCCACGGCTTGAATCGCGACGAGCGGACGCTCGGCGATCACCTTGCCATCGAGGCTGACGCGCAGCTTGCCGATGGCCTGGCCTTTCGCGATGGGCGCAACCAAGGTCTTCGGCAGATCCATCACCGGCTTGAGCTGCGCGTAGCGGCCGCGCTCGACGGAAATCACCAGGGGCTCGGCCAGGCCGAGCTGCACTTCGTTCTCGGCGCCCTTCCAGACCTTGTGCGTGGCGACCTTGGCGTTTGCGGCGTACAGCTGGTGCGATTCGAAGAAGCGGAAGCCCCACTCGAGCAGATTCAGATTGCCGTTCTCGCGCAGGCGGAAGCCTTCGCTCTGGGTCTTGGCGTCAATGCCCATCACCACCGACACGAAGCGCTGGTTGCCACGCTTGGCCGAGGCCATCAGGCAGAAACCCGCCGACGCAGTGTGGCCGGTCTTGATGCCGTCCACGCCGCTGCCTTCGCGCCACAGCAGGCCGT
>CBHTVR010000102.1:0-2553 GCA_966096795.1 uncultured Gammaproteobacteria bacterium
GGACTAAACCGCTCACGCGGTAGCCGCTCCGGCCCCGGTGTGATGGTTCGCTGCGGGGCGGTTTCTGCGAAGTTGATGGGCGAGGCAATCCGCCTCGTTCATCGACGGAGCAGCAACCATGGACTCGACGACTCAATCAGCCTCCCCGCTGCGTCAGCGCATGCTCGACGACATGCGCATGCGCAAGCTGGAGCCCAAGACCCAGCAAGCCTACGTGCGTGCCGTGCGCAAGCTGGCCGCCTACCTGCAGCGCTCGCCTGACACCACCTCGGCAGAAGACCTGCGCAACTTCCAACTGCACCTGGTCGACAGCGGCGTCTCCCCCATCACGCTCAACGCGACCATCACCGGGCTCAAGTTCTTCTTCGACATCACGTTGTCTCGCCCCGAGCTGATGCTCAAGATGCAGCCCGTACACGTGCCACGCACGCTGCCCGTGGTGCTCAGCCGCGAGGAGGTCTCCCGCCTGATCGCGGCGGCCTGGAACCTCAAGCACCAGACGGCGCTGTCGCTGGCCTACGGCACCGGGCTGCGTGCCAGCGAGGTGATCTCGCTGAAGGTCGGCGACATCGACAGCCAGCGCATGACGCTGCGCGTGGAGCAAGGCAAGGGCCGCAAGGACCGCTACGCCATGCTGCCGCCCATCCTGCTGGAGCGGCTGCGCGTGTGGTGGCGCGTGGGCCACGCCCAGGGCAAGATCTTGCGCAACGGCTGGCTGTTCCCAGGCATGGATCCGATGGACCCACTGAGCACCCGTCAGCTCAACCGCGCCATCCACGCCGCCGCCGATGCGGCCAAGATCGACAAGCGCGTGTCCATGCACACGCTGCGCCACTCATTTGCGACTCATCTGCTGGAGCAGCGGGTCGACATCCGTGTGATCCAAGTCTTGCTCGGACACGCCAAGCTGGAGACGACCAGCATCTACGCCCACGTCGCCACCGATTTGCTGCGCGAAGTGATCAGCCCCCTGGAGAACCTGCCACCGTCGTGAGGCCCACGTCGTGGGGCGGCTCGCCCTGGAGGTCGCCGACATCTTCCGCACGCATGGCCCCGCCTGGCGAGCCGCCCAGCGCGGCCACCTGAGCCTGGGCCAGCTCAAGGTCATGTCGGCCATCGAGCAGTGCCGCAGTGCGGCGCTGGGTGGTCACGTCTTGCACTGCGACGGTTGCGGCACCGATCAGGTCTCCTACAACTCCTGCCGCAACCGGCACTGCCCGAAGTGCCAGAGCAACGCGGCGCAGCGCTGGCTCAATGCCCGGCAGGATGATCTGCTGCCGGTCGAGTACTACCACGTGGTCTTCACGCTGCCGGCACCCATCACAGACGTCGCGTATCAGAACAAGGCTGCGATCTACGGCCTGCTGTTCGACATGGCCGCCGAGGTGCTGCAGGTCATCGCGGCTGACGCCAAGCACCTGGGCGCGCGCATCGGCGCCACGCTGGTGCTGCACACCTGGGGCTCGGCGCTGACGCATCATCCGCATGTGCACGGCATCGTGCCGGGCGGCGGTCTCAGCGCCGACGGCAAGAGCTGGGTGGCCTGCCGGCCGGGGTTCTTCCTGCCTGTGCGCGTGCTCTCGCGGCTGTTCCGGCGGCGCTTCCTCGAAGGGCTTGGGCAGTTACATCGCACGGCGCGGCTGCAGTTCTTCGGAGAGCTCGCGGCGCTGCAGGACGCCAAGGCCTTCGCCGACTGGCTGGCGCCGATGCGCCGGTGTGAGTGGGTGGTCTATGCCAAGCGGCCGTTTGCCGGGCCGCAGGCGGTGCTGGCCTATCTGTCGCGCTACACGCACCGCGTGGCCATCTCCAACAGTCGCCTCGTCGCCGCGGATGCAAGCGGCGTGACCTTCCGATGGAAGGACTACCGCGCCAAGGGCGATGCCAGGGGGAAGGTGCGCCACAAGACGATGACGCTGGCGCCGCAGGAGTTCATGCGCCGCTTCTTGCTGCATGTGCTGCCCGGGGGCTTCCATCGCATCCGGCACTACGGCCTGCTGGCCAATGGCAATCGGCGCGACTGCCTGGTCTTGGCGCGTACCGCGCTGCAGGCCAAGGTCGAAGTGCCCACCGGCGAGCCGCCGGCGCGAGCGCCGGCCTTCGTCTGCCGGAACTGCGGGCAGCCACTGCACATCGTCGAGTTCGTCCCGCGCGAGCGAGCCTCGATCCGCGCGCCCCCATCATGAGCAAAGGCACGACGATCCGGCACCAGCAAGCACTGGCCCTTGTTCATCGCAAGCCTGTGCGGGGCGAGCTTGTGTCGTCTGGTGGTGACCCGGGTACAACGACGTGGGCGAGCCATGCACCACGGCACGCGGGAGGCCATCGCACCCGCTCAGACAGTGGCCTCGCGTCATTCGCGGCCGTCGACATGCGCGCAACTGCGCTGCGTCGGCGTGGCCTCAACGCCGAATCGCCATAGCAACGATGCCTCGACAACCGTTGCCACATGCGCCGCGGTTTCCTCCCTAGAGGTTTATCCAACACCTGCCCTCAAGTCGGCTTGATGCGCAGACCTGCCCAGCGCGACGGGCAGGTGTCGGACAAACCTAAACT
>CBHTVR010000103.1:0-2477 GCA_966096795.1 uncultured Gammaproteobacteria bacterium
GGCCATTTCCTGGTGCGACTGCCGGTGGACGACGGCATCCTGGTGATGGACCCCTACAACAAGGGTCGGCCGGTGAGTGCCGACGAATTGCGCGAACGCGCTTCACCGCACCTGGGCGGCAGGCCGCCCGATGATGTCCAGCTGATCGAGATCCTGGCGCCCGCCACGCACCGCGCGATCCTCGCGCGCATGCTGCGCAATCTCAACGGCCTGTATCTTGAAAGCGCCGACTGGGAACGGGTGGCGCGCACGTCCGACCGCCTCGTGAAAATCACGCCGGAAGCCTCCGAGGCCTGGCGCGACCGTGGCCTGGCCTATCGTGAGCTGGGCCATGCCCGGGGCGCGCGCGAGGACCTCGCCCGCTACTTGCAGATGCAGCCCGGCGCCGATGACGAAGAAGCCATGCGCGCGGCCTTGGTGGAAGTCAGCGGCCAACGCGGCCGGCTGAACTGAGCGACGCCCGCGCGCGATTCAGGCCGGCATCATCTCGAAGTCGGATTTGGTGACGCCGCAATCGGGGCAGCACCAGTCCTCGGGAACGTCTTCCCAACGCGTACCCGGGGCGATGCCCTCGTCGGGCAGGCCTTCGGCCTCGTCATAGATGAAACCGCAAACTACGCACATCCAGCTGCGGTAAGGCTGTGACTCGCTCATTGCCATCTCGGGAAAGGTTTGGAAATCCGGGGAGGTATCATTGTCGCATCCCGCCTGCGGCGAAGACATGAAGACCCCGTCACGAACCGCGCTACGCGGCCTTTACTTGCTCACGCCGGACGAGCCCGACACCGGGCGCTTGCTGGAGCGGGTGCGCGAGGCCGCACTGCCGGGCGTGGTGCTGTTGCAGTACCGGAACAAGGCCGCCGACGCTGCCCTGCGCCGCGCCCAGGTTAAGGCTTTGCTGCCCCTGTGCCGCGCCCTCGGACTGCCCCTTCTGGTGAATGACGACTGGCGCCTGGCCGCTGAACTCGGCGCGGATGGCGCCCACCTGGGCGAGCACGATGGCGACCTGGCGCAGGCGCGCGCCGCCATGGGGCCGGACGCGATTCTCGGCGCATCCTGCTACAACCGCCCCGAGCGCGCGCAGGCGGCCCGCGATGCTGGCGCCAGTTACCTGGCTTTTGGCGCCGTCTTTGCCTCCGGCACAAAACCACAGGCCGCGCAGGCGCCGCTGGAACTGCTGGCGCAGGCGCGATCCCTGGGACTGCCGACGGTGGCGATCGGTGGCATTAGCCCGGACAATGCAAAGCTTGCGATCGCCGCCGGCGCCGACATGCTCGCGGTATTGGGCGCGGTTTTCGACAGCGCCGATCCCGCCGCGCAGGTGCGCGCCCTCCTTTCCTGCTTCGAGAAGTACACGCCATGAACCACCAGGCCAGCCATGATCTTTTCACCCGCGCCCAAGGCTTGATGCCCGGCGGCGTCAATTCACCCGTGCGTGCCTTCAAGTCGGTCGGCGGCGAGCCCTTCTTCGCCAAGCGCGCCGAAGGCGCCTATCTGATTGACGTGGACGGCAATCGCTACGTTGACTACATCGGCAGCTGGGGCCCAATGATCGCCGGCCACGCGCATCCGCAGGTGCTCGACGCGGTGGCCAAGGTGATGCGCGATGGCCTGAGCTTTGGCGTGCCCAATGCACTGGAAGTGACGATGGCCGAAACCATCACGCGCCTGGTGCCGAGTTGCGAGATGGTGCGCATGGTCAACTCGGGCACCGAGGCCACGCTGTCGGCCATTCGCCTGGCGCGTGGCGCCACGGGGCGCAGCCGCATCGTCAAGTTCGAAGGTTGCTACCACGGTCACGGCGATTCCTTCCTGGTGAAGGCGGGCTCGGGCATGCTCACGCTGGGCGTGCCCGATTCTCCCGGAGTGCCCAAGGCATTGGCGGACCTGACGTCCACCTTGCCCTACAACGATTTCGAAGCCGCCACCGCGCTGTTCGACAAACTCGGCTCCGACATTGCTGCGTTGATCGTCGAGCCCATCGTCGGCAATGCCAACTGCATCCTGCCGCGCGATGGCTACCTGCAGCATCTGCGCGAGCTGTGCACGAAGCACGGCGCGATCCTGATCTTCGACGAAGTGATGACCGGTTTTCGCGTTGCGCTTGGCGGCGCCCAGCAGCGCTATGGCGTGCGCCCGGACCTGAGCACTTTCGGCAAGATCATCGGCGGCGGCATGCCGGTGGGCGCTTATGGTGGCCGCGCCGATCTTATGCGCCAGATCGCGCCCAGCGGCCCGATCTACCAGGCCGGCACGCTCAGCGGCAATCCGGTGGCGATGGCCGCGGGCCTGGCCACGCTGGAGCTGGTCCAGGCGCCGGGTTTCCACGCAGCGCTGGAAAAGCGCACGCACGAGTTGTGTGATGGCTTTGAAGCCGCCGCGCGCGAAGCGGGCGTGGCGCTGACGACCACGCGCAGTTGCGCGATGTTCGGCCTGTTCTTCACCGACCAGCAGGTGGAAACCTACGCCCAGGCCAC
>CBHTVR010000104.1:0-2350 GCA_966096795.1 uncultured Gammaproteobacteria bacterium
TCCCGATGGTTCTTGGGTGGGTGGGTGGGTTCGTACCTGGAAATCCCCTAGGCAGACGAAATGTAGGCCAAGTTTGCGCTGTAGCCAAGCCTGAAATCGCTTGTTTTCAAGAATTTTTTCATTTCTAGCGTCCAACCGCGGTTTCCGGTACCGCATGCGAGGTGTCGGCCGGGGCCTGCGCGCCGGCTGAAGCCGGGTTGGCAGCGGCCGGATTACCCTGGTTCGCGGCTTCCAGGCGCGACAACAGATCTTCGAGATCGGTCTGCAGTTGCGTGCTAGTCTTTTCGTCCTGGCGAATGTGGTACAGGAAAACCTGCATCAGCTTGCTGCGCACCCGGACCATCGCGCCGACCATCACCAGGCGTTCGTCCACGTCCGACGATCCGACCTTGCCGGTCAACGGCAATTGCATGATGAAGCGGATGGCATTGCCTTCGGTGGAATACACCACCGGCCTGCTGAGTTTTTCCATGTTCAGCTCGACTTTCGCGCCACTGGCTTCACTGAGGCGCGCGCTGGTTTCGCGGCCCAGCTTCTTGCCCAGCGCAACCGGGTCCAGATCGCCCAATTGCCGCGCCATTTCCAGTTTTCCTTGCTCCCACTCCGCTTGCGAAACGGTCAACGACTCCATGTCGCGCAGCGTCTGCACCGCGCAATAAGTGTCCTGCGGCCGGCTGATGCCGAGTAGCGTGCGCTTGAGATCGGCCTCGGTGTAGTAAGTCTCCACGAGCCGAATGCCGGGCGGAAGCGCCTTGCCCAGGAGTTCGAATACCGACGGCGCCCGGCCGCTGACGGAAACGTTGCCCTCGGACAGCGGGAATTGAACGGTTTCGGAACCAATCTGCAGCGGCGCCGTTGTTTGCGCCAGCACCGGCGGCACGAGCAGCAGGCCCGAGAGGGCTAGTCCGAAACAACGCGTCCAACGCACCATGGTTTGCTCCAGAAGAACCAGGCGCCAGTATGCCCGCGGGCAGGGTTCGGCGCTGCCCCACTTTGTCTCGTTCAAGAGACGGGCGAACCTCGCCTCGTCAGCGAGTACCGCCGGTGACAGCGAGCGCGTGGGCGCGGCCAAGTTGCGAGGCGGCGCGCTTCGGCGCCCATTTGAGCGCCAGATCGAATTCCTTCAGCGCTTCCTTCGGCCGACCGGCGGCGAGCAGGATCTCGCCGGCCAGTTCATGCGGCGGCTTGAACGGCGCCGGCGGTCCGAAATCGAAGGCCATTGAATCGTAGAGTTTCGCCGCTTCGGCCACTTTCGCCAGCGCCTGGTCGGTGTTGCCCTCGGTGCGCGCGATCGCGCCTTCCAGCATCCACGCCATCACCTGCAGGTAGTTGCGGGTGGTGGAGGACTGGTCCGGGCCCGACGCGGTGGCCAGTGATTTTTGCAGGGCTTCAAGCGTTGCCTTGGCAGCAACCACGTCGCCCTTGTCCGCCTGCGCCAGACCGCGCGCGAACTGTGCCCAGCCGGCGTCTTCGCCCAAGGCGGCATCATCGTCGGTGTGGCTGGCGTACTGCGCGGCATAGCCCGGCGAATCCACCACTGCCATGCCGCGCATCAACACCAGGGACGAGCGGATGCGTCCTTCCAAAGCCTCGGGCGTGGCCGCGGCGCCAAAGCGCTGGCCCGGATGTTCGCGGAACCAGGCGACGGCCGCGGGGCCCTGGCTTTCGCAGTCGGCCAACACCTGCAGCGCCTGCTGTTCGCGACCTTGCTGGAAGTAGCCGTACTCGAGCCACTCTGCGTAGTGGCCACAGCGATAGTTCGGCTGGCCGCGCTTGGCCAGGCCCTCGCCCACCACGCGCTCGGCGTTCTCGTTTGCGCTGACCACATCGCCCCACATGCCCAGGGCCATGAAGATATGCGCGGTCATGTGCTGGGCGTGGCCGGCACCGGGCGCAATCTTCGACAACGAACGCGCGGCCTCGAGTGCGCCTTGCGCATGCGCGGGATCGTCCATGCCGTGGATCCAGTAATGCGCCGCGCCCGGGTGTTCGGGGTTGGTCAGATACACCGCCTGCGAGATGCGCGCCGCTTCCAGGAAATCCTTCAGGTCGCGCTCGCCCTGGTTCTTGCCGAGCAGGCCCAGGGCGTAAAACAGTTTCGCTTCATCGTCTTTCGGGAAGCGCGCGGACAGCGTATGCATGGCCTCGGCGAAGCGGGCATCGCGCTCGCGCTTGGTGCCTTCGCCGTAAAGAATCTCCGCCGTTTCCAGCCAGGCCTTCTCGCGTGCCGTCGGCGCCTTGGCGGCGCGCGCTTCGGGCGTGGCGCCGAGCTTGGCCAGTGCGGCGCGGCCGGCGGCCATGTCCTGCTGGTTCCAGACCGGATGGGTGGCGCACATCGCCTCGCCCCAAT
>CBHTVR010000105.1:0-2324 GCA_966096795.1 uncultured Gammaproteobacteria bacterium
AGGCGCATGTCGCCGTTGAGCACATGGCTGAACTCGTGCGCGATCACGCCCTGCAGTTCGTCGCGATTGAGGCGGTTCAGGGCGCCGCGGGTGACGGTGATGCTGGCGTCGCTGGGCGCATAGCCGGCGGCGAAGGCATTGATGGCCGACTCGGTTTCCAGCACGAAGATCTGCGGCACCGGCACGCCCGAGGCGATGGCGATTTCCTCGACTACATTGCGCAGCCGGCGCAGGTTGAAGTCGGTGGTGTCTTCGGCCACCGGCGTGGCGCCGAATTCATGCGCCACCGCCGCGCCACCGGTGCGCAGCGAGGCCATGCGGAACAGGCTGGCGCAACCGATCACGGCCAGGGTGAGCAGCGTGCCCATCGCCAGCGCGCCGCCGAAGCTGCCGCCTTCGCTCAAGCCACCGAAGGCAATGACGAACACAAAGTCCACCGCCACGACGATGCCCAGCACCGCCATGGCGAACAGGAAGACCAGGCGCTTGGACTGGCGCCGCGCCCGGTCCTGGTGCTCGAAAAAGTTCAGAACGAAACCTTGGGCGCCTCACGCTTGGCCGGCTCGGTGATCTCGAGCAGGGCGGCGGCGGCGAAGTTGAACATGCCGGCGATGATGTTCGAGGGGAACACCTCGCGCCGGTTGTTGAAGGCCATCACCGAGTCGTTGAAGGCCTGGCGGGCGAAGGCGATGCGGTTCTCGGTCGAGGTCAGCTCCTCGGACAGCTGCATCATGTTCTGGTTGGCCTTCAGGTCCGGGTACTGCTCGCTGACCACCATCAGGCGGCCGAGCGCGCCGGTCAGGCCCTGGTCGGCGTTGGACAGGCCCTGCATGGCGGCGGCGTCGCCGGGGTTGGCCTTGGCCGCGGCCAGGCCGCTGACGGCGGCGGCGCGCGCCTTGATCACCGCTTCCAGGGTCTCGCGCTCGTGCGCCATGTAGCCCTTGGCGACTTCCACCAGGTTCGGGATCAGGTCGTAGCGGCGCGTCAGCTGCACATCAATCTGGGCGAAGGCATTCTTGAAGGCGTTGCGGCCGGTGACCAGGCCGTTGTAGATGCCCACTGCCCAGAAGCCCGCCACCACGATCAAGCCAAGGATGACCAGAATGCCGACCATGTCGCACGCTCCTTTGGTTTTGTGACCAGAACGCCCAAATGCATCCTGGCTTGTTCAGGCCAACGCTTGCAGGCGCAGGCTAGAATGCCGCTTTCAACGCGAAGCATACGTTGGACATGACTTACAAGAAAGCATGCATCGGGCTACTGATGGCACTGGCGCTGGTGCCGGTAATGCCGGTGCGCAACAGTCAGGCCGCCAACCCCAAGCCAATGCCGGCGCCGCCCGCGCGCGCCTTGCAGGCGACTGCCCGCGCCGGCGTTGCCGACATCACGCCGGCGGCGCGCCAGGTCGAACGCCTGGCCGGCGAGCTGGTAGTGAAAAAGAAGTTACCCGGCCTGGCGTTGGCGATCGTGCAGAACGGCAAGGTCGTGTCCATGCGCGCCTACGGCGTGACCGGCGCGCCCGGCGGCCAACCGGTCACCAGCGACACGGTCTTCCGCCTGGCCTCGCTGTCGAAGGCCTTCGCCGCCACGCTTACCGCGCAGCTGGTGGCGGACGATGCCATGAACTGGGACAGCCCGATCATCAACCAGCTGCCCGCCTTCATGCTGCGCGACTACGCCAGCGCCCGCACCGTCACTGTGCGCGACATCCTCAGCCATCGCGTCGGCCTGACCCACAACACCTACGACCGTGACCTCGAAGCCAGCCAGCCGTATCCGCTGCTGGCCGAGCGCCTGTCGAGCGCGCCGATGGCCTGCAGCCCGGGCGAGTGCTACGCCTACCAGAACGTGGCCTTCAGCCTGGTCGGCGATCTCGTGTTCGCCGCGACGGGCGACTTCTACTCGCACCAGGTGGAGAAGCGAATCTTCCATCCCCTGGGCATGTACAACAGCACCTACGGCCGCGAGTCGCTGGAAGCCAGTCCGAGCTGGGCGCGCCCGCACGTGGCCGGGCGTGGCGGTTGGGTGGCGCGTCGCCCGAACGACAACTACTACCGCGTGCCGCCGGCGGCGGGCGTCAACTCCAGCATCCACGACATGTCGCAGTGGCTGATCGCCCAGATGGGTCATCGCCCGGACGTACTTACCCAGAGCATGCTCGACCAGATCCACACGCCGCAGGTCGCCACGCCCGGCGAGACGCGCGGATCGGGCTGGCGCCGCGAGCGCCTCAACAATGCCTGGTACGCACTGGGCTGGCGGGTGTTCGACTACTCCGGCCACACCCTGGTCTTCCACGGCGGCGCGGTGCAGGGCTACCGCGG
>CBHTVR010000106.1:0-2240 GCA_966096795.1 uncultured Gammaproteobacteria bacterium
CGCGCCCGCCGCGCCCGCCGATCCGCCGCCGCCCGCTGCGCCGCCCGCGCCCGCGCCCGCGCCCGCGGGCAGCACGCCGCCGCTGGTGTTGTCGGGTGGTCAGATCGCCGGCATCAACCTCGGCGCGGAAACGCAGGCGGCGCTGGCACAGTTGCAGGAAGCCATGCGCGCCCGCAGCACGTCCCCTGCGCCTTCGCCGGCCAGCACTCCGCCGCCAGCGGTCACCGATGTGCAGGTGACCGGCGGAACGCTGCAGGAAGTGACCGGCGATGCCCTGAAGCCGCTGTTCGGCACGCCCTGAGGCAGCCGCGCGGGCAGGCGCATCATTGCATCGAAGGAGCCGCCCCTCCCGACGGCTCCAATGCCTTCTTGCGAGGAAACTCAGCTGGCGCGCATCTTCGAGTGCGGTTGCCAAAGGCCCAAGTTGGCTCCGGTCGGGTCGGTGATGATGCTCATCAGGCCCTTGTCGGGCACATCCACCACGTCGCGGATCACCTTGCCGCCGAGTTGCTCGGCCTTGCGGGTGGCGGCCTTCACGTCGGCCACTTCCACGTAGGGCAGCCAGGTGGAGTGTTCACCCGGCAGGGCTTTCGCCGCCATGCCACCGCCGGTCCCCTGGCCGACGTCAATCGAGGTGTACTTGCCTTCGGGCGAGCTGAGTTCCTTGGTTTTCCAGTCAAACAACTGGCCGTAGAAATCCTGCGCCTTGCCGAGGTTGTTGCTGTTGAGTTCCACGTGCACAAATGGATTGGACATTTCGTCCCTCCTTCGCGCGGCACCGGTGGGGGGTAGTGCGGGGCGGGTGCCGCTGCTGCGCCACCGCTGCCCACAGTGTGGGCGCGCGGGACGAAACCGCCACTTAATCAATTACAACGAGTCGCAATGCGCGCCGATATTCGCGCGCGTTCAGTCGGCTGCGGCGAAGTGCGCGAGCTGGTCGGCATAGGCTTTCTTGAACGCGGGCCGCGCCATCGCGCGCTCTACGTACGCGAGGCACGCGGGATACGCGGCCAAGCCACCGTAGCGATGCTCCAGGCGCATCACGTCGGACATGGCGATATCGGCGATGGAAAATGAATCGCCCAGCCATTCACGATCGGTCAGCACGGCGTTCATATGCGTCAGGCGCTTGACCAGGAAGCCGTCGAAGAACTTGCGCGTGTCCGAATCGCCCGGATCGTTCACCCAGCGGAAGATAGCTTGCGGCAAGCTGGCCATTTCCACCGAGTTCAGCGCGGCGAACAGCCACTCAATCGTGTGGCTGCGGCCGGCGGTGTCGCGCGGCATCAGCTTTTCGCTCTTCTCGCCCAGGTGCAGCAGGATGGCCCCGGTTTCGAAGATGGAAAGATCGCCATCGCGCAGCCAGGGCACTTGGCCGAAGGGCTGGTGCAGGAAATGTTCGGCGCCGCGATCCTTGAAGGAGGTGGTCTCGACGCGATACGGCAAGCCGGCTTCTTCCAGCGCCCAGCGGATACGCAGGTCGCGCACATAACCGCGCGGGCCTTCGGGCACCCAGTCCAGGGTGGTAATGACGATCTCGTTCATCCGAACTCTCCTTGTCGTGGCCGCAACTCAGCTTGCGTGCGCTTCAATGAACGCCACCAGCTTGTCCAGGCCACTGTTCCAGCCATTGTTGTGCGCTTCCAGCTTGTCGGTGGGCAGCTTCTCGTGCACCAGCACCAGCTCGGTGGCGCCGTTCTTCTGCGCGAAGGTCACCGTCACCAGCGAGTCGCCGCCAGTGTGCGGCGAGTTCCACGTAAACACGAGGCGAGAGTTCGGCTCGATCGCCACGTATTCGCCATGGTGTTCGACGATGCCACGCGGCGTATGCATGTCGAACTTGTACTTGCCGCCGACACGGGCATCAATGGTGGCGACGGTATGGGTGCCGTCGAAGGGGCAAAGCCACACACCCACTTGTTCCGGGTCGAGCCAAGCAGCGAACAGCGCGGCGGGGGAGGCCTTGATCAGGCGGCGGACTTGCACTACGGCGGGACTGACAACGGCGTTCATTCGCGGCTCCTGCGGGTTGGGGGCTTGCGTGTTGCGAAGGCGTCCAGGCGGGCCAGGCTGGCTTCCCAGAACTGGCGGTGGTGTTCGATCCAGCGCGCGGCTTCGTCCATCGGGCCGGGCTTGAGGGTGAGCAGGTGCTCGCGGCCCTTCACGGTGCGTTCCACCAGGCCGGCGCGCTCGAGCATGCGCACGTGCTTGGACACCGAGTTCAGCGAGATCGGGAAGTC
>CBHTVR010000107.1:0-2216 GCA_966096795.1 uncultured Gammaproteobacteria bacterium
CGGGCGCGCCGCGAAAAGCCCAAGGTCAGCGCCTTCACCAGCGCCAAGATCGGCGAGATCCTGGCCTTGAAGCCCGATTTCGTCATCGGCTTTTCCGATATCCAGGCCGACATCGCCGCGGAATTGATCCGCGCCGGCGTGGAGGTGTGGATCAGCAACCACCGCAGCGTGGCCGGCATCATCGACTACGTGCGCCGGCTCGGCGCGCTGGTGGATGAAGCTGCCGCCGCGAATGCCTACGCCGATGAACTGCAGCGCGGGCTCGAAGCAGTCGCCGCAACTTCAGCGAAGTTGCCGACGCGTCCGCGCGTGTATTTCGAGGAATGGGACGAGCCCATGATCAGCGGCATCCAGTGGGTGGCCGAACTGGTGCGCATCGCCGGTGGCGACGACATCTTTCCCGAACGCGCGGAAAAATCCTTGGCCCGCGACCGCATCCTGGCCAATGGCGATGATGTGATCGCCCGCGACCCGCAAATCATTTTCGGTTCCTGGTGCGGCAAGAAATTCCGCCCCGGGAAAGTGGCCGCGCGGCCGGGTTGGCAAGGCATCGCCGCCGTGCGCGACGACGAACTTCACGAGGTCAAGTCGCCAATCATCCTCCAGCCCGGGCCCGCGGCACTCACGGACGGCCTGCGTGAACTCGCCCGTCACATCCAGGCCTGGTCAGCGGCGCGTCGCTAGCGCAGCAAGCCCAGGCCGGCCTCGGCCAGCATCGCCGTCATTTGCCCGGCCTGTGCGGCCTTCTCGTTCGAGGCATTGCCCTGCTGCGCGCGCTTCGCCACGCCCTGGGCAATCGCCGCAAGACGGAAGAAGCTGAAGGCCAGCACGAAGGGCCAGTCTTCCGGAATGGGCCGTCCCGATTGCGCGCTGTAGCGCGCAAGGATTGCGGCTTCATCAGGAATGCCGAGCGCGGCGCGGTCCATGCCGCCTAAACCCGGCAAGGCGGGGTTGCGCGGCAGGCGCAGCGCCATGCAGAAATAGCCAAGGTCCGCCAGCGGATGGCCGAGCGTGGACAGTTCCCAATCCACCACCGCCACCACGCGCGCCGCGTCCGGCGCGAACATCAGGTTATCAATCCGGTAATCACCATGGGTCAGCGACACCACGCCGTCATCGGCGGGGCAGCGCGCGTCGAGCTTGTCGATCAGCGCGTCCATCGCGGGAATCGCGCGGGTCTGGCTGGCGCGGTATTGCTCGCTCCAGCGCGATATCTGGCGGGCGAAATAATTGCCCGGCTTGCCGTAGTCGGACAGGCCCACGGCGTGCACGTCCACGCGGTGCAGCGCCGCCAGCGTGTCGACGATGGCATCGAAAAAAGCGGCGCGATCTTCAGTGGCGACGTCAGGCAGCGAAGGATCCCAGAAGATGCGGCCTTCGACGAATTGCATCAGGTAGAACATCGAGCCGATCACCGACTCGTCGCGGCACAGATGCAATGGCCGCGCGACCGGCACCGGCCCGCCGTGCAAAGCCTGCAACACCCGGAACTCGCGATCCACCGCATGCGCGGAGGCAAGCAATACGCCCGGCGGCTTGCGCCGCAGCACATACCGGCCGCTCGCGGCTTCGATCAGGTAGGTGGGATTGGACTGTCCGCCCTTGAACTTGGTGGACGCCAAGGGGCCGACAAAACCGGGCAGCTCGCGCTGCAGGTAATCGGCGAGTGCTGCATCGGGCAAATCCAAGTTGCTCATGGCCCGATCATCGCCCAGCGCGGCCGGCTTCGCCAGCCGGCCGCGCCCGAAACACGGCTGTGATCAGTTGCGGCGGTCGAAGCGCATGCCCTTGCGCACCTGCTCTTCGGCTTCGCGGGTCAGCTGCAGCGCGCGCTGGCGGTGGCCGCCCTTGTCGTTGTCGGCGGCCATCAACTCGCGTTCGGCCGCGTTGAGGTGGCCCAGCGCCGCGTCCATGCGCGGCTGGCTGGCAACGGTGTAGCCGGCGAACAGGCCGGCTCCGGCGGCAAGGCCGGCAACAAGCAGGGTGGGGCCAAACTTGGACAGCTTCATGCCTTGTCTCCGTGGCAGCGCGGGATGCGCCTCACCAAGACAAACGCATCCGGGCCCGCCCGGTGGACAGGCGCAGGATCAGCCCTTCAGCAGCGAGCGGGCCAGCGCGGCGATATGTACCTCGTCCGGCCCGTCGGCCAGGCGCAGGCTGCGCGCGCCGGCATAGGCCTGGGCCAGGAAATGGTCCTGCGACAGGCCGCCGCCGCC
>CBHTVR010000108.1:0-2201 GCA_966096795.1 uncultured Gammaproteobacteria bacterium
ACGAGGGCACCAGCGAGATCCAGCGCCTGGTGATCGCCCGCAACGAGACCGGCCTGCGCTGATCCGGCTACCGGCGCCGTCAACCACGGCGGCGCCGACGCGTTCCTGCACTCAAGCCCCACGAGTGCCGATGATGCGCAAGCCAATCCTTGGAGTTGTACTTTCGCTGTTGTGCCTCGGCACGGTGGCGGCGCTTGGCGCGCGCGGCGCCGAGCGTTGGGCGGCAGCAGGGCAGGCGCCGCTTCCGGCGGGCGTTGTCGCCATTCGCAACCTTGCTTACGGAAGCTCTGGCGAACAGACTCTGGATGTCTATCGCCCCGAAGCCGCCGGCAGCGGGCGGCCAATCCTGCTGATGGTGCATGGCGGCGCCTGGCGCATCGGTGACAAGGACTCGCGCGGTGTGGTCAGCAACAAGCTCGCGCACTGGCTGTCGCAGGGCTATGTGTTCGTCACCATCAACTACCGCATGCTGCCCGAGCTCGACGGCCTGGAGCAGGCCGACGATGTCGCGCGCGCCCTGGCCTTCGTGCAGGCGCATGCCCGCGACTGGGGCGGCGATCCTTCGCGGGTCGTGCTTATGGGCCATTCAGCCGGCGCGCACCTGGTGGCCCTGCTGTCTTCGGATCCGGCCAGGGTGGAGGCCTTCGGTGCGCGGCCCTGGCTGGGCACCGTCGCGCTCGACAGCGCGGCGCTCGACCTGCTGGCGGTGATGCAGCGGCGGCACCTGCCGTTCTACGACAAGGCCTTCGGCGAGGACCCGCAACGCTGGCGCCGCGCTTCGCCCCTGCAATCGATTACATCTGCGGCCCGGCCGCTGTTGGCGGTGTGTTCCAGCCAGCGCCGCGACCAGCCCTGCGACCAGGCCCAGGCCTATGCCGCTGCCGCCGCGAAGCAAGGTGTGCGCGTGAGTGTGCTGCCCCAGGACCTGGACCATGCCGGCGTCAATCGCGAACTCGGCCTGCCGGGCGCGTACACCGACGCGGTGGATGCCTTCCTGCGCTCGCTCGGAGCAGGCCACTAGCACGGACGCGCGGGTGGGAAAAGGTCGCTCGAAAGGCGCGGGGAAGCTACAATTCCGCACCTTTTTCCAGCCCGACCGGAACCGCGCCTGATGAGCGTCCAAGCTGCTTCCCTCGAATCGATCCTGTCCGCCGTCAAAGCCAAGTCGCCGGCGGCGCGGGCTGACGAAATCACCGCTTTCACCCGCGCCTTCTATGCGCAGGTTCCGGAAGAGGAACTGGCGCTGCGCAGCGCTGAAACCTGGGCCGCCATCGCCCTGAGCAATCGCGAGTTCGCCGACGTCCGCAAGCCGGGTGAGGCGCGTATTCGCGTGTTCAATCCCGGCGCCGAGGCGGGCTTTGGCGTGGGCCACGGCGTGGTGCAGATCGTCAACGACGACATGAGCTTCCTGGTGGATTCTGTCGGCATCGCGCTGGCTCGCCATGGCCTGAGCTCGCACGGCATCGTCCACCCGGTGTTCCCGGTCAAGCGCGATGGCGCTGGCAAGCTGCTGTCGATCGGCGAGGGCAACGCCGAATCGCTCATCCATATTGACGTCGACCGCTTCGCCAGCGAAGAGGCCATGCGCGAGTTGCAGGACTCCATCGCCGCGGCGCTGGCCGATGTGCGCGCCGCGTTTGGTGATTGGGAGACGATGCGCGCGCGCATGACCGACATCGCCGCCGATCTCGCTGTTCGCCCGATGCCGGCCAGCGACAAGTCGCGCAATGAAGCGCAGGAGTTCCTGCGCTGGGCCGCCGACAACCACTTCACCTTCCTGGGTTATCGCGAATACGAAGTGACGCGCCAGGGCGAAACGCGCGTGCTCAGCGCCGTGCCCGGCACGGGCCTGGGCATCATGCGCGGCAAGGAAGACGAGGCGAAGCCGCGCCCGCTCGCGGGCTTGGCCGCTTCGGATCTGCCGGCAGGTGCCACGCTCGACCCGCTGATCCTGACCAAAACCAATGCCCGTTCGACCGTGCACCGCCCCGGTTACATGGATTACATCGGCGTGCTCAAGTTCGACGACAGCGGTCGCGCCGTCGCCGAACAGCGCTTCCTGGGCCTGTACACCTCCAGCGCCTACAACCGCCGCCCCTGGGAAATTCCGCTGGTGCGCCAGCGCCATGAAGCGGTGATGGCCGCGTCGGGCCTGGGCGAGAACAGCCACAGCGGCAAGGCCCTGCGCCACATCCTGGAAA
>CBHTVR010000109.1:0-2170 GCA_966096795.1 uncultured Gammaproteobacteria bacterium
GCGCGGGCATCGTGCGCGAAGTCGGCGCCGGCGTGAAATCGCTCAAGCCCGGCGACCACGTCATTCCGCTGTACACGCCGGAATGCCGCGAGTGCGAGTACTGCCTCAATCCCAAAACCAATTTGTGCCAGGCGATCCGTTCCACGCAGGGCCAGGGCCTGATGCCCGACGGCAGCTCGCGCTTTTCCATCGGCGGCAAGAAGCTGCACCACTACATGGGCTGTTCCACCTTCGCCAACTACACGGTGTTGCCGGAGATCGCACTGGCGAAAATCCGCGAGGACGCGCCCTTCGACAAGGTCTGCTATATCGGCTGCGGCGTGACCACGGGCATTGGCGCCGTAATTTTCACTGCCAAGGTGGAGGTCGGTTCCAAAGTCGTGGTGTTTGGCCTCGGCGGCATCGGGCTGAATGTCATCCAGGGCGCGCGCATGGCTGGCGCCGAGATGATCGTGGGCGTGGACCTGAATCCGGCGCGCGAAAAAATGGCGCGGCAATTCGGCATGACCCATTTTGTGAATCCGTCCGAGCTCAAGGACGATCTGGTCGCCTATCTGGTCTCGCTGACCAAGGGCGGCGCCGACTACAGCTTCGAATGCATCGGCAATACCAAGGTGATGCGTCAGGCCCTGGAGTGCTGCCACAAGGGTTGGGGCACCAGCGTCATCATCGGCGTGGCCGAGGCCGGCGCCGAGATCTCCACCCGCCCCTTCCAACTGGTAACGGGCCGCAACTGGCGCGGCAGCGCTTTCGGTGGCGCGCGCGGGCGCACCGATGTGCCGCGCATCGTCGACTGGTACATGGACAAGCGCATTGATATCGATTCGCTGATTACGCACACGATGCCGCTGGAGCGCATCAACGAGGCCTTCGACCTGATGCACCGGGGCGAGTCGATTCGCAGCGTGGTGGTGTACTGAAACGGCCGGCCCGCAATTTCTTGATGGCGGTCACATCCGGCCCTTCCTGAACGTCGGATAGTACAGATGCACTATCCGGACACCCATTCAAGGACGAGGCCCCCCATGGGTGTCCCCCAACGCTACCTGTTCGCCCTTGCCTTCGCCGCTGCGGCCGCGCTGGCCGCGGTGGCGGGCTACCACCGGCCCGGCGAGAGCGCGACGGAACGCGTCCGCCCCGCCGCTGGCCGGGTCACCGCCAGCAAGAGCCCCGGCAAGCCGGTCAAGCCTGCCATCAGCAATGCCGAGGCTTCGCGCTTCCTCAACCAGGCCACCTTCGGCGCGACCGATGTGGAGGCGATGGCGCTTACCGCCAGCAGCTACAACGCCTGGCTGGACAAGCAGTTCAGCCTGCCGCGCGAGTCGCACTACCAGCATGTGCTGTACCTGAAGTCGATCGGCGTGAACATTGACGACTTCAGCAACCAGCACGCGATCGAATCGTTCTGGAAGCAGGCCATCACCGGCCAGGACCAATTGCGCCAGCGCGTGACCTGGGGCCTGAGCCAGATCTTCGTGGTGGGCGATGTCAACAATATGCGCAACTCGGCCTACTACGACGTGCTGGCCGGCAATGCCTTTGGAAACTTCCGCAACCTGCTCGAGGACGTGACCCTGTCGCCGGCGATGGGCTATTGGCTCTCGCACATCGGCAACAAGAAGGAAGACCCGGTGACGGGCCGCCTGCCCGACGAGAACTACGCGCGCGAGGTGATGCAGCTCTTCACCATCGGCCTGTGGAAGCTCAATCCCGACGGCACGCGCATGCTCGATGGCAATGGCAAGCCGATTCCCACTTATTCGCAGGAAGACATCCGCGGCATGGCCAAGGTGCTCACCGGCTGGAGCTATGCCGGTTGCAACCCCAGCATCGAAGCCTGGTACTGCTTTGACTCGGCGCGCTCGGGTTACTACCGCACCTATGCCGACATCACCACGCCCATGCAGCCGCTTGACGCCTATCACTCCACCGCGCAGAAGACCATCGTCAACGGCGTGGTGGTGCCCGCCGGCGGCACGGCCCGCGCCGACCTGAAGATCGCGCTGGACGCGCTGTTCAACCACCCGAATGTCGGGCCCTTCATCGGCCGCCAGCTGATCCAGAAACTGGTGAAGTCCAATCCTTCGCCGGCCTATGTGGGCCGCGTGGCGGCGGCCTTCGCCAACAACGGCAGCGGCGTGCGCGGCGACATGCAGGCGGTGATCCGCGC